>CAZDPG010000001.1:0-657719 GCA_964507275.1 uncultured Candidatus Saccharibacteria bacterium
AGCCGCCTGGGTAGTACGATCGCAAGATTAAAACTCAAAGGAATAGACGGGGACTCGCACAAGCGGTGGATTATGCGGCTTAATTCGTCGGTAAACGAAGAACCTTACCAAGGTTAGAAATCCAGCTGCATCCGACCCGAAAGGGACGGAGCCTTCGAGGGTGCTGGACAGGTGATGCATGGTCGTCGTCAGTTCGTGGTTTGAACTGTTCCCTTCAGTGGGGTAACGAACGCAACCCCCGTTGCCTGTTGCCTATATGGTCAGGCGAGACTGCTCCCTCACGGGAGAGGAAGGTGGGGATGACGCCAGATCAGCATGTCCCTCTGATACCTTGGGCTGCACGCATAATACAATGGGCGGTACAACAGGTTGCAATAGCGTAAGCTGGAGCCAATCCTTATAAAACCGCCCCCAGTACGGATAGAGGTCTGCAACCGACCTCTTGAAGCCGGAATTGCTAGTAATCCCAGGTCAGCCAAACTGGGGTGAATACGTTCTCGAGTCTTGTACTCACCGCCCGTCAAGTCAAGGGAGCTGGGGGTGCCCGAAGGTCTGCCTTGCGCAGGACTACGGCAAATTCAGTGACAAGGACTAAGTCGTTGGTGCATGCTGCACCTGTTGCGACGCTTGGGAGTAATCCCTCGAAAAATAAAATTGGCTATATGCTGGAAGACCTGAGTATCCCGCGCTACGAGGTATAATAAAAATATGCCCGTGACAATGCGTTGGGTGCAGAAAATCAGCAGGGAAGTCGTAATTGACCCCTCAGAGACTACACGCCGATCGCCGTTCAAGTCGGAGTTTGAAATCAAGGCCTATCTGCAAGGTGCGCTTCATGATGCGTATCGTCGCCAGAATCGCATTCGGTTTTCCCAAAAAGGAACTGAATGGCTAACGGTTCTCAAAGACCTTCTGAGTCATCTCGGCCACAAGTCGTGGATGTATCGAGAAGGTGAGCGCGATGTATACGATCTTGAAACGACCGCTGCATTTCTTGATTTCAAGTTCGACCCTCTGTCTCTCAAAACAAGTGAAGAAAAAGCGGCCTATATACGCGGTTTCTTTGACGCAGAAGGAGGTATTCCGCACAATCGGGACGCCTCACTCTACATACAGCTTGTTCAGAAAGATCGAGATAAGATGCAAAAACTTAAAGAAATACTTCAGAGTCTGGGTATAAGAACCGGTATACTCCATAATCCGAGTTATCGCGTTGATCCAAACTACTGGCGCTGTTTCGTAAGCGCAGCATCGCACGCAGACTTTGCGCGTATTGTCGGGTCATGGCACCCGATGAAACGAATGCGGTTTGAAGAACGGATGATGATATAGTCCATGCCTCATAGCGATATGAGGGGAACACAGAACAAGGCACGGGTAGCGGAAGCTGTTCGTGGAACATATCCAATTTGGAATCGCTATTGCCCGAAAGGCATAGCTTGTCGATCTGGTTCGCAAGATTCAGAAGAGAGTTCGCTCTCTTCTGAATCTTGCGAACCAGGAGAGATAGTACTCGTCTCTAAACGGTACTCGGAAGTCGGATAACGTAACCCGATGGTTGATTGAAGGCCACACGTGAGCCTTCAAACAAGAGCAGAATAGGCGGAACAAAAGGCTCCAGACATCTTTTCGATACTCAAACACTAAACGCCTCGGATGGGGCGTTTAGCTTTACTTTTGTCGGGAGAGGTCTAGAGTCATGGGTAGGGCACTTTGATCAATCAACCGGGAGGAATCTCATGGATAAGCAACTGCAACAAAGGGCAGTTTCAGTAGGGGGGAGGTTGTCTGTGGCAGCGCGAGACGCGAGCAGGCGCATTCACGCGACGCAACGGGCAATCTTGGCAGAGCAGGCGGAGCGCAAGGAGAAGGAAGAGCGGCTCTTGAAGGGTCGCCTATCGAGAGCCAAGACCGGACTGCGTCGCCTTCTTGCGTTTGCAGCTAGCAAGCCGATCCAGCGGATTGCAAAGACAGGTGAACGCCTGGGAGGGAACAGAACCTTGTTCTATGAGGACCACTGGAATGTCATTGGCACGAGCCCCAAGAGTCATGTGACGTTTCTCATTGGCCCTTGCGACGTTACCATCATGATGGCCAGTTCCTGTCATACGCTCGACTCGGTCAGTGCGACCTTCTCTTATAAGGGGCACGAGGTCGCGGTTCGCGAAGAGCTCTCCTCTCGGTTGCAGAATCCATGGGCATCGTCTTCGGCAGACATCTTGCACCGAATGGCGATTGGGACGATGAGTTCATTGCCGTTCACGAGCGAGGAGAGTGCAGAGGCCTTTCGAGTGCTCGCCTCGTGGTCGCGTCCAGCGTCTTTCGAGCAGGTGGCAACAAGCTTTCTCGAGCATCTTGAGCAGGAATTGCAGCGACAGGGTCTACGGGCGGCATGAGCCAGCAGGGTGAGGGTCTCGGAATCGCTTCCGAGGCCCTAGTTTTTGTCCACATTGGTGGGGTGACAAAGAAGGCAGAGCTCATGTTGTCTATTCGGGCTTTTTTTGATACAAATAGCAAACACCCGCAAGTGTAGCTCAGTTGGTAGAGCGCCCGCCTGATACGCGGATGGTCGTAGGTTCGACTCCTACCACTTGCACCGATATTGGTTATACCCATGTCCCATAAGAGTACGGGTTACATGTGAGTATACTTAGAGACATGCGAGACAAGATAATATTCATCAGCGTTTCGGTCGTGGCGGTTGTTGTTGCCGCGCTTGTCCTTCTCTACGGCACGAAGAATCTCCCGAGCCCCCAACCCTCGGCAGCGCAAAACACTGAACCATCGGCGATAGCCGTACCGTTCACAGAGCTCGCGCAAGGGACGCAATCGAAAGTTTCGTCGCGGGTGAATTATCACATCACCTCCGCTACTGAATTGAAAGAAATTTGGGATCTGGTTAATGCCACCGGCACACCGCCGGCCATCGACTTCGCGACGCATACGGTACTCGCCGTCTTCGCTGGACAGAAACCGACTGCCGGCTATTCGATAGCCGTCAGGGAGGTAAAGGATGCGGAGAATCGCATGGTGACAATCTCCCTTATGAATCCGGGAGAGGGCTGCATGCTTGCACAGGCGCTCTCAGCGCCCTATGTGCTCGCCGTCGTCCCTGTAACATCGCTTCCTCTCACGCACGAGGACGTCCCGTCCGTAGTCAGTTGCAAATAACAGAGGGGGAATAAGGTCGGCGTGCGCTCCTCTCGGTGATGCGCTACGATTCGGTGCATGGATGCCTCGAGTCATTTCCACGGGAAAAAGATAACAATGATGGGCCTCGGCCTTCTGGGGCGAGGCGTCGGTGATGCTCGGTTTCTGGCTGCATGCGGTGCCGAAATAACCGTAACGGACCTGAAGACGCACGAGGAGCTCATTGAGTCGGTGGCACAGCTCGAATCGTTCCCGAACATCACGTTCGTCCTCGGTGAACACCGGCTCGAAGATTTTAACAATCGAGATCTCATCGTGAAGGCAGCGGGCGTGCCGCTCGATTCAATGTATATCGCGGAAGCAGAAAAAAATAACATCCCCGTGCGTATGAGCGCCGATCTCTTCGCGGAGATTGCAAACATTCCCACCATCGGCGTGACCGGCACACGCGGCAAATCAACCGTTACGCACATGGTGCATACGATTCTGAAGAAAGCGGGGAAGCAAGTTCTGCTCGGGGGGAACGTGCGCGGCGTTTCGACCCTCGCTCTGCTTGAAGAGGTGACGCCTGATCATATTGCAGTACTTGAGCTCGACTCGTGGCAGCTCCAGGGTTTCGGTGAAGCCCGGATCTCACCGCATGTCGCTATTTTCACGACCCTGTATCCCGATCATCAGAACTATTATAAAAAACACCACGAGCAGTACCTCGCCGACAAAGCGAACATCTTTTTATATCAGAAACCGAGCGATACGCTGGTGCTCGGCAAGCAGTGTGCGCCGACCATCATCGAGAAATACGCCGAGCATATAGAGCCGAAGACACTCGTCGTCGATGAGTTAAAGCTTCCCGATACATGGGTTCTCAATATCCCTGGGATTCATAATCGTTACAATGCGGCGCTTGCTCTCGCTGCCGCCCGTGTGTTCGATATTCCTGACGAGACGAGCCGCAAAGCCCTCGAGTCGTTTGCCGGCGTGTCGGGTCGCCTCGAGTTCATTCGAGAAGCGAACGGTGTGAAGATATATAACGACACGACCGCGACGACGCCTGAGGCGACGCTTGCCGCACTCCGTGCGCTCGACATAGGTACGAAGAATATCGTGCTTATCATGGGAGGTGCCGACAAGGATCTCGACATGAATACGCTCCTCTATGAAATCCCGAACTATACGAAACGGATCATCCTGCTCGCTGGGACGGGAACGAGTCGCGTCCTCGAATTCCTTCCAGGAGCTTCGGTCTTCGATGATTTCTCGAAAGCCGTGGATGAAGCCTTCGCTTCGTCCGTGTCAGGCGACATTATCCTCTTTTCTCCGGCCTTCGCTTCCTTCGGCATGTTCAAGAACGAATATGACCGTGGCGACCAGTTCGTGAAGCTGGTACAGGAACATTCATAATGATCGGCATCTTCGACTCGGGCTCAGGAGGCCTCACCGTACTCAAGGCCATTCGCGAACAGATTCCTTCGGCTGACATCCTCTACTTCGGCGACATCAAGAACGCACCCTATGGTTCGAAATCGAATGCAGAGCTCTCGTCGCTCACCGTGAACGCCATAGGCCTACTCCAGGCACGGGGCGCAGGGAGCATCGTGAGTGCCTGTAACAGTGTCTCAGCTTCACTTGCCGTATCGCTCTTCGACACACTTTCGCTCATGCCAGAGCACCTCATTGAAATGGTCGGGCCGACCGTGCATTTCTTCAAGGACTCTCCTGCGAAGCTTCTTCTGACGGCGACGCCAGCGACGATCAATTCAGAGATTTATCAGAATGCGTTTCGCATGATAGGGAAGGAGATAGAAGTCGTGGCTATTCCTGACTTGGCACGGGCGATTGAATTCGGTTCCTCGGAGGAGGAGATAGAACGCATCATTCGAGACGCTTTCGCTCATATACAACCAAGCGACTTCGATACGCTCATCCTCGCGTGTACACATTATCCGCTCGTTGCGGAGGTGTTCGAGCGGGTCCTTGGGTCAGTACCTCTTTTTGATCCGGCTCATGCTGTGGGAGACCGCGTGAAGCGCCAACTCTGGCCGCGCGAGGTAGGCGAGGGTACGACGCGCTTCATCATTAGCGCGGATTCACCGCATTTCCGGGACCGGGCCGCAGAGCTTATCCCTCTAGGCGGATTCTCAATCGAAGTGATAGATTGAGAGCTATATGACGCAGGAAGCGAAGAAAGCCTATTTCATCGGGATAGGGGGGATAGGGATGAGCGCTCTTGCGCAGATGATGCGCGGTGATGGGTTTCGCGTAAGCGGCTCGGATAGGGAGTCTGGTCCGGTGACGGAGCTCCTCGAGTCGGAAGGTATCACTGTCATGATCGGACAGAGGTCAGAGAACGTACCGGCCGATGCGGATGTCGTTGTGTACAGCGATGCTGTGCCCGAAGATAATCCAGAGCGCGCACAAGCACGCTCGCTCGGCATCCCGCAGCTCTCCTACTTCGGTATGCTCGGTGAGGTATCGGCGGGGAAGCGGGCTATCGCAGTATCTGGAACACATGGGAAGACGACGACGACCGGCATGCTCGCGAAGATCTTGAAAGATGCCGGAGCGTCGCCGTCGGCAATCGTCGGCTCAATAGTGAAAGACTTCAGATCCAATTATCTGCGCGGCGACTCCGACGTGTTCGTCGTCGAAGCGTGCGAGTATCGTGATCATTTGCTCGAACTTGCTCCGCAAGTGCTCGTCATCAACAATCTCGAGTGGGACCACACCGACTATTTCCCTTCGCTCACCGCACTCCAAGAAACTTTTCGGAAGGCAATCTCACGCGTGCCGAAAGAAGGGACGATTGTGACTGATCCCTCGAATCCGAATATCGCACCGCTTCTCGTATTGGCACACGCACGCATTGTTGATTACACCGAAGAGCCGGCATACAAGCTCCGTCTGCCAGGGGCATTCAATCAGGATAATGCGCGCGCTGCGGCCGCCGCGGCCCGCATCGTGCTTCCAGACATTTCTGACGCGGAAATCACAGCTTCGCTCTCCGAGTTCCTCGGCACCTGGCGCAGGTTTGAATATAAAGGGAAATCAGTACATGGTGCTGATGTATATGACGACTATGCTCACCATCCGACGGCGGTCAAAGCGACGCTCGAGGCACTGCGTGCAAAAACGAGCGGAAAGGTATTCGTCGCCTTCCATCCGCACCTCTATAGCCGTACGCGCGATCTACTCGATGAATTCGCGGGTGCATTTGCCGATGCCGATCATGTATTCATCGCGCCCATCTACGCGGCTCGCGAAGTCGATGACGGCACGATTTCGAGTGAGATCCTCGCCGAGCGTATCCGGGCGACGGGTGTCGATGCCGTCGCACTTGATTCCTTTGATGCTATCGAGCGGGTTCTTGCTGAAGCAGGGAAGGATGACGCGGTTATGACGATGGGCGCGGGCGATATTTATAAGGTCGCGGACGCCCTCGTCTCCTAAAAGAAAGCGACCCCGGGAAGGGGTCGCGGAAAGCGGTGTTGGGCATCGCCAGCCAGGACTTGCGCCTGACTTTTCTTATAGTTGTTATTCATCGCGCCTGACCACAATGAGGTTCCGCCGGTCGCGAGCGCCGCCATCGCGCGTGTGCGCGAGTCGTGGGAACTCGGCCAGCGAGTAGTACGCCGACACTTTGGAGACGCCCTGCTGGACGGCCTGCTCGGCGAAGACGCGTTCCAGGTTAAGGAACATGCTGCTGTCGCCGTTGGTCGTACACCCGGGCCACTGTGTTCGGACGAAGGCATCGAGACGGCGGTTGTACTCGCCATAGGTCGGGTGGTCGAACTGGTGCTCGAACGCTTCCGCCGGAATCGAAAACATCATGACCATGACGATGTCCCGCACCGGCACGCCGCGTTGCCAGAATTTGTCGACGATAGCATCGACGACGCTCTGGTGTTCCCGGCGAGGTTTCTTCCCCATGACGGCATTCCGTTCGATGAGCGAGTCGCGTCCGGCATGTGCGACGATGAAATAATCGCCGCCGCTTGCGAGGATGATGGGGCACCCTGCCGCGCTCATGATGAATCCCTGTTCCGGGTCGAGGAACACTCCATCGGCTGGCAGCTCTCGATTCCGGCGCAGGATCGCATGGTCCAGAACAATCTTTGTCGTCATGTCTTCCGGGTTCGCGATGTGTCCGCTGAACGCGGCGACATTGGGAGCGAAGGCTTCCTTAATCTCGAACGAGAAGAGTACATGCGAAATGCGTGATGCGAGATCCTCGTGCTGCTCGACATCCTCCTGACGCTGGATCGGTTTTAGTGACCATCCGGCAAGCCCATAGGGCTCGACGAGGTCCGGCTCGAAGGCGGCAACCGTAACCAGCTGTCTTCCGACGGGCGGTGTGAATTGGTACATGACTAGTCCTCCTTGTGTGTGATGACAGGTTGTTCTTCCGAGGTGAGTTATATCATATTTATTGAGTAAATCAACGTGGCGATGCGAGGCGAGTGCGGTAGAGTGCGGGTATGGGAATACTCTCGATTGTCGCGACGCCGATAGGGAATCTGGAAGACATCACGCTCCGCGCACTGCGTACGCTGAAAGAATGCGATGTGATCTACGCCGAGGACACACGCGTCATAGCGAAGTTGCTTGCGCGCTATGAGATACAGAAACCACTCCAGCGACTCGACGCCGTAACTGAACTCAAGAAGGCTGGCGACATCATTGCTCGCCTCGAGACAGGGGAGCAGGTTGTCTACGTGAGCGATGCTGGCACGCCGGGCATCTCTGATCCCGGAGCGCGGCTCGTGGCATGTGTGCGTACGGAGTTGCCAGCCGTGAAGATAGAAGCGATACCAGGAGCCTCGGCTCTCACTGCCACGCTCTCCATCGCCGGCATCGACTCGACGGGGTTTACCTTCCTCGGCTTCCTTCCACATAAGAAGGGAAGGCAGACAGCGCTCAAGGGGCTCATGGAGAGTGAGCTGCCGGTCGTGGTGTACGAGTCACCGCACCGGATTTTGAAATTACTTGAGGAACTAAGAACTCTCGAAGTTTCGCGAGTTACGGTCGCTCGTGAACTCACCAAGATTCATGAAGAGCTGATCTCCGGCACCGTTGCCGATGCGCAGGAGCATTTCAAGGAGCATCCCGATGCCGTCCGTGGTGAGTTTGTAGTTATTATTGAGCCTTGATAGACTATGTTTATGTCCCGCACCGGCCTGCTCATCCTCCTCGGCGTCCTCACGATGCTTACACCTTTTTCAGGACTTCCTACGGCGATGCGTTCGATTCTCACTCTTGCGTTCGGTGTGTGTGTCCTCGGCATCGGGCTTGCGATGCGTGCTCACGAAGCCCAGCGCTCGGCATTGTCACACGAGACGACCCCTCCAACTCCGCCCTCTGGCGTTTCTCCCATCTAATGCAAGTTAGACACAAACGAGAGTGACGAGTGCGCGAGCATTCGGGTATACTCAATAGCAATGGAGAATCCTGAGCGTGTCACGTATTTCGCTGCGACCGATGCGCGGGGGAAGTATGTCCCTTTCGGTATCAAGTCGAAAGACCGCGATCGTCACATGTATGTGATAGGGAAGACCGGCATGGGTAAGTCGACCTTGCTCGAGAACATGGCGATTCAGGATATCAGGAATGGCGAGGGACTTGCGTTTCTTGATCCGCACGGCGGGACGGTCGAGCGGTTGCTCGACTATATCCCGCAGGAACGCATCAAGGATGTCGTGTATTTCGCGCCGTTCGATATGGAGCACCCCGTCGCATTCAACGTGATGGAGGACGTCGGGTACGACAAGCGGCATCTCGTGGTCAGCGGCCTCATGGCGACCTTTAAGAAGATCTGGGAGGACGCCTGGAGCGCGCGTATGGAATACATACTCACGAACACACTCCTTGCACTCCTTGAGTATCCAGATGCCACGCTGCTCGGCGTCAATCGCATGTATACCGACAAGGCGTATCGGCAGAAGGTTGTCGATAACGTGAAGGACCCGGTTGTGAAAGATTTCTGGACGAAAGAATTCGCCAACTACGGCGACCGCTATACGCAGGAAGCGACGCCAGCGATTCAGAATAAGATCGGCCAGTTCACTGGCAACCCGCTCATCAGGAACATCATCGGCCAGTCGAAGTCATCGTTCGATATCCGTACGATGATGGATGAGAAGAAGATTCTCATCATCAATCTCTCGAAAGGTCTCGTCGGGGAGACAAACATGCGTCTCTTGGGTTCGATGCTCACGACGCGCATCTTCCTCGGCGCGATGAGCCGTGCTGACATTCCTGCGGGTAAGCTCGCGGAACTCCCACATTTCTATTTCTATGTCGACGAATTTCAGAACTTCGCGAATGAGACGTTTGCGGAGATACTTTCCGAAGCTCGCAAATACAAGCTCAATCTCGTCATCGCGCACCAGTACATCGAACAGATGGAAGAGGAGGTGCGTGATGCGGTATTCGGCAATGTCGGTACGACGGTCGTGTTCCGCGTCGGGCCCTTTGACGCTGAGGTGCTTGAGACAGTATTTATGCCGCGCTTCACCAAGGAGGATATCGTAGGTCTCGATAAGCGACAGGTGTACATGACGCTCATGATAGACGGTGTCGGGAGCGCGCCGTTTTCTGCGGTGACGATCCCGCCGATTGAAGCGCCGGCCGTGTCCTATCGCGATGAAATCATTGCGTCTTCTCGCGAACAATTCACCGCACCGCGCGCAGGTATTGAGAAATCCATCGTTGATGAACTCATGGCGAGTGCTGCGTCTGAAGCGCCGCTTGATGCTCGTATGAAAAGGAAACCGCCAGTACAGCGCCCAAGCGAGCGAGTAGCTCCATCGAGTATGTCCACCCCGGCACCGCGACGGGCGAGTCCGCCAGTCCGGACGGAGGAGGTACGGTCATTTACGCCGCGCCCTATGTCGTCTTCTATTTTGAGTGGAGCGGAACGAGCTTCTGCCTCGCGACCGCTCGCACCGACGAAAGTAACGAAAAGCCCGGATGATCTGAAGGCGATTCTGCGCTCCATGACGACCAAGGGTAGTGTTGAGCGGGAGCAGAAACAGTCACAGAACAAACAGTCATTGAATGGCGTACTCGCCGAAGTGCTAGGCAAGAGCGAACAGAGAGAAGAAGGCAGTAGGCAGGAAGTACAGAAGCCCGCAGCGGCAGCACAACCCAAAGTGATCGAACCACCACAAGAAGGAAAAAAACCTTTCGAAGTTCCCGAAGATGCGCTTCGTAAAGTGCTCAAGGGCGAGAGTTGACGATTTTCATGCGCTTCGCTGGATTGCTTGCTCTCGCCGTTCTCTTGCCCGTATCCGCACAAGCGGAGAATCCTCCGGCACTCACGGCATACACGATATCGCACGACACCATATATCCCGCTGCCACGTTCGAATCCAGTCTCGCGACCACGACCGCTATCGACATCGCGTTCTCCGAGTCAGTGAAAGCGTCCATCAAGATACGCGCTTCGAGCGGGGCGATAATCAAATCCCTCTATACGAGTTCGGGCGTAACCAATCCCGCCCCGAAAATCTGGGATGGGATGAATACTGCCGGCACCCCGGTCGATGCTGGAACATACACAGTGCTCATCACTGCCACCTCTACGGCGACGAGCCTCGCGATGTCCGATTCGTCCAAGACAGTCGTCGTCGCCAGGGTGCCAAGTGATTCAGGGACATCTGACACGGGCCTATCCTCTGACACTGCCGACCCACAACCCCCAACCTCTTCCGGGAGCGGGACGCCAGAATATGTGCCTATTCCGACACTTCGGATCAACACCGACGGTACACGTACTGTTTCTTCCGGTGCGGACGTCGCGTTCAGCGTCGTGGTATATGACGGCAGAGGGAACAAGCGTGATGACGCAATCGTGATGTGGTCGTTCGGCGATGGTATGCGCAAGACTGGTGCGAGCGTCTTCCATGGATACTATGAGGCCGGTGATTATTTGGCGATAGTGCATGCTGTCACTTCGGATGGCGGTGATGCGCAGAAAGAGGTTCTTGTGACGGTGAAGGACGCGAGCATACGAATTTCTGCGGTATCTGCGCGCGGCATCGCACTCACGAATCGGGATACTCGTACTCTTGATCTCTCGCTCTGGCGCATCTCCTCGGGAGGGCAGGAGTTCAGGATTCCTGAAGACACGCACATTCTCGCTGGGCGTACGATCCTCTTCTCTTCGCGCGTGACGGGATTGCCAGTAGCGGAGACCGCATCGCTCCTCTATCCGAGCGGGGAAGTCGCGGCCTCGTATCCGGAAACAGTAGGTATGAAAGTTGAGACTCCCGCGCAACCTCCCGTTCCTGTCGTCAGTTATAAGCAAGTACAGAAGGTCGAACCGATTACCAGCATAAGGACGGATGTTCAATCATATGAGGAAACAGGGCTAGCCCCCACGGCAGCGACAGAACTCGCCGCCGTGGGGGCGGCATTGCCGGAATCCTCCTCATCACCCGCCGCAGGTGTTTTCAAGTCCCCTTGGACGCTCGGGCTCCTCGGTGTCATGGCGACAGCCGCCGCCGCATTCATACTTCTCTAACTCCTCGCTATTCCAGCTTTTCTATACTAGTCTCCTACTATGGCTGACCAAAAACTCATTCTTGTTACAGGCGGGGCCGGCTTCATCGGCTCGAACCTCTGTAAGCGTCTGGTACAGGAAGGTCATTCGGTAATATCACTCGATAACTACTTCACGGGCAGCCGCGAGAATCACGTCCCGGGTGTCGAGTATCGCGAGGGCCATACGAAGGATATCGAGAAGCATATTCCCGAAACGCCCGATATCATCTATCACTTGGGAGAGTATTCACGCGTCGAGAAGAGTCTCGAAGAGCCGGCACTTGTCTGGGATCTGAATAAAGCCGGTACGTTCGGTGTGGTTGAGTTCTGGCGAAAGCGCGGATGCAAGCTTATCTACGCAGGTTCGTCGACGAAGTTCGGTGATGGCGGTCTTGGTCGGATGCAGAGCCCGTATGCGTGGACGAAGGCAAGCAACACCGAGCTCGTGCAGAATTATGGTACGTGGTACGGATTACCATACGCGATCACCTATTTTTATAATGTATATGGTCCGGGGGAACGCTCCGGCGCATATGGCACGGTCATCGAGATCTTCAGACAGAAGCGGCTCGCCGATGAACCTCTTATGGTGACCGCGCCTGGGACGCAGAAACGCAATTTCACCCACATCGATGACATCATTGAGGGGCTCGTCCTCGTCGGAGCAGATGGGATGGGGGATGATTTCGGTATCGGCGATGAGCAAGCATACTCAATACTCAACGTCGCGCAGATGTTCGGCGGCGAGATCGTCATGAAACCTGCTTCGCCGGGTAACCGGATGTCCGCTGACATCGATACGTCGAAGACGCGCTCGCTCGGTTGGTCGCCGAAGAAGAAGCTTGCCGACTATATCGCTGAGGCAAGAGCACGATGAAGCGCATACTCATATTCTCACTCGCGTATTATCCGAAATTCGTCGGCGGAGCAGAGGTCGCTATAAAAGAGATTACCGATCGTATTTCACCCGAAGAGATTGAATTCCATATGGTGACGCTCCGTTTCGATTCGAGCCTGCCGAAGACAGAGGAGATTGGCAATGTGATCGTGCATCGAATCGGCTTCTCGACAGCGTCGCCAACTATCGGTGACCTGAGACGATTCCCACTTTTTCTTAATAAATATTGGTTCCAGTTCGTGGCGCCATTTGTCGCAATGTGGTTGCACCGCGAACATCATTTCGATGGCATATGGGCGATGATGGCACATTCGTGCGGTATTCCTGCTGGACTGTTCAAGACGTTCAACCCTGAGGTGAAATATCTGCTCACGCTCCAAGAGGGTGATCCTCCGGAACACATCGAGCGACTCGCACGGCCGGTGTGGCCGCTCTTCAGGCGTGGGTTTACGCAGGCCGACGCGCTCCAATGCATCTCGAATTTCCTCCTCGCATGGGGTCGGCAGATGGGATTCAAGGGATATGCCGAAGTGATTCCGAACGCGGTCGATACGGCGCGCTTCTCACAATCCTTCAAAGAGGAAGAAATTGCCGCGAGGCGCATAAGTGTGGACGGGAGCCCAGGTGGCATCTATCTCGTGACGACCTCGAGACTCGTGCACAAGAACGCGGTCGATGATGTGATTCGCGCACTATCACTTCTCCCAGACCATATTTCCTTTGTCATCTACGGTACGGGACCCGATGAATCAAAGCTCAAAAGACTGGCCGATGGTCTCGGCGTCGCATCAAGGGCGCACTTCATGGGGCAGATAGGGCACTCTGAAATGCCGCTTGCGCTCAAAGCATGCGACATCTTCATACGACCATCACGCTCTGAAGGTATGGGGAATTCATTCATCGAAGCCATGGCGGCTGAGGTGCCGGTCATCGCGACGCAAGAGGGCGGCATCGCAGATTTCCTCTTCGACGCGAAACGGAATCCCGATAAAGAAACGACCGGATGGGCGGTCGACAAAGACTCTCCAGAGCAGATTGCCCTTGCAGTAGAGGATATCCTCGCGCATCCGGAGCACGTCGCTCGGGTGAAGGCGACCGCAAAGGCACTCGCGTTCGAGAAGTATGATTGGGACCTCATCGCTGAGAAGATGAAATCACTCTTCGACCGGCTATTCGAGAACCGGTAGAATATATTTATGAAAATTGTTCTCGCGACGCCTATCTATCCGCCTGAAATCGGCGGTCCGGCGACCTATGCAAAACTCCTTGAAGATGGTCTGTCGGCACGAGGTATCGAGATTGAGCTGGTGAAGTTCAGTGAGGTGCGGCACTTACCGAAGATCTTGCGGCATATCGTCTATTTCTTGCGCGTGCTTCGGGTAGCGCGTCATGCCGACATGGTCTTCGCCCTCGACCCCGTTTCGACAGGGCTGCCGGCGATGTGCGCCGCACGACGGGCGGGGAAACCTTTCGTGGTGAAGATCGTCGGCGACTACGCCTGGGAGCAGGGACAGCAGCGGTTCGGCATCACGCAGAATCTCGATGAATTCGTGAAGCAATCATCCGTGCCATTTTCTGTATGGGTGCTTCGACGGATCCAGACTCGCGTGGCGCAGAATGCTACCCGGATCATCGTCCCGAGCGACTATCTGAAAGGTATTGTGGCGACGTGGGGAATCCCGCTGGAGAAGATTGAGGTCATTTATAATGCAGTGCTGGTCGGAAGCCCAGGGCTCGTGCCGGAGGCCGTAGCTGACTTGCCGCAGCCCCGTATTGTCACCGCAGGACGTCTCGTCCCCTGGAAGGGCATGGACGGCGTCATCGATGCTGTTGCCGGTCTCCGCAAGGAGGGGATTGCCGCCTCTCTCACTGTTGTCGGCGATGGGTCAGGGCGCGTTCCTCTGTCGGTGCACGCCGAGCAGCAGTTGGGGAAAGGGTATATCTTTACGGGAGTGCTCGGTCATGCCGACACGCTTGCTGTAATGAAATCCGCTGATGTCTTCGTCCTCAACTCATCCTATGAAGGACTCTCACATCTCTTAATCGAGGCGCTTTCCCTCGGTGTTCCGACCATCGCGACCGCGGTCGGTGGAAATCCGGAGGTGCTGACGAATGAAGAGAATGGCCTGCTCGTTTCGGAGGGGAATACGCTGGAACTCGTCGAGGCGCTCACACGAATGCTTGGCAGTGACGAGCTTCGCAGTCGTCTCGGAGCGCGTGCGGTAGAATCCGCAGGGCGGTTCTCGATCGAGACGATGCTTGCGGCCACGGCGGCTACATTAAAAAACATATGAACGTACTCTTTGTCTCCAATGACCCGACGATATTCGATGCAACGAGTGCATCCCGCGCGCGTATGCGCACCTATGCGGAAGCAATAGGCGAGCTGCATATCGTCTCCGTGGCACCCGTTGGCGCACGGGAGGAGCAGGATGGGAATCTGTCCCTTCATCCGGTGCAGGCATGGAAGATATTTCGCGTGCGCGTTCTCGCTGAGCGGGCCCATGCGCTCATACTCGCGTACGGTATCGAGATTGTTTCTGCGCAAGATCCGTTCGAGCACGGGCTTGCCGCGCTTCGTGCCATCAATGGCACGAACGCGAAGCTGCATATCCAGGTACATACCGACTTCCTCTCCCCGTGGTTCACACGGAGCGGCAATTGGCGGAGCCCTCATGTGCGCATGCCGCTCTTGAATAGTTGGCGACGCAGTATCGCGCTACGCGTGCTCGCTCAAGCATCAGGCATTCGGGTTGTGTCAGAACGGATAAAAGAGTCGTTCAGGGAAACCTACGGGAATCGTGTCGTCGAACCGACGGTCATTCCGGTCGCAGTCGATCCTATCGTGCCAGAGCCGGTCCCGCTACCGCCGCATCCATGGTTCACCTTTGTCCTCGTGGCGGTCGGCCGTCTTGAGCCGGAGAAACGCTTCGAAGATATCATTGCCGCGCTCAAGCTTGTGGCAGCGCATTATCCAATGATCGGTCTTTTCATAATCGGAGAGGGACGCGATCGATCCAAACTCGAAAGGATGGCAGATAATCTCGGGCTTGCTGATAAGGTCGTTTTCCTTGGCAATCGCCCTGACGCCCGGGCACTCATGGCAAGCGCCCATGCGTTCATCCAAACAAGCGCGTACGAGGGGTACGGCCGCACGCTCGTCGAAGCGGCTCTCGCCCGAGTACCGATCATCACGACCGACGTCGGCATCGTCGGGGAAGTGTTCAAGGGCTATGAGGATGTCCTCGCAGTTCCGGTCGCCGACCCGACAGCACTCTCTCTCAGTATCGTCGGTCTCATCGAAGATAATGCTGTGCGGGAAGAGCTTCCGCGTCATGCCGAGGATGCCGCTCTGGCGCATCTCTCTATCGTCGGCGATCTTCCATCGCGCATCGTGGATGATCTTGCACGCACACTCTCTCGCTCATGAAGCTCCTTATCATCACGCAAACAGTCGACACCGAGGACCCGGTGCTCGGATTCTTCGTGCGATGGATAGAAGAGTTCGCGAAGCATGTCGAGCGGATCGAAGTCATCTGCTTGAGGGAGGGGAAGCATGCGCTGCCCGCACATGTGCTCGTGCATTCGCTCGGCAAGGAAAGAGGTGTTTCGCGCATGGAATATCTCTTGAATTTCTATAGACACATCTGGCGGCTGCGGCACGACTATGACGCGGTCTTCGTGCATATGAATCAGGAGTATATCCTCCTCGGGGGCCTATTGTGGCGACTCTCCAGCAAGGGTATATATTTGTGGCGCAACCATTACGCGGGCTCCTGGCTCACTGATGTGGCAGCATCCTTCTGTACGAAGGTTTTCTGCACCTCCACGCATTCGTATACGGCGAAGTATGAAAAGACCGTCATGATGCCGGTCGGCGTCGACGTCGAACGATTCGGTTCAGACGGACATGTTGAAAGGAGTCCTCATTCGATACTTTTCCTCGCACGTATCGCGCCATCCAAGCACCCGGAGGTGCTCATCGAGGCGCTCTCGATACTCGCACAGCGCGGTATCGACTTTACGACTTCTTTTGTCGGGTCACCGCTTCCCAAGGATGAAGCCTATTATGCTGAGCTTAAGGAGAAAGTCAGAACGTTAGCGCTTGATCGGCATGTCTCGTTTTTGCCGGGAGTACCGAACGAAGAAACGCCTGATTTCTATCATGCACACGAAATATTCGTGAACGCGTCGCCATCCGGCATGTTCGATAAAACCATTTTCGAGGCTGCGGTTTGCGGCTGTCTCGTCCTCTCCTCAAGCACTGATGTAGCAGGAATCACGGGATCTGCGTTTGTCTTCGGCGACGCAGAAGATCTCGCTACACACCTCATACATAGCCTTTCTCTTTCCGGACCGGAGCGAACAGTTCTGGCACGCTCGCTCAAAGACGAAGCAGTAAGGACGCACTCGCTCGCGGCGCTTGGCAATCGGCTCGCTCAAGAAATAGGCGTATACTCCGCGTAACACGTATCTCTATGGAAACTCGAGCGTATCAAGATCTGCAGGAAGGGGAGTCGTCGTGGTGGTATCAGGCGAGGATAGTCTTCCTCAAACGCATGCTTTCCGGAATGTCACTTCCGAAAGGTCGCGGACTCGATTTCGGCGCAGGATTCGGCGGCATGTGCGGGTTCATGCGCACACTCTGTGTACCGGACGCTTTTGAAATACATCCTGAAGCGGCAGTTTCTTGTAAGAAGCGCGGGTATGCGAAGGTTATAACCGAACACGATGAACTCGTCCGGGAACCCGCGTACGATATCATCGGCGCTTTCGATGTTATCGAGCATATCGAGGATGACGCGAGTGCGGCACGAATGTTCTATGACAGGCTACGCCCCGAGGGAGTCCTTCTCGTTACGGTGCCAGCCTTCTCGTGCTTGTGGGGAAAACACGATGAGGAGAATCATCACTTCCGCCGCTATACGCTGCCAGAGATAACACGCCTTCTCACCGACGCCGGATTTATCGATGTGCGGGCGACTTATTGGAACATGATCTTATTCCCAGTTGCCTTCGTGTTGCGGCTCATCGGCCGGGGCGGGGGGAGCGCACTTACTCCTGCGCGCCCAGTGAACTGGATGCTTACGCAGGTTTTGAAATTCGAATCGCTTGTCGTTCCTTACATTTCCCTCCCGTTCGGCGTGAGTATCGTCATCGTCGGGAGGAAACCGAGCGGTGCTTCCGCTATGAGTTTCCCAGAAGAGAAGTCGCACACTCCTTTGAGTATGGTCTTTCATCCGGTGTACCTGTTTTCCTTACTCTGTAACTCACGTCTGATTCATTTTCTGAGCGTCGGTTCGGCTGGCGCGATTCTGAACCTGTTTCTGACCTGGTCCTTTACAGAATTCGTCTTTGGGCAGGAGCGCTACCTTGATGCGTTTATCATCGGCATCGTAGGGAACCTCATCTTCAACTTCGCGTTCAATACGCTCATCACATTCAAGACGAAGACGAAGCACGCCCGTCGCTTCATGGGCTTCGTTGCGTACTCGCTCTCCATGGCTGCTATCCAGTACTACACAGTGAAAAGCATAACGCCGCTCGTAGGGATCGACTGGTATCTTCTTGTCATCGCCGGCGTCATCCTGGCGTACGCATTCCTCAATTTCCTGTTCTTCAAGCACATACTCTTCCGGGAAGTCTCATAACCAAGGGCTTCTGAAATCCTTGATATACTGGACGCACTATGAGGCCGCAGATCTCAGTCGTCATCCTTTGCTACCGCTCCGAGGATTTTGCACCGGTATTTGCGCGTCGTATGCAGAAAGCCCTTGAAGAAAAAAGGCTTTCCTATGAGTTGGTACTCGTTGCGAACTACAAGAAGGAGATGAAAGGTATCGACACGACGCCGGACATCGTCACGGAATTTGCCAAGACCGACCCTCGGTTCGTCGCGGTCGTGAAAGAGAAGGAGGGAATGATGGGGTGGGATATGCGGAGCGGTCTCGAACGGGCGACGGGCGAGACGGTCGCCATCATCGACGGCGACGGACAGATGCCTCCTGAAGATGTAATCAAGGTGTACGACGCTCTTATGCTCCACAAGAGCGATATCGCAAAGACATACCGTGAGCATCGATTCGATGGGTTCAAGAGAGTGCTTATCTCGCGGGTATACAATTTCCTGTTCAAGATACTCTTTCCGAAGACGAAAGTCCGCGATGTGAATTCGAAGCCGAAGATCTTCACGCATGAGGCGCTCTCGAAGCTGGACCTCACGTCAGATGGTTGGTTCATCGACGCAGAGATGATCATCAACGCAGGGCGACTCGGGCTTACGATTTCCGAAGTCCCTACTGATTTCTACGTCAATGAGAACAGAGCTTCATTCATCGGCATAGCCGCGATACTCGAATTCATCAAGAATCTTTTCCTGTTTAAGATTCGCTCGAAATAGCATGAAGAGACTGCGAACGCATACGCCCATGCTCGCGCTCGCAGCGGTTCTCACACTCCTCATTCAAGCCCCGCTCTATCTTTTCCCAATCCTCGAAGGACCTACCTACCAGGGCATCAACATACATCAGTACGGGTCGGACGAGCATTACTATCTCCTGCGCGCGGCGTCTATCGCGCGTGGCGGAAGCCCGAGCGACCCAGTTCTCCGGGAAGGGAAGGATGCAGGAGACCATACGTTCTCGTATGCGGAGAAGCTGCTCATCACGCCAGCCGCACAGCTTGGTCTTTTCGACACAGTGTCGATCGTCACGTTCGTGAATGCCGCGAATGCCATCGGTGTGTTCGTCCTCATACTCCTCATATACGTCTTCGCGCTTCAACTCGGACGAGACAAGCGTCTTGCACTTGCCACGGCCGTATTTGTCATCGGCGGGTATTCGATTGTCTACAACAAAAGCTTTTTCTATAGCGATTTCAATGTCTATGGCCGGATGATGTTCCCGCTCATGAGCTCACTCTTCTTCTTCGGCTATCTTTATCTCCTCACGCTCTCCTTACGTACCGGAAAGAGATTGCACATGGTGTCTGCCGGACTGATGTTCGGGATACTGTTCTATCTATACTACTTCGCCTGGTCGTTCTCTCTCGTTGCGACGGGGCTTCTCGCGGTCTGGTATCTCCTCTGGAAAGAGTGGGAGCAGGCACGGCGTGTTCTCATCGTGCTTGGCATAGGCGTCGCGCTCGGTGCGTACAATGTCGCCCGCATGTTCTCCTATTTCGGATCTCCGGGAGGCGAGCAGTCCTCATACTTCGCCTGGTCGCTCCACACGCACCAGCCCGTGTTCAGTCTCATCAGCGTAGTGACGCTCGCAGTGCTGATCCATTTCTCTTTCAAGACGAAATGGAGCGACCCGGTCTTCATCCCGCTCGCGTTCTCGCTCGTCGGGGCGGGTGTCGTCGCGCTGAATGAGCAAGTCATCACGGGCGTACTCGTGCAGTACGGGCATTACTACTGGTATTTCATCGTCCCACTCTCAATCGTCATAGTCGTGTATTGCCTGTGGTCGCTCCTTGAGAGACAGTCATATAAGATGCTCTTCGTCTTCTTGCTTGTAGGAGCGGCATTCATCAATACGGCTGTCGGGCAGTATCGCTCGTATGCAGCCGTGTTGGAGGCGAAGCGGTATGAGCAGCATTTCGCTCCGGCGCTCGAGATACTCGCGTCGGATGTACGTCCAGGTGTCGTCCTCGCTGCGGACGATCGGAACGCGTCTCTGGTCCCGATCTACGCTTCGAGATATCTTTTCTGGTACACGCAGGCCATGGAGGGCGGCGCTCCTATTGAACGACTGAAAGAAGCGCTTTTTACTTACACGTACCTCTCGCAACAAGGGAGAAACGATATCAAAGCATTCCTCACGGCCGAGCTTGGCAGGCGAGAGCGGAGCATGTACGCGGATCTTTTCAGGACGTTCGAGGGCTTAGGATCCGGCCTCGATTATCTCGTGTATGTCGACAAGCTCGCGGAGAATGATCCGGCGCTTCTCGCGCGCCGAGCACAGGTGCTTGACGCTCTCGCGGTCGAATACGAATCCTTCAGAAAGACTCCTCATGGGATAGAGCAAGTGCTCCGCGATCGGGGAGTGAGCTATATCCTGTGGGACAGGAATCGCTATCCGGACTGGGATTTCTCGTTCCTACAGGTAGAGCTCCTCCGGGAAGAGAGCGGTATATCCCTGTATCGCGTCTTGTAGGGCCTCAGGGTCTGGATGCACCATTTTCGCGGCCATTCGGGTTATCATAGAAGACTAATGGACCCGAAATCATTTTATGACCGCACCATGCCGGAGAAGTTCGGTGGTGATTACGAATCCGCCCGCTGGGCGGCGAATCCGCTCCTGCGCGCCCAGTATCAGATGCTTGCCGATGCGGTGCACCGGCAGATATGCCCTTTGGTAGCTCCTGCTGCGCGTGTGCTAGAGACAGGACCTGGTCCAGGCACCTGGACGAAGCTTTTGCTTGAAGCGAACCCGTCTGCTCGGTATACCCTCGTCGATATTTCGCACGAGATGCTCTCTCGCGCGCAAGGGGCACTCGCAGACCGGACGAACATCGATTTCGTAGAGAGCGACCTTCTTGTGTATGAATCATCGGATCCGTATGATTTCTTCTTCTCTTCACGCGCGATCGAATACATGCCGGACAAGGCGACTGCCGCGCGGAAGATCGCATCGCTACTCGCGCCGGGGGCCACCGGAGCGGTCATCACGAAGATGCCGAAGGCGTTCTTTGATCGTGTGAGGGGGCGTACCTCCGCGCTCCATGTCGGACAGATTGCGCCCGATGGTTTGGTGTGTCTGCTTGAGCGGGCTGGTCTTATCGTAGAGCGCGTTCGCATCGCGACAGCGACATTTCCCGGCATTGGTTCGGCAACGTTGAACAATTTCGTGTACAGGCTCCTCAAACAGGTGCCACTTTTCTTCCCACTGTCGCTCTTTGCCGAATCGTATCTCGTTACATTCCGCAAACCAGTATGATTATCGAACTTTTCGGTCTTCCGGGTGCAGGCAAATCGACGCTCGCTCGCTCGCTCGAATCGAGCGGCGAGGTATTGCGTGTCCGCATCGGTTCGCGAAGCGAACTTCTCCTTCTGAATCTATTGTTTTTCGTACGCCATCCAATTCGCTCAGTCCTCCTCCTTTCCTATATCATCCGTTATACAGGCTCACTCGCACTCTTCTACACGAAGTTCATGAATCTCTTCCTAGAACACAATGCGAAGTATGAGAAAGCTCGGAAACAGGAAGGGAAGGCGGTCATCGATCAGGGGTATTTCCAGAACCTACTCTCACTGTTCGAGCACCCGATGTCGGAGGCGGTTCTTTCGCGCTACGCCCGGCTTTTGCCGAAACCAAATGAGCTCTGGGTGTGTGTTGTGAGTGAAGAAGAGAGGCAACGGCGGATTGCCGAGCGAGGGTATGGGGGAGGGAACGAGGAGCGTTCTGCGCGCGCTCTCGCGGAGAACCTGCAGACCGCAGAAAAGGTGCTTGGGAACCTTCCCGGACTCACCGTCCGCATGATCGAATCATGAATATGCGCTGGATGCAATCGGATACGTTTTTTGAGGATCGGATACGCCAGATATTCGCGGAGAAGCGGCGTGTGGTCGATATCGGCGGCGGCTTGCGCATCCTGAAGAAGAAAGGGAACCGCTATGATCCTATCCGAGCCGCGCTCGTACCCTCTCTGGATACGGTCGAGTACCTCGTCCTCGACCCTGTGGCAGACTACGATCCCGACATCGTCGGGGACATACACGACCTCCCGTTTCCCGACAATTCACAGCCCGCTATCATATGCGAATCGGTTCTTGAACATGTGGAAGACCCCATCCGTGCGGTCCGCGAGATGCATCGTGTGCTTGAGTCCGGCGGTTATCTCTATGTATACGTCCCCTTCCTCTTCTACTACCATGCAGAAAAGACGTATTACAAGGATTACTGGCGCTTCACTAAAGATGCGGTGGAAATGCTCTTCAAAGACTTTTCCAGCGTAGAGATTCAGCGCGCGAGGGGGCCGATTGAGACGCTTGTGCATTTGAGCCCGCTCGGGCGCATCCCGGGCATCCGTCCTGGCGCGCATATGCTTGACCGGATTCTCGGAAAGACTGCGAGTAATCAGGTGAGCGGTTACAGCATCTTCGCCGTAAAATGAATCAGCAAGGGGCACCTGTCATGAAAAGAAAAAAGATATTAATCGCTATCAATTGCATGAACGTCGGAGGAGCACCCTCCGTGGTGCTGGCACATTTACGCTCTTTAGATCGTGAGCGTTTTGAGCCGTGGCTACTTACGTTATACCCAAGCAAACAGGCGAATTTACTAGCAGAAGCGAGAAAAGAATTGGGAGATAGTCATGTCGTTTCTTTTTCGCTCCGGCGACGGAGTCCTTCCGACCTACCCACTCTGTGGAGGGTATATCGTTTTCTTAGTCGAGAGAGGTTTGATATTGTAATTACGCACCTGTTCCTCTCCAACTTGATTGTGCGTCCTCTTGCTTTCGTTGCCGGTTCCAGAAACGTCATGTCGTATGAACATAGTGTATATCCGCACAAATCCAGATGGCAGATACTTGTCGATCGACTATTAGCACATATCACCCGTACTATCATCGTTCCATCGAAACATATTGCGGAATTCACTTCCAAGCAAGAGGATATCCCACTTTCGTTCTTTACTGTTGTGCCTAATCCCATTTCGTATATAGACGTTGAAGCTGTGAATCGAAGGGCTCTTATCGAAATGTCTGGAGCTGAAGGAAGAAGTCCGATTGTCGTCTCAATCGGGAGGTTTTCGGAGGAAAAAGGGCACAAATTTCTTTTAGAGGCTGCTGCTTTAACTAGAAAGAGTCTTCCCAACGCGCTGTTTTTAATAATTGGACACGGACACCTCGAGACAACATTGCGACAAGAGTGTGAAAAGCTTACTGTTGGTGACAGGGTAAGGATATTGGCACTGCCGCATCAAGCGCGGGAGTTCCTTCTTATAGCGGATCTTTTTGTGCTTCCTTCCTTACGAGAAGGGCAGTCCTTGACGTTGCTTGAGGCATTATATGCTGGTGTTCCTGTTGTAACTACGTCTGCTGGCGGGACAGTGGAGATGGTGACTAATGAGATAACCGCTCTGTTAACAGTCCCTGGTGACGCCCGCGATCTTGCGGATGGTATTGTGCGGCTTGCTTCAGATGCTAAACTGCGTCAAACGCTTATCGATAATGGAAAACGAATGGTGAGAGAGGGTTATGTCTGGCAAAGCGCCGCTGCTTTCAAGAAACTTTTTGAAGTCAGCGTTACAGAGAATAATTAACTTCTATGAATAGAATGAATTCCGAGTTTACTCCGCATCAAGTAGAATGGACATCTGAAAAGGTAAAAAGATTCTGGGATTATTTTGTAACGAATGAACAGTTACTGGAGCTAGCAGCCTCCAATACCATTGGCGATGGGGTCATTGAATTGTGCAAGCCGTATCTTAGGCACGATGCTCGAATGTTAGATTTCGGATGCGGTGGCGGAGGGCTGATTGGCAAGCTTATAGAGAAGGGTTTCCCAGTTGAAGGATGCGACTCCTCAGAAGCTTCTGTTGAAACCACGAGAAGGCGTTTTGGCAGTCAACCCCTTTTTAAGGGGGCATTCTTATCTGGAGCTCCGGCCGCATCTAACATTTCAGACGCGACTTATGATTTCATTTTTTCTCTTGAAATGATAGAGCATCTTTTACCCGATGAAATAGATGCGACATTCCGGGAGTTTTCCAGAATCTTGAAACCAGGAGGTTATCTCCTCGTCTCTACCCCGAATGGAGAGCGTCTTGAGAAATATAAAGTGATTTGTCCAGATTGCGGAGCGATTTTCCATCGAGTGCAACATCTTAATTCATATACTCCAAAACGACTTAGTGAAATCGGGTCTTCTGCTGGGCTAGCGCCAATCCTGAATTGGACCGGACTGCTTACCCCGCAGGGCACATGGATTGACTCTCTAAAGAAGACCATTCGTCGGTTATTGCCAAGCACTAATAAATTTGCGCCACACTTGATATATATAGGGCAAAAACAGTGACGGGTGGTTATGGCGCAAAAGTTGAGACGATAACGTATCATGAACACCCAACCTTATCGCAAGCATCTCATTCGTAGCCTCGGGAAACTGAATCTTGAATGTAAGGCTATGTCATGCCTGTAGACATGGTTCCTTTCGAATTCAAACGGATGTTTCGAACACGGTGGATCTGGTTCTCTCCGCCATTCGAAGTTGCGAATGTTGATGAAGCAGTATTTCTCGAGTATCGCGCCGGCGAGTACCCAGGGTTTCGCAGGAAGGAGGGCACGACGAGTATCATCGACCTTACCAAAAGCGAAGAGGAGCTCTGGGAGGCGATGCGCGACAAATTCATCCGAAAGCAGATTCGTCGCGGGGAGATTTCGGGTATTGTGGTTCGCGAGGGAACACTCGCTGATTTCATGCCTCTGTATCGCTCTCTCCGTGAGGGCAAGCGTCTTGAGGCCAGTGACCTTAGGCCGATTGCGCAAGCTGGGCGCATCCTGGTTGCATGGTTCAGTGGCAGACCTATTGCCGGAGGATTATTCGTCGGGGACGGAGTATCGGTGCGTGCCTATGCACTTGCATCGACACGATTTGCGACGCAAGTCGGTCATGACCGCGAAATCACTGGATACGGAAGTCGCATGCTATTGTGGGAGGCGATGCGCATGTTCAAGCGGGAGGGATACCGGATGCTTGACCTTGGAGGGATCAGTCCGGATTCGGCTCGCCCAGAAGACCGCTCTCTCGTCGAATTCAAAGAAGCGTTCGGCGGCGTTCGTACCCCGCAGTACTTCTACCGCAAGACCTACTCGCCGCTCCTGCGGTCGCTCCGCCGGCTCCGGTCATTTTTACGTATATGAAATTCATCGTCACTGTCGATACAGAAGCTGATGACCAATGGTCCGGGACCGGTGATGCGACGCTTCGCAATCTCGAGGGGCTCGCTCGGTTCCAATCATTCATGCATGAACGAGGAGTACCGCCGACGTACCTGGCTTCTTTCGAGACGCTTGCGCACCCGATGCTTCAGAATCTTGCGCGCGCCCATGCGGAAGGAGTGGCTGAAATAGGGGGGCATCTGCACCCTTGGACGACGCCGCCTCTTGATGCCGGTGACTGTGTCCAGCGTTTCCCGCTCGAACTCCCAGACGACGTGCTGGAAGGGAAGCTTGCGACGCTCACCTCCGCGCTCACAGAGCTCCTCGGCGAGCAACCATTGTCTTTCCGGGCTGGGCGGTGGGGCGCGGATAATCGTGTGCTCCACGCAGTGGCTCGTCAGGGGTATCGCGTCGACTCATCGGTCACGCCTTTCATACGATGGCGAGATGTCGTGCGTGATGCCGAGGCGCACACCGCCATTCCAGATTTCTCACGAGTAAGCCCTAAGCCCGCTCTTGTCCCGGGTACCGACCTTTTCGAAGTACCTATGTCGGTCATCGCTGCGGGAGCATTGCCCTCTGCGACCCTTGCTTCGTATGGTCAGAGACGCACTACCCTTGGTCGCGTCGCCCGGGCACTTTCGCGGCCGCGGTGGTGCCGCATATTCCCCGAGACGCGTGCACGCGATCTCGAGGCCGTGTATCGGGCCGCGCTTCGGCAAGAGCTTCCCATACTCGTCTTCATGATCCACTCCTCAGAACTCGTCGCAGGCATGAGCCCGTATGCGAAGACCGAGAGCGCCGTGGAGCATATCTACGAGCTTCTCGGCGGATTCCTTGCACTCCTGAAAAAAGAGAACGTGCAGGCGGTGCGCATGCGTGACGTACATCCGCTATGAAAGAATTAAGACCCCGTCTTACGTATCTTACGTGCGCGAGGATGCCGACCGAAAAAGCGCACGGTATCTCGATTGCGCACATGTGTGCGGCGTTCGCGGCGGAAGGGGGCCATGTCAAGCTCGTTGTCCCGACTCGTCGCAACCTAATTGTTGAAGACGTTTTTTCTTATTACGGCGTACCACAATCGTTTTCAGTCCGCCTAATCTCCTCGATCGATTTTGTCGGTCGGGGATGGACGCACCCGTTCTTCTTTTTTATCCAACGGCTCTGCTTCGTCCGTGCTGCGCGCCGAGCCGGTATCGATCGCGGGATCATCTATACTCGGGAGCCGGAGATAGTAGCAGCATTCGCAGAGACGCACACGGTTGTCTACGAAGCGCATCGCTGGCCTCGCGGTTTCGCCGGGTGGCTCACCGCGCTTTTCATCCGCAAGGCGGCACTCGTCGTGTGCAATTCGCACGGCACCGAATCTGCGGTGCGCAAGGCGGGGATACCGCAGACGATTGTCGCGCCGAATGGATTCGATCCGGCGCTCTTTGCACAGCCAGTCCCCGACCGTTCCGTACTGAGCCTTCCTGAAGGCGTTGTAGCGCTCTACGTCGGTTCCGCCGCTCCCTGGAAGGGAATTGGCATCGTGCGAGCGGCCGCGCGAGAGCTTACGGCAAGCGGCGTTTCCATAGCAATCGTCGGGAATGATGCGCCTGTAGAACGCGAAGGCGTGCTGGTCGAGCTTGGTCGCATCTCCCCATGCCGTGTTCCTGCATATCTGCAGAGCGCAGACATCCTTCTTTTGCCGAATACGAAGGTGAGTGAAGAGTCCGAACGCTTCACCTCCCCGATAAAGCTCTTCGAATATCTTGCCGCAGGGAAGGCGATTGTCGCGTCGGACCTCCCGTCTATCCGCGAGATTCTCGGGCCGGATGATGCGCTCTTTGTGCCGCCCGGCGACGCGCTCGCGCTCGCGTCTGCTATCGGGCGGCTCGCGGCTGACGAGACGGCACGAACTGCCCTTGCGGAGCGGTCTCGTGCGCTCGCCTTGCGCTACACGTGGCAGGCACGGGCGAAATGTGTTATCCATACCCTGAACATACATGGTCATGAATAGCACCCCTCAAACATCGATTGTAATTTTATTACCAAGGGATCGTATGATACTTCAGTTTCGCGATGAACACGCACCATCGTATCCACTTTCGTTTGCTAACTGGGGTGGTTCTGTAGAAGAGGGAGAGACGGCAGTTGAAGGTGCATGCCGGGAATTAGCAGAGGAGCTCAGTTTAGGGGTTGATCCTACAGAATTGATTCATATTTCCAACGGCGTTTTCAAGGGCATTCCTCGGGACATATTTTTGCTCCAGAGAGACGTGCAACTTTCAAATCTTCGTCTTGGCGAAGGGGCTGGCTTTGTATGTGTGCCGCGCACGGCTCTCAAGAACATCCCCATGAATGATATTCTTGAAGATGATCTCAAGAAACTTGACGAATATTTTTCACGCTTATGATTATCTGTTATTTTGGCGACTACGATCCCTCTTATAACCGCACTGCGGTGCTTTTGAAAGGGCTTGAGCAGGCTGGCGTGAGCGTGCTTCACTGCAATGTCCGCGGAAAGAGCGGCATCAATCTCTACAGAGAGCTTTGGAAACAGCACCAAGCGCTGAAAGGGAAGTATGACATGCTCTTCGTCGGTCTTGGGAATGCGCGCCTCATGCCAACTTTTGCGCACTTCATAAGCTCAAAACCAGTGGTGTGGGAACCCTTGTTCGCACTCTATGACAACTGGGTCTTTGATCGCAAATATGTAAAACCACATTCACTAAAAGCCTATAAGCTTTGGTTTGTGGATTGGCTTGGTTGTCAACTTGCCGACCTTGTCGTCCTCGACGTTGATACGCACGCACGCTTCTTTCAAAACCTTTTTAATCTCCCAGCGAGGAAACTCTCGCACGCATTGGTGGGTGCCGATACTGACATCTTCTACCCGCGAGAACGAACACAGCACTCGGGGGATTTTGAAGTAGAATTTCATGGGAAGTACATTCCCCTTCATGGTGCGGAAACAATTGTACGCGCCGCAAAGTTACTAGAGGATGAAAATGTCCATTTTACTATGATTGGAGATGGGCAAGACGCTTTGAAGACGAAGGCGTTAGCGCGGGATCTCGGGCTTAAGAATGTTACCTTCCTTCCGTTCATGTTAGAGAGCGAAATCACTTCATACATCGCGAATGCTGATGTGTGCACCGCTATGCTTGGGGATGTGCCGCGCGTAACACGGTCTATCCCAAACAAGATGTATCAAGCAGCCGCCATGGCGCGCGTATCGATCAACGTCGATTCTTCGTCGTTGCGTGAAGTATTCACCCCAGGTATTGATGCTGTGGTCGCGAAATGCGGCGATCCTGAAGATCTTGCGCGCGCGATACGAGAATTAAAGAAAAGCGGTCGTGCTCATGAGATGGGCCAGGCGGCATATGAGACTTTCCAGAGAATTGCGACGCCGAAATTGATCGGGGAGCGGTTAGTAGCTGATCTGGAAAAGCGCTTTTCAAATGCGGGGCGTTCTTTGTCATGAAGGAACTGAAACCTTGTTGGGTCGTGCGAAGGTTAGTATTTAGAACTGGAATCCATGGAAGATTTTAAGGGGAAAAACATTATGATTACCGGTGCCGGCGGATTCATCGGCTCCGCTATCGTGCGACGGTTGGTGACTCTTGGCGCGCAGGTACATGCCATTATTCGGCCAGGGAGTGACCAATTAAGGCTTACGGAGGTTGTAAGCGATATAACGATACGTGAGGTTGACATCACGGATCAGCTGGAAATGGAGAACACCCTTTCAGAAATCGCCCCGCAAGGTATATTTCATCTCGCAGCAACAAGTCAAAGGTTCGGGTTTGTTCCATCCATCGACGCGCTCATCGATACGAACATTCGCGCTACGATTAAATTGATGGATAAGACGGAAGCGTCCACATTCTTCGTTAACACGGACACCTTTGCTGTGGTGGGAGGGAAACAAACCCCATTGCGAGAAGATGACGCGTTAGAACCGACTGAATTTTATGGTATCTCGCGGATTCCGGCCACTCTTTATGGGGGAGTCCTTGGTCGGATACATGCGAAACCGATCGTTACCGTGCGCGTCTTTACCCCATACGGCCCATTTGTTCAGAAGGGGAAACTCCCTTATGAAGTGATTACTCGTGCACTTTCGAACACAAATATAGATCTCACAAGACCCGAGGTGACACGAGATTTCATTTATATAGATGATCTTGTCGAGCTTTACCTACGTGCGGGAACACACGCCAAGAAATACCCCGGACACGTGTTTAATGGAGGGGGAGGCAAGGCAGTCACGCTTGAAGAATTCTCGAGTCTTGTTCAGGAAGAGACATGCTCTGAAAGTGTGGTACGATGGAGCGGTACCGCGGTCTCGTACGACTCGGGGCGTTCTGAAGCTGACCTCACGAAGGTTCGGAATCTCCTTGGATGGAATCCGTCGACGTCGCTTCGCGACGGCGTCCGAGAAACTATTGAATGGTTCCGTACCCATTCGGATTATTGGCGTTCCTAAATGTTGCATATGAAAAACATCTTAGTCACAGGTGGCTGCGGTTTTATCGGATCAAATTTCGTGCATTACCTGTACGATAAATATCCAGATTATCGCATCTTTGTTCTCGACATCCTTACATACGCTGGTAACCCTGAAAACCTTGCGGATATAGAAGCAAGAGAGATTAACCTCCCAGAAGGGAGGGGGCGATATGTATTCGTCAAGGGAGACGTGAGCGATGAAGATATGCTGCATGATCTTTTTGAGAAAAACAAATTTGAGTTCGTGTACCATTTCGCCGCAGAAAGTCATGTAGATCGTTCTTTTTTTAACTTTTCAAATTTCGTCCAGACGAACATAGAAGGAGCTCTATTGCTCGCCATGATGGTTCAGCGTTATGGGGGGACAATGGTGCAGATTTCCACAGATGAAGTTTATGGGTCTATTCCTGAGGAACAGGGGTTTGTCACGGAGGATGCTCCTTTTTACCCGGCTAATCCATATGCCAGCTCCAAAGCCGCGGCAGACATGTTGCTCCAGAGTTACATGAAGACGTCAAAAATCTCATTGCGCATCGTGCGAGCGACGAATAATTATGGTCCATACCAATATCCGGAAAAGCTCATCCCCCTCGGTATCACTAATTTGCTAGAAGGAAAGAAGATACCATTGCACGGCTCAGGAGAACACTTGCGACAGTGGTTACATGTTCGCGATTTTTGCGCGGCGATAGATCTAGTGTCCCTTCAGGGCGAAGAGAATGGCATTTACAATGTTGCTGGTGAGCACGAATCAAATATAGACGTGTTGCGTCTCATTGCTCAGCATCTCAATAAAGATCTAGAAGAAAACCTGGATCACGTATCGGATCGTCCAAATCCTGATATGCGATACGCAATCGATTCCTCGAAACTTGAAGCGCTCGGATGGAAACGCGAGCGTTCGTTTAGAGAAGAATTGCCTAAGGTTATTGAGTGGTATAGAGAGAATGAGGAGTGGTGGAAGAAGCTCAAGAGAAAGAAGGAATACATAATGCATTATGAGCTTCAGTCAAAAGCAAAGTTTTACTAAACATATCACCATGAAAGTCGAGACGTCATCGATGGAGGGAATGCTCGTACTCACGCCGGATATTCATTCGGACGCTCGTGGGTTCTTTATGGAAACATATCATGACGAGCGATATCAGAAGTGCGGTGTGCAGGAAGTTTTTGTTCAGGACAACCACTCACATTCAGTGCAAAATGTGATACGGGGATTGAAGTTCCAATACTCCGCTCCAACAGCGAAACTCATTCGAGTTGCCTACGGCACTATATTTGCTGTCGGTGTCGACATACGCCCATCTTCGTCGACATTTGGGAAATGGGAGGGAATAGAGCTTTCAAGTGAAAATAAACGACAGCTTTATCTGCCATTCGGCTTTGCATTCGGCTTCTGTGCTATCTCAAAAGAGGCGGGGGTCCTCTATAAACTCTCGGCGGTACATGATGAACAGGGAAGTGGGACTATTCGATGGGATGATTCTGACATTGGTATTGTTTGGCCGACGACAACGCCCATCGTTTCGCCTGCCGATGCCGCGGCCCCTACGTTAAAGGAAATGATCGCTGGCGGGACCATAGAAAGAATGCGCCCGGCTTCGTCCGAGTAGGTCTGTATATTTATGCGCGTCATATTCCTTGCACCGCATCTTCGAGTATCAGGAGGAGTGCGTATTCTTCTGACTTACGCATCGATGCTTGCTGGGCGTAATCATGAGGTTGTGGTGTGTGTGTTGAGCAGTAACCCCATACGACGATTTATAGCGAATGTCTTCCAGATTGGGCGGCCGCGGTGGGTGCGTGCTTTTCAAGCACATGTTATGCGAGTACCAGCCATGACTGCGGCGCATATCCCGTCGGCAGATGTGATTGTGGCGACAACGTGGCAGACAGCTCTCGCGCTCTCAGTATTTCCAGCATCACATGGACGTCAGTTCTATCTCGTTCAGCATGACGAAGGGCTTTATCACGGTGACAGAGAGAAGGTAAACCGTGCTCTTCGATTGCCTCAGAAAAAGGTTGTCGTCTCGACCTGGCTCAGAGAGATAGTAAAGGATTCCCATGGACAGGACGCATTTGTCCTTGTTAATCCAGTTGATACCAGTCTATTTCATACGGTACCACGTACCGCATCAACGGACACCGTGCGTATACTGCTCTTACACCACACATATCCATGGAAAGGGACGGCAGAAGGCGCTGCCCTCATAGAGAGGATGAGAGAGCGACATCCAGAAGTTAGGTTCATATTATTCGGAGTTCGGTCTAAGGAGAACATTCCTTACGCGTATGACGAATATTATTACGATTTGCCACAAGGAAGATTGGCATCATTATATTCAAACATCGATATCTATTTGTGCCCTTCTTGGGAAGAAGGATTCGGACTACCTTCAGTCGAGGCTATGCATTGCGGCGCTGCGCTCGTGACCTACGACAACGGTGGTTCGCGAGATTATGCTATTGATGGGGAAACAGCATTCGTCGCTCCTCATCGCGATAGGGAAGCTCTTGTGGCGAAACTCGAGATGGCTATTACCGATAGTGTGTCACGCAAACGCATCGCCGAGCAGGGAAAGATTTTCGTTCAGAATATGCCGACGTGGGAAGAACAGACTGAGCAATTTGAACGTATTCTTGCGGGGGGAACTTAAATATGCCCGCCGTATCCGTAATCATCCCGACTCATAATCGTCCCGAGCTTCTGAAGCAGGCGATACTCTCTGTGCTGCGACAGACTTTTACGGATTTTGAAGTGATTGTGATTGATGATGGCGACCGCGAGGCAGGGACTGAGACCGTTGTCAGTTCATTCAATGATTCGCGTATTCGATACATTGCCCAAGAGAATCCGCATAGCGGAGCACCCTCCGCGCGTAATCGTGGTGCGAAGGAATCATCCGCCGAGCTTCTTGCCTTTCTCGACGACGATGATGAATGGCTCCCGCATAAGCTTGAGCGACAGGTCAAGGGAATGAAGGAAGCATCTGCTGACATCTTTTTCTGCTTCTCCTCAGTTATTATGTCCTATGATGGCAAGGAATCGTTGAACTGTGTTGAAGATGGGATGGGTGATTTCGCAGAGAGAGCACTGCGACGTTTCAGCGGCACGATGACCAGTAGCATTGTAGTGCGTCGTGGAGCATTTCTTAGTGTGGGCGGATTTGACGAGGCTTTCCCGAGTCATCAGGAAGCAGAGTTCATGATACGGTTGGCAGAGCGCTATCAAGGGCTCGGAATCTCGGAGCCGCTCGTGCGCATGGGAGTATCTGCGCGTCGCGACCATATTGGTGGCGACCTTTCTCGACGCATTCGCGGACGAGAGATGCTTCTCAATAAGCATGCACTCCGTTATGCATCGCATCCGTATCTACTCGCACAACACCTCCTCTGGCTTGCATTCATGTATCGTGACGCAGGACGCATAAAAGAAGCTGTTGCCGCAGCGCAGCGGGCATGGGTACTTCATCGCCGCCCTTCATACCTTATTCGATACTTAATGCTCCGTTTCTTGCGCCGATAATGAATCGCGGTGTCTACGATTTCTTCCTGGCAATAAATAGCGGCTCGGTCAGATTAAGTGCATAGTATTGAATCTCTTCAGGTGTGGCGATCGAAGTGGGAAGTGCTTCGCTAACTGCAAAACCGCTCTTTTCAAGGCGTGATTTGAAATCGGTACCATATATCCGCACATGATCCGATTGCCCGAATATCCGTTCGCGGTCTGTCGGCGCGGTGACGCTCGGGTCCTCGAATGTTTCCGCAATCGTGGGAGAGAAGGGGACCGCTACTACAAGCACCCCTCCTGGCTTGAGGACTCGAAAGAACTCGCGCATTGCTTTCAAATCATCCGGGACATGTTCGAGAACGTGACTGCACACGATTGTTTCGAATTCACTATCCCCAAAAGGTATGTTTTGAACGTCTGCCTTTATTTTTGCCCGTGAAGATTCTATATCGAGACTGAAATAATTATTAGCCCCGTATGCCTTCAAGAGGATTTCTTGGAGTTTGCGTTCGGGTGCAATATGAAGGATACGTCCTTGACCGAAACGGGAATGCTCGCGCGTAAGGAAAATGTATATGAATCGTTCCCGGCTTGATGAATTGCATCGCGGGCATCGTACATTTTCGCGTCTTCCGGCACCGATTATCTTCATTTGTGCGAGAACTGGTAGATCAAATCCGGCTGCATAGAATCGACGTGCTCGCCAATGGCAGAGCGGGCACTTATATGAAAATCCGTACGTCTTGAGAAGTCCGTAAAAACGTCGGAGTCGTAGGAATAAAGAAGACATGATTAGTGTTGTATCACAATGTTTGGTTTCGGTGAATCTGCGGTACTGAAGCTGTTGCGCGATAGAAGAAGTATCGCGTGACGAGGATAGCGATGATGTTCTGGGTCAGTATCGCCGCGACGGCACCCCAGCCGCCGAAGAGCGGGATGAGTACGGCGAGCAGGCAAATCTTAACGGCGGTATTTATAGTGTTGAGGGTATACATCGCTTTCGTCTGGCGCATCGTTATGAGCGCGATGCCATAGAATTTTTCCGAATAGAGAGCGGCGGAAAGCATGAGTACCTGCGCAAATGGGACGGCAGCGGAATAGTTGGGAAACAGGAGTTGATAGAGCCACGGGAGTGCGATGATTGCAGTCGCGATGAGCGGAATCAGGAGGAGAAGGGTCTGATGCGCGCGGCGCGGGACGGTGTAGCGGAGCTGGTCAGGCGTCTGTGTCGCGAATTTTTGTTGCACGAGGTTGAGTATGGTTTTTATTAGGGATTGGAACGGGCTCACGGTCGCGAGCGCGAAGGCATAGAGCGCGAGTGTCTGGGCCGTGGCAGTGTGCCAGAGGAGGAACATGTCGACGTTGCCGGCGATGATGCCGAGTACAGCGACGGCGCTCATATGCATTCCGAACCGGAGATTCTCTAGAGAGACGGTCGTATTCTCGATGAATTGGCGGCTGACGAGGAACGTGATGAGTCGTCCGATAAGCGTCGCGCCGAGATACGCGCCGATAATCCATAGGGGATTTCTTGTGAGGACGATAGCTGCTATGACTGCGGTCGCGGATAAGAGAGAGGTGAGTATTGTCTGTCGGGCAGCGACATCGAAGCGCTTTTTCCCGATGAGTACTGCCTGAGCCGCCGAGAGGCTTTCCATCACAGGAATCGCACATGCGGCAATGGTGAATGCCCACCCAAGCACGTTCTCGTGGTTGAAGAAATAGTATCCGCCCAGGCACAGTCCCCCTGCGGTGCTGAGGAGACCGAAGGAAAACTTCCGCCGCATTGCGGCCCATGCGGTGCCATCGGCATGCTGCGCGATGGCTTGCACCACAACCGTGTTCAGTCCGGAGAGCGTCGGTATGGAGAGAAGGGCGATGGTGGCGAGCACGTACTTGTAAGTGCCGTACGCGTCTTGGGGAAGATAGTTCGCGAAGGCATATGCCGTGGCGAGACCCATAAACGTGCCGAAAACCTGCCCGATACCAGTCCAACCGCCGCTTTTGATGAGATAGGATAGGTCGGTGTCGAGCCAACGGACGAACCATCGAGGAAACAATTTCTGCATATCCCTATCATAACGCGAGAAGGCGGGAGGAGTGTGCGTATGGCCAGTTTGAATTACGAGGTATACTAGGAGTATTACACAATAAGTACTTCGAGAAATCCATATGAAGAAATATACCTATGCCGCAGGAACGTTCGCACTCGCACTCCTCTTGGGTGGGGTGCCGTCTGCTGTGTTTGCAGAAGAAGGTGCCAGAGGAGATGGCGACGCTGCCGTTCAGGCGCGTAGAGAGGGGCAGGGAGTAGAAGTTTCGGCAGTTACCGCCGTCCGCGTCGATGAGACCGAAGGCCGTGCGGAAGTGCGAATGAATGACGATGATGACACATGGGAAATCGATCTCGAGGATGACGACGATTCAGCATTCTCGCTTGATGATCTGAAGCAGAGGATCGAGAAGCGCAAGCACGAGCTCGACGATGAAGAAGCGAGCACGACGCCGGACTCGCGGAGGGACGCTATAAAGAACGCGAACCCGGTCCGTCTCGCCGTCCATTCGCTCCTTGCTTCCAAGGATCTTCTTGGTGGTATCGGGCAGCAGGTATCGGTAATCGCACGCGAGATGAATGACTCGGTCGCATCGACGACGGCCGCTGAAGCGAAAGCACAATCGCGCGGATTTCTCACACGCCTCTTCTTTGGTGGCGACCGTACTGCAGCGGATGTAATCGCCAAGGAGGTTGCCGAGAATAATCAACGCATCGCCGATCTCGAGGGTCTTCTCGGGGAAGCAGGGGTCGCGGCAGATGTACAGGTGACGCTTTCGGCACAGATAGATGCACTCAAGGATGCGCAGATGCGCCTTGAAGCGCTCGCACAGAGAGAACAGAAACTCTGGGGACTCTTCAGTTGGAGGTTCTAGTCAGGGAGCCTAGGCAGATCGAGAGAAACCCCGCGAGAAGCGGGGTTTCTCATTAGTGGCCTATGGTATAGTTCTCTCCATCATGCAGAGCGAAGAGGCAGGGAAACGGCCCACTGATACCGCGCGACAGATAGCCCGCTTCGCGGCACTCGGGGCGCTTTTCCTCATCCCGCTTACGCCACTCATCGTCACGGGCTCGTTCTTCTTCCCCTTCATCACTGGCAAGGCGTTCTTCCTCCGTATCCTCATCGAGATAGCCGTATGCGCGTGGGTAGTGCTCGCCCTACTTGATAGGGCCTACCGCCCGCGCCTTTCGATGATTGGTGCGGCGGTCGTCGCCTTCGTTCTCTGGATGTTCGTCGCCGATGCGTTCGCGCTAAATGCCGCGAAAGCATTCTGGAGTAACTTCGAACGCATGGAGGGGTGGGTTCTTCTCGCCCATCTCCTCGGGTTCTTCTTTGCAGCGAGCTCTGTGTTGCGTGTCGAAAAGCGGTGGCGGGCATGGTTCCTCACGTCACTCGGCGTCTCTGCCGTCATAGCCGCCTATGCCTTCCTGCAGCTCGCTGGTGTATTTGCGATACACCAGGGTTCCACGCGCGCCGATGCTTCGCTCGGCAATTCCGCATATCTCGCGATCTATCTTCTCTTCAACGCGTGTGTCGCACTCTGGCTCGCGCTTACGGAAAAGCGAGTGTGGCTCACTTGGGCGCTCGGCATCCTTGCCGTACTCGAAGCAATACTCATTTTCTTCACCGAGACACGCGGCACGATCATAGCGCTCGTCCTCTCGCTCACGCTTGCGGCGGCTCTCACTGCTTTCACTGCAGGGAAGCGGGCACGGCAGGTAGCTATCGCCGTGCTGGCGCTTGTCATACTCCTTGCTGGCAGTTTCTACGTCGCGCGGAACTCCTCATTCGTGCAGGATAATCACGTGCTGCAGCGCATCGCCTCCATCTCGCTCGCGGATGGCCAGACGCGCTTCACGATCTGGGGCATGGCATTCGAGGGGGTTCGCGAGCGCCCGCTTATCGGGTGGGGACAGGAGGGGTTCAATTACATATTCAATAAGTACTATGATCCTTCGCTTCATAGCCAGGAGCCATGGTTCGATCGTGCACACAACGCATTCATCGATTGGCTCACGGCTGGCGGCATCCCGGCGTTCCTCCTCTACCTCTCACTCTTCGGAACGGCGTTCCTCATGCTCTGGAGGAGTTCGGAACTCTCACGGCCGGAGCGTATCGCGCTCACGGCGGCGCTTGTCGGATATGCCGTGCATAATCTCTTCGTCTTCGACAATCTCTCCTCCTATATATACTTCTTCGCATTACTCGCGCTTATCGATTCGCAAGTTGCGCGGGAGGTGGGGCGGATGGAGGAGGCCCCGGTCATGTCTCCTGAGGATGGTGCGACCTATGCACTCCCCATTGCCGCTGCCGCCGCACTCACCCTCATCTGGTTGGTGAACGTCTCGGGCATGCGCGCCGCAAGTGGGCTCATCGAGGCGCTTTCGCCTGCTCCAGCTGGCATCAGCGCGAATGTCGCCGCGTTTGAGGCGATTGCCGCGCACCCGTCATTCGCCAAGCAGGAAGTGCGCGAACAGCTGGTGAGCTTCGCTTCGGCGATTGTCCAGAGCTCCTCTCAGGCGACCATGGATGAGAAACAACGCATCGTATCACTTGCCGTGAGAGAGATGCAGAAGCAGGTTGCAGCGTATCCGCTCGATGCACGTGAGCGTCTCCAGCTTTCCTATGCGTATCGCACCTCTGGAGACGGCGAGCTAGCGAAGCGAGAAATAGAGGCTGCAGCACGATTGTCTCCTCGGAAGGAGCAGATACTGATTGAGAAGGGTTCGATCGAGTGGGATATGGGTGACCTGCAATCCGCTCGGGAAGATTTCAATGCTGCCTACGCGCTCGGGCCGCAATTCCTCGATCTTGCCGCATATGCGGCAGCCGGGAATATCGCGGCGGGCGATACTGCGGCATCCGATACAATCCTGCTCGCCGCATACGGCACGACGACGGTCGACAGCGATATTCTCGCTTTCGCGTACTATCAGGCCAAGAGCTGGCAGCGACTTATCGATATATGGAAACTGCGCACAACTCGCCCCGAGCGGGGGGCACAAGCATGGTTCGGTCTCGCTGCTGCGTACTATGCCGCTGGCGATTCGACGAGCGCGGTGAAGACAATCACCGAGGCGGTCAAGCGATACCCGGAAACGGCAGCGTCCGGTGCCTCAGCAATCACCCAGATACGTGAGGGTGCGGCTGGCAAATGACACACGAGTTCAAGGAACAAGTCTCGCTCGCCTCATTCACGACATTTCATATCGGCGGTCCGGCGCGTCTCCTCGCCGAGATTCATACGGAAGAAGACCTGAAGACCTCGTTCGCGCTTGCGCGTGAACGCGGTCTTCCTCCGTTTGTGCTTGGTGCGGGGAGCAACGTGCTCGTGCCCGACGATGGCGTCGAGGGACTCGTCATTCGCATGCTCATCGACGGTATCTCATGTGAAGATCCCGAGCTGCTTGTCGCGGGCGCGGGCGCGCTCTGGGATGACGTGGTGGATGCCGCCGCCGCGCGAGAAATGTATGGCATCGAGAATCTTGCCGGCATCCCTGGTACACTCGGCGGCGCCGTCGTGCAGAACATCGGTGCGTACGGCGCGGAGCTGAAAGAGGTATTCGAATATGCCGACGCAATCGATAGTACGACCGGGGAGTCGCGGCGCATTCGGCGTGATGAAGCGACATTTGCATACCGCACGAGTCTATTCAAGGAACATCGGGAGCTCGTCATTACGAGAGTTGCGCTCCGGTTGAAGAGGCATTCCCTGCCGAACGTCGCGTACGCTGATCTTGCTCGTGCTCGGGAACTCGGCACGCCGCTTGCGACGCCGCACGAGATAGCACGTGCCGTGCGGAACATACGCGCTCTGAAATTTCCAGATAGCGCCCTTGAAGGGTCGGCAGGTTCGTTCTTTAAGAACCCGGTTATCTCGTCTGCACAGACAGAAGCGCTTCAGAAGCGCTTCCCGGGAGTACCGCTCTTCCTGCAGGGAGACGGACGGACGAAAGTATCGCTTGCGTGGCTCCTTGATCATGTGCTTTCGCTCAAGGGATATACAGAAGGCGCCGTGCGTTGCTACGAGAAGCAGCCGCTCGTCATCGTCGCTCGCTCCGGCGCGACCGCGCGCGAGGTGCACGCATTTGCGGATAGCATCGCTCTTCGCGTACTCACTGAGGTCGGCATCGCGATTGAAAGGGAAGTGGAATCGTTTGGGACGAGATAAAATATTCTTACGAAAATTTTTTCGTAAGAATATTTTTTGAAAGTTATCCACACATGAAAATTTTTTCGCACACAAAATATTTTTTACGCGCAATAATATCTTGTAGAAACGTTTGTGCATGAAAATTTTTTCAAGCGCGAACGGGTCGACTTATAAGTCATCATTTCTAATTCACAACCACCATGGCCGCAAAGAAAAGAAAGGCAGTGAAGAAGACTGCAAAGAAGGCAGTCAAGAAAGTCGCGAAGAAGCGCAAAGCCGCTAAGAAGCGTTCCTAGTTTCAAAAAAGAAAGACACCGTTTGCCGAAAGGCGAGCGGTGTTTTTCTTTTTAGACTGAAATGAGTCGTCATGGTATAGTGCAGTGTCATGTTCAGTCTCTCTTCGTTATTCTCAAAGAACCAATCCGCGGCCTTCTTGAAGGCCGCGGCACCGGTCGTCGTAAAGACGAATGGTTTTGCCGCCGAGCTCGTGGCTCTTTCGGATGATGAACTCAGAGTGCGCATCGCTGAGCTGCGCGCCCGCGCGACGGCTGCCGGCGCGACGGCGAAAGACGACATTCCGCTCGTGTTTGCCCTTGTACGAGAAGCCTCTCGCCGCACGCTTCGCCAGCCGCATTTCGATGTGCAGATGATGGGAGGTCTTGCGCTACTCGAAGGGAAGATCGCCGAGATGCGCACGGGTGAAGGAAAGACGCTCGTTGCGACTCTGCCGACGACCTTTCACGCGCTTTCCGGTCGCGGCGTGCATGTCGTTACGGTGAACGACTATCTTGCTCGTCGTGACGGTGCATGGATGGGACAGGTGTATGCCTTCCTCGGACTCTCAGTTGGCGTTGTGACGAGCACGGGAGCATACCTCTATGACGCGTCGCATGTCGCTCAGGAGGAGGATGCCGAGCGCGATGCTGCGGGCTCGTTTAAAGTGTTCTACGACTATCTGCGCCCTGCGACGAAGAAGGAAGCGTATGCTTCCGACATCACCTATGTTACGAACAATGAGCTCGGTTTCGACTATTTGCGCGACAACACCGCCTATGACGCCGCACAAATCATGCAGCGCGGGCACCACTATGCGGTCATCGACGAAGTGGACTCCATCCTTATCGACGAGGCGCGCACGCCGCTCATCATCAGCGGCCCGGCTGGTGATTCGCAGAAGCTCTACGAGCGTTTCTCGGGCATCGTCAGGTCGCTTGAGGAGGGCCGAGACTATACTATCGACGAGAAGCAGAAAGCAATTCAGCTCACGGAAGAGGGTATCCGCTCTGCCGAGGTCGCGCTTGATCTCGAGAACCTCTATGCCGAGGGTGGGATGAAATACGCGCACCACCTAGAGACGGCTGTGCGGGCGCAGGCGCTTTTCCATAAAGACAAGGATTACATCGTACGCGACAACGAGATCATCATCGTCGATGAGTTCACAGGACGGCTCCAGCCGGGACGTCGCTGGTCAGATGGCCTGCATCAGGCTATTGAGGCAAAGGAAGGAGTCCTGGTACGGGAAGAGACGCGGACCTACGCGACGGTCACGTTCCAGAATCTTTTCCGTATGTATGAGCGGCTCGCGGGTATGACCGGGACGGCGCTTTCTTCTGAGGAGGAATTTTATACGGTGTATGGGCTCGAGGTCGTCGTCGTGCCGACCAATAAGTCGGTCGCGCGCAAGGATTTCGATGATCTCATCTTCCAGACTGCCGCAGGGAAGTACCGCGCGGTCGCCCGAGCAGTGAAGGAGCGGCACGAGAAAGGCCAGCCGGTTCTCGTTGGTACGGTTTCCATCGAAGACAATGAAATAGTCAGTCGCTACCTTTCTGAAGAGGGTGTGCCGCATGAGGTGTTGAATGCGAAGAATCACGAACGCGAGGGGGAGATTATCGCTGGTGCAGGCGAAGAGGGTCGCGTGACCGTGGCCACGAACCTTGCAGGACGCGGTGTCGATATTAAGCTCGGCGGTGCGTTCGCGGACGCCGAGTCGCGTGCAGCAGTCCTCGAGAGGGGCGGTCTCGCTGTCATCGGTACGGAGCGGCATGATGCCCGCCGTATTGATAACCAGCTACGTGGGCGATCCGGTCGTCAGGGCGATCCGGGTGAGACGCGTTTCTATGTGTCGCTTGAGGACAAACTGATGCGTGTCTTTGCCTCAGAGACCTTGAAAAAAGTGATGGGCCGTTTTGGTATTCCTGAGGATGAGCCGATAGAGAGTGCGATGATTACAAAGTCGCTTGAGACCGCACAGGGACGCATCGAAGGGTTCAACTTCGACGCTCGAAAGCAGGTGCTTGCGTATGACGACGTGATGAATACGCAGCGCCTTGCTGTTTATGCGCGCCGCCGCGCCGCCCTCCAGGGGACGGATTCTGAGATGGAAGCACTCATCCGCGGTCTTCTCGAAGGATCTGATGACGCTCTTCAGGCGTTCGAGGCAAAGAAGGTTGAGTTCGGAGATTCTTTCGTGCCGCACCTGCGCCGCCTCCTTCTGCAGGTCATAGACGTGTTCTGGCTCGAGCATCTTGAGACTATGGACTATCTTCGTCATTCGGTATCGCTCCGGGCATACGGTCAGCGTGACCCGCTTATCGAGTATCGTCGCGAAGGCCTCATTCGTTTCCGCGCACTTGAGGCAAATATCAAAGCATCGGTTACGGAGATGCTCCCGCGGCTCGAAGGAGGAGACGATGAACGCCGTCGACGCGAAGAGGAGGCGACGCGCGCGCAGTTGGTGGCCGCAGGGCGAGAAGAAGAAAGTTCTCCTTCGCCAGTTAAGAAAGCTATTGGATACGGGCGCAACGATATTGTCGTTATCAAGAAGGGCGATGAGACGAAAGAGCTTAAATATAAGAAAGCCGAACCATTTCTTGCAGAAGGCTGGGAGATTGTGAGCCGGGATTGATGATCGAGCATTCTTGTTTTAGTACGATAGCAAAACTGCGAATATGCTAGATAAACACGCAATCTGTCAGGTTTTTGCTTTTGAAGCACTATGAGTGTATGATAATATCATACTAAATCATAGTACTTATATGTCTACTCTCTCTGTTCCACTTACTCCCAAGCTTGAAGAGTTTATCAATCAGCAAGTGAAGAGCGGCCGCGCCGCCAACAAGGCTGATGTTGTCCGTCGTGCTCTCATCGCGATGACAGAAGAAGAGGCTGTTCAGGAGGTGCTTAACGCATCACGGGAACCCCTCATGCGAGGAGATCTTCAAGAGTTGATGAAGAAGCTCCGATAAGCACGAGAACCAAAGTCATGCTCACTATCTCCTTCAAACCCTCGTTTCTTAGAAAAATGAACCGGCTTGATGCTGACCTTCGAGAAGAGGCTATAGAGAAAATAAATCTTCTCAAAGACATCAAGAATCATCGGCTTCTAAGGGTTCATAAATTGCACGGACCGCTTTCGGACTGGTTCAGTTTCTCGGTCAATTATAAAGCGCGAATTGTATTTGAATATGTTTCTAAAACAGAGGTCGCCCTCCTCTCTATCGGCGATCACGATGTGTATAACTGAAAACGTATTGTCAGTAACTGCCTTGAAACCTAAGCGAGAAGGTGTATATTAGAAATCTAACCTCACCGCTTCTGTCTTTGGGCAGGGGCGGTCTTGTTTTTGAAGCGTTCTTGCGGGCTAGTTATTTTTGTTTTCTAGTGTAGAATGATTAGCATCATGGCATTCACTGATGAAGCGAAGATATATGCCGAATCCGGAAAGGGTGGCGATGGCGTCATCCGTTGGTTGCGTACCAAAGAGTCTGCGCGTGGCGGTCCTTCCGGTGGTGATGGCGGTCGTGGTGGTGACGTCGTGCTCGTTGGCGTGCGCGATCTCGCGGCACTTGGGAACTATCGATACGAGAAGAAATTTCATGCGGAAAACGGTGAGGCCGGGAAGGGGGAACTGAAGCACGGACTGAACGGCGAGGACATTCTTCTGAAGGTGCCGGTTGGTACCCAAGTACGCGTCGTGGAGACAGGCGATGAATACGAGATTACGAAGGAAGACGAGCGTATTGTGCTCTTTCGTGGCGGTAAGGGAGGTCTCGGCAACGCGAGATTCAAGAGCTCGACGAACCAGAATCCATTCCAGCAGACGCTCGGAAGGAAAGGGAAGGGAGGAGAGATAGAGCTCACGCTCAAGATAATTGCAGACGCAGGGCTCATTGGTCTGCCGAATGCCGGGAAGTCGTCGCTCTTGAACTCGCTCACGCGGGCGAAGTCAAAGGTGGGGGATTACCCCTTCACGACGCTCGGTCCGAATCTTGGCGATTTTTACGGCTACATTCTCGCCGATATCCCAGGGCTCATCGAGGGCGCCTCGTCCGGGCGAGGTCTCGGAATAAAATTCCTTAAGCACGTAGAACGTACAGGTATTTTGCTTCATCTCGTCTCGGCTAGCACAGATGACGTCGTCGCAGCGTATAGGGAAGTGCATACCGAGACGGAGTCCTTCGGGCACGATCTTTCTCTGAAGCGGGAGATAGTTGTCCTCTCTAAGACCGATCTCGTTTCGTCTGAGGAGTGTGCCGAAAAGATGAAGGTTTTGGTGAAAGAGACCGGCAAAGAAGTGCTCTCTGTTTCCATAATAGACGACAATTCACTCAAGCAGTTCTCCGATCGTCTCACGGCTATCTTCTCCGAGAAAAAATGATTGCAGAGGGAACACTATTCAGTCCCTGGTTTTTGCTATAAGCTGGAAGCATACGACATGGAATATCGACCGACTATCGGACTTGAAGTGCACGCCGAACTCTCGACCAGGACGAAGATGTTCTGCGATTCTGCAAACGACCCGGATGAGACACGTCCGAACGTGAACATCTGTCCGGTGTGTATGGCACACCCAGGGACATTGCCGGTTATCAATCGCGAAGCGGTCAGACATATCGTGCGCATCGGTACTGCAATCGGCGGTACGATTGCCGACGAGACACTGTTCGATCGCAAGAGTTATTTCTATCCGGACATCCCGAAGGGATATCAGATCAGTCAGTACGAGCACCCACTCGTTTCCGGAGGGTCGCTTGCTGGCGTCGCGGTCACTCGCGTACATCTCGAGGAAGATACTGCGCGTTCAACGCACTCGGGTGGGAAGAGTCTTGTCGATTTCAATCGTGCAGGTATTCCTCTTATGGAGCTCGTGACCGAGCCAGTCATCCGCGATGCGGAGACTGCTGGACGCTTCGCACGTGAATTGCAGCTTCTCTTGCGTACGCTCAGAGCAGGTGAAGCGAATCTTGAAAAAGGTGAAATGCGCATCGAAGCCAATATTTCTGTTTCGAGTGAAGAGGGAGTATTTGGTACGAAGGTGGAAGTGAAGAATCTGAACTCATTCCGTTCTGTCGAGCGAGCAATTGCATTCGAAGTGGCGCGTCAGACGGCGCTCATCGAAAGCGGCGGCAAGGTGGTGCAGGAGACTCGCGGGTGGGACGAATCGAAGCAAACTACCTTCCATCAGCGCTTCAAAGAGGGGAGTGCCGACTACCGCTATTTCCCTGAGCCAGATCTACCGAAACTGTTTCTTTCAGAGATCCCGGAATTCTCTTCCGAAGCGCTTCGTGCGTCGATGCCAGAGCTCCCATGGGAACGCCGTGCACGCTATGTACGAGAGTATGCTCTCAAGGAGAGCGATGTCATGTATCTCTGCGCTACAAAAGAGCGAGCAGATTTCTTTGATGCGATTGCGGCAACTCTCGGAGGCGATACGGCACTCATCGCTCTTGCTGCGAACTACGTTGTCTCTGACCTCGCTGGTGTGTATGCAAAGAAAGGGAGTGAAGACTACTCATCGCTCGATGCACTTTCTTTTGCGAAGCTCATTCGACTCGCGAATAGTGGTGATCTTTCATCTCGTGGAGCGAAGGACACGCTCGTCATTATGGTTGAGCAGGGAGGAGATCCTGAAGCCATAGCGAAAGAGCACGGGCTCGTGCAGGTACACGATACGAGTGTCCTCAAAGAATCTATCAGGAATGTGCTTACGGAAGAGAAGAAAGCCGTGGAGGAATATCGTTCTGGGAAAGACGCTGCGCTACAGTACCTCATAGGCAAGAGTATGAAGGCAACTCGCGGGGCAGGGAATCCGGCACTTCTCAAGGAGCTTATCGTCGAAGAGCTTCGCTAATCTCCCTTGCTGAGGAAATAACCCACAGAGCACCCGCTCTGTGGGTTATTTCCTCTTTATTTTACAGGGTTGTGTATAAGCTCTTCTCTACAAGCCGAGATATGGCTATAATGCAATACATGGATGAGATTCTTATAGAAGAGAAGAAGTATGTATCGTCGAAGCAAGCCGCAAAAATGACCGGGTATGCTAAGGATTATATCGGCCAGCTCTGTCGAGAAGGACGTGTCCCGGCGCGGCTCGTTGGGCGTAGTTGGTATGTCCTCGAGTCGGCAATTCAGGATCACCGCTTCGGGAATCAAGAAGCAGAAATGCATTCTGTGCAGCCATCCTCAGCCACTTCTTTGACTCAGACGTGGGAGTCGACGCGATATGAGTCGTCTAATACAGAGACACTCCCGTCTCTAAACCTCCTACAAAAGGCAGAAATGGCCTCTGAAGCTGAAAAAGAAGAAGAACACGATGCTGTGCAGCTCTCACAGCTCCATGACTCGTGGAGGGCGTGGTTTGATCATGTTGAGGATGCTTCTGCGCCAATCGAGGAATCCGTTCAGGCCCCTGTTTTAACCGCTGCAATAGGAGAGAAAGAAGAAAAGAGCGTTGAAAGAACGGGAGAAGAAGTAACCGTACCGCTTCATATTGTCGCCGAGAAGCGCTCTCTTAGAGAAGTTCTACCAATAGAGAAGGTAAAGGTAGTGGAGAAGAAGGAAGAGGTTATAGTGCAGGTAAATCACGAAGATCGTGAAGAGATCCGTAGAGGAGTCAGTATTTCGAGTCTTGTACATGCTTTCGTTGTGCTTATTGCCGTGATTTCTGGATCGCTTGCAGCAGCAGGAAGTGGGTATTTCGATTCCTTTTTCATATCGAATAGCCAAGCAGCAGTTATATCAGGAATCTCAGTGGTAAATAAATAGCGTATATATTCGATTTCTTGTCTCGGATATCCGAGCTAATGATATAGAGATAAAAACTGATTACAGAGAACACTATCGCAAGATAAGGTATACATTTATATAGCTTGGTTGCTACAAGGGTCCTCATAAGAGTCCCTCGCATAGATCGATACTCATCCATGAGCATGGGAAGAATAGATTTACCTGTGATAAATAAGATTTATCACATATATGAGCATCAGACGGCTATACATACTTATATATAGGTATGTATAGCTAGGCATCTGGTATACGGAATAAGTATATGTATCCTATGTAGTTCGTATATCCGGAGCGATATACATGCGTGCTTCTGCATATATAGTAAAGTTCGTTTTTGCACGATATTTTTTGCATCGAATGGATGAAGATCATGATTTTAACACCGATGATCTTTCTTAATGCGGTTTTAACGGCAAATCCCACATAATTTTCTGCTGTCAGAGGTGATACATTCGGCGAAATTTTTTGCATTTCGTTGTAAATGAAAAATGAGATTAGTTGTGCGTCGTGATGTGTGATAATTATCCACACCATTTTCGTAGGGAGTGCCGAAATAGTAAGTTATTATTTAGTTAATTCGGCTATCCGACATGAATCACTCCCTCAAAGAAAATTTAATAACGACGAAGGATGCGAGTGAGCTTTCAGGATACACTTCAGACTATCTTGCGCGTCTTGTTCGATCGGGAGAAATACAGGGAAAGAGAATTGGACATAGTTGGGTCATCAGCAGTGCGTCGCTCGAGACCTTCATGACCAAACAGAAAGGTCGTAAGCTCGATCGAGCGCGTGAGCTCGCGAGCTCACGCGTGCGCGAATACAATAGGCACAATCAGTTCGTGCAGCGTACGACGCGTGCGTTGACAGAAAAGATTTCAGTACCGAAATTCAGACTTGAGGAGATTTCGATTCGCTCACATTCGCTCGCGCTTGGAGTGGCGCTCGTAGTTGTTGCACTAGGTGCTGTTGGCGCAAATGCCGCAGCTCTGCCGCAAGTCGCGCAACGAGCATCAGCACTCGCCACAGAAATTTCTTCAGGCTTCGTCGACACGTTCGGTGATGTTCCGACACGCATCGCTGTGCGCATGGAAGAGGCACGCATCGCTGTGCGAGCAGATGCGACACGAAATGCACTTGCGTCTCGTCGCGCAGGATATGTTGCGTCACCAGTTCTCGCATCGATTGATCTCGAAACTTTGCGAACAGTACTTGTGAAAGAATATCGCGCACCGCGCGCGACATCTGACATTGCATTCTCGTCGTCGCGCACTGACGCACCGATCCTGACTGTCACCGATGTGTACGCATCAGTTGCCGGTGCGTATGAATTCTTCGCGAATCCCTCAAACATCGGCACGACTCTTACCGATGCGTACTTTGCGATCGGTACTGATGCGTACGCAGCAGTCGATGCATCATTCTCCGCCTACCGTACTCTCATTGATGCCTCAGGGACACCGATGCTCGCAGCCGCTGCGACGACGCGCGATGCACTCGCGCACATGCCGCGTCTTGTCGCTCAAGTGAACTTAGCACTCGGCGAGGCAGTTATAAAAGCGACACATGCGGCAATACGCACTGACGTGATTGCCGCGCATGGTCTTGCTGCCGCTGCTCCGGAGAGCGCCCGTATCGCCGTCACACTGATGGGTTCTACAGGCGATACTCTCGCTCGCGCCGCAGAGCAAGTGCCTGCACGCGTCGCCACCGCGTATTTGAACGCGACGGCGGTACCGGCAGTACTCGCTCCTCGACTCGCGCAGGCCGTGTTCAACGCGGAATACTCCATAGCTGACCGCTTCGTTTCTGTTACGAACGTCGCAAGCGAGCGCTACTTAGCGCTTGTCGAAGGGACGGGAGATATCGCGTATGAGAGCTCCACGAACGCCCGTTCGATAGTCCAGTCAGCTTCGCGCACGATTGCTTTCGCTCCTGCTGCTCTTGAGGACGTTACGCTCGGAACGCTTGGCAAGAGTGCCGCAGCCCTCGATTCGGTGACGCATCTCTCATCATTCGCAGCCGTGCTGCCGGCGCTCTCTGCGAGCGAGAAGACGGCACTCGCGGTCTATGAGGCGATACACTCAGCCTTCGACTCTGCGAATAGGACGCTCGTCGCATTCTTCACTACTACGCCGGAGACGGTGCTCCCGACCGGCGTGCCGAAGGCGCGCGTCATTGCTGTCGCAACATCGACCCGTGCGGTCTCTTCCGGGACGCAGCCGGTAACCACTCTTTCGTATCCGACGTACACGACCGTGGTACGCGGCGTATCGGAAGACTTCGTGAATCAGTCGCTCGCATCGCTTCGCACGAATGTACTTGCGACGGTCGCGGGCATGATACAGCCGGTCAGCAGCCAGGTCGTCCAGAACATCACGACAATCCAGCAGTTGAACCGGATCGACAGTCTGCATGACCTCGTAGTGCAGAATGGCGACTTCCGCAACAGCATATTCGACAATGGCATTAGAGTGAACGCGCGCGATGGCTATTTCGATAACCTTACTGCTGGTACGACGACGCTCGCTACCACCACGGTCAATGGCACTCTTACGATAAGCTCGCTCACGCTCACAGGCTCCCTCTCGAGTCCGGGCTCTATCACTGGTAGCTACTTCGTCTCGACGAGCACGAATGCTACCTCGACGTTCGCAGGATCGATCAACATCGATAACGCTGGCTTCGTCTATGCGACATCGACACGCAACGTCGGTATCGGCGTGCTCTCTCCCGCTGCGCTCATCGCCGTGCAGAACAGCACGTCGACGCAGCCGATATTCGTGGCAAGCAATGCCGCCGGAGCGGAAGTATATCGCCTTACGAATGACGGATTCGTCGGTATCGGCACGACATCGCCTACCTACAATCTCGCTGTCGAGGGCTCATCGACGCTTGGTAATCAAGCGATTGCTGGATACTTCACTGCGACTACGACAACAGCTACCTCGACATTCGCTGGCTCGTTCACCGTCGGTACGGACAAACTGGTCGTCAATTCGACGACCGGGAACATCGGTATCGGGACGACGAGTCCGTATCAGAGGCTCTCGGTGGCGGGGAATGTCATCGCGGACACGTTTATCGCCACCTCGACCACAGCCACCTCGACATTCGCCGGTGGGTTCGCTGTAGAGACGGACGGTCTAGTCTATGACTACTCGTCAAATAATGTTGGTATCGGGACGGCGTCGCCCGCGAACGCAAAGTTAGATATTCGTGAAAGTGCTTCTGGGGCGTACGGCATAAAGTTGACGAACAGGAACGCCACTCGGACATGGGGGATTGCTACTGATGTTGGTGCCGTTAACGACAACAAATTCGGGATATTTGATGTCACGAGCGGAGGAGCTCGGCTGACTATTGATACGAGTGGTTATGTTGGTATCGGCTCGACGAGCCCGGCACAGAAACTTGTCGTGAGCGGAAATATCCTTACGGACAACGCTAATAACAATCTTAGTGCGTATAACATAATCAATCGCCCTACGAACGCGACGTATGATGCGGCGAATTGGTATCAAACCGCTGGAGTAAGCAAATGGATTGCTGGGTTGCTAGCAGCATCTTCCGGCGGCACGGCGAATGCGGATGACTATTCGATCGCTTACTACAATGGCTCCTGGAATAACGCAGTTACGATTAACAGTTCTGGTCGCGTTGGCATCGGCACCACCAGCCCTTCCGGAACCCTCGCAGTCGCTGGCGACTTCTTCCTCACCGGTTCCACCACCATTACGGGCGCCGACTCCGGTATCGTCTTCACCGGCTCCGGCAACCACGACATCACCGCCGCCGGTGGTACGCTCCGCATCGGGACCAATACCATCATCGGCAACATCGAGGCGCTCAACGATACGGTGGATATCGGTACCGCCATTACCCGCTTCGACAAAATATACGCAAACGAGGTCAACGCCTCCACTATCGTCGGTACGCTCACAGGCGGCAATCTCAGTGCCGAGACCTTCACCATCAACTCCGACAACGCCACAGCAGACACGGAGAATGCCTATCTCGTCTTCGAGCGAGGCACGATCACTCCGAACGCGTCCCTCGCCTGGAATGCTGCTGAGGGCGCGAAGCGCTTCGAATTCAATCATCCGCTGTTCATACAGAACGCTTCTGCCTCGACGACGCTCACCACGCTCGATCTCAAGGCCGTCGCCGGGCAGACTGCCGATATTTTCCGCGTAGCTTCCTCATCGGCGGATACTCTCTTCAATGTTACGGCCTCTGGCAACGTCGGCATTGGCACCACCTCTCCGTATCAGAAGCTCTCGGTAGTAGGGAATGTCATCGCAGACACATTCATTGCGACATCGACCACAGCCACTTCGACGTTCGCGGGCGGGTTCGCTGTAGAGACGAGTGGCCTGGTCTACGACTACTCCTCAAATAACGTCGGTATCGGGACAGCGGGCCCGAGCAAGAAGTTATCAGTAGCCGGAGATGTGCTCATCGGAACTCCAAGTGGCAGCAGTGACGTAAGGTTGCTGGTAGGTCGCGCGGATGGTGTGGGAGACGGCATCGTAACGGCCACAAACTTCAATGCTGTGACAGTACCAGTATTTCGTGCCAGGTCTGGAACTAGTCCAACAGGAGATGGAATATATTTATTCTACGGTCAAAATGTAGCCAATACGAAAACATTCAGTGTCGATAATTCAGGAAATGGTTATTTTGCTGGCAACGTCGGCATTGGCACGACGAGTCCGACCACATTGCTTTCGTTATCGCAAACCACCGGTCCAATCATCACATTAGAAAATAGAAACACCGCCCTCGCTGCGGGTGAGCAAATCGGCGGGTTGAGCTTCACTGCGAATGATTCGAGTGGTGGTGGTACAGGTGAAATGGCAAAGCTGATTGCCTACACGCAAGCCATATCCAGTGCATTTGGGAATCTCGGATTCTATACAAGAGATCGAGTCGGCGTTGACTCTCTGAGTGAGAAGATGACGATTCAGTACAACGGGAATGTCGGCATCGGCACCACCTCTCCATATCAGAAACTCTCGGTGGCAGGGAATATCATTGCGGACACATTCATCGCAACATCGACCACGGCGACCTCAACATTTGCCGGTGGGTTCGCCGTCGAGACGAGCGGTCTGGTCTACGACTACTCGTCAAATAATGTCGGCATCGGGACGGCGGGGCCTGAATCGAAACTCTCTGTTTTACGGTCACCCTCCGATATATTGGGAGAAACCTCGATAGGATTGAATTACGGCGCGGGAGATCTATGGGGGATGAGACTAGGTTCAACTGATAGCTACGATTTCCATCTTGATAGGAAATCTGGTAGCACGTGGCTTCAAGCACTATCCATCGATAGAACATCCGGCAACGTCGGCATTGGCTCTACGAGTCCGATGAGTAAACTGAGCGTGGTGGGCGAATCAAGAATCACCGGTGTCGATTCCACATTTGGTGCTGATGCGAATGCGAGAACATCTCTGCATATCAATGCAAATACCGGGTCTCTTGCCGAAGTAGCATATGAATCTGCGGGTTCGTTGAGGTGGAAAGTTGGTAAGAATTCCACAACCGAATCGGGATCGAATGTGGGATCAGATTTCTACTTCAATCGCAGAAGCGACACAGGGACTGATTTGGGTACAGCGATGTTGATTCAGCGTTCTACGGGCAACGTCGGCATCGGGACCACGAGTCCAGCCAGCAAGCTTAATATATATGCTGGAGCATCTGGCGGTGGGGCGAATACAAGCGCCCCACTAACAGTCGAAAGCAATACAACGGCGTTTATCGGACTGCTCACCCCAAATGCTTCCGCAAGTGGCATTCTTTTCGGAAATGTCTCAAACAATGCCGCTGGCGGGATTCTCTATAACTCAGAAGTCGCGAATGGTCTTTCGTTCCGTGTGAATGGGAATAGTGTGAAGATGGTTATCAATTCATCTGGAAATGTCGGCATTGGGACGACTACCCCGATTGCTCCGTTGTCTGTTTTATCCGCATCATCTGCCGATCAGTCCCTAGCTCAATCCTGGAGTTATAACTCTGGTGCCGATTTGTATAATCTCAAACTGAAGCAAATAGTAACCTCAGGGGTTGTAAAGTGGGGTTTTGATATACAGAATGCAGGCACTTCGTATTCCGATGTCCTGATACTTGATCGTGGCAATGTCGGTATCGGGACGACAAATCCGCAGAAGATGCTAGACGTATCGACATCTACTGACGCCACGCTCCGGCTGACCTCCACCAAGAATGACTCGAGCTGGACCAGTAATACGGATACCGCGGGTGTCCTTGAGTTCTATAAGACCGATGCTTCGGGGGGAGGCGCCGATGTCGTAGCAAGCATCAAGCCGATTGTGCAGAATACTGCAGGTAGCGAATGGGATCTCGGCTTCTCAGTCGGGGAGACGCTCGCCGAGCAGTTCAGAATAAGCGATGCCGGATATCTTGAGAGTCCAACAACGGCGAAGTTCATCTTCAACGACGTGTCTGGAGGAGTTCTTCAGCTCAGACGGGAGGATCTCACCGTGGCAAGCGGAGAGACGATCGGCGAGCTCGATTTCTTGGGGACTGACGCTTCGACAAACATGGCAGGAAATCTTGCGAAGATCCTGGTGGCGGCGGAAGCAGACCAGTCAACAAGCGCTGCGACCTATATGGCCTTCCATACTAATACCGGGAATGCCGGTTCACTTGCAGAGGCTATGCGCATCTCGAGTACCGGTAACGTCGGCATCGGCGTAACGGCACCTGCCATCAGATTATCAATAAAGGATTCTTCATCCCAGACTGCCTACACAACATCGAGTTCTGCGGCCGCAAACCCCTTCGTGGTGCAGACGACTGAGGTCGCGAGCGGCTCCGGCTATGCCGCTCTGCAACGGTTTTATGGAGGTCTTGGGAATAGCATCTGGTATCAGGGCCTCGTCGATAATGGGGTTGCCTTTGGTGGCTCCTACGTTATCGGGAACAGGACTGGTGCGGCCGCGTATCAGGAACAACTGAGGATCACCAGTACCGGGAACGTCGGTATCGGGACATCGACACCGAATACGAAATTGAACGTACTCGGTAGCAGTGGAACTCAATATTCAAACTCTATTGCAAAGTTTTACGCGGCCGCTACACAGGGTGTATATATTGGGTACAACACAACCGATAAATACGGATATATTGGGGCGGTTACGGAAGGAGTAACGCACGATCCTCTGGTCTTAGAACCATCTGGAGGCAACGTCGGCATCGGCACCACGAGTCCGGCAGATATCTTAGATATCTATTCCGCCGCTACTAATAGAGTCTTCCTTCAAGCGAGTACATCAGTTGGATACGCAGAATATGGTCTGTCGGCGGACCAAGGGAGGGGTAGTCGTTCGACCTTAATCCAGTATGGTTCAGCCCATGCGACACTACCGAATGCTTTACAGCTTTTGAATTTTAATAATGCCGATTTAGCACTTGGGACAAATAATACTCGGAGGGTGACAATTTCCGGTAGCGGTCTTGTGGGTATCGGGACGACGACACCAGCGGCGAGGTTAGTGGTTTCAGAAACAATTTCACAAACGGCGATATTCGATAGCACTTCAGCGTCAGGTCCATACATAGCATTCTCTTTAAATGGTACAAGGAATGGATACTTGGGGAATGGCGGCGCACTTGGAAACTCTGCTTCAGTCATTACACTTAGAAGTGAGGGAGATCTTGCCCTTAATACTGGTACTACCCCTCGACTGTACGTCACGAACACAGGTAACGTCGGTATCGGTACGTCGACGCCAGAGAGACTGTTGCAAGTTCATGGGACTAACACGGAAGTGGAGTTGTCTTCAGGGGCTGATGAGTATGCTCGGCTGTATTTCAGGAATGGGGATGGAACTGGAGAAGCAGGCAGGAAGTGGTTGATGGGGCAGTACGGTGGTTCAGCAGGAAATCCTTTCGTGTTTACATATGCCGCTTCCACAGGAAGTAACTGGGTGGATGCTCTTGCAATAACCAACACGGGGAATGTCGGCATCGGAACGACGAGTCCAGGTGTTAATTTGGTCGTCGCTGGGTCAGGACACGTATATAGCAGAGTCGATACAACAGGGACATCCCATGTCGCCGGCTCCTATCTCACGACTCCGACAACCGAATTGGACTTCATGAGCTTCGGCGGGTACAGCACTTCCCGATTCAGTACTTCCACAGTGGGGTACAGCGCCGCATATGCGGTAACTGGCGGCTTGATGTTAGGGACGTATGGTGCTTCCGATGTGATTATCGGTTCAAACAATACTGACAGGATCCACATACTCAGCACAGGTAACGTGGGTATCGGAACAACGAGTCCTGCTGGGACATTGCAGCTCGGCGGTTCCGCCCCTCATTTCCTTATCGGTACTGGTGCGGATGTCTTGGCAGGTGGACAGGCTGGCCTTTTGATTAGCAATGGAACAGAAAAAGTTATAAGTGGCGTACAGTCGTCTCTTGGCTTTATTGGCACATATTCAAATACGAAATTCGGCTTGGCCACCAACAACTCTACGAAAGTCACGATAGATACGACTGGCTACGTCGGCATCGGTACCACAAGTCCAGCGGATACTTTGGATGTGAATGGTGGCGTGAGAGTCATGGGCCAGGGAACGCTTGGTTTCGGAGCCGGAATGGAATTTTCATATAATTCCACGACGGGAGGCGGCATAACGACTTACGACAGAACAGGGTCGGCATTCAAAGATTTGAACGCGAATGCTCTCAGTTATCATTTCCTAACAAGTAGTGCTGAAAAGGTAACCATATTAAATAGTGGCAACGTCGGTATTGGTACGTCGAGCCCGGGGAATTTGTTGCAACTGCATAGTGCAAGCAGTAATCCGGGGGTTTGGATGTCTGGCGGAACAATAACACAACCGTTTACTAGTGTTGGGTTCACACCGGAAATTAACGCCAATGTAAGTGGAACTTGGGGTCAATCAAATGCTACTTATGGAGGTCTGCAAGTAAATTCTTTTACGACAAATGGTAATGCAAACACGATAGGGTTGACGTTACAGGGACATATCGGGTCAGCGTCTCCTTCTGATGACGCACCAGCTATTGTTATAGCTGGCTGGAAGAGTAACGGTAGTACAGGCCGTTCGGCGATGTCAGGGACGAACACTGTGTTACAAGTGAGAGCTGGGTCAACGAATTTGGTCACAGTTCAAGGTTCCGGCAACGTCGGCATCGGCACGACAACACCTGCAACCGCTCTTCAGATAAATACATCTTCACTAGAAGTGGCGCGTTTGGTGGGGACGAATGCAACAGGCGGATATCTATCATTCTTTGGGAACACGTCCACAGTGTCTGGCTTCCTCGGAAGTGATGGTGCGGTGAGCGGTGGAGGAGGGGCAAGCGTGTCTGACTTCGGGTTCAGAACACCAGGGGGTATGGTATTCAGGACAGGAGGCGCGGCGGCGCGCATGACGATATTAAGTACCGGTTATGTCGGCGTCGGGACGACCACTCCTACGGCAGCGCTCCACGTGAACGGAGGAGATATGCACTTCGGAGACAGTACCAATGTTGCGCGCAACTTCTACGCAATCCGGAATGCTGTCGCTGTGGGAGGCTTCTCGACCTCTAACAGCGTCTTCTCTTTGTTCGGAGGTGCGGTGGCAACACCCATGCTCACTCTTATCGGATCCGGCAATGTGGGTATCGGAACAGCGGCACCGGCAGCGATGCTCGAGATTGCCACGACCACGACCGATGGTGCGACACTTCGTCTCACGAACTCCGACACCGCGGTTGCCGCTGGGGAGGCTCTCGGTTCCTTGGACTTCTATTCGTCTGATGCTTCGACAAGTGGGGCGGGCATCAGGGCATACCTGAAAGCAGTGGAAAATGATGGAGGAGTCGGCCGCTCCTATGATTTGGCGCTTGGTACTGGTGCGGCAGCGGCAGCAACCGAGAAGCTGCGCATCACGAGCAGTGGCAACGTCGGTATTGGGACGACGACGCCTGGTGCAAAACTGCAAATAGGAAGCAGTTCGGTCACCCCTGTGGCTTCCGCGACGCCAGACGCTATCTCGCTGGGTAATATGTACAGCACAACCGCCGGGAGCAACCTAAAACTAAAGGTGTATGAGTCGGGAAGTGTCAGTCTCGGTTTGGGGGTGAGCGCTCTCTCTCTTGATGTTGTGGCAGGACAGACAGGTGCAGGTATTAACTTCTACACTAACGCCGGAAGTACGGCGAAGATGACTATCAGTTCGACTGGCAACGTCGGCATCGGCTCAACGACGCCAGGAAGCTTGCTAAGCGTACTTAATTCGGCGTTAACGACATACGCTACCAGTGTTATTTCCTCAAGCGTTTCCTCTCTCGAGACGGTGAACAGCAGCAATGTAAGCGGGCAAACTTCAACCCTCAAACTCAGGGCAAGCAGCAATGGCGGTACGGTTGCAGGCATTGCCGGAATAAGCGCTGTTCAGACAGACTGGACGGCCAATTCTGCTGACATCGCGTTTCAGACGAATAGCCTGGGTGCTATCGGTGAGAGAATGAGAATAACAGCGGCCGGTAATGTGGGCATCGGCTCCTCTACTCCTGTTAGCAAATTATCAGTGGCAGGGACAGGTGACATCACGGCTGAAATTCAGACGACCTCTAGTACAAATGCAGCAGGTATTAAACTCACTGGCGGTACTCAGACCTGGGGTGTCTATTCCATAGGAAGTTCTGGTGTTAAAAGCGGAGCTCTTGGCTTCTATGATCACGGGTCATCAGCATGGAGACTTCTTCTTGATAATGCAGGCAACGTCGGCATAGGGACGACGAGCCCGCTCCATATGCTGAGTGTGACAAACCCTTCTGGGTCGGGGACAAACTTGTATGTCGCTCAGTTCGCGTCTAACGCGGGAGCAAATGTTCCGCTCGTAGCCTATTCTGACTCGGCAGGTTCGGCTATTGTAAACCAAACGGGCAGCCTGACTGGTGCGGAGTATATATATATGAGCCAGGCCGGCAACATGACCTTCAATACTGCGGGTTCTGAGCAAATGAGGATCACGAGTACCGGCAACATCGGCATCGGCACGACGACGCCATCTGCAAAACTGCATATCCTCGATACCACGAGTGTGTCTACGAGCGGACAAACCGCATTGGTCGTAGGCTCGACCTATAGCGCAGGCACGGTCGGGAGCGGCGGCAAGATATTGTTTGAAGATCAATCGACCGGCACTGATAGTGCTGCGATTAGAGGCTACACCTTTGGGTCTTCCAAGACTGGTCTGGCCTTTGATACCGGGTGGGGCGCCCTCACAACGAAGATGGTGATAGATAATTCGGGCAACATCGGCATCGGCACCACCTCGCCATACAGCAGACTCTCGGTCTGGGGCGCAGACACGACAGCGGGTGTGAATATGTTTGAGCTCACCAACTCCGCTTCGACGACGCTCCTCTCTATGGATAACGCGGGGAACTTGAACGTGCCGGTCGCCACCGCGACGACGACGCTCGGCGGGGGATTAAACGTGAACTCGGGCGGTCTCGTTTATGACCTCACTACGGGAATCACGTCTGCCGCTAACTTGAGTCTCGGCGCGACGACCTTCGATACGGATGCGGGAGTGGTGCAGTGGGTGGATATGCCGGTCACCTCCGCTTCTGCCTCTGGCACCGTCGAGAGCTACACGGCCTCGCTCAACGCGAACCCGATGCTCACCGTCTACGGTCTTGCTGATGGCATAGGCGGCATGACGAATCTCGGCGTGGGTATCGGCTCAACGAGTCCGTGGGCAACGCTCTCGGTGACCACTGCGGCTCAGCAGTCGGGCCTCTTGCCGCTCTTCCAGGTCGCTTCGACGACGAATGCAGAACTCTTTACGGTCAATGGGAACGGGAATGTCGGCATCGGCACAACCTCGCCTGACACGATACTTACTGTTTTCAACTCTGCTGCCGCAAGTGCAAGTGGGGAAAATACCCTGAAGTTGTCTGCGGACTACCATGGAAATGTTATTGGCAGTGGCGGACGCATGGTGTTCACCAACAATGCCGTGGATTTAGGGAAAGAAGCGGCAGACATACGCGGATATACATTTGGGACCAACCTGACAGGTCTCGCGTTTGGTACAGGGTATGGAGCGGTCACTACAAAGATGGTTATAGACAATGCGGGGCTTGTCGGCATCGGCACCACCTCGCCATTCGCTAAACTCGCTGTTCAAGCGACCGCTGGTGGCTCGACCCCTCTCTTCACGATCGCATCATCGACGAGTGGCGCGGCCACCTCGACGGCGTTCCATGTCGCAAGTAATGGAAATGTGGGTATTGGGACAGCAAGTCCGGGGGCGAATCTTGAAACTTTCGGAGGAATTAATGCTCTCCCTACGGCATCTGGTTCTGTAAATGAAGCGGGTATTAGAGTTAGAGGTGGGGGAAATGTTGTGAGTCTTGATTTCGGTAGTAAGAGTGCTGGCCCAGCTTCTTCATGGATTCAGTCAAGAAACGCGACTGATTATTCTACAAATTATCCTCTTCTCCTCAATCCAAATGGCGGCAACGTCGGCATCGGGACGACGAATCCTGAGGCAACATTATCTACACTGACAACAATATCGGCAACTGATGCGATAGGCTTCTTAGCACGCTCTCAGAGAAGTGATGGTTCTTACAAATCTCAAATTAGGACGGGAGGGACGACAAGCGATATGCGTGGAGACATATTTTTTGAACGTGATTTGGCTGGTACGGTACTAAATGATTTCTCTGCGATGGACGTCAGTCTCATGATTGATGGAGGAACCGGCAACGTCGGCATCGGGACGACGAGTCCACTCGGGAAGCTTCATGTGTATCAGGGAGCGTCAGGACAAGCATCGTTGCCTTCTACTCGCGATTCTCTGGTGCTTGAAAATTCAGCACCAAACGGAATCGCCTTCCTTGTTCCGAGTGGCCAAAATTCCTTCATCACATTCGGCGATGCCGCTGATAACGATATCGGGTATCTTGGGTACAGTCATGCGGATGACTCATTACAGTTTGCAACAAACAACAGTGAGCGATTGCGGATAACAAGTACTGGCAACGTCGGCATCGGGACGACGAGTCCCGCCACAAAACTCGAAGTCGGCGGCAATACCGCGAACGTGACCTTCGACGGCTACCTCAACTGCGCCGGATTCACCTCCGACGCGAACGGCAAGCTCGCCTGCACCGCCTCCGATGAACGGCTCAAGCAGAACATCACCTCGCTCGCCACTTCGAGCGCACTTGCGGGCATCAATGCCCTCAACCCGGTTTCTTTCAACTGGCGCGATCCGTCGATGGGTAATCAGGAGCAGTTCGGGCTCATCGCGCAACAGGTGGAGACGGTGTTCCCAAACTTGGTGCAGAGGACCAATCCGACTGAGCTAACTCCAGGCGGTACACTGACCGTAAACTACCCGGGATTCATATCGCCGATGATTCTGGCGATACAAGAGTTAGACGCTCGTACGAGGCAAATACTGGGCTCTGGCGGGGTTTTGAGCCTCGTCCCGGGAGTCGAGTCGCAGTGTGTCACGGGGGATACGCGCCTTCGCCGGAGGCGAAGGTGCGTTGACGGCAGTTTCGAATTCGATGAGGTCGACATCAAAGACGTCGTGGCTGGAGACGAAATCCAGTCGCTTGAGGAGCGCACTGGCAGCGTCGTGTACTCGCGCGTGAACGGCCTGATCGACATGGGTGAGCAGGAGGTCTATGAGCTCGTGACGAAGTCCGGGAGACGTATCCGCACCACGGCGAATCACCCGTTCTTGGCCCGGCGTCCCAGTGCCGAACTTGCCTCCGCAACGCGTTCCGTATGAAATCTTTTTTGACAATGTCAAAATTTTCCTCCAAACCCGTATCACGGATGCTTACGGCAACTCCGAATTTCGACGAAACTCGTGCGATTTCTGGCACGGATATTCGTGATATGACCTCTCAACTATGAAGAAGATGCAAAACAACTACGCGTTCATAGATAGTCAGAACTTGAATCTGGGTATACAAAAGCTCGGGTGGAAGCTGGATTATAGAAAATTCAGAATCTATTTAGCAGAGAAATATGGTGTCACAAAAGCATATATGTTTATCGGTTTCGTAGCGTTCAATCAGTCGCTCTACGACAATTTGCAGGAAGCGGGGTTTATTTTGAAGTTCAAGCCCACGATTCCTGATGCCGATGGGAAACTAAAAGGCAATATAGATGCCGATCTTGTGTTGCGCGCTATTCTCGATGTTGGCGAATATGATTCGGCTGTTGTAGTAACAAGCGACGGCGACTTTTATTCGCTTGTTCAACATCTCCGCGAAATTGGAAAATTGAAAGTTGTCTTGAGTCCCGATATAGAACACTGTTCGACACTGCTCAAGCAGGTGGCAGAAGGAAGGGTATGGTTCATGAATAACTTGCGCCTGCTCCTCGAATATAAACGAAAAACGCCGCCTGGGGACAGAACCCAAGGAAGCGTCCTTCAATAGAGATACACTTCTATGATATCCCCACGAGATAAAAAGTCAATGAAGGGTGTGGACAAAGCGAATGCTGCTAGGCGGTTCGGGCGTATCATCGCCGATGCAGTTTTCGGACCCTCTCTGCCGCCTGCTGAACACTCCAGTGCCGACATTGCTTCGGCGCCTGCGACACTTCCTGTCGTGTCGAAAAAGGCGACTATGACGACCGGCACTGTGTGTCCGTATTGCAATTCAAGCGACTTCGTCAAGCGCGGGATACGGCAGAAGAAGCATGAGGCGGTACAGCTCTACTTGTGTCGAAATACGGAATGCGGCCGCACATTTACTGCCGAGAGAGTGAAAGGGAAAAGATTCCCGCTCTCGGTGATACTGGAGGGCATCAGCTATTACAACTTGGGGTTAACGCTCGAGCAGACCTGCCATATTTTGGAAGAAAAATTCAAAGATATTTTGCCGCCGACGCCAGCCACGCTGGCGTCGTGGGTGGAAGAATATAAACCGATTTGCAGGTTTGAGCGCATGCGCCCCTACGCTATCAAGCTCTTCCCGCCGCAGAAGATGATCGAGGTGGTCTCTATGGCGCATCGCCAGCTCTATCGTTTCCGCTACCACCGCGCCAAGACCCTGCTCTCGATGGAAGAGTTCAGGAATCGCCGCTTCGGGCGGCTGAAGGAATATCTGGACAACGTGTCGAGCGAGACGCCGCACCAATATTTCGCCGACGGCGAGCGCATGAGCGAGATCCGGAGCAAGTTCGATAAGACAGACATGATAGTGAAGAGTAAATCGAATTTCGCGAACAAGACCGCCGAATTCGTCTTGCGGAGCGTGACTGATAATAAAGACCGCCACGAGGCGCTCCAGCGCTTCATGATCGCGAACGACTCGGTGACGGTGGCGACCGAGGTACCGGTGTATATACGGAGAGAAGACGTGGAGCATATGGAGAATGAATTGAAGTTCAAGATTACGCGTCCCAGTGCCGATTTTGACGGGAGCATTGAGCCGGCCATCCTGCTCAAGGGAGACAAGCAACTGCGCCAATTTCCTAAATTATTAACGGGGCACATCGACTTCGTGCAAATCAGGAACGGTATGGTGCACATCCTCGATTACAAGCCGAACGCGAGCAAGGAGAAGCCGATTGAGCAACTAACGTGGTATGCACTCGCGCTCTCGCGCCTCACCGGCCTGCGACTCTTCGAGTTCAAGTGCGCATGGTTCGATGATAAGGATTTCTACGAGTTCTATCCTCTGCATATCGTCAAGAAATTACAGCCGAAGAAGCGGGCACGGAAGGTGCATTACCGCGACGGCAGCGTGGCAGAGGTGCCGCGCGAAGACGTGCTTAAAGTTGCATAAATATGACGATGAACTACGCACAATCCAAATATAAGACGGCGTTTACGCCGAGGAAACCGGTGAAAACCTTCCGTGACCTGGACATCTATCAGAAGACGATGGAATGCTCCGTCATTGTGGTGAAGAGTATCCGTCCGAAATTAGTTACGCTGAAGTACCCGTTTCTAGAGGGTGTCACCGACTGCGCGATGACGGTCCCGCTCTCTATTGGCGAAGCGCACTCTATCCGCTTTGGCGACTTCGCAAAGGGTCTCGCGCTTCTGGAGAAAGCGATGTCCGGCTGCAACAAGATGATCATCTACCTAGAACACATCAAGGGCATGTATGGGGCCAAGGTGGATGTCGACATATTGGATGAGATCGTCGCCCGGTATGCCGAGAGCCGGACAAAGACCTTTCATCTGGAGCAATCGTGGAAGAAGTGGAATACTGCGCCACGAGAGGTCGGTGCGCCAGGCAAAGTCAGGCTATAATATCATTATCATGCTTTCATCACTTAAGAAAATGCGTGGAGATAAGAGAGGTTGGTACAAGGTATCTGATCTCGTGGAAGGTCTGGAAGTCGCCGTGCCGTCAAAAGAAGGCGAGCTTATCTGGGACGAGATCGTCTCCATACGACCTGTCGGACGGGAGCACGTCTACGATATCGAGGTCGATGGCACGCACAACTTCGTCGGCAACGGCATCTTCGCGCACAACACGTACATGCTGCGAGCGAGCACCACGCTCGCCGTCACCGGTGAGGTACATGCAAACTCTTTCATTTCTCCATTTGGGGATGTCGCAGGCGCAGAGGCGGCATCGGGCATCGGGACGACGACGCTCATGGCGGAGATACCATCGGCCGTTCTGACGGCCGATGGACTGGGCGTAGACCTCTACAAGCTCGCAACCTATAACCTTACGGCCGGAAACGCTCTCGCCGCTCGTATGGACGCCGAAGAAGTGCGCGTAACTTCACTTGAAACGCGCGTGGAGGCGCTCGAGAGCGGGGCAGTCTCTTCGGCAAGCGGCTCGCCGATTACCTTCTCGACGTCATCGCTCGCAAGCGCACTCGAGGGATTCGGCGTACTCATCCGGAATGGTATCGCGCAGTTCAATACGCTCGTGTTCCGCCAGCTCGTGGCAAGCCGTGACGCCGATGGCACGAGCAGTGCCGGCAGCGTGACGATTATCGGCGGGAACACGATTGCGCAGGTGACGAATTCGCTCGTGATGCCATCAACCAAGGTCTTCGTCACCTTCAACTCGTCGGTCATCGGCAGTTGGTGGGTCTCGGACAAGACGAACGGCTCGTTCCGCGTAGTGCTCTCTGAGCCGCAGTCGGGCGATGTGTCCTTCGATTACTTCCTCGTGCAGACGGAAGGGCAGATTGCGACGTCGACGCCGACGGTGAGCTCAGGATCATCGTCAAGCAGCGGCGGACTCGACACAACGGCCCCGATCATCACGCTCCTTGGCGATAACCCGCTCCATCTCTCAGTCGGTGGGTCATTCGTCGAACCGGGAGTCACGGTCACGGATAATGTCGACGCTTCCGTTCCATATATCACCTTCGTAAACGGCATTGAGATGGAAGCATCCGCAGGATCAATCGATACCTCGGTTCAGACGACGTACATCATCACGTACTCTGCGACAGATACGCGCGGCAACCTGGCTACAGCGACACGTTCGGTCATAATCGGTAGCGCAACCGCTCCAGGCGACACGGGTAGCACGCCACCAGTGTCTGCCGACACGACCGCTCCGGTGGTAACACTCACTGGTGAGGCAGCGATGCAGCTCACGGTGGGGGATACGTTCACCGATCCTGGCGCGACAGCGACTGACGATACTGACGGCGACATCACTTCGAGCATCACCGTCTCTGGTGCAGTCGACACCGCGACCGAGGGCTTCTACACGCTCACCTACACCGCGACTGACGCCGCCGGCAACACCGGCTCGGTCTCTCGCGTCGTGACCGTCGTCGCGGCTGCCGCTCCTGCGCCCGCACCTGCTCCAGAACCCGCACCAGCTATATAAGGTATGCGTAATGAAACTACAATGGAAACAACAAAGATAGTTTTGTTCAAGAACAAAAAAGTTCGCAAGATACTGTACCAAAATGAGTGGTATTTTTCGGTGGTTGATATTATCGAGGCTCTGACCGACAGTGCTAAGCCAAGGGATTATTGGTACGCGATGAAGATTCGAGTGCAAAGTGAGGATGGAATTCAGTTGTCTACAATTTGTCGGCAACTGAAATTGCCGTCCTCGGATGGTAAGAAATACGAAACTGATTGCGCAAACACTGAAGATGCGTTTCGTATCGTTCAATCCATCCCTTCTCCCAAAGCCGAGCCCTTCAAGCGATGGCTCGCCAGAGTGGGGTATGAGCGCGTGCAGGAGATAGAAAATCCGGAGCTTGCGACCAAACGGACGAGGATGCTCTACAAGCTCAAGGGGTATAGCGAAGACTGGATCGAGAAGCGTATGCGCGGTATTGTCATCCGCGAAGAATTGACCGACGAATGGCAGAAGCGCGGCGCGCAGGAAGAGAGGGATTACGAGATCCTGACCGCTGAAATATCTAAAGCGACATTCGGTGTCACGCCGAGTGAGTACAAGAAGTTGAAAGGGCTAAAGCGCGAAAACCTGCGCGATCACATGGACGACTTCGAACTTATTTTCAACATGCTCGGCGAGCGGGCCACGACCGAGATTCATCGCACCGAAGACTCGAAAGGCGTCGCGAAGCTCGCTAGCGACGCCAAAGCCGGCGGCGCAATCGCGGGCGGAGCGCGGAAGAAGTTGGAGAAGCGTCTCGGACGATCTGTCGTGACGAAAAAGAATTTCCTGAAGGGCGGGGAACGTGAGAAGAGACTTTCAAAATGAAATCATGAGCGACACTTATTACATCAAGAATTTAACATGCGCTTATTGCGGCAAGGATAACGACTTTGAAGAGGAGTCAGCGAAATTCGGCAATGTCGGCCTGCCATATGCTTTTGAGTTTGGCGGGGAGTTTGTCTGCAATGGGTGCAAGAAGGAGAATAAGATAGTGATGGATTTTGTTGCTGTTAAATCTGAGTCGCACAGGAAGTCGGAATAAGGTTATGGAAAAAGATTTTGACGGATGGAATGAAGTAAAGAAGCAGGCGCACGAAAACAAAATGTCGCATGAATCTTTTCCGAAAGAGAGGGAAGTCTGGTGGTGTTCTGTTGGCGTAAATGTAGGAGTAGAAACAGACGGGAAGAATGACACTTTCGAACGTCCGATTTTGATTGTGCGTATTTTTAATAAAGAAATGCTTTGGGCGGTCCCAATCACTTCAACGGTAAAAGATTCACCATTTTACTATCCTTTCTTATTCAAAAATGAAGATCGCTCGGTGATACTGACACAACTTCGTGTGATGAGTACGAAGCGATTGCGACGGCGGGTTGATGTGATGTCAGAAGAAGACTTTAAGAATGTGATTGAAGCACTTGGAAATCTGCTAAAAGCGAAACCCCTCCACAAGGGAGAGGTTTCTCGGAGGCCGAAGCCACTAATAAAGCCATGATACTCCCTCAGAACAAAAAGTCAATGCAGGTGTGGATAAGAACAGTGTCAAACACTCGGTGTTTGACACTGTTCGGCGCGATGCTGTTCGCGTTCATCGTCGCGGCACCGGCAGCCGGTGCCGCGGGCATGTCATAATCAAACTATGAGTTCAATTTTTAATATTCAAAAATCATTTCGAATTTCCCTCGGCTCGCCGAAGCTGTATGCGAAGGGGGCGATATTCGTACTCGCTGCTATGTGGCTCGCGCTCCCGTCTGCGGTGAGCGCGGCCACGATCACTGCGTCGCTCAAGCCTGCATTTCAGGCGGACCTCACGTCGACACTCAAGCTTCAGGCGGGCTCAGGGAGCCCGACCTTCACTCGTGCCACTACAGCGTATGTGCAGGACTTCGAGGGTGTGCTCAGGCCCGTTCTCTCCGGCGAAGCCCGCTTCCAGGGGGCGCGACGCGTTCGCAATCGTCTCCTCAATACGACTGGGGCTGCGTTTAGTGCTGGTACGGGGAGTTCACCAACCATAACTTCTAACTCCAGTACGGCTCCGGATGGGACGTTGACAGCCACTCGTGTGCAGATGGCTCTCAATGGGGGAAGCACCACTAATGATAGATCAGGAATTCTTTTTACGATTCCCAATGAGGGGGCCGGCACGGTGATTAGCTCGGTCTGGCTCAAAGCTAATTCAGGATCGCCGACCATTCAGTTCCGTTCTGCACTGGGGGTCGCAGGGATTACTCTAACCAATACGTGGCAACGCTATGCGGTGCCTGGTCCTATCACAGTCTCAGAGTCGCTGTATATCTGGCTGCGAGGTGCACAAGGGACAAGCGACAGTGCTGATATATCGGTGTGGCATCCTCAAGTAGAAACTACCACCACGGGTCAATCCAACCAGAACCCGTCCGAATACGTGTCCATCGGCACTCTTTCCGCTCCATATCACGGCGCGAATGTCGATGGTGTGAAGTATTTCTCCACGATGAACGGTAATACCGTCTCGTCGTCATACGTTGTTACCGAAGCCACCGGTCCGGCCATTAACAGCAGTACCGCAAAGTTTGCTCAGTTGCCGGGCACGAGCGGAAGTTACTTCAGCACGCCAGATAGTTCTGTGAACAGCATCACGGGAGATATCGACATACGCGCATACGTCGCGCTCGATGATTGGACGCCTACAGCGTTTCAGACTCTAGTAGCGAAGGATACTGCTAGTGGCAGGTCGTATACGTTTGGCGTGGATTCTACTTCCTCAGGGGCTCTTTATTTCCAATTCACTACCGATGGAGTGAACGTGCTAACTCCGGCCACTTCTAGTGCGGTAAACACATTTGCAAATGGAACAGCGCACTGGGTGCGTATGACACACAATCCTGTAACTGGGAAAGTGAATTTCTATACGTCCGAGGATGGAGCTACTTGGACTTCTCTTGGAGTAGAACAGACGGTGACGGTAGGGACAGTGGCAGATACATCGTCGCCGATGTCACTCGGTGCATTTGGAACAAATGGGACCCTCCTCCCTATGTCGGGAAAACTTTATCGCACTCAGGTCTACAATGGCATCGCAGGGACTCTCGCTGTGAACTTCAATCCGAATACCTGGGCTTCCGGTTCGACGTGGACTGCCGGGACCACGGGAGAGACGTGGACTATCAGCGGCGGTGCGAGCGTCTTTGCTGGTACCGGTCTCTGGGACTCTGCGGGACCATTCGGATATTTCGCCGAAGGAACGCGGACGAATCTCGCGTTGCAAAGCAACGCCCTCACGACAACCTGGTTAGCGGTACAATCGCCATCGGCAACTCAGAATGTCACAGGACCGGATGGTGTGGCAAATAGTGCATGGACACTGACGGACAACAGCGCGAGCCTCGCAGAATATGTCCAACAGAACATAACACTGACAGCGGCCACCTACACGCAGTCGTGGTATATCAAGAAAACAACAGGAGCACAGACAAGCTATCCGCTCATGATTGCAAATAGTAATACGAAGCTGGCAGCAGCAACTATTGATACCACCAATGGCATCGCGACCGTCTGGACGGCGTACACCGGATTCACTGTTGTGACGTCGAGCGCGACATGCTCAAGCGCCAGTGCCTCCTGGTGGCGTTGTCAGTTAACCTTTGATTCCACGGCAGAAAGTTGGGTTCATTACGCCCATCCGGCCGGTGCAACGAGCGCGACCCAGAGCTCTGGAGTCTGGGATGTGTCTGCCCAAGGTTCCGCCGTGTTCTATGGCGGGCAGGTTGAGCTTGGATCTTTCGCCTCCTCCTACATTCCCACGACCACGGGCTCGGCGACCCGTAATGCGGATGTGTTGTCGTATCCCACAAGCCGGAATATAAGCGGGTCGCTCGGGACGGCGTACGCTGAGCCATCAGCTTCCTATACGGCCTCGGCCTGGCCATCCGTCACCGTCGTGCAGAGCATCATCCTCGGCGGAAACCCCGGTGTGATCATGTACGGGCACACGTCGTCGCTCCGATTCTACGACGGGACGGCAGAGAGGACTCTAGCGACATTTACACCGACCACCGCGCTCTCTCGGGTCGCTGTCGTGTGGGGCGGAAATGCGAGGTCTGTCCTTAATGGGACGGTCGGAACGGCGCAATCATTCGATGGTGATATCGGTCTCGGCTCAAATCTCTATATAGGGAGCTTCACCGGCGGTCTGTACCCGTGGTTCGGAACCATCCGTGGTGTGAAAGTGTGGCCGAAGGCGCTTACGACTTCGCAGCTCACGGCAATGACGACCTCCAGCTCAGCGACCTCTCGTGCTGCGATACCGCAGACGACCGTGAAAGCTCCGACCAAGACTGGTCTCGTCGGCGCATGGACGTTTGACGAAGGGACCGGTACCAAAGCGAATGATTCTTCAGGGCTTGGGCATACAGGCACCCTCGCGGGCGGTCCGACATGGGCTACTGGCAAGCTCGGCAAAGCGCTGAACTTCGATGGTACGAATCAATACATGAGCGCCGGAACTGCGACCTTAAACCTCGGAAACAATCTTTCTGTCGGCTTCTGGATTAAACCGGCGAGCGCTGGGTGGGGCTCTGGGGTGACGAACAGGGGGATTATCGGAAAGGGATCACCAGGCTCTTTCTGGAGTGCCACTGCATCAACAGGGTTTACCATCGGTATTAACAGATCAACCAATGATATTCTCGTGAGTCTAAATGGGCTTTCTTCATATTACACCCCGTTCTCTGTCTCAGGTGACCAATGGTCTTTCCTCTACTTCACCTACGATGGCTCTACGCTCAAGGCGTATAAAAATGGAACACTCGTTCAGACCTACAGCTCCGTCGGAGCGAGTGCATTAGATGATGCTGGTTATCCCCTCATACTGAGCGAGGTGGCTCTTGGCGGTACAGGGAGGAATATAAATGGGCTTCTTGATGATGCTCGTATTTATAACCGCGCACTTTCTGCCACGGAAATCAATGCGCTCTACAGGTCTACCGCGACAGTGATAAACACTTCTACCAACACCGTGGGCGGCTCGCTCACGAGCGGGCTCGTGGGCCTCTGGTCCTTCGATGGCAAGGATATGAATTGGGGGACGAGTAAGGCGTTTGATCGAAGCGGGGCAGGGAATGATCTTACCATCAGCGGCATGAGTACGAGCTCCGCTCCGGTCATCGGTAAGATTGGGCAGGCATTAAATTTCAACGGAGGAAGTAGTTACTTAACAGATTCAGCGATTGATCTCAGCGGGACAAACACTATCTCCCTTTCGTGGTGGATGCACAAAAACTCCTACAGTAACGTCAGCGGTGTATTAGCAGAAGCCAGTACAAACTTTAATACCAGTACTACTGGTTACATTGTTGGACCAGATGACTCGAGCGGGTATATACTCGTCGGATTGAGAGGAAATGTGAATTACTCGTATGCTCATTACACTCGACCGTCTGTGGGCGTATGGCACCACTATGTCGCTCTGTTTGATAAGAGCCAACTTGGAGTAAATGAAGTCAATCTATACATTGACGGGGTCCTGCAAACGGCAGTCGCGCGTCCGGCTAGTTATAATAATACGAACAACTTCGGGAATGATTCTTTCTATATGGGAATGCGCGCCGGATCGCAGTCCCCGGTTACCGCCAAAATAGATGATTTCCGCATATACAACCGAGCACTCTCCGCCACCGAGGCAAAAGCTCTCTATAACCTCGGCCGTTAGCGTAGCCGAATGGTATACTTTCCTCATTGATCAGTTAATTCATTTCTATGGCTATTCGCGTCGCTATCAACGGGTTCGGTCGCATTGGACGTGCGTTTGCACGGCGCTCCTTTGGGCGTGATATTGAGATCGTTGCGGTGAATGATCTCGGCTCGCTTGAGAACCTCGCCTACTTGCTCAAGTATGACACTGTGTACGGCCGTGCACCGTTTTCGGTTGAGGCACGGGAGGGGAGTCTCTGGCTCGATGGCAGGGAAGTGAAGTTCTTCTCGGAGAAAGATCCGGCGAATCTACCATGGAAGGATCTTGCGGTCGATGTCGTCGTCGAGTCGACCGGTTTCTTCACGGACTATGAGAAGGCGCAGGTGCACATCACGGCAGGCGCACGCCGTGTCGTGATCACGGCTCCCGCGAAAGGAGATTCAGCGCTCGGTGCAACCGTGCTCATGGGGTTGAATGAAGAGAAGCTTTCCACGTGTCAGGTAACCAGCAATGCTTCCTGCACCACAAACTCCGCAAGTCCAGTCATCGCAATACTCGGTGAAGCTATAGGCATCGAGAAGGCCATTCTCTCGACGACGCATGCCTATACTGCCAGTCAATCGCTTGTCGATGGTCCATCACGAAAAGATATGCGAGAAGGCAGAGCGGCAGCGCAGAACATCGTGCCGACGACCACAGGCGCAGCAATAGCTGTGACCGATGCGTATACTGAGCTCGCAGGGAAATTCGACGGTATCTCGCTCCGCGTGCCCGTGGTCGCTGGTTCGATAGCCGACATCACCTTCATCGCGAAGCGTCCGACCTCGCGCGAGGAAGTGAACGAGGCGCTCCGCACTGCCGCGAAGACCGCTCGCTGGGAAGGCATCTTCGCGACGACCGATGACGATCTCGTTTCGAGCGATATCGTCGGACAACCATACGCGTCTATCGCTGATCTCGGCATGACGCGCGTGGTTGACGGAAATCTCGTGAAAGTGCTTGCCTGGTATGACAATGAGATGGGGTATACGGAAAGTCTCGTGAGGCATGTGCTAGCAGCAGCCAAAGTATAAAGTATAAGGCGCCCTCAGTGTACCGTATCTGCATAGAGCGATGCCGAAAGACTTTGACACATGGAACGAGAGGAAGAAGATCGTTCATGACCGTGGGAATGTCCCATTCTTCCATGAACGGGAAGTGTGGTGGTGCACGCTCGGACTTAATGTCGGATACGAACAAGACGGGGGCGACACATTCGAGCGGCCGGTCCTCATCATCAAGAAATTCAATCGTGATGTGCTGTGGGCACTTCCACTCACGACCTCCGATAAACGAAACCAGTATTACTTTCCGATTTCCGGACAGCAGGACTCGGCTGTTATTCTTTCCCAGCTTCGGCTAATGAGTAGCAAACGCCTCGAGAGACTCATGTACAAGCTGCCAAAGGGTCAGTTCAAGCAGATTCTCGCCCAGGTTCAACAATTCTTTCCAAGGGTATGAAAATCGAAGCCCCGCACAGGGCGGGGCTTCTCGGGGGCCTGGTGGCCATTTGTACTATTAGTATAGACAAGCTCCTCCTGAATTGCAAGCAGGGAACGAGGTTTTTCTATAACGAATTCGGGTTATACTTTGTTGTATATGCCTAAGGTCTATTTCGCCGCTGATCATGCCGGGTTCGCGCTCAAGAACGCGCTTGCCGAGCAGGTGCGTATGAGCGGCTATGAGGTTGAGGATATGGGTGCGCTCGATCTCAATCCGGAAGATGATTATCCGGATTTCATACTGCCGCTTGCCAAGCGCGTGGCGGACGAGCCGGGCGCGTTCGGGATTATCGTCGGAGGGAGCGGGCAGGGCGAGGCGATGTGTGCAAATCGCGTCCTGGGCGTCCGTGCCGCGGTATTCTATGGAGAGATGAAGGTGACGGATGCGCTCGAAATAGAAGGCGGGCATTCCGAAGACGGCTATGATGTCATACGACTCTCGCGCAAACACAATGATGCGAACGTGCTCTCAATCGGTGCGCGCTTCGTCTCAGGGAAAGAAGCCGTCGAAGCTGTGCGTCTGTTCCTCGAGGAGCCGTTCTCAGTCTCTTCGCGGCATACACGTCGCCTCGCGAAGTTCTAGTAGCAGTATAATTACTGGCATGGCGGACATCAATTTTGAGGAAGGGAATATCGCACGTCGGTACACGGATCAGAAACCGCTGTTCATACGGTTTGTGCTGGCGACGGGAATCGTTTCCTCCGACAAGCAGGCGGAGTATGTGCTCCTCGGGCTCGCGGCAGCGGGACTCATCGTCTCATTCTTCTTGTTTTCCCATAGTGGTCCTGCGCAGGAAAGGCCAACCCGCGCTTCTGTGGAGCAGATGAATCAGTTCACGGCTACCACTCCCGTGGCGCGGTGATGCGTATGAAAATCCATACAGACAAGAGAGGCTTCACTCTCATCGAGCTCCTCGTCGTTATCGCTATCATCGGCATCCTTTCAAGCGTCGTGCTGGTGAGTTTGGATACTGCCCGTTCGAAAGCACGAGATGCGAAAAGACTCGCCGATATTCATCAGCTTCAGAATGCTCTTGAGATTTACTACACAAGCAACGGCCACTATCCGGATGTCTGCGGCGCAGCTTCGAATGGATTTTATGCCGCTCCGTGGCCGACACTCCTGTCTTCCACGTACATCGGGAAGATGCCGTACGATCCGATAAATACCGTCAACCAGTATGGCTATTACTATTGTTCGCAATACAAACCGAACGGGAGTTGCGGCTATACCTATACGCCAGGGGTGAATACCAATTACATTCTCGCGACGCGCCTTGAATATAGTTCAGCGAGCGTTAATAGTTGCTCAGGCGTTTTCGGCGGGTGGGACAGCAGCGTGCTTAATTACATCGTGGGAAGCGGCGGCCAGTGACGTTTGCCACCCGACCGGATTCATAAAGGAAGTATACTTACGACATGAGTCTCACCGTCCCGGCCGTACTCCCAACCTCACGCGAAGATCTCGAGAAGAAGCTCGCGCTCTTTGCGAAGATGTCGTCGGTCTCGCGCGTACAGATAGACGTCGTCGACGGGAAGTTCGCTACACCAGCCTCTTGGCCGTACACCGCACCGCTCGAACTGCGTGATGCTTCTAATCTGCTTCCGTGCCTTGACCGCATTGCGTATGAGATAGACCTCATGTGCCTCGATGCGGAGCGCGCTTCCGAGTCGTGGATAGCACTCGGCGCATCGCGCCTCACCTTTCATGCGGAGAGCGTCATGGACCTCACTCAATTTCTCTCCTCGGTCCGTGCGCGCTATGGGGATAGCTTCCTTTCGTGCGACCTCATCGCGATTGGCATCGCGCTGAATGTAGCAACCGACCTTTCGCTTATCGAGCCGTATCTCGACACAATCGACTACGTGCAGTTCATGGGCATCGCACGGATAGGGCGGCAGGGGCAACCTTTCGATCGGCGTGTGCTCGAGAAAGTGCGTCTCTTCCATGTGCGGCACCCGGAGATACCCGTACAGGTCGACGGCGGCGTATCGCTCCAGTCCGCGCGGGAGCTTATCGCGTGCGGCGTATCGAACCTTGTTGTCGGCTCTGCCATCCTGCGCGTAGACGATCCAGCAGCAGAGATAGAGAAATTCGAGTCGCTCCGAAGTTCCTTCGGCGTGTGACAGGGTATACTGGGACGATGGCACTTACCGATTCGGTACTGACAGAGCTCGACGCAAAAGCGGAAGCTATCCGCGAGACAATCATCCAGATGCTCGTGAACGCGGGAAGCGGGCATACGGCGGGACCTCTGGGCATGGCGGATATCTTCGCGGCACTCTATTTCCATATTTTGAACCACCGTCCGGAAGATCCCTCATGGGAGGAGCGTGATCGGCTCGTACTAAGTAATGGCCACACCTGCCCGGTGCGGTATGCCGCGATGGCGCATGCGGGGTATTTCCCGGTAGAAGAGTGCCTCACATTGCGAACGTTTGGTAGTCGGTTGCAAGGACATCCAGAGCGATTGCGCCTGCCCGGGCTTGAGACCACTTCGGGCCCTCTCGGTGAAGGCCTCTCGCAGGCATCGGGTATGGCCTATGCGTTTCGTATGGACGGCACGAAGCAACGCGTGTATTGCATGATGAGCGATGGAGAACAGCAGGAAGGGAATACCTGGGAAGCAATCATGTTCGCCGGCAAGCACGGGCTCCATAACCTCACCGCAATCATGGACCGGAATAATATTCAGATCGATGGCATGACCGAAGACGTGATGCCGCTCGAGCCGATTGCTGACAAGTATCGCGCGTTCAACTGGCATGTGCTCGAAGTGAATGGCAACGATATCTCCGCATTCATCGGCGCGGTTGAAGAGGCGAAAGCCATCTACGAGAAGCCGACTCTAATTATTGCGCACACTATCCCCGGCAAGGGCGTGCCCGAGATAGAATTCGACTATCGCTGGCACGGTAAGCCACCGACGGCCGAAGAAGGGAAACGGTTCCTGAAAGAGATCCGTACCCTGGGCGGGAAGGTGCCGCACGAATATTCGTAACTAAACATGATGTATACTTTCCGTATATGAACAACAACATGACACACGGTCTGAAGCGAGTTAAATCTTCCGGCTTCACGCTCATAGAATTACTTGTCGTTATCGCTATCATCGGCATCCTCTCATCGGTCGTGCTTGCGTCGCTCAGCACCGCCCGCGAACGAGGGAATGACGCATCGGTCAAATCAAACCTCAATACCATACGAACACAGGCAGAGCTCTATTACATGACGACTGGCAGCAACTCGTATGGCTCGCAGACATGGGTCTCGGGCGCCGCGACCTCATGCACGGGAGGAATGTTCAGTAACTCGACCGTCGCTAAGGCGCTTGCAACGGCTGACAGTGCAAACGGGTCGGGGAATGTGGATTGCATCGCCGGCAGCACCTATTATGTCGCCGCCGCCGCGTTACCATCGGGTGGGTATTGGTGCGTTGATCATACCGGCGTGGGGAAGTCATACGCGACCGCACTACCGACGGTTTCAGTATCAGCGTGTCCATAAACAGAGTTCCTTTGGTCCATGATTAACCCTTCCGCGAAACTCGCTCCTGCCGCTCTGAGCGATCAGGTTGAAAAAGCACCAACGCGGGACGGATTCGGGAAAGGGACAGTGGAAGCAGGGAAGCACGATTCGCGCATCGTCGTGCTCTGTGCCGATCTCTCCGAGAGCACGCGCGCAGAGTGGTTCCAGAAAGAATTTCCGGATCGATTCATCGAGATGGGCGTTGCCGAGCAGAACATGGCGACGGTGGCAAGCGGTATGGCTGCCGCGGGGAAGATTCCGTTCATCGCAAGCTACGCGGCATTCAATCCCGGCCGCAATTATGAGCAGATTCGTACGACGATTGCGCTCAACCAAGTGCCAGTCAAGATATGCGGCATGCATGCTGGTGTCTCGGTAGGTCCGGACGGTGCAACACATCAGATGCTCGAAGACATCGGCATGATGCGTATGCTACCGGGCATGACGGTACTCGTCCCGGGCGATGCGGAGGAAGCGCGAAAGGCGACTATCGCAGCGGCTCAAACGGACGGGCCGGTATACATCCGCTTCGGTCGCGCAGCAACACCGGTCTTTACGACCGCCCTTACGCCGTTCCAGATAGGGAAGGCGCTCGTGCTTTTCAAAGGGAATGCGCCGAAGGTGGCAATCCTTTCGACGGGTTCCTTGAGCTATGTCGCACTCTCGGCCGCGCGCGAGCTTTCTGAGGAAGGCATCGCAACTATCGTCGTGCATGTCCCAACCGTGAAGCCGCTCGATGAAGAAGCTATTCTCGACGCGGCGAAGTTGGCAGGGTGTGTCGTCACCGTCGAGGAGCACCAGGTTGCAGGCGGTTTCGGGAGTGCGGTTGCAGAGTTCTTGGCGAAGAAACATCCAGTACCAATGCGCCTTCTCGGTGTTCAGGATCAGTTCGGGCAATCAGGCTCGCCTGAAGAACTTCTCGCGCATTACGGACTCGATGCTCCTCATATCAAAGACGCGGTGCGAGTGCTTATTCATGTATAATAAAAACCTATGAGAGGAAAGGTAAACTCCTATTTTGCAGCGCTTACCATCACGGTTGCCGGAGCAGCCGCGACGATGCTCATCACGCATCTCGCCAATTCAGATACACTCGCTACTTCTTTCGGGGGCAGCTCGGCGACATACGCTGATCTCCAGCAGTCAATTCTCAAGAATCGGCCGTAACAGATTAAAGCGGTTCGACGCGATACTCCGAGGGAGCAAGAGCGAGATACTCTTCTATCTGCTTCTGTGTGAGAAGACCCTTCTGGGCACCGACTTCCTGTACGACTGACATAGAATTCACTGGTCCCCAGAGCATCGCTTCATGGAGCGATTTCCCGAGCGCAAGCGCCGCTACGACAGTCGATGTCATAGCATCACCGGCTCCCGTGCGGTCTACGGGTGGTTTCGGATCAGGATACATAGGGACTTTCAGCATCTCCGTGCCATCGGATGCGTATGCCCCACGTGGCCCGTCAGTGATGACCACGATTTTCGGACCGAGGGCATGCATTTTCTCGAGAAGCTCTCGCGTGTCGGTCGTGCCGAGACCGAGGATGTGTTCCGCTTCTTCTTTATTGCAGGCGACGAGCTCCGTGCGGGCGTAGAGCGGTGCGAGCTTCTCTTTGCCCATCGCTATTTGGAACGTGCCTGGCTGGAACGCGAGCTTCGTTTCCGGGTGTGCAGCAAGCCAAGTCGCGAGCTCGCCATGGAACGCCTCCGAATGCTCGCTCGAAGAAGAGAGATAAATCCACAAAGGTGGCTGGAACCCCTCAGGGATGGCATAGGGATACGCTTCGTGCCGTATGAGGATAGTTCTCTCGGCGTCGAGCATGAGCACGTAGTGGTGATTGGTCGGGATGCCTTCATTGATCGCTATATGTCGGGTATCGACGTTTTCCCGAGCAAGCGTTGCGATGATTTCCTCCCCGAACCGGTCTTTGCCGACGTTTGAAACGAATCCAGAAGGGAGGCCGAGACGGGCAGCAGCCACAGCGGCATTCGCTGCGTTTCCCACTGCCGGGATAAGCACGGAAGATTCATAGGGAATCTTGTCGCCCCATGACATTGAGAGCGTACAATGCTCTCCGTTCTCATCACAGCTCACGCGAGCCTCTTTCAGTTTGATGAATTCGTCGACGGTCGTGTCGCCGATAGCGATGAAGTCCATAGGGAAAAGTGTACCACGCTCCGTAGAGTGATAGAATATGAGCATGACTGATCTTGTCGCGACCGCGCGTTCGCTCTTTGCTCCGGGCAAAGGCATTCTCGCCGCCGATGAGAGCGTGCACACGGCAACAGCGCGCCTTGCTTCCTACGGCATCGGCGCAGGCGCAGAGATGCGGCGGCAGTACCGCAATCTTTTCTTTGGAGCAGACGGTATCGAGCAGTATCTTTCCGGCATTATACTTTTTTCCGAGACACTGACCGAGAAGGGCGATGATAAAGAGCCGTTTCCCGCATCGTTATTCGCTCGCGGCATCCTGCCAGGGGTGAAGGTGGACCTCGGTACTGAGCCGTTCCCCGAGAGTCCGCAGGAACTCCTCACACAGGGACTTCTCGATCTCCCCGAACGGTTAGCTCTCTATAAGGAGCAGGGAGCCGTATTCACGAAATGGCGCGCCGTGGTTCGCATCGACGGCGATCATATGCCGACGCCGCTCGCGTTGCACGAGAATGCGAAACGTCTCGCGAGCTATGCGAAAGAAGTGCAGAGTGCCGGACTCGTGCCTATCCTAGAACCGGAACTGCTGTATGAAGGGAAACACAGTCGCCAGCGGGCCCGAGCCGTCATGACGGAGACGCTAGGAACGCTTTTCTCGGTGCTTGCGGAGCATGCCGTCGACCGCGCGAGCATCATCCTCAAGACGTCGATGGTGCTCTCGGGGAGCGAGAGCGGAAAAAGCGATACGCCGGAAGAAGTGGCTCTTGATACGCTCGCCGCGCTTTCCGAAAGCGTTCCATCGCAGATTGCGGGTGTTGTCTTTCTCTCGGGCGGACAGACGCCGGATCAAGCGACCGATAATTTGCGAGCAATAGCTCGGCACGCGAAGGAGATGAACGCTCCATGGCCGATTACCTTTTCATACGCCCGCGCCCTCCAGGAGGAGGAGCTCACTCTCTGGAAAGGGAAGGAGGAGAATGTCCCCGCCGCCCGCGCAGCATTCCTAGAGCGCCTTGCTAAAGTCTCCGCCGCCCTCGGATAAGACGCTTGACGATAAATACCAGAGGTATATACTTCTGGTATGAAAGTGGCCATGATTAACATCAAGACGGAACCCTCTCTGAAGGAGGAGGCACAGGAGCTTGCTGAAGAACTCGGCTTCTCGCTTTCGGCAATCGTTACCGCCTCTCTCAAACAGTTCGTACGTACGCGAGAGGTGCAGTTCTCCGCACAGCCGCGCATGACCTCGTATCTCGAAGGCGTTCTCAAGGAAGTCGAGAAGGACCTGAAGGCGAAGAAGCGCCTCTCGCCAGCATTCAGCGCTGGGAAAGAGATGGACGCGTATCTCGACTCCTTATGAAGGGCGCGCGGAGCATCATCCTCCACAAGCATTTCGAGAAGCGATACGCGAAGCTCCCAGAGAAGCTGAAGAAAGCGTTTAAGGTCCGAAAGGACCTCTTCCTCGAGAATCCGGACGACCCGCGCCTTGCCATCCACGCACTCCATGGAGCATACAAGGGGTACGAGAGTTTCAACGTAACGGGCGATGTTCGTGTCGTGTTCAAAGAGTTACAAAAGACTGCCTTCATATTCGCCGACATCGGCACGCACGACGAACTCTATTCGTAGTCTCGTGTATATCCTGGTTTGCACGAGCGACAGAGTCGTTTGCGTTTCTCCGCAGTTTCCCGTATATTTGGGCATATGCTTAGTTTGAATGTAGAAAAGCGCGACATAACTGCCGCGACACCAGCAACACTGCGCCGCGCGGGTTCTATTCCTGCCGTGGTGTACGGCGGGCATCAAGTATCGATTCCCATCACCGTAGACGCGCGCGTCTTTGAAAAGGTCCTACGAGAAGCCGGTGAAGCGACGATCGTTTCGCTTACGGGACTCGGTGCACCGCTCGCGACGCTCATTCATGAGATCTCTTTTGATCCGCTCACCAGCCGCCCGCAGCATGTCGATTTCTTTGCGGTGACGAAGGGCGAGAAGGTGCAAGTCGCTATTCCGCTCGTCTTCGAGGGCGAATCGGCAGCAGCAGAAGCCGGGGCAAACATTGTGAAGGTGCTTCATGAAGTGGAAGTGAAGGCTGATCCGATGAATCTCCCACACGCTATTACCGTGGATCTTTCTTTGCTTAAAGCCGTGCACGATCAGATCCATGCGAAGGATCTCGTGCTCCCTGCGGGTGTCGAACTCATCTCCGAATCAGGAGAAGTCGTCGCTCTTGCGCAGGAAGTCATCGCCGAGAAGGAAGAAGCCGCTCCTGCGGATATCTCCTCAGTCCAGGTTGAGAAGAAGGGCAAGGAAGAAGCTGCACCAGAGGAGGCAGCAAGCTAACAACGTCTACATGATGTGTCATGGCGCGGAGGGCGCCATGGTACACTAACCGAACGATGCGTCGGTTTTTATTTTTGATTTCCCTCTGTATATACGCCGCGTTGCCGCCAACGGTACACGCGCAGAGCGCGATGCAGGCCGTCACGGAGCGGCAGCAACAGCTGCAGAACCAGCTGAATGTCATCGAGGCTGAAATAGTCGAACAGCAGAAACTGCTCGATGTCGCGCAGAATCAGCACCAGACGCTGCAGACTCAGATAGACGCTTTTAATGCAGAAATAAAGAAAACACAGCTCCAGATCCAGGCGATTAACCTCACTATCACGAAGTTGAATGGCGATATCGGTGTGCGAAACAAGACGCTTTCACAGCTTTCTGCTCGTCTCACGGCAGAGAAGGAGTCACTCGCGCAAATATTACGGCAGACGCAGATGATCGATGAGTATTCTGCCATCAGTGTCGGTCTCGGGTCGCAGAGCGTCTCGGAATTCTTCAGCGACCTCGACGCTTTCACTTCTATCAAGAGCGCACTTGCGGAGTCGTTTAATCAGATAGAGAAGACGAGCGCCTCAACCGAAGCAGAGAAGGAAGCACTTCAAGCTCGGCTTGCTGAACAGGAACAGTTGCGCACGCTTGCGCAGCTCGCCAAGCAGCAGGTGCAGGCGCAGGAGAAAGAGAAGCAGAAGCTCCTTTCGCAGACGAAAGGCGTCGAAGCGAACTATCAGAAGCTCATCACGGCTTCGAGGAGAACGGCTGCTCAGATACGGTCGGAGCTCTTCATGCTGCGTGACAGCGCATCGATTCCATTCGGGCTCGCGCTCACCTATGCCAAAGCAGCTGAGAGAGCGACCGGGACACGTGCCGCACTGACGCTCGGCGTACTCAAGCAGGAGACGAACCTCGGCGAGAATCTCGGTACCGGCACCTGGCGCGTCGATATGGCGCCGAAGCGCGATCAACCGGTCTTCGTGTACATCACGCAGGCGCTCGGTCTCGACCCCGATAAAATGCCCGTCTCGAAGAAACCGTGGTACGGGTGGGGCGGCGCGATGGGTCCCGGACAATTCATCCCCTCGACGTGGGTTTGTTATGGCGGATTCGTCAACGTGAATACCAATGGGTGTTCGCCATCCTCCAGCGTCACGAACTTCTGGGAAGGTCCATGGAAGTACGTCGCAAGCAAGGACCGCGTACGGAAGCTTCTCGGCGCGTCGCAACCATCGAATCCGTGGAACGCAGAGGTGGCTATCATGGCGACCGCCATGCTCATGGCGGATAATGGCGCCGACGCGCGTACGCCAGCTGCTGAACGGCTCGCCGCACTCCGCTACTTCGCCGGGTGGACTGGTGCGAAGAATCCGGCGTACGCATTCTACGGCGACGGGGTGATGGGGTTTGCCGCTCGATTCCAAGCGGACATCGATCAGTTGAGCGGTCTATAGCAAGCAGAGGAGGATAGGGAGTTGTGCGGACCAATTGACAACTATTTATTTACCTGTACTATGAGCCCCGGATAAAACAGGGCGGGTCGCCTTGTTTTCATGAACACCTACAGGAGAGACAGCTATGAAGACAACGATGCTTGTGATTATTTCCGCGTGCGCCCTCGTCAGTGCCAGCGCTCAGGCGGCACCCGCAGCAAAGAGTGCTCCTTCGATGGTTATCAACGAGGCCGTGTGGACCGCAGGGAGCGCCGCCGCCACCATCGCGTCCATCGCCGAAAAGAAGGCAGCGAAGCTCAAGGAGCAGGAGAAGGCCTCCCTTGCCGGCAAAACGATTGCGGCGCTGTGCGGAGAAGATTGGCCCGCTGCCATCGAAGACGTCACGGTGAACGAATACAAGGAGTCGGTCATCGCCGCTTCGCGCCAGTACATGGCACGGATGGACGCGGCCTGCAGGGTCAAGGGACCCTTCGACATCGCTGAAGTCGTCAAGGCGTACCGCGTGTTCACGCCGGCCGGGATGGAAACGGCTCGCGATAAGCTTCTGCTGAAGCAGGTCGCAACAATGGCTTGCATCACGATGTATCGCGACGGCGAGCAGATTGCCGAAAAGCATCTCAAGATGTGATGTTCTCTGGGCCTAGAGAGGAAGGGGGGGACAAGTCCGTCCCCTTTTTTATTTGTACTGGTAGGCAGAAAAGGGATTTTAGTTGTTCCTAGAACTCTTATTGATTCTTAACGGTCGAGGTCGCTACGGGGTGGGTAGCGAGATATTCTTTCGCGTCACTCAGGATGGTCTTGGTGAAGTAATCAGATAGTTTCGTGGCTTCAGTGAAGAACGAGGTAGTTGCGGGTGCTAAGGCGCTTGAGGCAGTCTGCATTTTGGTAACAATATCGGAGGACACATTTCCGGTCAGCATACTGTCAACGAGTGTTGCCATGACAGAGTACTTGGCGACCATGACTTTACCAGTCGTGACAAAATTGTTCGTCAAAAGTACCGTCTCCTGATCGGTCAGAGTCTTGCTGGCAGCAGCGAGATTATCGAAGTCGCCAGAGAGCGTTGCGAGCCGCACCTTTTGGGCATCATTGATAATTTTTACCTTGTCGCCAATCGTTTTCAACGAAGCATAGTCTTTATTTTTAACGGCAGTCTGTGACTGTGTAAGAAGAGGGAATAGCTCGTCTTTATAGGCGCGCATCAACGCCGTCGTCTCGTTCGCTATGTTGTTGTAGATCGAGTAGTAAAGAGGAGTGACCTTTGATTTCGGAAGGATATATTTAGAGGTCCCTGGAGCGGTATTCGTCTGCTTGAAGTCGACAATTTGGGGAGGTGTTTGTGAAGTCGAACTCGTGCCAGATGGTTCGCCCGTTCTCGAAGGGAGAACCTTCATGTATACGTAGAGGGCTCCAGCTCCAATAAGCAGGACGACGAGAATACTTCCGCCCCAAATAAGTACGTTGCTGCGTTGCTGAGTAAGATTTACGTCGGGTTCAGATTCAGATGTAGGGTACATACTATGTTGATAACACTTATTGTATGGCATTATCTTGCGATATACTACGAGTTATGCACATGCGGCGAATCGGTCTCGGTATCGCAGGTATCTTTGTAAGTCTCTTTCTTCTCTTCTCTGGAGTCACAATCTCCGCATCCAGAGTCTCGCCGGTTTCCTTTGGGCCTCCCATCGCATACGCGTCGAGCGACATCATTGGAGCAGTCATTATGGCCGCCGTCATAGTCGCTGTCGCTGTCGCCGCGCCAGAATTGTTTGCCGGCTTTGATGCGACTCTCGGAGGAGTGTCTACCTTCATAACAGAAGACGGCCTTCTCACGTATGGCGCATTGGGCGGTGCTCTCGAGGTAGGGACTGTCGCGGCCGCTGTTGCTATAAATCAGGTCGCCATGATTGTCGCCGAATGTGTGACCGGACTGATTTGTGGTGATGATGGTGGGAATCCGAACAGCACCTATAGCGTTGCCGCAGGTGCGGTAACTGGCGACGAGTGCTACGGCGCAGTGAATTCCTGCGGCCAGGCGTATAAGGGGGCGTTTGAGACTGACCCCGCTACTGGGACAAATGGCTGTAAGATTGGCGGTAGTTTCGCGTACGGCGCACCACCAGAATCAGGATGTTCCGGTCCAGCGGTGACACTCTCTGCTTTGGGACACGCCGTCAACTCGGGCAAATCAACGACGCTTACGTGGGATTCTCCGGGTGCAGAATACTGTGTGTGGAAGGGAGGCGAACAGGACGTGAAGGTGCCTCCCTCAGGCAATCTCGATACGGGGCCACTCACTCAGAATACGTCCTACCAGATCCATTGTGCCGATGCGAGCGGCTCCTATGGTCAGTTGGCGACACTGACGATAACCGTGTTCACTCCGCAGGTGTCTATTAGTGCGAATCCAGTTCGCGTGCGTGCCGGCGTACAGTCGACTATCTCGTGGAACGGGAAAGATGTGAAGTCGTGCGTTGTGGCTAGCCCCGGCGGACAAACAATAGCGAGTGGTGATACCGACGAGAGTCGTATATTCTCAATGAACTCTCCGTTCCCGACCACTATCACGACTCAAAGTATCTTTACTATCACCTGTCAGTCGCTTGTCGATGGGGATTCGGTACCTCCGAAATCAGTCATGGTAAACGTAGTTCCGGAGTACCAGGAGTTCTAGCCGTGAGGGCAGGGGGTTGCTTTTTTATGTAATGTGTGGTAGCATTATCCTTGGTTAAGTTGTTCCCCGAAACACCCATTCAAGGAGAGAGACATGAACGCTATTCGCGCGTTACTGATGTTGCTGTTCGTCTTTTCGGGTTGTACAGCGGCTCAATCTTCATCACCCGAAACGAGTATGGCCATTCCATCGGCTACCAAGGTCGTCGTCATCGCTTGCTACGTTAAGCAATCAACGGTTTTTTCCAGCCAGTCGCCGGCCGCGCGAGATGATTTCTCTGACTTCATCAAGAGCGAGACCGACGTGCTCGTGCACGGGCTTGAGAAGGGACTGACCGACTCCGGTTTTGTCGTCTCGACCGTCATCACGTCCGGTCCTTGCAAGGTGAAGGATACGGTGGACGGCGGCATCACGGTGCCCATAATCTTCACGATGATCAACCAGAGCTCGGATGAAGACCTCATCGTTGCCAGGACATTCATCAAGGAGTTCGGTTCCAACCGTGCGGTCGGTGTCGTCCAAAGGAAGATCAACGGCGTCCTGGGCAAGGTGAAAGCACAAGACGTGGTCGCCGACGTGGTGACGGAGGTCGTCAAGGCCGTGCAGAGCAAGACGGTACCCGGTACCGCCAAGACAGGATGAATCTATGCAGATGCGTCGAATGAGAGCGGAAGGTATGGCACCTTCCGCTCTTTCTTTTTGCCTGTATGCTTCCGCAGTCTTGGGGATAACTTTTAAGCGGTTTTTCAAGTCGTGATATCATTTCTCGTATGAAGAAAAGCTATAAAACAGTTTCGGTTGTGGTTCTCGTTGGCATTCTCGTTGGCGTGGCGAGTACCGCCTTCCAGAAGGTTCAGGGATATGTTGCTGCGGGTATCAAGGACAGTCAAAAACTGCGTGTTGCAGAAAGTAACACGTGCGATCCGACAAAGGCTCAGAAGCCTCATTTCGGTGGTTGCAGCTCAATCCTCTAATCCGGGCGGTTTTGTTCGAAGAACAATCGTCGTACATTTCTCTGTGCGACGATTGTCTTTCTAGAGGAACACATGAGCAATACTGGAATCATTAAAAAACAGATAGCCGTTCTCGAACGGATTCTTGCTATTTCAAGACCGCGGATATGGATGTATACCGCAGGGCCATTCGCGTTCGGGTTCCTCTTTTGGCATAGAGATTTTAATTTCTTCTTAGACCCGGCCTTCCTGTATCTCTTCCTCTGGCTCACGTTCCCGGCAAATTTGTTTCTCTACGCCTTGAATGACGCTTTCGATTACGAAACTGATATCAAGAATCCGAAGAAACAAGGGTTTGAACTGAAAAGCAGTATGGGCGACAGAAGTATGCTCCTCGGAGTTGCCGCTATCTCGGCCGCGACCTTCTTATTTTTATTCTTCAAACTTCCGCTCTTCATCAAAGCAGGATCAATCATCTGGTTCCTTATAATCCTGACCTACAATATTCCCCCGTTCAGGTTTAAAGCGGTTCCGGGTGCAGATCTCCTTTTCGCTCTCAATTACTACTTCTGGGGTGTTTTCGGATATTACCTAGCATCTGGTGGTCAACTACCTAGTCTATTGGCGGTAGTGCTCATGGCTCTCTTCGGCATCACGATGCATATCTATTCTTCTTCTGGCGACATCGAGTATGACCGAGACGCAGGGATACGAACGATTTCTACCGTTTTGGGATCAATACGTGCCAATATCCAGGTATGCGTTTTGCTATGTAGTGCCATACTCGTAATCTCCTCGGTCGCGGGAATCTGGTACGTGTCTCTCGCGGTCCTGCCGTACGTCATATTTTTCTTAGCTCAACTCTGGCACAATCCAGAAACTCGATTCCTCTATTGGTATCGTAATTTCATCTCATTGCACCTCATTGCGGGGGGTATACTAACCATGTTCCTGATTTAGATTGTATGGTTACGAACAATAAAGGTATTGCGATGGCCATTTTAAAGATAGGGGCGCTTTTCCTGCTATCCTCTTTTGTCTTTTCTGCTATAAGTAGCGATTTCTCGTCCCTTATTCTTGTTGAGTCCATCCTCTTCATCCTTTTCTTCTTCAGACCATCGCGCGTATTGAGCGTAGCAGAGAGTGGTCTCCAGTATCCTTTAGTATCAATTATCGTTCCAATGCGGAATGAGGAGAAGAATGTCAAAGGATGTATAACGTCGTTAACCTCGCTACAGTATCCGAACCTAGAAATTATCATCGGGAACGATGCCTCTGTAGATAACACCAGCCTTCTTTTAGGAGAAGCGGTGAGCGAGAACAAAGGGAATCACCCGATACGACTGATCGACATACCTCCGATACAAGAGGGGTGGACCGGAAAGACATGGGTGGTCAGCCATCTCGTGCGTGAGGCAGAAGGAGAACTGATCTTAGTAACGGACGCCGATGTGCGACACGCCCCGGAAAGCCTGACGCATTCCGTGTCTCATTTTCTAGAGACACATTCAGATCTCATGGCTCGTTTCCCGTATCCCATAATCAGCGGTGTCGGGGAGTGGCCGCTGCTGTTCCTGTTTTTCGCGTTGCGCTTTGCATCGTGGTTCAGTCTAGATTTTCTCATGCGTCGCCAGACCATCGCGAAAGAAGAGTACTTGCTGTTCACCAGGGCGTGCTACCGAGAGTTAGGAGGATATGAAGCGTTTAAGAACGATTACCCTATGATATTAGCCTTGTTCAGGGCGGCATTTAAGAAAGGGAAGCATGTCACCATCCTTGACGACGATACGAGGGAAATAACAGCGACGGCGTATGACGGATTCAAGGGAACCCTTAACGGAATCTCAGAGAGAGTGAACTTTCGTCACGTCGGTGTTTTTTCTTTCTTAGGCATTTTTATCGCGATATCTTTCGCTATCGACGGTCTCTTCAAGATGGTGTCTGGTTTCCTGACGGGAGATGGTCTCGCGCTCCTGACGGGGGTCGCGAGCTACCTTATTTTTGCAGGACTCTTCGGCGTGTACCTCGCCATGTCTCGTCAGCCAATCTTCATCGCCGTGTTCGGTCCGCTGCTTGGTTTTAGTTTTCTGATGGCGAGTCTGTTTGCTGCCGTTCGGGCAATATTCGGCGTCTCCCTTCACTGGAAGGGTCGCACGACGAAGGTCCAATAACATTATGATCGAAGACGCTACGTTTAAACATCTCGTATCGCTCAGCAGTCCGAGATTATGGTTTTTCTCAGCAGCAACATTTCTCCTAGGGGTCGCTATGGGGCTGATGGTCTTTGGGAGTTCATCAGCGGTGGTTCCCACCTGGCATTTCGTCCTGTTTATCTTTTGGGCGATTTCCGTAGGCATGGTGGCCGCGCTTTCGTATGCCCGGGAATCTCCCTCCATCGTCTTTCCCTGGGAGCTTATCGGTAACCTGAAGCATCTTGCGACAGGCACGAGCAGATTGGAGAGAAGCGCGACCATCTCGTCGTTCATAAGCGGTGCCTTCCTGGTGTTGCTTCTCCTGGTTAACCTCGTTTCCCTGGACGGCAAGATATTCGTGTTGAGTCTCTGTTTGCTCGCCGCAGACTTTATCTATGATTCCCCCTATATCAGGGAACCGTATCGGTCCCGTGTTGCCGCGATGTATGGCGCGGTGCTGATAATCCCACTGCTTGTTGGGTATGTGTTCAGTACGCATGCCTGGCCGAACCTGGATCTCGTGGCGGCAGGAGTATGCTATGGCATTGCCATGGGAATATATGCGAACGCAGTCAGGGGTGAGTACTTTCTGCCAAAAAACACATCGCTCTATGCCAGTGCTCTCGCAAGTGTTGTATGCGGGTATATTCTTTCTCGGTACGACGTGTTCTATTCGTTAACCGTGTCCTCACTTCTCGTTGTACTCATACTGAGCGCTCTGGCGAAGGACAGCTCTAAGATGCACAAGATACATGATGTAGCCTTCTACTTTCATTTTGTGATAGGAACCCTCGTAGGGTTTCATTTCTTCACCGCGTAATTCGGCGTTTAGACGAGAGTGAACAGTAACAAACCGAGACATATCCCAATTAGCAACCAATCGCCCGTCATGTGGTAGAGCGTCGTTCGCGGATGGTTCTCGAAGGTAAAAGAGCTTGTGAGGACACCGTCCTGGCCTGAATACATCTGAGAGGTTATTGCTCCACGCTGGTTGATGATGGCCGACGGTCCGGATCGGTCGGCTCGGATGACCGGCAGGTTATTTTCCGCAGCCCTGAATTGCGCGCTCGCAAGAGTGAATTGGTCGGTCATTTCGTTGGCGAACATGGCATTCGAACCGACCGATAGGAAGATATTCGCTCCCTGTGCGTTCTCTCGCACGAGCGTGCGTTCGGTGATTTCGGAACAAATGGCACTTCCAAGGCGCATGTTGTCGAGAAGAATCGGTGACTGTTGCTGTGTCGCTCCAGTGATGTCGCGTCGCGTGGTATAGAACCCTCTATCCTTGGCCCACTGCGGCGTGTAGTCCATGTAGGGGAATACGATCTCTTTGATGTAGGACGCGTGGAGGTATCCGTTCTGCCAGGCGTGCACGACGTCATGAAGTGTCTCGGCATCGTTTGTCGTATTCCAGGCAACGAACGTTGCGTGGGGTACGGTTTTCGCCACCCACGCAGTAACACTTGAGAGGGGAGCGGTATCACGGTCGAGCGACACGAGCGTCGAACTTGCACTCAATGTGAAGTCTGCGAGCGCGTAAGGATAGATAATGATATCAGGCGATGACCGTCTGGCGGACTCAATGAGATCCTCTAATTTCTGGTACTGGAACGTGCCGGCAGCATCAAATGAGCCGAAGGCTCCACCCCACCGGTCGGCATTCTGTATAAGGGCGACTGAAATTGTCGAGGTCGGTTGGTCATGATGGAGATAATTGTCATGGGCAAAGACGCCAGCACCGAAGAAGACGACCGCACCGAGAGTACACGCTGCGATAGGAACGCAGTTCAGCATCCGTGTCTTCAAGGGGAGACCTTCATGTTGGAAGAACGTATAGAAAGTAATCGCAATGACCGCGTTGATAGCAAGGATGACGAATGAAACGAAATGGATACCGCCAATTGCAGATAAACTGACAAAGGAAGATAGTGTGTGGACTGAGAAGGCGAGGATGGAGAAATCATATCCTCTAGAAAAGAATCCAGATACCATCGTTACGGATACTTCGATAAGCGTGGAGAATAGCGGGAGCGCGAAAGCCAGATACAGAGGTGTCAGCTCATGAGATTTCTTCAGAAAGGTGATTCCCCTGATAGCGAGGACACCAATACTGCCAGTTATGACTCCACAGAAAAGTGCTAGCGGTAAGGGAAGAAGGCGCGCCACTGCCTGGAAGAGATGCGCCTCAGGGGTCAACGTAAAGCCAGAGAGGTTCCAGTAGGCGGCAGAAAGAGTAGGAAGGAAACTCACGAGGAATATGCCCCAAAATAATGTAGTATGCTGCCCGTGCGTGCGGTATACGAAATAGAAGAATGGCGCGAGTGCCACGAATGCAAACGGCCAGAGATTGAAAGGGTAAGTGGTAAGTAACAGTAAGAGTGCCGACAGAATCGGGAGGAGTAAATCAAAATTCTTCTTTACTGCAAAGGACAGTCTCGATGTCATAAGACCAAGAGAAGCAAAGAGATAATCCCGCCAAACACGAACAGGGCATCTCCGGTCAGGCTGTAAAGCGTCTTTCGCGGCTGCTCCTCATACGGGACGTTAGTGACAAACACGCCATCTGCTTCATAGGATGTCTTTTGTATGATGCGTCCGTCGGAAGTGATGAATCCAGATGGTCCGAAGCGGTTTGCCCGCACGATGGCGGCATTGTTTTCAGCTGCCCTGAATTGCGCACTCGCGAGGTCGAACTCTGCGGCAAAACTGTCGCTGAACATTGCGTCAGAGCCTATCGAGAAGAGGATGTTCGCGTGTCGCGCATTGTTCCGGATAGTCTCTGCAGAGTTAATCTCTGAGCAAACAGCACTCGCGATTCGTGCATCAGAGAACTCGAAGGTCTGCTGCTGCGAATCCCCCGGGATTTCGTCGACAACGGTGCTGTAGAGACCGATACGCTGCGCCCATTGCGGGGTGTAATCCATGAACGGAAAGAGATTTGTCTTCTGATATGCGCTCACGATGCTTCCGTGATGCCAGTACCCTATTTCATTAGAAAAGCCGTCGCTTTTCTCCACAGTGTTCCATGTCACGAGAGTGGTGCTCCCGAGTGTGGTGGCCGCCCAGGCGCTGAACTCGTCGAGAGGAGCAGTCGCGACAAACGGTGAGGATGACGTGGATGTGGTGAGTATCTCTTTTGATACAGAGAATGGATAGATGATGATTGTGGGAACAGGATCTGAATCCCGCGCTTCGCGTATAAGTGATGCAAGTTTGCCGAACGAGAACTCATGTCCCTCGAATGTTCCGAACGCATTCTGTTGCCGGTCGTTGTTTTGCAGTACCGCGACAGCAACCGTCTGCTCGGTCTGTCCTTGCCTGAGGTACACCGTGTTGGCGAGAAAGAGGGCGATGATGACTCCTATAGTGCCCGCCGTCAGGACGAGATAACGCTGTCGCGGGAACGCGACTTCTCCTCGTAAGATAAGTATTAAGAAAGCAACGAATACATTACAAAGGATCACGATCATCGAGACGGTATGAATACCGCCGAGTGCCGCGAGACTTACGAGGAACGGGATCGAGACAGTCGTATGAGCGAGTATACCGAGATTGTATCCACCCGTACCGAACGTAATGAGCCATTCAACAAGTGCCCAGAGCAGGGCGAGTATGAAGATATTCTTCGCGCTCGAGGCCGTGCGCAGTTTCGTGGCATAGAGCAGGATTGCTCCGCCAAAAAGCAAGCCTATGGCAAGCGCAATCGGAAGAGATGTCCACCGGATTATCGTCTGGAAGAAGTGCGCCTCGGGGAGCCAGGTGAAATTCATGACTGTGTCCGACATGAGCGCGAGTGGGAAGAGGAATCCTGTTGTGAAGCCGCTTAGAAATATCCTCGTGTATGCTACCGGATTCTTCTCCGTGAAATAAATGAGCGGTACGAGCGCGACGAACCCAAGCGGCCAGATATGAAAAGGGTAAAAGCTTACGATAAGAAGCAGCGTCGAGGACAACGGGAATAAGAGCCACTTCATGAGAGGTGATTTATGAATCTCTTTAGTTTCGTCGTCTTCGACGAAAGTGCTTCAACGAACTCAACAGTCGGTTCGACAAAAAGCTTCTTCTCGATAGCGTCGGCAATCGTGACATTCGTACCGACACGAAGTTTCTTGAGAGTGGCTATAATCTGCGGTTGTATGTGGCTCCGAAACGCGTCGGTGGCAGCGAACCTTGTTTTCTCGATCTCGATGACGATACGGGCAGCTGCTCCATCGGTGGGATGGAAATGAAGCTGATACTGAGTGCCGATGAGAGGAGTGAGGGGCAGAAAGGCCCTTTCCACGTCTTCGAGAAGGATCTCGATGCCGTTGATACGCAGGCGATCAACATCCTCGCGTCCATACCATGCAAGAGTCGGTCCGGGGAGGCCGCAGGGACAGGGCGGCAACTCGCTGAAATAGTCACCCGTACGGTAGCGGATGAGTGGGAAGACGGTGTTCTTAAAAGAGGTGATGACGAGCTCGTTATCGATAAGTTCAGTGACGGCTATGTCGTCATGGATGGTGTGGAAGTAGGACTTCTTCTCGGCGAGCATTTTTTGGCATGGGAAGAAAATGTGTCGCCCAATCTCTGATGAGCCATACGTATTTGCGAGTGTTGCGTTCGGATAAAGAGAAGCGAGCTCCTCGCGTCGCGCTTCAGTGAGTGTCTCTGAACAGAGGACAATGAGTCTGATGGCTTCGGTCGAGTAGTGCTCTTTCAGGTGCGGAGCGAGAAGTACTGCGATGGTCGGTGTGGCGTAGAGCGCATCCGGCTCAGTCTCTTTGGCGATGAGGGCGCTATTAGCAAGATTCTGATAGTCAGCCGAGATGGGGAACACCGGACGCGGCGATTCCTGACACATCTGCACGAACATAGGACCGAAGTTCTTGTTGAAGGGAGGATAGGTTACCAGAATCCTGTGTACATCCATACCGAGCGTCGGATCGTACTTGTAGGCATCCAACAGTTTATGGAACGAAATGACGGGTTTTGAGCCCGTGGTGCCTGAGGTATAGGCGATAAAGCCAATCTCTCCTTCCGGGGCGTAGAGCCTCGCAAGCGGAGGCGTTTCCTCAAGCTCTTTGCGGGTGAGAAAGGGGAGCGAGGAGAATTTCTCGGGGTCGAGGATATCCTTTTCGGAGAAACCGGCCGCCACATATTTCTCACGGTAGAAGTTACTGAGGGGACTGTGCCATATACGGGACAGTTCTTTCTGGAGAGGTATCTCAGGGTTGGGGAAATACATGATTCTGACGGATGCCGGTCATTATAACGCATGACCTTCCAAGAATTATGGACGTATGGTAGGATGGCCGGAATGAAAGCAGATATACATCCGAACGATTATCGCCAGGTCATATTCGAGGATATGGCTTCCGGCGCGCGTTTCCTCATCGGTTCGACGGTTCACACGACCGAGACCGCTCTCTGGGACGATAAGAAAGAGTACCCGAAGCTCACGGTAGAAATTTCTTCGCAGTCGCACCCATTCTATACCGGCGAAGAGCGCACGCTCGATAAGGCAGGTCGTGTGGAGAAGTTCAAACAGCGCGCCGCAGCAAAAAAGTAAGAGCAGAAAAATCGGACACCAAGTGTCCGATTTTTCTGCTATCCTGCCCCTATGGAATATTCTCCTGAATTCAAGAAGAACTTCGCAACCGCGTATCTCGCGGAGGAGTACGAGCGCCTCATGAAGGAGGCGGCTGAGGGAGTCGAGGCAGCGGGCGATGACGCTGATCTCGCGCGAATGGCAGAAGAGGATAGCGCACGCATCCGTGCGCGCCAAGCAGACATTTTGACAGAAATTGCCCAGATCCTAGCGAAGGAGAAAGAGCAGGAAGATACCGCGGCGCCAATATCGGTTGTGATGGAGTTGCGTGCGGGGACCGGCGGAGATGAAGCGTCCATTTTCGCGCACGAGCTGAAGGATATGTATCAGAAATATGCCGAGCGCCGCGGATGGAAAACGCGCATCATCGACGATCTGACGCTCGAAGTTGCCGGGGACGGTGCATACGACGCGCTCCGCTACGAGACGGGTGTGCACCGGGTGCAGCGTGTACCGCTCACCGAGAAGTCAGGCCGTATTCATACATCGACCGCTTCTATCGCTGTGCTCCCGATACGCGCGAAGCCGAAGTTCAACGTCAATCCGACCGATATCGATATGGAATTCTCTCGCAGTGGTGGCGCAGGCGGACAGAACGTGAACAAGGTGGAAACCGCTGTGCGGCTCATCCACAAGCCGACCGGTATCGACGTGCGTTCGTCTTCCGAGCGCAGCCAGCTCGGGAACCGCGAGAAAGCGATGCAGATACTCTGCGCGAAACTCGAGCAATTGCACGAAGAGGAGGAGGCGCGCAAGCATGCGGCCGAGCGCAAGTCCCAGATCGGCACCGGCGACCGTTCCGAGAAGATCCGTACCTATAATTATCTCCAGGATCGCATCACGGATCACCGGTTGAAGGAGTCCTGGCACAATCTGCCAAAAATCATGCTGGGCGACCTCGATAGCATCATCGAATCGCTCAGCTCTGCCGTCGCGAATGGCGGGATAGGAGAAGCGTCCTCGGACGAATGACGCCAGCGCTTGCATCCCGGTCACTATTCAGGTACAGTAGCTGGAAATGACCGGTATAACCGACACGGCAGGACTGAAGCGCCTCTTCGACACAGGGGCGCATTTCGCGCAGGTGAAAGCGCGCCGTCACCCATCCATGAAGCCGTTCCTCGTAGGCACGAAGGGCCGCCAGGAGATCATCGATCTCGCGAAGACCTCTGAGCAGCTCGAGGCTGCAAAGAGTGTCATGGAGACGCTCGCAAAGGAAGGGAAGACCATCCTCTTCGTCGGCGGGAAAGTCGAAGTCGCCGCGATTGTGAAGAAAGCAGCGCAGGATATCAACGCGCCGTACGTCGCGACACGCTGGCTCGGCGGGACCATTTCCAACTGGGTTGAAATCAAGAAGCGTATTGACCGCCTCGCGGAGCTTTCTGATACGGGAGCGGCTGGTGCTATGGCGAAGCAGCACACGAAACTCGAGCTCGTGATGATGGATCGCGAGAAGAAGCGTCTTGAGGAGCGCCTCGACGGCATCACGACGCTCACGAAGCGTCCGGATGTCTTGCTCGTCGTCGACACCAAGCATGAGAAGTACGCGGTCAAGGAGGCGAATGAAGCAGGCATTCCGATCATTGCGCTCATGAGCTCGGATTGCAACTTCAAAGAGGTCGCGTATCCGATTGTCGCAAATGACGCATCGCGCGAGACTGTGCGGCTCGTGCTCGGAGAGCTCGTCGAAGCGTTCAAGAAGGGACAGGTTGCGTAACTTCATTACCAAACCTCGTTTGCCGCGAGCAGGCGACGTCTAGTGCGCTTCCGCTACAATTTTACGTGTTACTATTTTACGATACCTATGGAAATTACGACTGAAATCATCAAGGAATTGCGAGATAAGACTGGCGTTTCTATTATGCAGTGCAAGAAGGCTCTCGAGGAGGCGGCCGGCGATCTGGCGCAGGCAGAAGTAATACTCAGAAGGCACTCGGCTGCTTCTGCCGAGAAGAAAGCAGACCGCGAGCTTGCCGCAGGCGCTATCGGGAGCTACGTCCATGACGGTGCGGTCGGCGCTATGGTGCTCCTCTCCTGCGAGACTGACTTCGTCGCTAAGAACCCGGAGTTCATCGCGCTTGCTCGCGAGCTCGCGATGCAGGTCGCTGCAACGAATCCTTCGTATGCGACGGTCGATGATGTGCCGCAGGATGCGAAGGATGCCGCAACCGCCGTCTTCGAGAAGGAAGTCGTTGGCAAGCCTGCCGATATGCAGGCAAAGATACTCGAAGGCAAGCTCTCGAGTTACTTCTCCGATCAAGTTCTGCTTGAGCAGGCGTTCATCAAGGACGAGAGCAAGACGATACATGGTCTCCTGAACGAGGCGACGCAAAAGTTCGGAGAGCGCGTCCTCATAAGCCGCTTCGCGCGCCTCTCCACGCGCTCGTAACTCTCCGTGGCGAACCTCATCTCGCTATCGATCGCGCTCGCACTCCTCGCCGGATTCATCGCACTTACGCGTTATGAGGCGAAACGGGGAGTCCGTTTCTTCGCGGCCAAGCGAACATGGCTCGATGAGGGAATCGAACGTATCGAGTTCATCGTGGAGCATGTCGACCTCATAGCGTTCGCTCGGGACGAAGTGCGCCACGCGATGACCCGTCTCGGGCATGCAATCGCACATCTCTCGCTGCAGGCGGTGCGCTCGGCGGAACGTCTGCTTACCCGCCTCGTGCGCTATCTGCGCGTGCAGCATGAGGACGAGGTCGCACCGCGCGAGACCGCCCGAGAATTCGTGAAGACCCTTTCCGAATTCAAGGATGGCCTGAACGCGACGCATCCCGATATTGATTCGCTTGAGGTAAAATAGAGAAGTAAGCCGGAGTAGCTCAGTTGGTAGAGCAACTCACTTGTAATGAGTAGGTCGTCGGTCCGAATCCGACCTCCGGCTCCAAATTATCTTGTTCTTGAAGTCGTTGTCGCAAGCGCCCCCTTGGGGAATTGTTTCTCGAGGTCATCGAGCGAGGTAAATCCATACGATTGCTTGCCGTTTATGACGAACGCGGGAAGCTTGTTCTGCACCTTCATGACCGCTTCGAGTGTCTTCAGGGCACCGAGGTCGAGGTTGTAGTCGAAGGAGTAGACACGGAGTGATGGATACGTGGTGCGCAGGTATGAAAGCGCATAGCCAGCCTTGTCGCAATCGGCGCAGTCACCAGCATTGCTATAGAAATAGAGGACCGTCACCGGCTTCGTGCCGCAGGCTGCCGCGAGCTGCTTGGTGAGGAGATAGTCACGGATCTCAAGAAGGGAATAGCGTTCCTTCAGTCGCACGACCTGAGGGTTATCGATGCCGAGCTGGTCCTCGGCTGTTGCGAGCCGGCTACCGAGATCGGACAGCTCGCTTGCGAGCATCGTTGACGATGCTGCACTATCGCACGGTGTCGCAGCGAGGAGTGAGAGCTGTGTATCGAGCGAGAGAGTATCGATCGAGAGCTGGTCTTCTATTGCACCGAGCTCAGCGATACGGGCGCGATTAAGGTATCCGACAGCATACGCCACCGTGCCAGCGAGCACGATTGTGATGAAAAGCGATATAAGGACATTTCGAGTTACGAGAGACATGTATAGATAGTTATTCGCGCCATCCGCGTTCCTTACTGAGAGTCACGTCAGCGGTAGCACGCATGAGCCAGAGCGGTGCGACAAATCCATAGAGGAAGGTGTAGGAGATGAGACCGAGTACGATTTTCCCCGGAGTCTTGGAGATATATTTCCCGATAACGACGAAGGAGAGCGATATGAGCAATGTCGCGATGCTGAGGATAAGCAGGAAATCTACTGGCACGTAGAACCAGTCGAACGTACCGTGCGGGAGGAGCGCGTAGGAGAGCGGGATGCCCGCACGAACCTCAATGGCCGTAACGAGACTCTGCGAAAGTTGGAAGAGCATAAGGAAGAAGACGAAGATGCCGCTGCCGATGGTGAGGACAGCGGTTGGAAGCACAAGCATGCCGAGGACGCCGTGTTTGGGTGAGCCGACGAGGTCGCGGTATTCACCGAGAACGTTACGGATGAATCCTGCGGTCCAGCGTGTGCGCTGCTTCACGAGCTTGGTGAGGGTATTCGGCGACTTGGTATAGACGCGCGCTCTCGGTGCGTTCTCTATCTCGTAGCCCGCACGCTGGATGCGGAGCGCCATTTCCATGTCTTCGGTCTGGTGCGCGTGACGGAATGCGCCGAGTTCGTCGAGGATGCTGCGGCGGTAGAAAGAGAACGGTCCGGGAGTGACGTAGAGGCCGTTGATCGAGGCGAAGACGTGCCGGTAGGTGATACCGAAGGCATATTCGGCCGCCTGCATGTGCTGAAGCAGACTCTTGGGTTCATGTACCGACATGGCCGCAGTCACCGCCGCGACCTTCTCACGCTCAAAGCACGGAATGATCTCTTTGAGGGCATCCGGCTCGACGAAGGAATCGGCATCGAGGCAGCCGATGAACTCAGCCCCGGTGGAGGCGATACCGGCGTTCAGCGCGGTGTGCTTCCCGCCGTTCTCCTTGCGAATGATGCTCACGAGCGGATGGTCGGCGAAACGTGCCATAGCGAGAGGGGTAGCATCGGTCGATCCGTCGTCGACGAGGATTATCTCGAGCTTGTCTGAAGGGTAGTCAAGCGCAAGGAGCGATTCGCAGGTCGCGGCTATGGTCGTGGCTTCGTTCCAGCAGGGCACGATGATAGCGACCGATGGTGCAGCTTCGCCCGGCCGTCTCGCCCGGCCGTCTCGCGCTGGCTTCGAGAGGAGTGTCACGAGGACGAACGACTCGAAGAATATGGCGAGGAATATGAAAGGATACGTCAGCACCTCTGGGCTCATGATGACGTAACTCTAGCACATTTCTCCTTTTTGCTGTTATATTTTGAGGCATGACTCAATCGGGCCGGTTGCACCCTATTTCCATCAGTATCCGCGAGATTGCGGACATATTCGGCCGCATGGGATTCGGCATCGCCTACGGACCGGAGCTCGAAGACGACTGGCATAACTTCACGGCGCTGAACGTCCCCGAGGACCATCCCGCGCGCGATATGCAGGACACCTTCTGGATCAAGGGAGAGCCGGGGAAGGTATTGCGCACACATACGACCTCGGTCACGATGCGCGCGCTCGAGGAGATGGCGAAGACGGGGGCAACCGAAATGCGTCGTATTAATCCGGGCAAGGTCTTCCGCAACGAAGCGACTGATATGACGCATGAAGCGCAGTTCTATCAGCTCGATGGATTCGCTGTCGGGCCGACCGGCTCGGTGACGCTCGCTCACTTGAAGGGCACGTTCGACACTTTCTATCGGGAATACTTCGGACCGAACACGAAAGTGCGCTTCCGCCCGAGCTTCTTCGGCTTCACTGAGCCGTCGGTCGAGATAGATGTGTGGTTCGAAGCACCAGGGAAGGAGGGGCGGTGGCTTGAGGTCGCGGGGGCGGGAATGCTTCATCCGAACGTGCTTCGGAACGCAGGACTCGATCCCGAGAAGGTACAGGGCTTTGCGTTCGGCGGCGGGCTTGAGCGGCTGATCATGGTGAAGTACGGTATACCCGACGTGCGCCTCTTCCACTCAGGCGATATCCGTTTCGTGTATGGGTTCGAGGAAAAGAAGATATGAAGATTTCGCGCGCATGGCTTCAGACCTATTTCGATACCCCTCTGCCTCCGGCAGAGAAGATAGCAGATGCCTATACGTTCCACGCTTTTGAGATAGACGAGATGGAGGGCGACCTGATGGATGTAAAGGTGCTGCCGAATCGAGCGGCAGACTGCCTGAGCCATCGCGGACTCGCGAAGGAGCTCTCTGCGATACTCGACGTGCCGCTTGCGCATGACCCGCTTCGTGCCGTGATGTCTGATTTCGAGCGCACCGAGGCGCTCGCGGTCCGGATCGAGGACCCGAAGAAATGTCTGCGCTATATGGGAGCGCTCGTGAAGGGTGTGAAGGTGGGTCCGTCACCCGCATGGCTCACCGAGGCTCTCGAGGCGGTCGGGCAGCGTTCCATCAATAACGTCGTCGACGCGACGAATTACGTGATGCTCAATATAGGACAACCGCTCCATGCATTCGATGCGGCGAAGCTCAAGTCGGAGGACGGGACGTATGCCATTGGTGTACGCAGCGCGAAGGAGGGCGAGAAGATCACGACCTTGTCGGGCGAGGAATACGCGCTCACACCGAACATCCAGATCGTCACTGATGCGCATGCAGATGCGCCTATCGCTCTTGCGGGTATAAAGGGAGGTAAAGCAGCAGAGCTCACGGCGGATACGGTCGACATCATCGTGGAGTCAGCGAACTTCGACGGCACGACGACGCGCCGTGCGGCGCAAGCGCTCAAGCTCTTCACTGACGCCAGTCTGCGTTTCCAGAACCGCCCTTCGCCCGAGCTTGCGGCGTATGGCATGCGCGACGTACTCGCGATCATCGCTGACATCGCCGGCGGGGAAGTGGTAAGCGTGGTTGATGAATACCCGTCTCGCCCCGAGAGGAGTCGAGAGGTCTCCGTCTCGCTCTCAAAGATTAATAGTGTTCTCGGTTCAGATTTCTCCCATGAAGACGTCGCACAAGTATTCAAACGCCTCGGATTGGATACGGCAGTCGAAGAAGATGTCTTCACCGTCACGCCGCCTTTCGAGCGTACCGATCTCATCATCCCTGAAGATCTCATCGAAGAAGTCGGGCGCACGATTGGGTATGACCGTATCGTGTCACAGGAATTGTCAGCATCGGCAGTTGCACCTGACCAGGCGCGGTATCGCGGCATGGAGCGGATGAAGGACCAGCTCGTCGAGCAGGGCTTCATCGAAGTTTCGACGCAATCGTTTGCCAAGAAAGGCGATATCGCACTCGCGAACCCGCTCAATAAGGGAATGCCCGCATTGCGCACGAATCTCGAAGATAATCTGAAGTCGGCGCTTGAACAAGCGAAGCACTACGCGCCGCTCGTCCTTCTTCCAGGACAGAAGCCGAAGCTTTTCGAGATTGGGACTGTCTTCCCGAAAGAGGGCGAGTTCGTCGAGCTCCGCATGACCGAGCGTGTACCGGCATGGGGTGAGAACGCAGGAACATCTGATAATCTCTCAGTCGCGAAGCTCGAGGAGTACGGGAAAGACTATGCGCCAGTGCGGTATGCGCTCGGTGCGTATCAGTCGTTCTCGAATTATCCGTTCATTGCCCGTGATATTGCGCTCTGGGTGTCGAGTGATGTGGCGGAAAGCGATATTGAAAAGATAATTCATGAGCGTGCAACCGAGCTCCTCGTGCGCTTCGATCAGTTCGATCGGTTTGAAAAAGAGGGGAGAGTGTCCTACGCCTTCCGGCTCGTGTTCCAGTCGATGGACCGCACGCTTACTGATGATGAAGTGAACGGCATCATGGACACCATCTCCGCCTCACTCCGCGAGGCGGGGTACGAGGTGCGTTAGTTTTATAGGAAAACAAGGATCCGCCAAGTGTCTTTCGACATGGCGGATTGAATTTCGAACGGTAATCAGAGAGACCAGAGGATGGTCGGCCGCTTCGGGCCAAGAGACACGACTTTCATCGACCACCAGCTGGCGAACCGCACGTCCTGATGGAAGAGGCGGATGGAGGCTTTCGCGCCCGCGATGACGATTGGTATCGTCAGACTAAGGCTGAGCAATAAAGCCGTCCCCACCATGTCTTGTCCGTATACAGTGGTCTTGTCAACGGCGTAGCTGATTCCGGCCCAGAATACTGCAGTGAGCGTATAGACGAGGCCGAGAAGCAAGGTAAAAGGCTCGGCATCACAGTCTTCGTTCTTGAATCTCGAGATGAAGCCTCGTCCGGCTAGGGCGAAATAACAGAACATCGTGGCGAGAAGTAGCAGGACTCCCAGCGTCTCTATGGTAGCGAACAAGGTAAAAGCGTTCATAAGCGACTCCTTTCTTCGGTCTGTCAGATTGAACTTCCCGAGGCGAAGAATACCACAGACAAGTATCCTGTAAAGTCGTTGCGGGAGCGGCTAGAATCATTGATTTCGGGCAGGAAAATAAGGTCAATTCGTGCTATACTAAGGATACCGGAATCCGGCTATTTTTATGGCTAAAACAAGCGAAAAAGAACCGAAACAGAAGGCGTACGACGCCTCTTCTATTACCGTCCTCGAAGGGCTAGAACCGGTCCGCAAACGTCCGGGCATGTACATCGGGACCACAGGTCCCGAAGGTCTCCATCATCTCGTGTGGGAGATCTTCGACAACGCGCGCGACGAGGCGATGGCCGGCCGCTGCGATGATATCGAAGTGGCGCTTCTGCCAGACGGCTACGTGCGCGTCGCTGACAACGGCAACGGCATCCCGGTCGGTATCCACCCTAAGACGAAAGTCTCCGCACTTGAGACGATTATGACCGTGCTGCATGCCGGTGGTAAGTTCGATAACGAGGCATACAAAGTTTCGGGCGGTCTGCACGGCGTCGGCGCCTCGGTGGTGAATGCGCTCTCTGAGCACACGAAGGTCGTCGTGCATCAGGACGGCGGCATGCACCTACAGGAATACAAGATCGGCAAGCCGCTCGCGAAGGTGAAGAAGGTCGGTACCTCCAAGGAGCATGGCACAATCGTGCTCTTCAAGCCGGACATCACCATCTTCAAGGAAGGAGTCGTATACGATCTCGATAAGATCGTGACGCGTCTGCGCCAGCAGGCATATCTCGTGAAGGGCGTGCGCATTTCGGTCGTTGATGCGCGTACCGAGAAGAAGGGTTTCGAGACGGAGACTATTTTCCTGCGCGAGCAGAAGCTCGACGTCCCCTCGACCACGTTCTACTTCGAGGGCGGACTGAAGTCGCTCGTCGCTTTCTATAATCGGCACCAAGCGCCTGTACATAAGAACATTTTCTATATCGATCGCGAGCAGGACAAAGTGGCGGTCGAGGTCGCGCTCCAGTATGTCGATGACATAACTCCAAGGATCACCGCGTTTGCAAACAATATCTATAACAGCGAGGGAGGCACGCACATCACCGGCTTCAAAACCGCGCTCACGCGCTCTCTGAATACCTACGGACGAGCGGCAAATATCCTGAAAGAGAAGGATGAGAACTTCACGGGCGACGACGTGCTTGAGGGTATCACGGCGGTCGTGTCGGTGAAGCTTCCCGAAATCCAGTTCGAGGGACAGACGAAGGCAAAGCTCGGCTCGATGGAGGCACAGGGCGCCGTCGCTACTGTCTTCGGTGAAGCACTCGCAGCCTTCCTCGAAGAGAATCCAGACGATGCGCGCTCGATCATCAACAAAGTGCTCCTCGCACTGAAGGCGCGTAAGGCCGCGAAGGCCGCGAAGGACTCGGTGCTCCGTAAGGGTGCGCTCGAGGGTATGACGCTCCCGGGCAAGCTCGCTGACTGCCAGACCAAGAGTGCGGAGGAGAGCGAGATCTTCATTGTGGAAGGAGACTCGGCCGGTGGTACCGCGAAGATGGGTCGCGATCGCCGCACGCAAGCCATCCTTCCACTGCGCGGTAAGATCCTCAACGTCGAGCGCGCACGTATCGACAAGATGCTCGCTTCCGAACAGGTGCGCAATCTCGTGGTGGCGATGGGCACCGCTATCGGCGACGTGTTCGACCTCTCGAAGCTGCGCTACCACAAGATTATCATCGCGACCGACGCCGACGTCGACGGTGCGCACATCCGCACGCTCATCCTCACGCTCTTCTATCGTCACTTCCGCGCGATACTCGATGGCGGGTTCGTATACATCGCGCAGCCGCCTCTCTATAAGATTTCGAAGGGAAAGACCGTCGTATATGCGTATTCCGATCCTGAGAAGGAAAGAGCGCTCAAGGAACTGGGCGTCGCTCCGACAGAAGTAGCGGTCGTCGGCGAAGAAGAGGAACCTACTACGCTAGAAGCGGAAGAAGAGGTCGCAGCAGCAGTAAAGAAATCAGCGAAAGCGAGCGTACAGCGCTACAAGGGTCTCGGCGAAATGAATGCGAGCGAACTCTGGGAGACCACGATGGACCCGGCGCGTCGCGTGCTGAAGCAGGTGACCGTCGATGATGCTGAGGCTGCTGACCGCATCTTTGATATTCTCATGGGCACGGATGTCGCCGCGCGCAAGTCGTTCATCCAGTCAAACGCGAAGTTGGCGAATTTGGACGTATAGATACAAAAAAAGAAAGCAGCGCCGAATCATACGGCGCTGTTTTTTATTTGAAACACTCCGGTTCTCTATCCGGGAATCTGCTCGCGGGCCTGCTTGGCTTCCGCTACGATCCTTCTGGATTCATGAATCAACTGTTGCAGAGGTGCCGTTGCGGTCTCGAATCTCTCCTCCATCCCGGCGGCAGTCCTTCTCGCGATTTGCAACATATCGCTGTATTCCTTTTCAGGGAGTAACGACGTCTCAGTTGCGGGATCTCTCATGTACTCCAAGAAATCCTCTTGGTCGCGTATCTGGGCCTGGAGCGCTAGGAAATGCTCTTGGCGCTTGATCTTGTATCGATCGTCGGCCTTCTCGTACGTCTCGCGCAGTCTGGCAAGGGATTTCTCGATCCTTGCCAAAGTCTCCTTCTTCATTCGCCGCGACATTTCCACTCGAGACTCGTGAAGGTGAAGTCCTGATTTCATGTCCTGCACCTCCCGAGAGAACTTCACGATGGCTGCCTCGCACATCGAGATGGTTATCTCCTCGCCGCGAATCATGGTATCGAGCTCTCTGCGGACGAGCTGCGGGTCCTTCCTCGCGACAAAGAACATGATGACCATACCCAAAGGGATGGCGGTCATGATTGCCGCAAGAAGAGCGAAGGGCCACAGCTTGCTGCCAATAGGATAGCCCAAGGCGGCCGCTATCATGATGGCTGAGAATACGAGCGCAAGCATCAAGACGAGCGGCACGAGTACTCGGATAGCGGCGGCCCGTCTCCCGGCTCGTTGCCGAGCTTCTTTCAGAACGTTCATGACAGTTTCCTTTCAAATCCAACAGTGAGGAATATCCTCACTTCCGTGGTCATATATACAATACATGCAGACATAGTGTCAAATCTCTCTATAGAAAAACCCGATCATATGACCGGGTTTTTCTTACGTATGAGATTGCAGAGACAGGCTAGCGTTACGATCCGAGGATGGTGATAGAGGTCGAGGCGGTATTGTTTGCCTTGCTCGATTCGGTGATGCCGCTGTCGAAGTTCGCGGTAATCGAGATGACTTTGTTCGTACCACTTATCGCCTGGTCGAAACCGAGTGTGTAGTCGATACTGTCTCCCGGGGCGAGCGTCTGCTGTGCAGGAGACTGATATACATAGGCGGTCTGTGTCGGGATAGATGCACTGAAGCGCCATGCGCCGCTCGCATTCGTGCCGACGTTCTTTACCGTGAAGCTGACTGCCGGACGGCTGCCGACCGGGACGGTCGAGCTTGCCACGAACGAGCTTGCTGAAGTCGTTGCGAGGTAGCCGATTTGGTTGATAGTCACAGAAAGGTCAGGGAGACCGGAGAGCGTCGCGGGTGAACCGCTGATCTCGGTGACGCTCGTGGTCTGTGCGCCGGCGACCGGCTTCACAGGCGTCGGGAGCGACGGCGTTTCATCCTCCGGAATATTTGTTACTGGTGTCGACGTAGCATCGCCAAACGGAATAGTCGTCGAAGCGGTGTCGATGACCGAGAGGGTAGGCTCGGCAGGAGTGAAGACTGAACCGAGATACACGGCAGCCGCACCCATGCGTCCGACTACCGACGGCACGAACTGTGTCGAGTAGATAGCAAGCCACATACCCGCACCTATAAGCGCGATGAACCCAACTATTGCGAGACCATGCGTTGCCGCCTGGCGGGAAGGGAGGTCGTTTGCGTACATTTCCATATACTGAGTGTATAACATGCCAATATTTTTATGTCAAGTACCCGCGCAGAGGGGGACTTGACATATTAATTACAATGGTGTATTTATGTATAAGACGATATGAAGGAAATCACCGGATTTACGGCGCAGCTCGCTGAGGCGATTGCGCGGGTATATGCGAAGAAGGAGAACTTCTTCGGTGTTTTCACCGTCACATTCATCGGGAGCGTGCTTGTCCTCGCTTCGTTCGACCTCTTGCCGAGTCGCGCCCTCGTGCATGCCGAGCCGGACGTCGTACTCGGCACGAGCACGGTCGTGAACGCGAAATCGACTCCCGAGGATCCTGTGAAGATCGTCATCCCGACAATCGGGCTCTCGGCACCCGTTGCGAATCCGACGACGACCGATATCAAGACCCTTGACCAGAATCTACTTACGGGCGCCGTGCGCTACCCGACGTCAGCGCGTCTCGGCGAAACCGGAAATGTCGTCATCTTCGGACACTCGAGCTATCTGCCGGTTGTCGGCAATCAGGCATACAAGGCGTTCAACGGCATCCAGAAGCTCGTCGCGGGAGATACGATAACGGTATATTCATCCGGTACGGCATATACGTATCAGGTGCGCGATGTGGCGAAGGAGAGCGCGGCAAGCGATGCCGGGATCAATCTCGCCGTCACCGGCCGCGTGCTCACGCTCGCGACGTGCGATTCCTTCGGCGCGAAGAGTGATCGTTTCATCGTCACGGCAGATTTTGTCGAAAGTCACTCGGTCTCTACTCTGTAGAGGTCGGCTGACTCTCCGCAAACGGGGAGAGAAGTTCTTTGAACCAGTGTTCGGCCATCGGTCGGACGTGTCCAACCAAATGTCGCCTGTGCGGCACAGCAAAGGAGAGCAACATGAAAAAGAATATCGTGAGGATTGCCCTAGCGGTCATCCTTCTCTTGTTCGGTGCGGCGGCTCTCATGTCGGTTGCACATGCGGACGAAGGCTTCCAGTGGAAGCATTTCGGCACCGACCCGTACGCGGCCACGCGTACGGAAGCGATGCGAACGCGCGAAAGTGCATTCCGCAGCATGGGTCTCCCGGCACCGGTCATCGCGAAGTTTTTGCGTATGACCGAGAATCCGGGCGAAAAAGTACGGATTGTGAATGGCGACAAATTCTCGGCGATGATGTCGAAAAACGGCGTCGTCCACCGAGACGTCACTGTCGCATTCGTCGCTCCTCCCGTGAGCGGCAAGATGGAATACGCGGCACCCGCGGAGATGTGGCAGGTTGTCTGGGAGGGGAAAGTCTTTACGATCCTCCTTCCGGAGATCTGCAACAATTGGTCCTACAAATGGACCAGTCGCGAAATAGCTCTCGCATGCGCGAGCGTTGAATTCTCCGTGAAGCCGGGCGACGAAGTTCGCTTCGCTGTCCTTTCGCGGAACCGCCTTCCGGCTTCGGCTTGTTGGCAGCTCTGCGATGGCAATGATTGTTCCATGTTCCCGTCGCCGTGCGACACGTGCGATTGGATTGGTCCGTTATCGGTCATTCCGACCGGATTCGTGCCGCTCCACACAGGAAGATACGTCGCCCGTGCGGAGCATCAGGTTTTGCGTTTCCCTCGGGAAGTGATGAGCAACTACATCGCTCTCTGCGACGAACGCAAAGGAATGGGACAATCCGATTCGTGGATAGTCCAACCGTCTGCCTGGCGTGACAGCATGGTGGTGTATGTACCGTATGGCGGTCAGCGATGGCCAACATGGGGCGAGGTCGATCTCTCGAAGTGGAAACGCTGAAATGAGACCGAATCTCTTTTGGAGTCTGGCGGCAGAGTAACATCCCGCCGTCAGCACTCCTTTTTGTAGAAAATGAAAACTCACAACTATTCTCATAAAAAGCATAATCCGATTCTTGTCGGGTTCTTTGTGCTGTTCGCAACAATTTCGTTCGGTATGTCGGTTGCCTTCGCACTCGGCCTCACGACACCGACCCAGGTATTCGCCCAGCTTGCCCCACCGTGTTGCACGCTGCCCACTCCTCCGGCACCCATCGCGCCACCTCCGCCGCCAGTACCGGAACCAGCTCCAGTACCACCGCCGCCGCCAGCACCCATCGCTCCGGTCCCGCCACTGGTAGCACCAGTCGTGGTTCCTCCTCCTGCCATCCTTGGGTGTATGGACCCCGCTGCTACGAATTACAATTCAGCTGCGACAGATCAGACGGGCGTAACGTGTACGTATCCCGTGGTTCCTCCTGCGGTTGTCTTCGGCTGCATGGATCCGGTCGCGACTAATTTCAATCCGGCAGCGACAGATCAGACCGGCATAACGTGTACCTATCCAGGTGGTGGAGGCGGTACACCGGCACCAGTTTGTACCCTTACGGCCGCTCCTTCGGCAGTGACAGCAGGCTCCTCCTCGACACTCTCGTGGACGGCAAGCAATGCAACCGCACTCACTATCGATAATAGCGTTGGCTCGGTGACACCAGTTGCTGCAGGCTCAAGCTCGGTGACACCAGCCGCTACGGTTACCTATACGGGCACCGCGACGGGTCCCGGAGGTTCAGCAGTCTGTTCCGCGACGGTGACCGTGGCGACCCCTTCAGGTGGTGGTGGCCCGTCCGGTGGTGGTGGGGGAGGAGGCGGTGGTTCTTCTATCACGCCGACTATAACCCTTGCCGCGCTTCCTCATATCAATGCTCAGCCGCTCGTGTACCTGTACCTCTCTCAGATTCCGTACACGGGTCTTGATCTCGGACCTGTCGGTACGGCGCTCTACTGGATTGCGCTTATTGGATGGTCAATCGCACTCGCGTACCTCGCGCTCTTCACCATCGTGCCATTTCTTCGTCGCACCGCGCATAGTTTCGGCGAGCATGTTTCAGCACTCCTGAACGCGCAGCAGAACACCGTTCTTGCGGCACCGGTCATGACAGTAGCAGCGCCCGAAGTGTCTTCTCCGACACCAGAAGTAGCTCTTCCGTCCCACGACTACTCCTCGTACGAAGGATTCAAATCCTTTGCGCATAATGGCGCACTCTCGATTGAAGACATCGTGAAGGGTCTCTCACGTGCGCATTCCGCTCCTCAGGCAGAGCACGCGTCCGTAGAGATTGCTGCTCACGAATCTCCTTCGGAACATGCACCGAACGTGTCGACTCCGTCCTCTATCGAGACTCTCTCCGTTGATCCTCATCCGGTGGTAGATGCGTTTGCAGCAGCGGCTCTCGCACCGATGGACGCGAATGGCTTCATCGCGGCGCTCGTCGAAGGCGATCGTAACGCGGTGTTCAGTACCTTGCGGCACTGCGCGGGTGCAGGCAAGTCGCCCGATAATCTCATTTCCTCCGTCGTGTGCTCGCTCGATGATGCGTACCGTGCACGCGTCGACGGCTCGTCCTGCGACGCCGCCATCGCTCGTCTGACCGCGCGCCTCGATACACCGACCCTGGAGAATCTCGTGACCGCGCTCGCGACGGCCGTCGACTCGAGCTATACCGACAAGATGACGGGAGCGAAGTTGGCGCTGACGCGCGCACTCGCGGTCCTCGGCGCTTAGTCGAGTCGATAATTCAATACAAAACAAAACACCCGGACGCGAGACGTTCGGGTGTTTTGTCTTACTGTTTAAGAACGCGCTTTGATCTCGCTTGTCGCGCGCGCGACGAAGTCCGTGATGGACATCGCGTCAAGCTTGCCGGCATCGCGGCTCTCGACCGATACCGTCTTCGCCTCGACTTCTGCATCGCCGATGACGAGTAGGTAGGGAATCTTTTCTGTCTTCGCGGTACGGATCTTCTTTCCGAGCGATTCGTTTGCCAGGTCGCTATCTGCCCGGATGCCCGCATCGCGGAGATCCTGTACCACCTGATTCGCGAAGTCCTGGTGCGCCTCGCCGATAGGTAATACGCGTGCTTGGACGGGGGAGAGCCAGAGAGGGAATGCACCGGCATACTTCTCAATGAGAAATGCCATGATGCGCTCGATAGCACCGATGGAGGAGCGGTGTACGACGAATGCGCGGTGTGGAGCACCGTCTTCGCCGATGTATGAGAGGTCGAATCGCTCGGGCATCACGAAGTCGTATTGCACGGTGAAGGCGGTGTCTTCTTTCCCGTTCACGTTCTTCATCTGGATATCGACCTTCGGGCCGTAGAATGCAGCTTCTCCTTTCGCTTCTTCAAATTTAGAACCGCGGTTCTGCATGAGCCTGCGCATAAGGTCTTCGCCCATCTCCCATGCGGCGTCATTCTTATAATATTTCTCCGTAGTATCCGCGCGGTCGCCGAGCGAGAGGCGGTAGCGGTAGTCGACATCGAGTTTGAGACCGAAGACCGAGGTGACGTATTCAATCAGGTCGAGCGCGTTGCCAATCTCTTCGATAGCCTGCTCTTCAGAAGCACAGATGATATGCGCGTCAGAGAGGCAGAATGTGCGCACACGCTGGAGGCCCATGAGCTCGCCGGATTGCTCGTAGCGGTAGAGCTTCGAGAGTTCCGCGATGCGCATCGGCAGTTCGCGATAGGAGACTGGTTTGCGCAGGAACAGTTCGAAATGATGCGGGCAGGTCATCGGGCGGAGCATAAACTGCTCTTTATCTATCTCGATGGGAGCATACATCGAATCCTTATAGTGCGGATAGTGTCCGCTTTTCTTATACAAATCGAGCTTAGCGATGTCCGGCGTGTAGACGTGGAGGTAGCCGCGCTTTATTTCCTCATCCACGATGAAGCGCTCAAGCTCGCGGCGTATGACCGAACCCTTGGGGGTGAAGAGAGGGAGACCCTTACCGACGGAATCTGAAAAAGTGAAGAGATCGAGCTCTTTGCCCAGCTTCTTATGATCGTGTTCGTCCATCGGGCTATGATAGCACTCATATTCTATCGGGTAAAAGGGAGGGGATAAACGCGTTGCGACGCTTCGAGGGCGGTGGTATATATACATGAGCTGTCGCTGACCTTCCGTGCAATGCGCGGCACTCAGGAGGATGGCTGCTGTACAATCCCTCGTTCTCCCAACGTCAAAAACGAAAGGAAACAACCATGAAGACCCGCCCCTGTGCTCTGGAGTTCCGAATGCCGCTGACCGCCTCGTCCGATTCCGGCCGCCACGCAAAGCTGCGGCCCGGCGCCAAGAAGATCACGGCCGCAACGAGCGTCAGGCTCCTGCAATAAGTCGGCGGCAAGGTCCAGTGTTTCAAAGCGGGTGCCGTCGTACCGACGCCGCTCACTCGAGATATGCTTCTCACCGAAGCACCTCTCACCACCGGGGGCTCGTGCATCGCGAGCTTCCCAAAGGCCCTCTCCGGAGGGCTTTCCCATTTCTATAACGGTTTCAATTCTTCTATCGCAAGCGATGGTTCTCCATTGCGAACTGAGACTTTCCCTTTCACGAGCAGACAGTTGCCAGGTGCGATGATTGCAGAATGCACTTTCAGTAACTTAGGGAATACGACCGCTTCGATGGAATCGGTTGCGTCCTCGACTGTGATGAATGCCATCTTCTCGCCGCTCTTGGTGAGCATCGTGCGCACGACCGACACGAGTACGGGCAGGATGAGTAGCATGCCGGATTTCGGATCCTCTTTTATCTTCTGTATGGAAAGGCTCGCTTTCTTCGTGACCGAACCGTGCGCATCGAGCGGATGACCGGAGATGTAGATGCCGAGCAGCTCCTTCTCCCAGGTGAGCTTGTCTGTGAGTAATGCGGGTTTGCCCTCGGGGAGGGTGAGCGCTGGCGGTGCGATGAACGCACCGAAGAGCGAGTCCTGCGGCGCGGTAGCAGTCGCTTCTCGATGGAAGGCAAGCAATGTCTCGATACTCTCAAGCAACGTGCCGCGCGCACCGGCACTGAGCGAGTCGAGAGCCCCGCACTTGATGAGTGATTCGAGCGATTTGCGGTTCAGATTTTTCGAGCCGACACGAGAGAGGAATTCAGAGAGGGAAGCGAACGGACCGTGTGCCTCACGCTCAGCAATGATTGCTTGCGAGATGCCCTCGCCGAAGTTCTTTATTGAAGAAAGTCCAAAACGGATGGCTTCTTTCTGAACGCCCACCACCGTGAATACACTGCCGCTCTCATTCACGTCTGGCGGGAGGACGGGGATGTTCATGCGCTTCGCTTCGGCGACGAATATCGCGATGGCATCGGTGTCGCCGGAGTCGGCAGTGAGGACGGCAGCAAGATATTCGACCGGGTAGTTCGCCTTCATGTAGGAGGTCTGGTATGCGACCTTGCCGTAGCTGGCAGCATGCGCCTTGTTGAACCCATATGCAGCGAACGGTTCGATAAGTTCCCATAATTTCTCAGCGAGTTTCTTGGAGAGCTTTCCGTATTCGATGAAGCCCTTCAAAAGCTTTTCCTTTTCCGCCTGCATGACCGCCGGAATCTTCTTACCCATGGCTTTGCGGAGCGCATCGGCTTCGAGCCAGGAGTAGCCGGCGAGCTTGATAGCGGTGAGGAGCACATCGTCCTGGTACACAAGGATGCCGTATGAGAAGTCGAGGTACTCCTGCATGCGCGGGTCGAGGTAATGGATGAGTTTCGGATTCTGTTTGCGCTCGATGTAACTCGGGATGGTTTCCATAGGTCCCGGGCGGTAGAGCGCCACCATGGCGTTGATGTCGTGGATGGTCGTTGGCTTCAGCTCCTTGAGCCAACGCGTCATACCGGAACCGTTCAGCTGGAATGTGCCTTCCGTCTCGCCACGTGCAAGCATCTGGAAGGTCTTCATGTCGTCGATAGGCACGTTCTCGATATCGACGACGATTCCGCGTGTCTCTTTGACCCGGGCGACAGCATCAGCGAGGATCGCGAGGTTCTTGATGCCGAGGAAGTCGAATTTAAGCAGTCCAACGCCGCCGTATTCGTCGGTGATGGAATACATATCGTACTGGGTAATCATCTTGCCGGTGCCTTTGGGGTCAGGCTGTACCGGGGCCCATTCGATAAGCGGTGTCGGAGCGACCACGACGCCGGCAGCGTGAACGCCGACGTGCCGCACGCACCCCTCGATGCGGCGCGCGAGGTCGATGATCTCACGCGCGTCATCGTCCTCGTCATAGGTCGCCTTTAGATCCGGCTCAAGCTCAAGCGCGTGCTCAATGGTCATCGGGAATCCTTGGGAGCCCATAGGGATGAGCTTCGCGATGCGATCGCCGATGGTGTAGGAGTGGCCGAGCGCGCGTGCGACATCGCGTACGGCCGCACGCGCCATCATCGTACCGAACGTGCCGATCTGTGCCACATGGTCTTCGCCGTATTTGCGTTTCGCGTACGCAATCATGTCGTCACGACGATCGTCGGCGATGTCCATGTCGATGTCCGGCGCTTTGGGGCGCTCGGGGTTCAGGAAGCGCTCGAATGGGAGCTTATAGAAGAGGGGATTCACGTTCGTGATGCCCACGAGGTAGGCCACGAGCGAGCCCGCCGCCGAGCCACGAGTCGTCGTGAGGATGCCATCGCTCTTGGCGAAGCGCAGGAGGTCGGCGACGATGAGGTAGTACACCGCGAATCCTTTGGTGATGATGATGTTCAGTTCGTATTCGATGCGGTCAGTAACCTCTTTCGTTGCTTCCATTCCGCGCATAGCGATGCCGGCGTAGGCCGTCGCACGAAGCTCTTCATCATGCGTCTTAAATCCTGGGGAGACCGGGACAGCAGGGAAGGTCCACTTCCCGAGATCGAATGAGAGGGTACAGCGATCCGCAATCATGCGCGTGTTGTCGACCGCGTCCGGGGTGTCTTTAAATAGAGTGAGCGCCTGTTTCTCGCTGATGAAAGAGAAGTCCTCCTGCTCGTTTCGGCCACGCCCGCCCTGCTGGATACGTCGCATGATTTCGGTCGCCTCACGGTCATCTGGGTTGAGGTAATAGACATCGTGAGCCGCAACGAGCGGCGTGTCGGTTCCCCTGGCCATCTCGATAATCTTCTTCATGAGCTCTTCATGCCCGGCGACATGCGGATGGTGCGTAATCTCAAGGAAAAGGTTCCCGGCGCCGAAGATATGTTTGAGCTCATCGAGCGCCGCTGCCGCTCCTTCTACACTGCCTGCGCGCAATGCTTGTGCGATGTCACCAGCGAACGAGGGAATGATGGCGATGATTCCTGTGTGGTGTTCGCGTAAGAGCTCTTTATCGATACGAGGACGCTCGAAGAAACCCTCCGTCCACGATTTCGTGACGAGCGCGAGAAGGTTCTTGTAACCGTCATTGTTTTCGGCGAGGAGCACGATGCGTGATCGTTTCGCGTCGATAGTCGGGTCTTTCTCGAATCGCGAACGCGGTGCGAGGTAGGCGTCGACGCCGAGGATAGGCTTCACGCCCGCTTTGGTTGCCGACTTATAGAACTCAATCGCGCCGTGCATATTTCCGCCGTCGGTGAGTGCGACCGCATCCATACCTTCCTTTTTCGCTTTCTCGACGAGTTCGTCGATCTTCGGCAGCGCCTGGAGGAACGAGTAGTGGCTATGGGTGTGGAGGTGGATGAAGCGCGATGCCATACGGCACAGTATATACTTTCTCCATGAGATTTCTGCTTGGGATAGACGAGGCGGGTCGGGGCCCTTTAGCGGGGCCGGTATCGGTCGGTGTGGTCGCTGTGCCGGAAGGGTTTGATGTGGCACGAGAGTTTCCAGGCGTCGCGGACTCGAAGAAGCTTAGAGAGGAGAAGCGCGAGAAGATATTCACGGAGCTTGAGGCGCGTTCGGCTCTGGGAGACGTGCGCTTCACGGTCGAGCTCGAGAGCGCGGATACCATTGATAGGGAGGGCATCACTCTCGCCGTGCGCCGTGCAGTTTCTCGCGGCGTGAACTCTCTTGCACCAGACGCGGCGCTCGTACATGTACAACTTGATGGGTCGCTCCGTGCCCCGGCAGAATATGCGCAAGAGACGATCATCCATGGCGACGATCTCATCCCAATCATCTCGCTTGCGTCCATTGCGGCAAAGGTCGTACGCGACCGTTTGATGGTAGAGCTCGCCGCGCAGTATCCTGACTACGGATTTGAGAAACATAAGGGCTATGGCACGCGCCTGCATTACGAAATGCTCGAAAAACATGGTCTCTGTGTTATCCACCGGCGGTCTTTCCTGCATCTTGCAATGGAGGGCAAATAGGACTATACTATCCGCTTGTGTCCAGCAATGTCTGCAGGGGGCACAAATGAACTTTCTGGAGGAAGAAGTATGAACAATAAGGTAAGTCAGCTCGTGTCGGAACATCATCCGCTCGTGCAAATGCGGAACCCGATGGTTGCACACGAAGTGTTGAATCGTTGCGGCTTCGATCAGGTGCGCTTGTGCATCTGCTGCTGGAACCACGAAAAGGTGTTGTGTCCATACCGCGGCAATGAGCCAGCTGGTGCCTGTCCGTCGTTCGTCCTCGATGAGGCGAATATTGAGAAGACGGAAAAGCGCATCATGGACTTTCTCGCCACCCCTCAATTGCTGGCTGCCTAACCGGCCAAGCCAGAAACGCTAAAGTGCCACCTCACGAGGGTGGCGCTTTTGATTTTTTATACGGTGCATGGTAGGGTTCCTGCATATGTCAATTCGAATGCGCCACACCCGCGGACACACCAATAACCGCCGGTCGCACCATGCCCTCAAGAATACGAATGTCGTCACCGATAAGGAGACTGGCAATTCCCGCCTTCCGCACCACCTCGACGAGGTGACGGGTATGTACCGCGGGAAGCAGATTGCCCCTGCTCGCGCACCGCGCGTGTCCAAAGAGAAGGTGAAGGGCGCCTCGACCGAACCGGTCGTGAAGCATGTCCATGAGCACGCGCTTGAGGAGCACTCGAATGCAGAAGTGAAGGCTTCGAAGGGAGTCGCCGGCAAGGTCGCTACAGGCGGTCGGCCGAAAGCGAGAAGCGGTTTCGGCGGAGGCGCGTAAACTATTTTCCATTGCAATCAACACGGCCGCGCTTGCGCGGCCGTGTTATTTGCTATACTGCTTGAGCACCTAAGATCTTTCCATGGCAAACCGACATCTCGCTCGCTCTATCGTCCTACAAACGCTCTTTGAGTGGGACACTACGGAAGCATCGAATAAGGACGCCGCTGCGATACTCGCACGCAATGTCACCGAGTTCGGCGGCGATGATGTCGATCATCCGTTCATGGATCACCTCCTCGATGGCGTACTCGCCAAGAAAGACGATATCGATCTCGTTATCGGGAAAGCCGCTCCCGAGTGGCCGCTCGAGCGCATCGCGCCGGTCGACCGCAACATCTTGCGTCTCGGTCTCTACGAGCTTCTTTTTGCTGATCGCGCGCAAGTGCCGGCAAAGGTCGCCATCAATGAGGCTATTGAGCTCGCGAAGACCTTCGGCGGGGACTCATCCGGCCGTTTCGTGAACGGTGTCCTGGGGGCCGTCTACAAAGAGCTCGGCGAACCAGGCAAAGATGAGCAGGGCGGGAAGAAAGTGAAGCGCGAAGAGCTCCCGCTCGAGAAGATGGGCGGCGCTATCGTGTATGCCAAGCATGATGGGCAGTACTATCTTGCGCTCGTGCATGATGTATTCGGACGATGGACCCTCTCGAAGGGACATATCGAGCAGGATGCCACGCCAGAGGCTGGCGTCACGCGTATCATCAAAGAAGAACTCGGCCTTGATGCGAAGGTTGAGAGCCAGGTCGGCGAGAATGAATACGTGGCTTCACACCCGGAGAAAGGGAAGGTGCGCAAGCACGTGTGGTTCTTCCTCGCCGCAAGCCAGTTCGAGCCTTTGATGTTGAAAAAGAGCGGCGGACTCGATGATGCGAAATGGTTCCGTCTGCAGGACATCATTGACCTTAATTTCTATGATGATATGCTCCCCATCGTCACGGTGGCCGTCCAAAAGCTCCTCGACCACGCGAGCACGCATGCCTGATTTCTCTTCACTCGAACAACGTCTCGAACTCTCGTTCACGACTCTCGACCTCCTTGTCGAGGCTTTGACGCACCGCTCCTACCTGAACGAGCATCGCGAATACAGTGGGTCGCATAATGAGCGGCTGGAGTTTCTCGGCGATGCCGTACTCGAGCTCGCCGTTACCGACTTCCTCTTCAAGAAATTTCCTGCGAAGCCTGAGGGAGATTTGACGGCATACCGTGCCGCTCTGGTGAACACGGTCTCGCTTGCCGAGAGCTCGAGCGCTCTCGGGATAAGCGACTACCTCCTACTCTCGAAAGGCGAGTCGAAAGATACAGGCCGCGCACGCGACGTCATCCTCGCCGACGCTTTCGAAGCAATCATCGGCGCTATCTATCTCGATGCAGGGTACGCCGCCGCCGAAGCGTTCATCGCAAAGCACTTGTATAAAAAAATAGACGACGTCATCGCCAAGCGCTCATACCAGGATGCGAAGAGTCTCTTCCAGGAGACCGCGCAGGAGAAGCGCGGCATCACGCCTTCCTATGAGACGCTCTCCGAAGTCGGTCCGGATCACGACAAGGTTTTCGTGGTGGGCGTATTTATCGGTGATACAGAAATCGCGCGCGGAGAAGGGAAGAGCAAGCAGGAGGCAGAGCAAGCAGCAGCGCAAGCGGGGCTTGATGCAATGAAGTGGGCGTAAAGCCGTCTTCCATTTGGTACAATAAACGACAATGCTGAAGCGATTAGAGATCGTCGGATTCAAGTCGTTCGCGAAGAAGACGACGCTTGATTTCGTCAATACGACGACGGCCATCGTCGGGCCGAACGGGTCGGGCAAGTCGAACGTCGCTGAGGCGTTCCGCTTCGCGCTCGGCGAACAGTCGATGAAGAGCATGCGTGGGAAGAAGAGCGAAGACCTCATCTGGGGCGGCTCGCACATGGCACCGCGCTCCAATCGCGCCTCGGTGGCAATCGTCTTCGATAATGCACGCCGGCAATTCAAGATAGACTTCGATGAGGTCTCTATCGAGCGCGCCGTCTTCCGCGATGGCACGAGCGAATACTCCATCAACGGTTCGCGAGTGCGCCTGCGCGATATCGAGGAGCTCTTGGCAAGTGCGAATATCGGCGAGACCGGGCACCACATCATTTCTCAGGGTGAGGCAGACCGTATCCTGCTCTCGTCCCCTCGGGAGCGTCGTGCGATGCTTGAGGATGCGCTCGGGCTCAAGATGTTCGAGTTCAAGAAGAACGAGGCAATCCGGAAGCTGGAAAAGGCTGATGAGAATATCGCTCAGGTGAATTCGCTCCGACGTGAGCTCGCGCCGCACCTGCGCTTCCTGGAGAAGCAGGTGGAGAAGCTTGAGCGCGCTGATGGGCTGCGCACCGAGCTCGTGAACCTCGCACAGACGTATTTCGCAATCGAGGATCGGTATCTCGCGCAGGAAAAGCTTCGTGTCGTGAAAGAGAAAGAAGCGTCGGCTGAGCGGCTCGCAGTCGTCACGGCAGAGCTTTCGAACATTGAGGAGCGCGTCACAATCGACGCCGAGGGGATAAAATGGCTCGAGCTCGTGCGCAAGACGGAGCGCGATGTCGAACGAGTAAGCGGCGAGCGTGGCGTGCTCGCCCGCGAGATAGGCCGTGTCGAAGGCGCGCTTGCTGCCGCAAAGGATCGCAGTGCGCGTATCGCTCGCGAGCCGTATGCGAAGGTGCCGCGCGAAGACCTGCAGGCGCTTGCGCAGGAGGTGGGGAAGCAGGCTGAGGAAGCGAAGACGCCGGAAGCCATCCGGGTTGCGCTCGATTCGATAGCTTCGCTCATCAAAGTATTCGTCGGCAGGTTCGCTTCGCCCACGGACGACTATCTCGCCGATGAAGAGCGGACGGCGTATGCGCTTGAGAATGAGCGCACCGAACTGCTTGCCAAAGACGCACGTCTTGGCGCAGAGCTCGAACATGCGAAGTCGGCGCTTGCTCGTGCGCGCGAAGCGCTCACCGCACACGACGAGACTGGGCGTGAGCTGCGCCGCAACATTCTCGAGCTCGCCCAGACGAAAGCGCGCGAAGAGGGTGCGCTTATTGCGTTCTCTGCGAGAGAGCGCGAACTCGTCTCTCTTGCGGAGTCGCTCGATCGCGACAAAGCGGAGGCAGGCGCGCTCGCTGGCATGGCGGCCATCTCCTATTCGCCGCTCGATACACTTCCTGATGAAGACCGTCGCACGCAGGAGGAGCGCAAGCGCCTGCTTGAGCGCATTCAGATCCGCCTTGAGGAAGCCGGCGGCACGGGTGAAGACATCCGCCACGAATACGACGAAGTGAAGAGTCGAGAATCATTCCTCTCTTCCGAACTCGAAGACCTCGCGAAATCAGCATCGGGTCTCCGGGCGCTCATCGACGACTTGGATACTGAACTCAGCAAGCACTTCTCCGAAGGGCTCGCGAAGGTTAATGCCTCGTTCGGTGAATACTTCGCGCTCATGTTCGACGGCGGCGGTGCACGGCTCACGCTCGAAGAGCCCGAGGAAGACGAGGATGCCGAGAGCGAAGAGATGCTCGGCGAGCCGAAGGAGAAGGAGCGGGCAGGTATTGAGATCGCGGTCAATCTGCCGAAGAAGAAAGTGCGCTCCTTGATGCAGCTCTCGGGCGGCGAGCGAGCGCTCACTTCGATTGCCCTTATCTTCGCGATGAGCCAGGTGAATCCACCGCCATTTTTGATACTGGACGAGACCGACGCTGCGCTCGACGAAGCGAACAGCCGCCGCTATGGCGATATGATCGAGAACCTCGCAGAGAAGTCGCAGCTCATCGTTATTACGCACAACCGCGAGACCATGAGCCGGGCAGGCATTCTCTACGGCGTGACGATGGGCAACGATGGGGTTTCGAAGTTGTTGTCGGTTAAGTTTGATGAAGCGGTCGCCGTGGCGAAATAGTCGTTTGGATGTTCATCCTCAAGACTGGTATAATTACCGCGTGTTCAACCAGTGCGAAAGGAGCATGTCATGGCCTCACCGGCCGGAAGTAAGGGCGGAATTCCCGCCGATTTCAGACAGGAACTGAAAGATCTCCGCGCAAAAGACATGGCACAAAAAGCCACTGCTCCCGGCAAAGAGGAAACATCGCCTCAATGTCAGCCAGCGAAAACGGCAGAAGATTCCAGTTCATGACTGCAATGCAGTTGCAACGGACGCACGACCTACGGGTACGGCGTCTTTTTATACAACCGGTACGAAATCGAGCTCCCGCTCCATGACGCGCGCGGCGAGGAGCTTCACGCGGATAGGGTCGCCGAGGCGGAATGACTTACGTGTGCGTTTGCCGAGGATCTGGTAGTGCTTCTCGTCGTATTCGAAATAATCATCACCGACGTCTTTGATGCGGATCATGCCGTCGGCATGAGTCGTCTGCTCCTCGACATAGAGGCCGCGCTCGGTGACGCCTGAGATGACCGCGTCGAATTCTTCGCCGATGCGGTCTGCGAGGAATTCGACCTGCTTCATCTTGATGGAGTCCCGTTCGGCAGAAGCGGCAGCGACTTCGCGCTCGGATGCATGGAGGGCGAGCTTATCGAAGGCCTGCATCTCGGCAGGCGTGATAGGGTCGCCGCCGGCATGCGCCTTTACGAGGCGGTGGATCACGAGGTCGGGATAGCGGCGGATAGGCGAGGTGAAGTGCGTGTAGAACTCGAACGCGAGACCGAAGTGGCCGATGTTGCGCGTCGTGTAGATGGCTTTGCTCATCGAGCGGAGCGCGGCGGTCTTTACGAGATATTCCTCGGGCTTGCCTTTGACGGCCTCGAGGAGCTTGTTCAGCTCTGCACCGGTCACCTTGCCGCTACCGGACGTCTGCAGGTGATAACCCATGACGCGCAGGAGATTCGCGAGGTTCTCGATGCGGTCGGTATCGGGCTCGTCGTGCACGCGATAGAGTGAAGAGAAGTGCGGTCCACCATTGCTCGTGAGCTTCGCGAGATGCTTCGCCACCGCCTCGTTTGCGAGCAGCATGAAGTCCTCGATGAGGAGGTTCGTCGCTTTGCGCTCCTTGAGCCGGATGGCAATCGGTTTGCCAGTCTCGTCGAGCTCGACCTTCACCTCGGCCGTGTCGAACTCGATCGCACCCTTCGCCGCACGCCGCGCGCGGATCTTCTTCGAGAGCTCGAGGAGGGTAGCGAGCTCTTCATGCAAATCGCCTTTCCCGGCGTCGAGCACTTCTTGGGCATTCTCATACGTGAAGCGCTTATCGGAGTGGATGACGGTCTCGCCGAACCACTCGCTCGTGATGTTCGCGTCGCTATCGAGCGTGAAGACGGCTGAGACGGCGAGGCGATCCTGGTCCGGGTTGAGCGAGCAGAGGTCGGTCGAGAGGATGTGCGGAAGCATCGGGATGGTGCGATCGACGAGATACACACTAGTCGCGCGTTCAACCGCCTCCTTATCGAGCGCATTGCCACCCTTCACGAAGAAGGAGACATCCGCGATGTGGACGCCGACTTCGATGAGCCCGTTCTCGAGTTTCCGTACGGAAAGAGCATCGTCGAAGTCCTTCGCGTCGAATGGGTCGATGGTGCAGGTCGTCACGTTTCTAAAGTCACGTCGGCGCGGATTCTCTGCCTCCGCTGCGAGTTCAGCACGACCATGCTCTTCGAGCCGCTTCGCTTCAGCCATGACGCCGGGAGGGAAAACAGGCGAGAATCCCTGACCCAGAGCGAGGGCGCGCATCTCGGTCTCGTGCACGCCGGCTTTACCGATGATCTCTTCTATCGTGCCGAGCGGGTACTCTTTATCCGCAGCCCACTCTCCGAGACGCACAAGAATCTTATCGCCGAGCTGTGCCTCACCTCTGTCCAGGATGACGAGCGGCACGTACATCTTCTTGTAGTCCGGCTCGAGCATCGCAAGGCCGTTTTCTTCGATAAGCGTACCGACGAACGTCTCGCGTGCGCGAGAGACAATCTCTGTGACTTTCCCCGAGGCGCGCGGCGGCATCTTGCCCGAGGGGTCGCGATATTCGCCCATAGGAGTGACTTTCACCAGGTCGCCTGAGAGCGCGTGGTTGCTCCACTCTGGCGGGATGAGCAGGTCTTCTTGGTCATCGCCCAGGGCAAAGAACCCGAAACCTTTCCGGGTCATCGTTATCGGACCCTCGTATATCTCTTTCTCTGGCATTTCTTGTACTCTAGCAGATTACCCGTCCGATGCTATAGCGCTCATGCCGGCAGCTCCGTGAGGAAGATGGTCTTTCATTTGCGATTTTGACGTGGTTCTGGTACTGTTCGCCTACATGTTGATGATCCGATTTCAGCGCATCGGCCGGACTAATGATCCGGCATTTCGCATTGCCGTTCTTGAGAAGGAACGCGCAGCGAAGGCAGGGAACATAGTCGAACTCTTGGGTACGTACAACCCGAGGAGCAAAGCGCTTACTCTGAACGAGGAGAGCGTGAAGGGATGGATCGCCAAGGGCGCACAGCCGACGGATTCCATCCGCAACCTCCTCATCTCGAAGGGCGTCATCGAAGGGAAGAAGGTGAATGTGCTCCCGAAGAAGACTCCGCAGGTAGACGAAGCTGCCGTAGCAGCGGCAGCTGCTACCGAGGCCGCTGCAAAGGCAGAAGCCGCTGCAGCAGCTAAGGCTGCAGAAGAGGCTGCAAACGCCCCTGAAGCCGTTGTCGCTGAAGAGGTTCCGGCGGCTGAACCGACCCCAATCGCAGAAGACCTCCCGACCGAGGCAGAGGTAGAAGCAGAAGCAGAGCCAGCTCCGGCAGAAGAGGTGTCCGTAGAAGTTGAGTCGGCACCAGCCGAAACCCCGACCGCGTAACCCGCTCGCGCCCCGCGAGGCGGTGCTAACATATCCCTATCATGGAACCAGACCAAGCTTTTCTCGAATATGCAGTAAAGGCGCTCGTCGATCATCCGGAGGCCATCGAAACGACGCGCACTATCGATCAGATGGGCGTACTGCTCACGCTCACCGTCCATCCGGACGACATGGGCAAGATTATCGGAAAGAGCGGCAAGACCGCTGAAGCGCTCCGCATCATCCTGCGTGTCGTCGGTATGAAAGGGAATGCTCGTGTGAATTTGAAGATTAACGAACCGGTTGGCGGGACGCGCGCTCCGGAAATGAAGACAGTCGATCAAGTGGTTGAGGAACTCTAATTCCTCGCTCACATGAAATTCCATCTCATCACCCTTTTTGAGGAAGCCTGCGACGCATATCTCTCGGCGTCTATCGTAGGGCGCGCCCGTACGGAGAAGAAGATTTCAGTAACGTATCAGTCTCCCCGTCCGTTCGTTGATAATAAATGGGGCAAGGTAGACGAGCGTCCGTATGGCGGCGGTCCGGGCATGGTGATGACGGCGCTGCCGGTGGTGCGGGCCGTCGAGAAGTCGCTGAAGTCGCGCAGTACGAAGCTGCGCAAACAGGTGATCATCTGGTTCAGTCCGAGCGGGAAGCAGTTTACGAATAAAGACGCCGATGCGCTCACCAAGTATGACGACGTGGTACTCGTGTGCGGCCGGTACGAGGGTATCGACGAGCGTGCGAAGAAAATGCTGAAGACGATTGCGACGGTGAAAGAATTCGCCGTGGGCGAAGCGATCTATACCGGCGGGGAAGTGCCGGCTCTCGCGATAGTCGATGCCGTCACCCGTCGCTTGCCGGGCGTGCTCGGCAAAGACGCTTCAGTCGAGGAACGCCGCATCGCTTCCTCCGCCGTCTACACTCGCCCCGAGACTATTTTGTATAAAGAGAAGAAATATAAAGTCCCCAAGGTCCTCCAGACCGGGCACCACGCGAACATCGATGCGTGGCGGGGTAAGAAATAAAAAAAGTCCCGCCGGGGCGGGACTTTCATGGCGGTCAGTGTCAGGCGACGCCGAACTTCTCGAGCATCTCAATGAAGCGGGTACCGTCTCGGTCGCGTGCGCTCATCACGCTGGCCTCGGGGCGTACGGAAGCAATCGCGAGCGTGTAGTTGCCCCAGACACTTCTTGTGGGTGCGTCGAAACGATGGTTATTCTCGAGCCAGATTTGCGCGTGGACGCCTTTCTTCCCGATTCCGCCTTGGACGTCTATCCAGGAGACTCCCGTGATTGTGTCCATGAGGGTCACAACCCCTCCCTTGGTGTCCTGGCAGCAGATAAGCGTTTTCGTATCAGGGCGCAGCTCGGAAAGGAACTGCGTAAGCGCGGGGTACATGAAGCGTCCATGGTACATCTGCGTTCTGATTTGCCAGGGGCGATCGGCGCGATACGCATCCACGACGGCTTTCGGCCAATGGTCCGGGCGAAGATTGAGAATGATCCTCGGATCCTGAAGCGTCGCTTCGAGAAGCGGATTCGGGGGATCGACAATGAGTGAAGGTACTTGAGATGATGACATGACAGGTCTCCTTGGTCACTTTCAGTTGCGATAGTAAATCTCTCTGCGACAGATAATACGCCATAATTCATAGAAGTCAATATATACCAGAGTAATCTCTTGTCCCCAGACCCCTTGCACGAAAGAGGTCCCGTCTGGTACAGTACGAGCATCAGATACGACTGAGTAACGGAGGGCGGGGCAGATTCATACGGGAACCAAAGAAAAACGCATAAGCGCAAGCGGATTTATTTCCGTGCGTTCGCATTTGTATATAGTTTTTTTAATCACTTCACGCAACCACCACATGCGCAAGAACCTCGTCCAGAAGACCTTCGGTGCCTACCAGGCACCCTCCGTTCCTTTCCCGGATTTCGTCGGGCACCAGCGCAGTTCGTTTGACTGGCTCCTCAAGGACGGTCTCATCGAGCTTTTCAAAGAATTCTCTCCTATCACCGATTACTCGGGGAAGAAGTTCGAACTCCAGTTCGAGAGTTTCGAAATCGGCGAACCCAAGTATGACGAAGCATTTGCGCGCGAGAACATGCGCACCTACGAAGCGCCGGTCAAGGCGACGGTGAAGCTCGTCAACAAGACATTCGGTTCGGAGAAGACGCAGGAGATTTTCTTCACGGACATCCCGATGATGACGCCGCACGGCTCATTCATCGTATCCGGCGTCGAACGCGCTATCGTTCCGCAGCTCGCTCGCAGCTTCGGCGCTTTCTTCGTGTCCGAGCTCATCCGCGGCAAGCAGTTCTTCGGTTCGAAGATCATCCCGCTCCGCGGCGTCTGGATCGAGATCGACTCGGAAGCTGACGGCGCGCTTTTCATGAAGATCGACCGCAAGCGCAAGTTCCCGATCTCGCAGATCCTCACGGTCTTCGGCGGCGGCTTGGGCGAAGCAGTCTTGAAGCACTTCGAGAAGGATCCGCTCGCGACCGCGACAATCAAAGCTACGCTCGCACACGATGAAGCGAAGTCGATCGAAGAGGCCTACGTTGAGATACACCGCCGCATGCGCGATGGCGACCTCGCGACGCCGGAGAACGCAAAGAACTTCGTACAATCGCTCTTCTCGGTTGAGCGCTATGACCTCGGCCGCGTCGGACGCGCGCGCTTGAACTCACGCTTCGGCCTCCCGACCACAGAGAAGGCGCTCGAGAAGCGTACGCTCACGCTCGCAGACTTCGTCCGCATCATTTCAGAGATCGCCAAGCTGAACGCTGACTCTTCGGCCCGCCCAGACGACATCGACCACCTCGGCTTCCGCCGTGTACGATTCGTCGGCGAGCTCCTCCAGGCGCGTATGCGCGTCGGCATGAGTCGCATGAAGCGCAATATCCAGGATCGCATGTCGACTATCGAGAGCGAGACCACGCTCCCGATGGCGCTTGTGAACCCACGTCCGTTCCATGCCTCGGTGCATGAGTTCTTCACGGCAAACCAACTCTCGCAATTCATGGACCAGCAGAACATTCTCGCTGAGCTCGAAAACATGCGCACGCTCTCGGCACTCGGTCCCGGCGGCCTCACTCGTGAGCGCGCCGGCTTCGAAGTGCGCGACGTGCACCCTTCGCACTACGGACGCCTCTGTCCTATCCATACGCCGGAAGGCCAGAACATCGGCCTCATCCTCCGCCTCGCTACGCATGCGCGTACGAACGACTTCGGTGTCATCGAGACGCCGTATGTCCGCGTGAAGAACGGGAAAGTGACCGACGAGATCGTCCACTTGAATGCACTCGATGAAGAGCTCGAGATGGTGGCGCACGGTGCGACCAAGCTCGACAAGGACGGACGCATCGTTCCTGATCACGTGGAAGCGCGTTACAAGGGCGACCCGATCATCGTCCCGCGAGAGTCCATCACGCTCATGGACGCCTCGACGTACCAGATGTTCTCCATCGCGACCTGCATGATCCCATTCGTCGACCACGACGACGCGAACCGTGCACTCATGGGTAGCAACATGCAGAAGCAAGCGACACCGGTCCTCATCCCTGAGGCTCCGCTCGTCGCCACCGGCATCGAAGAGCCAGCAGCGCGCAGCACCGGCCGCCTCGTCCTCGCTCTTGAAGCAGGCGAAGTGACGCATGTCGATGCACGCAAAGTAACCGTGAAGAACAAGGACGGTAAGGCGAAGGACTACCACCTCCAGGGCCTGACCCAGACCAATCAGAACTCGACGTTCATGCAGCGCCCATCAGTGGTGCTCGGCGACAAGGTGAAGAAGGGCGACGTCCTCGCGGACAACTCTTCGACTGATCACGGCCAGCTCGCGCTCGGACAGAACGTGCGCGTCGCCTTCATGAGCTGGAACGGCGCAAACTATGAAGACGCCATCATCATCTCGGAACGGCTCGTCGAAGAGGCTAAGTTCACGACGGTGCACATCGAGGACTTCGAGTGCGTCGTGCGCGACACGAAGCTCGGTGCAGAGACGACGACGCATGACATCCCGAACGTCGGCGAGATGCGTTTGAAGAATCTCGACGAAGAAGGTGTGATTCGCATCGGCGCAGAAGTGCGCCCAGGCGACATCCTCGTCGGCAAGGTGACCCCGAAGGGCGAGACACAGCTCACGCCTGAGGAGCGTCTCCTCCGCTCGATCTTCGGCGATAAGGCGAAGGATGTGAAGGATACCTCGCTCCGCATGGAAGGCGGCAAGCGCGGTCGCGTCATCGGCGTGCGCGTCTTCTCTCGCGAGAAGGGCGACCAGCTCGAGAGCGGCATCATCAAGAAGATTGTCATCACGGTCGCACAGGTGCGTAACGTCTCGGTCGGCGACAAGCTCGCCGGACGCCACGGTAACAAGGGCGTTATCTCCCGTGTCTTGCCGGTCGAGGACATGCCGTACGACAAGGACGGCAATCCGGTCGACATCATTCTCACACCGCTCGGCGTCCCGAGTCGTATGAACCTCGGACAGATTCTCGAATTGCACCTCGGTCTCGCTGCGCACACACTCGGCTACCAGGCTATCGTCCCGCCATTTGCTGGTGCGACTGCCGATGAGATCCGCGATGAGCTCGAAGCCGCTGGCTTCTCTCGCACGGGCAAGATGCAGCTCTACGACGGACAGACCGGCACGGCCTTCGCGCAGATGATTGCGGTTGGCTACATGTATGTTCTCAAGCTGCACCACATGGTGGAAGACAAGATCCACATGCGCTCAATCGGTCCGTACAGCCTCATCACGCAGCAGCCCTTGGGAGGCAAGGCACAGAACGGCGGTCAGCGCTTCGGCGAAATGGAAGTGTGGGCACTCCTCGGCTACGGCGCTGCCTACACGCTCCGCGAGATGCTCACCATCAAGTCGGACGACATCCAGGGCCGCTCCGCAGCCTTCGATGCAATCGTGAAGGGCGAGCCTATCAGCCACACCGGCACACCGGCATCCTTCGCTGTCCTTACCAACCAGATCCGCGGTCTCGCGCTCGACGTCGAACCGCTCAATCTGCCGCCCGAGCCGGAAGCATAATTTATTAAACTCTTCTCTACACTATGGCATTCACTCCCCGCAAACTTCCGCCTCGCGACACCTGGAATGGGCTCCGCCTCACGCTCGCCTCGCCGGAGCGCATTCTTTCCTGGTCTTCAGGAGAGGTGACCAAACCTGAGACGATAAACTACCGCACCCAGCGCTCCGAGAAGCACGGCCTCTTCGACGAGAAGATCTTCGGTCCGGAAAAGGACTACGAGTGCTACTGCGGCAAATACAAGGGTATCCGCTACAAGGGCATCGTCTGCGATAAGTGCGGTGTCGAGATCACCCGCTCTATCGTGCGACGCGAACGCATGGGCCACATTGAGCTCTGCACACCAGTCGCGCACATCTGGTTCCTGCGCTCCGTCCCGAGCCGCATGGCACTCCTCTTGGGAGCTTCGGCGGCTGACATTGAGAAGGTTGTCTACTTCGCCGGATACATCGTCACGAAGATCGCTGAGGATGAGAAGAAGCGCCTCCTCACTGAGCTCGAGAGTGAATATAAGTCGAAATACAAGTCGCTCGGCTCCGATAAGGAGCGCGATGCGCTCAAGGAGAAGATGACGATCACGCGCAACGAGATCGAGGGTCTCGTCGTCGGCAAGGTGCTCGACGAGCTCGAATACCACCGCTTCTCCGTGAAGTATGGCGGCCTCTTCGAAGCACGCATCGGTGCAGAAGCCATCTACGACATTTTCAACAAGCTCGACCTCAAGGATCTCGAGAAGACGCTCGCGGCCCGCTACGAGACGGCCGGTGCTGCTGAGCGCGAGAAGCTCGCGAAGCGTCTCTCGCTCATCGCCGGTCTCCTCGCTTCAGGCGTGCGTCCGGAGTGGTTCTTCCTCACGCGCATCCCGGTCATCCCGCCAGCACTCCGTCCGATGGTCGCGCTCGAAGGCGGTCGCCATGCGACCTCCGACGTGAACGACCTGTATCGTCGCGTCATCAACCGCAACAACCGCTTGAAGAAGCTCATCGACATCCATGCGCCGGAAGTCATCCTGCGCAATGAGAAGCGCATCTTGCAGGAAGCCGTCGATGCACTCCTCGACAACTCGATCAGGAAGAGCGGTGCCGCAGCCGGTGCTATGACCGCCGCTCAGCGCCGTCCGCTCAAGTCACTCGCGGACTACTTGAAGGGCAAGCAGGGCTATTTCCGTCAGAACCTGCTCGGTAAGCGTGTCGACTACTCGGGTCGTTCCGTGATTGTCGTCGGTCCGGATCTCGAACTCGACGAATGCGGTCTTCCGAAGCACATGGCGCTCGAGCTCTTCCGTCCGTTCGTCATCGCCGGACTCCTTGAACGCGAACTCGCATTCAACATCCGTGGCGCAGGCCGCTTGATTGAAGACGGTGTCGCTGAAGTGTGGGAGATCCTCGAAGAAGCCATCAAGGGTAAGTACGTCCTTCTGAACCGTGCACCGACCTTGCATCGCCAGGGTATCCAGGCATTCCGCCCGCAGCTCATCGAAGGCGATGCTATCCAGCTCCACCCGCTCGTCTGTAACGCGTTCAACGCGGACTTCGACGGCGACCAGATGGCTGTCCACGTGCCGCTCTCCGAGGAGGCTCAGTGGGAGGCCGCGAACATCATGAGTGCCAACAAGAACATTCTGAAGCCGGGTTCCGGCGACATGATTGTCCTCACCGGCAAGCCGCTCGACATCATTCTCGGCGTGTACTGGCTCACCAAGGCAGTCGACGGCGCGAAAGGCGAGGGGACGTATCACTCGTCACCGAACTCAGCTATCCTTGCGTCTGAGTACGAGGCGATCGACAAGCGCGCCAAAATCATGGTCATGCCAGTCGAAGGGAAGGAAAAATACGCACAATTCGATGGACATCCGTTCGAGACGACGGTCGGGCGCATGCTCTTCAACACTGTGCTTCCCGCTGATTATCCGTTCGTGAACGAGACCATCACCAAGAAGGTGCTCGCGCGCATTGTGACTGACTGCATCTCCCGCTATGGACTCAGCGCCGTACCGGATATCGTGAACAAGGTGAAGCGCTTCGGTTTCAGATACGCGACGCTTTCGGGAGTGTCGTGGGCTATCGACGATACGGCCGTGCCGGCAGAGAAGGAGCAGATCATCAAGGTTGCAGCAGAGAAAGTCGCGGCTATCCAGTCCGACTACCAGAACGGTCTCCTCTCTGAAGAAGAGAAGCGCCGCATGTCGATTGAGGTCTGGCAGGGTGCCAAGGGCGAAGTCGAGAAGATCGTCGTGGGTGCACTCAATCCGATGGGTTCAGTCGCAGACATGGTGTACTCCGGCGCTCGTGGTACGCTCGGCAACCTCACGCAGATGCAGGGTATGAAGGGTCTCATCCAGAACACCGCAGGCGTGACGATCGAAGTGCCGATCATCTCCTCAATGATCGAGGGCTTGAATCCGATCGAGTACTTCATGAGTACGCACGGTGCACGTAAGGGTCTCACCGACACGGCGCTCGGTACTGCGAAGGCCGGCTACCTCACGCGCCGTCTCTTCGACGTCGCGCAGGATTCCATCGTGACCGAGCATGACTGCGGTACGAGCCGCGGTGTGAAGATCAATCGCGTGAGCGCCTCAGGCATCCAGACTGATTACGCTGAGGCCCTCCGCGGTCGCGTCATCGCTGAAGATGTGAAGGATAAGGATGGCGTCACGCTCTTCAAGAAGGGACACTATCTCTCGATCAAGGACGCTGAAGCGCTCGATGCTGCAGCAAGCGTGATGACGGTGGTTGCACGTTCCCCGATGTCGTGCGAGACGCGCTATGGCGTGTGCCAGACCTGCTACGGTATGGACCTCACGACGCAGGACGTTGTCGACTTGGGCGAGGCCGTTGGTACGGTTGCCGCTCAGGCTATCGGCGAGCCGGGCACCCAGCTCACCATGCGTACCTTCCACGCCGGCGGTGTGGCATCGGTCGGTGGCGACATCACGAGCGGTCTCCCGCGCGTTGAAGAAGTGTTCGAGAAGCGCGCTCCGAAGAATCCGGCGGTCATCAGCAAGTCTGACGGTCTCGTGACCGAGATCAAGGAGGAGGGTCGCGAGAAGATTATTGTGGTCGCTCCGCAAGCAGGCCAGGGCAAGAAGGACGGTTCGGCATACGAATACCTCGCTCCGTATCCGCGTGTCCCGCTCGTGAAGGAAGGAGATACCGTCGTGCGCGGCCAGATACTTACTGACGGTTCGGCTGATCTCGATGATCTCTTCGAGTACGCAGGTCGCGCACTCACGCAGGAGTACATTATCACTGAAGCATCGAAGATCTATGAGCTTCAGGGCGCGCCGGTCTCTCGCAAGCATCTCGAAGTCGTGGTGAAGCAGATGTTCAGCCGCGTGAAGATCGCCGAGGCCGGCGACACCGACTATTCGGTTGGCGATGTGGTCGAGGATTGGGAGTTCGCGAAGTCAGTGAAGGAAATGGAGGAGGCTGACAAGTTGCCGCCAGTGGCGAAAGAGATTGTGCTCGGCATCAAGGAGAGTGCGCTCTCACGCCGTTCATTCCTCTCGGCTGCATCCTTCGAGCAGACGACGAAGATTCTCATCAACGCATCGCTCCGCGGTTCTGTCGATCGCCTGCGCGGTTTGAAGGAGAACGTCATCCTCGGTCGCCTCATCCCGTCCGGTACCGGCTTTGCTGGAAGCAAGAAGTTCGCTTCTATCGCGAAGCTGCAGGCAGAGCGCCCGGTTCCTGAGCCGACGGAGCGTACTTCGTTCGCTCCGCGTGTGCCGCGAGGACTCTAGTAGGTGTTTCTGAGGAAACCAGGCTTTCCGCAAAAGACAGAAAGCAAAAACCGCCGCAAGGCGGTTTTTGCTTTGGGTATGAAAACAATCGCGGCGCGGAGACTTTTCAGTCCCGCGCCGTTTGTGATTACCAGCCGTGACGCGAATCTTTAGCTGGTGCGCATGCACGCAAAGAGTATGGATAGTGTCCCTAGCATTATTGCAATAAGGCTTCCTGCATTGGACACTAGCGTTAAGGCAGTCCCGAAGTTGGTCTCGTCAACGAACCAGATACCCAGACCTCCGAAACAGATAAATCCGATCCCGACAATGAACAAGAGCAGTTTGAATCCCATATAACCTCCGTGGCTCAAGGGATAATCAACAAGTTACCTGAATGATATAAGCATAGACACTGTAATTTTGTCAAACTTTGTCGCAACGAGGTAAGATGAGAGTGATGGCAAAGGATACGGTCGCAGAGATTAAGGAGAGACTGAGCATACAAGACATTATCAGTCCGTATGTGAAGCTGCGTCGAGCCGGACGCTCGATGGTCGGGCTCTGCCCCTTCCACAAGGAGAAGACTGGGAGCTTCCACGTGAGCCCCGAGCGCGGGACGTGGCACTGCTTCGGGTGCGGGGTGGGAGGAGATGGATTCTCCTTCATCGAGAAGGCCGAGGGCGTTGACTTCAAGGGGGCTATGAAGATTCTTGCGGAGAAAGCGGGCGTGACTATCGAATATTCAGGGGGAGGGAATCACGAAGACACTTCTAAGAAAGACAAGCTCCGCGCGGCCATGAGCCGCGCGGCAGAGTGGTACGCCGGGAATCTAAAAGGAAGTCCGGCGGAGATGTATGCGCAGAGGCGAGGACTCTCTTCCGAGACAATCAAGGACTGGAGCCTCGGCTTCGCACCAGAGGCATGGCGCGCTCTCCTCGAAGCTCTGACCACTGAGGGCTTCACGATAGAAGAGTTGCTCGCGGCGGGACTCATCAAGGAGGCGGATGGGAAGCCTGGCACGTACTATGACCGGTTCCGCAATCGGCTCATGTTCCCGATACGCGACGCGAGCGGGAAGGTCGTTGCGTTCACTGGCCGTGCACTTGCAACGGACGACCTCGCGAAATATCTGAATAGTCCCGAGACTGACCTCTATCACAAATCCGAGATATTGTTCGGCATGGACCGAGCACGAGATGCGATACGCACGAGGGGCTTCACGATGCTTGTGGAAGGGCAGATGGATGTCCTGCATGCGCACCAGGCAGGCTTCAATAACGCGATCGCCCTCTCTGGGACGGCGCTCTCCGAGCGGCATCTTGCGCTCATGAAACGTTACAGCGACAACCTTATGCTGGTGCTCGATGCCGACCCGGCTGGACTCAAGGCGACCGCACGCTCGGCGGCGCTCGCGCTTCAGCAGGGACTACGCGTAAAGGCCGCACGACTCCCGAAAGGCAAGGACCCGGCAGACCTCTTAAGCGAGGACGCGAAAGATTTCGGAGTGCGCATAGCCAGTGCGAAGCCGATTGTCGAGTTCTTCCTCGCTGAGCTCGCCGAATCCGAACGCGATCCGCACCGGTTATTGCGCGCCGCTGAGAGTATCGTCTTGCCGCTCATCAGGGCGATACCGAGCCCGATGGAGCGCGAGCATTTCATACAATCAGCCGCTCGGACGCTCGGATTGTCGAATGAAGCCATCAAAGAGTCGCTCGCACGGCTCCCGAAGCAGGAGTTCAGTTCTGGTCCCGTACGCGCCGCCGTCCTCCCCGTGCCGGCACGCCGGCCGCCGCGCGAGTTCCGCGCCGAACAGCTCCTCGCCGTCCTCCTGGTTTATCCCAACACACCGCTTGCAGAACGCGTCAAATCGGGGTATTGTCGAATTACTGAAGCTGAGCACGTGCCGCACAACGTACCCCCGGAATCAGTCTTGTTCCAGACGGAACAGACATTCGGCGAGGACCCAAACGAAGGCGCTGCGGACGAGCTTCTCCGTGCTTTTGAAGAGACGGTGATCCGCGAATCATATCAAGAAGCGGTGGCGAATTTACGCAGGGCTGAATCCGCTGGAGAGACATCGGCGATTGAGGAAGCGCAGGCAGCGTGTACGAAGCTCTCCCTGCGTCTTGCTTCGCTCGGGTAGTCAGGTAGATTTTCAATCTTATTTTTCGGCATGGCGAAACCTATTACAAAAAAGAAGCCCGTGAAGAAATCAAAGCCCGTCAAGAAGACGGTGCGTAAGACCGTATCCAAGAAGTCAGTCGCGCCTAAGAAGAAGCCAGCCAAGAAGCCGGTGAAGAAAACGGTTAAGAAACCCGTTAAGAAGATTGCGCGCTCCAAGAAGCAAGTCGTGCGCGCAGCCGCGAAGGGAGCAAAAGCAAAAGCGCTCACGCAGAAAGCACTCACCGCCGAGCAGCTCATCGAGAAGGGGAAGGAACGCGGCTACGTCACCTACAACGAGATATTGAAGTCGTTCCCGCATGTCGAGGACGATGTCAGCTTCCTCGAATCGCTCTATGAACGTTTCTCCATCGCGGGTGTCGATGTGCTCGAGGGCGGTATGCTCGAAGACGCTGCCGACGAGTACCTTGCGACGCGTAACATCAAGGACCGTCACTCGACCTCCTACGACTCCATCCAGATCTATCTCCGCGAGATCGGCCAGTACCCGCTCCTTACCGCCTCCGAAGAGCGCGAGCTCGCTAAGCGCATCGAGAAGAGCGATGCTGAGGCACGCAATATCCTCGCACGCAGCAACCTGCGTCTCGTCGTTTCCATTGCCAAGAAGTATGTCGGCCGGTCGCCCGATCTCACGCTTCTCGATCTCATCCAGGAAGGGAACCTGGGCCTCTTCCGCGCGGTCGACAAGTTCGATTGGAAGAAGGGATACAAGTTCTCGACGTATGCGACATGGTGGATCCGTCAGGCGATTACCCGCGCCCTCGCCGATCAGAGCCGCACTATCCGCATCCCGGTGCACATGGTCGAGACCATCGCCAAGTACAAACAGATCTCACGCCGCCTCGCCCAGGCGCTCGGTCGCGACCCACAGCCTGAAGAGATCGCTATCGAGATGGGTGTCGAACCGGAGAAGGTGTATCAGATAGAGAAGATCAATCAGGACACGCTCTCTCTGGAGAACCCGATCGGCTCGGATGACGACGAGCGTTCGACGCTCGGCGATTTCATTCCAGATGATAAGATTCCGTCGCCAGTGCAGGAGTCTTCGGAGCGTATCCTTTCCGAGCAGGTGAAAGAGATCCTCTCCGACCTCTCGCCGAAGGAACGCAAGATTCTCGAGATGCGCCACGGACTCATGGACGGCGTGTACCACACGCTCGAAGAAGTAGGGCGCGAGTTCGGCGTCACGCGCGAACGCATCCGCCAGATTGAAGCGAAGGCACTCGAAAAGATCCGCACCCATGACAAAGCACGGCATTTGAAGTCGTATTAGGAAAAGAAGAAACCCCTTGTTTAGCAAGGGGTTTCTCTTGGTATACAGAGAACACGGAGACAGGGTACACTCTAAAGAATGGCGACCACAGAAGCATTCGAAGACGCATACAAGAAGCTCAATGCGAAGCAGAGGGAAGCTGTAGACACAATCTACGGTCCGGTGATGGTCGTTGCGGGACCGGGTACGGGAAAGACACAGATGCTTGCGCTTCGCATCGGGAACATCCTGCAGAAGGCGACCGGGACGAAACCCGATGAGATCCTCGCTCTTACGTATACCGACAGTGCCGTGACGACGCTCCGCGCTCGACTCGCGCGCTTCATCGGTGCTGCCGCATACCGTGTGCGCATCCATACCTTCCACGGTTTCGCGCGCTCGATACTCGAACTACGCCCCGATCTCTTCCCACGCATCGCGCTCGGCTCGCAGCTGGGAGAGATCCGCGGCATTGCACTCATGGAGGAGCTGCTTGATGCCGGAGCATATACGAAGATCCGCAGCCCGAGGAATCCGCATCGTTCGGCCCGCGATTTGTTCGGCTTCATGAGCAAACTGAAGCAGGAACATTACACGCCCGAGGCGTACCTCGCTGACCTGTCGCGCGAGCACGAGTCTGTGCTCACTGACCCAGATCGCATTCACGAGAGTGGGCGGTATGCGGGGCAGGAGAAAGGCGACTATACGCGCCGCCGCGAGCGCATCGAGAAGCATCTTGAGGTGGCGCATCTCTTCAGCGCCTACCAGGACGCCCTCGAACGCGAGTCGCTCTACGATTACGAAGATCTCATCAACGAAGCTATTCGTGGTCTCGAGACCGATGAGGGTTTCCGGTCGCAAGTGGGCGAGCGTTCTCAATTCGTTCTTGCCGACGAGCACCAGGATGCGAATCCGGCGCAGAACCGCTTGCTTGAGCTCGTGACCGATTTCGACGGATCGTCGAATCTCTTCATCGTGGGCGACGAGAAGCAGGCTATCTACCGGTTCCAGGGCGCATCGCTTGCATCGTTCTTCTCTCTCAAGGAGAAATATCCTGATGCGAAGGTCATCTCGCTCAATGAGAATTATCGTTCTCGCTCGAAGATACTCGAAGCAGCACACGACCTCATCGCTCCTGCGCCCGTGCCTGACCCTACACTCCGTCCGCAGCTCGCAGCCGTTCGCGGCACAGGCGGCGTCGTCGAGGAAGTCGTGTGCGGCACGCTCCGTGAGGAGCAGGAGACTATCTGCGCGTACCTGAAGAAACTGCATGAGAACGGCGTGCCGTATGAGGATATCGCTCTTTTGGCCAAGAAGAACTCTGACGTGCTCGCGCTCTCGAGTGTGTTACGTCGCTCCGGTATCCCCGAAGACCATATGAGTGTCGAGATAAGCGCTCTCGCGCATCCGGCAGTCGTACTTTTCATCGCGCTTGTCCGGGCGCTCGCTGATCTCTCGCAGGATGCCGCACTCGCGCGCGCGTTCTTCATGCCAGGGATACCGATGCCACTCTCTGCTCGCATGCGCCTGCTCGGCATCCCACGGGCAGGGAACCCCCTCATGAAAGTCATCGGAGAGCATGGTACGAGTGAGCTCCGTGCGTGGATAGGGAATATGGAGAGGCTCGCCGAAGAGATGCCGGCGACACCGGTCGTCGCGTGGCTCGCACGACTGGCGAGCGAAAGCGGATTCATCGCAGGCGTGCTCGCGCTCGCTGAAAGCGAGGATGCGTACGAAGCGTATCAAGGCTTCATGGATGAAGCGGCGTTGCTTACGCGGGAGAATCCGAGCGCGACTGCGCACGATCTCCTGGAGCGTCTCACTCTCATCGAGAAGCACGAACTCCGTGTGCGGCGTGCACGCACGAAGCATGCAGGGGTGCGCGTCATGACCGTGCACAGTGCGAAAGGGCTCGAGTTCCCGTACGTCATCATCGCGCATGCCACCGATGAGAAATGGATGCGCGGGAAGTCAGACGAGTTCTCGCTTCTTCTTGAAAAAGAAGACGACGAGCACGACGTGCGCCGCTTGCTCTATGTCGCGCTCACGCGCGCAAAGGACGGCGTGCTCATCACGCGGTCGGAAGTCACGGAGGAAGATCGCGCCCAGACGCCGCTCCGGTTCATCGCGGATATGGCCGAGCATCTGGCGCTCGGTATAGCGGCGGTACCGTCCTCCGAATCTGCTCCCTACGAAGAACGCACCATCCTCGAACCGGAGTATCTGAAGGAGCGGCTCCTCGTGCGTGGGTTTTCGCCGACCAGTTTCAACAATTACGTCCAGTCGCCGTGGCAGTTCTATTTCCGTGCTCTCTTGCAGCTCCCAGATGCGCCGACGCTCCCGATGATGTACGGCACGGTGATGCACGCAGGACTGAAGGCCTATACCGACGCACAGAGGGCCGGTACTGCGACTCCCGAGCATGCGATAGAGGCGTTCCATGCAGAGCTCAACCGCTTGCCACTCTCTCCGCTCGACCGTGCCGAGCTTGCAAAGAAGGGTGAGAAGGCGCTCCTTGCGTACCTCGTACAGGAGGGCGCTACTATGACTGCGGTACATGAATCGGAATTCCCGATTACGGTCTCGCTCACGGTACCGGGCGTAGGAGAGCTGCCGCTCACCGGGAAGCTCGACCGGCTCGATCTGCTCGCAGACGGCACGGTCGCCGTGATCGACTACAAGACAGGGAAGGCGAAGAGTGAGAATGACATCAAAGGTCTTACGAAATCGGGTGATGGTAATTACTATCGCCAGCTTGTGTTCTATAAACTCCTCCTGGATAAGGACAGACGATACTCTATGAGCGAAGGCGCGCTGCACTTCGTTGAGCCGGATGAGAAGGGGAAGTGTGTCATACGGAAATTCGTCATAACTGATGCCGAGGTCGCCACGCTCGAGGCAGAGCTCATTCTTGCCGCGCAGAAGATAGCTGACGGTTCGGCATTCACGGCTACCTGCGACCCTGAGCAGTGCGATTACTGCGACCTTGTCGGGTTTCTCCTTGAGCAACAGAAATTGACGTAGCGTTCTGGGAGTGTTATTATTTCCGGAACAGGTCTTTGAAAGGATTCAGGACGCATGAGACGAGCTTTTTACGGCTTACTTTTTACAATTACTGTCGCAAGATAGTTTACTAGGCCGTAAAAAGCTCGTCTCATTGCAGGGACAGAGTCGCCAGTCCGACGGTTCGGACACACTACACAAGGAGAACGATCATGTCGGCATCCCCGACCACACCGTCACCCCAGGAGAAACACCTCGACCGCATGGTTGCATTGGCTCGCACGTTTGCCATCCGGGAAATCAATCCTGATCACGATGCGTACCAGCGCCTGGCCAAGCGGCAGGGAGAGCTCAACACCGGGCTCACCGCTCTGCTGCGTCATCTCATGGGCGAGGTTCCCGTCTATGCGCTCGCGAAATCGATCCTCGGCGGTGACTTCATCACTGTTGGAGAAATCATGGCCGCACGTCCCGACATCACCTATAGCTTCGAGCAGGTCGCGAAGTTGGCGGCAACCATTCCGTCGGAAGACGTATTGCGCTCGTTGAAGGAAAACGGCTACGGTCTCATGCCGCGACCGCCCAAGGCGATTTCGCTGCTCGACATCCGTTCTACCAGGCCCTCCTACTTCTATTCGAGGACAGGCGGCTGGTACGCAGATCAGGCGTTTGCGCGGGACGACATGACTGGCTCTGGATGGCTCGCCATCAAGAAGACGCCGGTCAATGGCTCGCTAAGCAAGAACTGGGACGAGCAGAACAAGCTTCTCTCCAATGTCGAGCAGGTGCCGAACGTCGTTGAGATGAGCTGGTTCATCACAATCTTCTTCGACGTCCGCGGTGTTCGCCCCTTCGAGAAGGTGTACGTTCGCACGAACAGTCTCGGCTCGGGCGGTACTCGTGTTTACGTCGGCTTCTTCGACGTCGAGGGTCTCGGCATCAACGACGACTTGGATGATGACCGCGACGATCACCTCGGTCTCGCGTCTGCCCGGAAGTTCTGACCTGAACGTCTGTTCTTTGTATCTCTTGAACCTTCGCGCGATCCATCTTCTGGTGGAATTGCGTGGAGGCTCTTTTATTTCACTCCAGCAAGCGCTTCGTCGATGAGCTCTTTTACCGCGCCATACGGATATGCACCGGCCATGACGACGGGAGGCTTCCCGGCGACGATGATGAGCGAATACGGTGTTCCGCGCGCGCCCATATCGAGTGCGTTCTGCCGGTCTGCCTGGACGCGCTCATCGATCTCTTTCGGGACAGAGGCGGAGCATGATGCGAAAGCATCGCTCGATACGCCGATCCTTTCTGCATACGTGCCGTACTCGGCCGGATTGGCGGGCTGGTTCTCGAAGAGTTGCTTTGCGAAGTCCCAGAAGGCCGCATTACCAGCGGCCTGGGTGATGCACTCAGATGCTTCAGCGTGCCGCAGCGCATCCGGGTGAATCTCGGAAAGAGGGAATTGGCGGTAGACCCAGGCGACCCTTCCCCCTATTCCTTCGTTCGCGATGATGTGCCGCATCGTCTCGTCGAACTCTTTACAATACTCACAGTTGAAGTCGGTGTAGGTGATTATCGTGACCGGTGCGGTAGGGTTCCCGAGGATATGGTCAGCGGCACCGACCGGGCGCACGAGTGCGGGATTACCTTCACTCGAGGAAGGCTTTGCCATCGAAAAATAGACCGCCGAGGCGACGAGGATGCCGCCGAGGACGATTGCTGTCGGGATGGCATACGAGGACTTCATAGCTGGAGGGCGTGCGTGAGCGTTGGGAGCGAGCTCTCCGAAAGCCCCCATGCGGCGGTATCTATCTTGATATCGCGCTTCTCGCGCAAGTCTTTGTATTTCAATTTCCCGTGCTTCATCGCATAGTCGTAGAGCTCGCGCGTGAGACGCACGTCCTCGATGCAGTATTCGCGTACCAGATCCTTCTTTCCCTCGCGCCACCACTCGCCGGCCTTGAGTCCGTCGCCAGACTTGCCGCGGCCGAGCGTCGCTTCGGCGAGCGACTGCAGGCGGATGCGTCGGCCGAGCGCTTTCTGTACTTCTACGAGCAGGTCGAGCGATGGTATGTGCGAGAGGTCCCCCGGGTAGTAGCGATTCAGGAGCGGTATGTCGAACGAGTCGGAGTTGAAGCCGATGAGGAAATCGGCATGTTCGAGAATGGGCCAGAGCTGCGGGAGCTCTTCGCGCGAATACGACGAATACGTGTCGGTGAGCGAATCGTGGATGGCCACGACGATGAGTTCCTGTTCATTCACGTCAATGTGCCCGCGCACGACGGAATCCGAGATCGATTCGATGTCGAAAGTGATTGCGCGCATGATTTAGCTTCCGGATCGCAGACGTGCCGGGAGTTCGGAGAGCGGGAGCCCTGCTTCTTCACCGGTACGGAGAATCTTCATACGGACGGTCTGATTGGCCACTTCATTTGCGCCGTAGGCGATGAAAAGCGGGATACCGCGCTTCACTGCGTCTTTTATTTGATCGCCGAGTCCACGGTCGGACAGGTTTACGAATACGCGACCGCCTTCTTTGCGGAGTGTCGCCGCGAATGCTTGCGCAGCGGGGATGTCGCTTACTGACGGAGTGCCGAGGTAGAGCTGCGGCCTATGGTTCCCGTCTTTCGGCATGAGACCGTGCGTCTCGAGGAAGTCGGCGAGCGTCACGTCGCCCATGCCGAACCCGATAGCGGGGATGGGGTCGCCGCCGAAGAGCGCGACGAGCTTGTCGAAGCGGCCACCGCCGAAGAGCGAGCGCGGGTTGGCTGGGTTCGTATCGAATATCTCGAACACGACGCCCGTGTAGTAATCGAACCCACGGGTGAGCGATGGGTCGAAGACGGCGTTGCCGACGCCGCGTGCCTTGAGCGATTCGATCATGTCGAGCAGTGCGCGTTTCTCATGAGCAACCTCCGGCGCTTCGCTTGAGTGCTCGATGAGCGTGAGCGGGTCTTTCGCATTGGTTATCGCTCCTCGGGCCGCCTCGAACTCTTCGGGAGTCATCTTGGACTTCTTGTCGAGCAGACGCAGATACGCGCGTGATGCTGAGCTCTCGAGTCCTGCCGCCGTGCAGGCGGCTGTGAGGAGTGCACGGGAATTGATACGGATGATGAAGTCGCTCTCCTTCGCGCCGAGCGCCTTGAGGAGTTCTGCGGCGAGCATGATTACCTCGAAGTCCGCTTCAGCACCGGCGACACCCACAAGATCGACGTTCAGTTGGTAGTGCTCGCGTAGGCGGCCTTTCTGTGGGCGCTCGTAGCGGAAGACATTCGGGATGGAGAACCAGCGGAGCGGGAAGGGCATCTCGCGGCGCTTCGCTGCGACCATGCGCGCCAAGGTCGGGGTCATCTCCGGGCGGAGCGTCACACGACGATCGCCGCGGTCCATGAAGGTATAGGTCTGCTCCCCGACGATCTCCTCAGAGGTCTTCGCTTCGTAGAGCTCGGCGCGCTCGAGCGGGGAAGCGTTGTATTCTTCGTAGCCCCATGAGCGAAGCGTCGTGCGTAGCGTAGCGAAGACGGCATCCTTCTGCGCCCAGTCGGCGGGGTAGAAATCACGGACGCCTTTATAAGGATCGGTCGAGAGCGGCTCGGTCATGAGCTTGATTTTATCATGCGTTCGACCAGTGTGCGCGCGGTAGTTGACAAGAGTCCAGAAAAGAGACATCATTTAAATCGGGTAGTCCAAAAACAACAAGGAGAGCGAGATGAGCACCACGCACATCAAGTATTTCGAAGGTGAGGAAGATGAAGACGTCGTCACCCGCCGTTGCTCGCATTGCAAAAAGGAAGTCCTTCCGTCACAGGCGCACGCCGAGATCACGGATCCCGACAACCACGGCGAGACGCTTCTCTTGCACGACGGCAACAAGCCGATGGACTGTTTGACCAAGTGGTACGAAGCGCGTCGCTCTCGGGTCCAGGTCGATTCATCGGCCAGTCTGCAGCCTTTCAGAACATGAACTTCCACCCAGGGTCCCGTCTTCACGGGATCCGCTTATTTTTATACGCTCGTCGTAGTGCTTGATTTCTCGGAAACGTATTTGAGGATGACGTCGCGCATCTGTTCTGGGCGCGGGATGCCTACCATATGGAACTCATCTTCGGTCCCGGCGGTCTGGACGGTAATAGTACCGATACCGAGGAGTGATGGGAGGACGCCGTTCACTTCGGTCGTCACGTCCTGCACGCGAGCGAGCGGCAGACTCGACACTTCGCGACTGAAATAGCCGCGCTGTTTGATATTCACGATGCGCTTATTGGTGAGCACCCATGCGTTGAGGAAATAGCGCGTGAACGAGCCCCAGGCACTCGTCCAGGTGATGAGCAGCCAGATACTGAGTCCTGTCCGACCGACTGTCGTCTGGTAGTCGAGATAGGAAGCATACTGCGCGACCGGCTCTGCTAGGAGGAGAGCTTTCGGTAGCGCGAAGGGGATTGCTGCGAGTATCGCGTAGGGCAATAGGTCGAGCAGGAAGAGGAACCAATGCTTCCGCGCCTCGATTACCGCATGCTCCCCGGGCTCTAGTTCGAATTCTTTCATGGCAAGTAGGCGGTGAGGAAGAACGGGTCGCCGGAAAGCGCGTAGGACATGAGCGAGAATGACACGAAGGCGTGTGCGGCAATAGCAGGGAAGGCGATCCAGGACGCGTGAGAATATCTGAGCCAGTGATAGACCGCGATAATCGAATACGCGGCCCAGAAGGCGAAGACGGCGTAGAGCGTCCAGACCGTCGCGACACCGGCAGAGATTCCAGTCGGAACGGGAAGATAGGAGAGTAGCGCGGTAGGGGGCGAGAAGGGCTGGAGCGGCTGATCGGTCATGAGGGACATGATACTACGATAATGCGTGGCTGACCGTACTGGTCAGTGCGTATAGAGGCGCGCATCCCGTGTTTTTCGAACAGTGAAGCTGCCGCGTTAGCGTGCGCACTGTCGACCTCGATCCATGCTTCACCATCCGGAGCGAGCTTTTGTGGCAGGTCCGCCGCGATGCGCCGAATAACGGCGAGACCGTCTTCTCCCGCGTAGAGCGCTTGGGATGGCTCGTAGTCGGCGACACTTGCGTCGAGTGTGCGGCCAGAGGGGATGTAGGGTGGGTTCGCTGCGATGATATCAAACGTTGTGCCGAGTGGTTCGAAGAGGTCGCCGATGCGCACATTGGCACGAGACTCGTCCAGATTATTTTTGCGGATGTTCTTCAGGATGGTCGCTTCGTGCGCAGGGTCAATCTCGCCGAAGTACACCTGCGCATCCGGTAGTCGGGCGAGAGCGGCACAACCGATTGCGCCCGAGCCCGCACAGAGGTCGAGGAACCTGAGTCCATGTGTATCTTTGCGTTCATTGAGTAACTGTTCGGTCCACCACTCCGTCTCGGGGCGGGGGATGAGGGGATGAGAATCAAGATGAATTTTCAATCCGAGGAATGGCTGCCAGCCGATGATGAACCCGAGCGGTTCACCCGTAGCGAGTCGCTTCCGGTCTTCTTCGTAGCCCTCGGTAGCCTTTCCGCCGTACTTTTCCTCCAGGAGCCACTGTTCGTCGCGGGTCATACAAGCCACGCTAGCACAGGATGGAGAGCCAGTCGCTCCGCGTTTATCGGTTATACAGGAATATACACAGCTTTTACACTGTTTTTTCCTCAGATTTTGCTTGACATTCTGAATGCATGGAAGAAAATATAAGGAGTTCATTCTTTTTGGGAAGAACCTTAATACCACAATAGGTCCTACACATGCGGATGCCATCCGCTCCCTCGGACCACCTATATTACAGAGGTTTCTTCCCATCAGAGGATGAACGGGCGTAGGAAAAGCCCCACAGCGGTGGGACTTTTCCCTTGTTATTTTTTTCATACGGTAGGCATCACTCATACAAAAGAAAACATCCGCGCAGTGCGCGGATGTTTTCTTTTCGGAACGTGCTATCGATTAGTAGCCACCGCGGCCGTAGCCGCCCTGTGCGCCACCACCGAAGCCGCCGCGATCACCGCCGCCGAAACCGCCTTCGCGGCGAGGAGGACGATCACCCTGTGGGCGAGCGAAAGAAACGGAGAGCGTGCGCCCGTCCATCTCCTTGCCATCCCAACGGTCGATAGCTGCCTGAGCTTCCGCCTCGGTAGCCATCTCGACGAAGCCGAAGCCGCGTGAGCGGCCCGTCATACGGTCGCTAATGATGCTGGCAGAAGCGACATTACCGGCCTCGCTAAAGGCCTTCTTGAGATCGTCTTCTGTCGAGCGATAGGGAATGCCGCCTACGTAGAGCTTGTTTCCCTGAACTGATGCCTGCTGATTATCCATGTGTAGATCTAAACCGGTTAATCTCGCCGAAACTGAACACGTGCCGTCTTTTTATGAGAGCGGAGCGAAGCTCGAATACTCTGCGAGTAAAAAACAGTATGCCAGAAATCTGTAAAAGGCGCAAGGTAGCTGGGGATAACCGGTAAAGAGTCTTGATTATTTTATAAAAAGATGTATTCTTCAAAAGTCGTATGCCACCTGCCGAGTGCAGAGAGCCATCGACAAAGGGGAAGTTCTTTCAGAAACGAAAAAGAGAAGGACGTGAGCGCCATGGCAAACATAGATGCAGATGAAGCACCTGATGTGAACGAACGTGTCGGCTTTGCGCCGATTCATGACAAGGTTTCCACCGAGGAAGTCGTGGGTATCGAAGTCGCGAGCGATGAAGCTGGCGACGATGACGAACACCACCAGCCTTCCTATGGCGGGTTTCCGGAAATCCTGAGAACCAATCTGTTCAACGGCCCGATGATCCGCAGTCGCGACGATGCGCGGTATGACATGCTCATGTCGGCTTCGACGGCGCGGGGTGCTCAGGTCGTGCGGGGCGGTCTTCGCGCCTCTGGGCGAATACGTTTCTGACCTTTTTCGCAGCGCAAAAGGGCGTCCGGTTCACCGGGCGCTTTTTTATTTCCCGCCGCCCTGGCGTACTACTGCGCAGAGGTGTTGACAAGAGGGGTGGACAGGTAGACGATTGTACTATCCACTGGCGGGGGCCAGCGAGATTATTAGCTCGCGATAATTCCAAAACCCATGAACAACGCCTTTCGTGTGTCTGTTCCCGTCCTCTCTCTGATTTTTGCGTTCGGAGTTTCTGCTCCAGTTGCGTTTGCTTCGACCTTCTTTGTCGACGCGACGGCCGTAGGTGCAAATGATGGCTCATCTCCATCAGATGCTTTTACAACCATTCCTGCAGCCGTCGCTGCTGCGCAGACCGCTGGCGATATTATTAGTATTGCGGATGGAACGTACACGCTCTCCAGCACTTTGGACGTCACACAAGGCGTCACGATTGAAGGGGCAAGTGAGAGCGGTACTATTATTGACGCGAGTTCCGTCAATGGTTATGGCATTGCTCCTCATAATGCAGAAGGAGTTGTTCTTCAAAACTTCACACTCGCTGGCCCCACAGCGAACTCAAGCGGCAAGTATGGCATTAAGGCGTACGATCTCACCAGCTTCACCATCCGTAATGTAACCGTGCATGGGTCTGGAAGATCAGAAATTGATCTTAATCGTGTTACAGGCGCTAGTTTAATTGAGAACGTTACTGCCAATGGAGAAGACACTGCAGGTGTCGGCGTCGCTCTTAGTAATTCGAGTGGGGTGACGCTTCGCAATATAACCACTCTCGGGAACACATGGGGAAGCGTTGGTCTCTATGACACGACTTCTGGCCCTACTACCAATATCGTATTCGAGGGTACTAATTCTTTCGGGGAGACAGACTACGTCATTTATATTGATGCCGAGTATGGTTTCGGAGTCTCAAATATCACCCTTCCTCCGGGTTTTGGCTGGGCGGTGCGCAATACGGTCTTTCGTGCTGGTCGGAGTGATGACTTCACTCTCTTCCAATCTTCAAAGGATGCCGCTGTTGCCACTGCGCTTTCTCTCCAAACCTCACCATATTCGGTGAACACTGCGTCCTATGTTCAGACAGTCGCGCCGGATGGCTCCCTCGAGAATAGCTTCGTCGTGGGAGAAGGTATGAGTGTTCAAACTGCGGTCACAGCCGCAGCTCCCGGAGGTACGATTAATGTCGCTGCGGGGACATATATTGAACAGGTAACGATAGTTAAGGACCTAACAGTAACCGGTGTCGGTGACACGACGATTATTCAATCGCCCAATACCCTTACTACAACGTTCTCGGACTCGAGTAGCAATACAATGAAGCCGATTATAACTGTGAGTGGGGCCACAGTAGCCCTCTCGCGGCTTAAAGTAGACGGGCTCGGCAAAGGCAATTCGAACAATCGTTTTGTCGGTATTGGTTTCTTCAATGCTGGCGGCTCTGTTAACAACACGACAGTGACCGGTGTGCGCAACACACCACTCGATGGTGTTCAACATGGTGTCGGTGTTTATGCGTATAACGCGGACGCGAATGTTCGTACGCTTACCGTCTCAACAAGTAATGTTAACGATTATCAGAAGAACGCAATGGTGTTCACGGGTGCAGGATTGACTGTTAACGTTAACGGAAATACCACAACTGGTGCTGGCGCACAAACGATGACTGCACAGAACGGCATCCAATTGGGTACCGGAGTAACAGGCACAGTACAAAATAATATTGTAAGTGGTAATCTATGCAGTCATTCAAGTTGCGGTAGTGATTGGTACACAAAGACGCAATCTGTAGGGATTATGCTCTACAATGCCGCAGGTCCGGTAACAATTTCTGGCAACCAAATATCGACCTCCGATATGGGAATCTACGACCAGCACACGATTGGGACTGTTACCATTCAGGATAACGTTCTAGTAAACAATCGTTACTTCGGTGTCTTGCTTGCAGCAGGAGATGTCTATATCAACAGGGGCTCGATTTCGGGTAGTAACATCGGCGTCATGAATCCTTCGGATCGTACCGCTTCAGTTTCTGATCCGATGGTGAGAAATATGAACTTGGGTGACAGTACCATTGGTGTCCAGAATGACGCTTCGTATGTTGTTGATGCCGTTAACAACTGGTGGGGGACAGCGAGTTCGATGGAAATTTCTGCAAAGATTTTTGGTTCTGGGACCGTTACCTTTGATCCGTGGTACACCAGTGCGGCTATGACAACGCTCTCGGATGGCGCTGCGACCAATGCGACGTATACCTCTACGACTGCAGGCGAGGTTGATATGCCAACAGGAGCGACCGATGTCGTCCTCACCGACACGACAGTGATGAATCTTTCTGCTGGATTGGTGAGTGACTCAGTCACTTTGCAATCAGGAGTAGATACGCAGCCAGTCGTCCTGACGAATTCAAGCCTCGCTGGCGTTAGCGCGAGCATCCCTGACGGGACGACAATCACTGGGCCAAGCGGCTGGGACGGCATATTAACACCTCCGGTCTCCGTCACGTCAAGCGGCAATGCTCCAGCAGGATTCAGTGTCGAAGGTACTGTTGTTAACATCGGGAGTTCTCTCGGTACGCTCTTGTTCGGTAGTCCCGTAACGGTATTCCTACCGAACGTCACAGGGACGGTTGGATACAAGGCCGCCGGCTCAAGTTCCTGGAACACAATCGCTGCCTGCGCGGGTAATTATGATAATCCCACGAGCCCAACATCCCCAGGTGAATGCTCAGTAACCAACGGCACACACACGAAGATTCTCACGTACCACTTCACGACATTCGGTGGTCTTAATCCGGCAACCCCGGTCATCACACCGAACGGTGTTGTCTTCAGCGGTTCGGTTGATGTGGAGATGAATGTTGTGGCGGGCACAGATATTCACTACACGATAGGCGGCGCGACGCCGACCTGCAGCTCCACGCCCTATTCGAGCACACTCACATTCCACAGCCCGACAGTGCTGAAGGCAGTGCGCTGCGACGGAACAAAGGTCTCGGAAGTAGCGACGGCGACGTTTGTCCTCGTGTCGAACTCAGGCGGTGGCGGTGGCGGCAGCAGTGTCGTTGTAGCTACACCAGCAACACCTGCGACACCGGCAACGCCGACTGTGACACCAGCTACGCCTGCAACCCCAGCCACACCGGCAACTCCAGCGCGAGGCCGGGTGCTCGGTGCAGCGACGTTCAACTTCGCCAAGAACCTCATGCTCGGATCACGCGGGGCGGATGTCACCGCGCTCCAGCAGTACTTGATTGATTCCGGCTATGCGCTACCAGCTGGCGCAACGGGTTACTTTGGTGCCCAGACGAAAGCAGCGGTCATAGCGTTCCAGAAGGCACGCGGTATCGCCCAGGTTGGCTCAGTCGGTCCGCTCACGCGTGCCGAGCTCAACAAGGGTGTCATCGCTACGACTCCTGAGACATCAGCTCCGTCTTCTTCTAGTCTTACGGTCTCGCAAGTGAACTCAGTCATCTCGCTCCTCACCGCATTCGGCGTGGACCAGACGACTATCGACAGTGTGCGCGCGACGCTCACGAAGTAAGCCTTTCACAGGGCAGTAGACAACCCCCAGCCGTTCCTGGCAGGGGGTTGTTTGTTTGTGAGATTCGTTGTATTGTAATCTGACCATGGGAAACCCTCGCAAGCCGTTCCTGCACCATCTCCACGACTATTTCTTCCCGCATTCACGCAATAATTATCGCCCACATCTTTTCAGCGGCATATCGGTTGCGGTGCTTGTCATCGCTATTATCCTGCTCGAAGGCGCCTATCTCGTGCAGACGAAATTCGTCTTCCTGGAGACTGATTTCCTCGCGTCCGTATTGCCAGGTGCGCTCGTAGCGCTCACGAACGAGGATCGAGAGATGCACGGGCTCGCGGGCGTCACTGAAGACGCCGTGCTGAGCCGTGCTGCACAAGCCGCTGCGGAAGACATGGCAGCGAACGGTTATTTCGCCCACGTATCGCCGGATGGGAAGACACCGTGGTATTGGCTGGAGCAGGTCGGCTACCGATACAGCTATGCGGGAGAGAATCTCGCCGTGAACTTCACCGACTCGGTGGATGTCGAATCAGCGTGGATGGAGTCGCCGACGCATCGTGCGAATATTGTGAAGCCGCAGTACACGCATGTCGGATTCGGTACAGCGCACGGCATGTACGAAGGACAGGAGACTACGTTTGTCGTGGAGTTCTTTGCGACACCCTCTACGACAGTCGAGGTTAGCGCTGCGCCCGTCGCTCTCGCGATAGACGTTGTGACCGAGACTACGACGTCTACCACTTCGACACAGGTGCTCGGCACGCAGTCTGCGAGTATTGCCGCAGCCGCGGCACCGGCTGTCTCTCATACACCAAGCTGGCTCGCTCGCGTGCTCGCTTCGCCTTTGAATACACTTCTAGCAATCCTTTCGGTTCTTCTAGCTATCATCGTCATCGCATTCACGATTGCCATGCTTATGCGAGCGCAGCACCCGAGCGTGATTGTCGGCGGCGCATTACTGGTCGCGCTCATCGGGACATCGATGCTCCTCAGTTCAGACCTCGCTGGCTCTGTGGAGCTCGTCCCTGACGCGCAGTCTGCTGCCGTCGGTGCAGCGTTTTATCAATAAACTACTGGCTTATGAAACGCATCTTCGCCCTCATCATCGTCATCCTGCTCGCCCTCGGCATGGTCGGGATGCTTTTCTAATCCGATTACGGCTTTGCTGACGTGTGGACGAGGTCTCGTTTGATGTCCTCAAACGTACCGCCGACTTTTTTCCCGGGATTGAATACGTTCAAGGGGTCGAACACGTTCTTCGTCTTCTGGAAGAGATTAACCATTTCTTTTCCGAAGAGCATCGGGAGGTACGGCGTGCGGATGATGCCATCGTTGTGTTCACCGGTGGTGGTGCCGCCCTCGGCTATGACGAGCTCGTACACTTTCGGTGCGAGGTCGAATATGACCTGCCGATTCTCCTCTTTAGATAGGTCCATGAGCGGGATGATATGGAGATTCCCGTCGCCGATGTGGCCTGCGACGGTGTATATGAAGTGCGACTCGTATTCGGCAAGAAGGGCATTCAGTTTCGGCAAGAAGTCCGGATATGAGGCGGGTGGTACGACGAAGTCGTCGATGAACGGGGCAGTGGAGAGGCCATGGAAGTTCTTGCGCAGGAGCGCGAAGCTCTCTCTCCGGACGATCCAGTATTTCTCCGATTCCTTCTCGTCCTTCTCTACTTTTGTCTGCAGGTGGAGGTCGGCAAGTGCGGCATGTGCTTCCGTTGCCCGCCGCAGAGCTTCCTCATGGGTTGCTTCAGCGAATTCCGCCATGAGGATGAGCTTGGGTACGCCGCCGGTGGCGACCATGAGCGCTTCGGGGATGAAGCTCATACCGAGCCGGAAAGCTTTCAGGAGGCCCATCTGCTTCAGCAAATCGGGGAGCAGCTTTATCGCGAGCGTGAGCGTGTGATCGTCGTAGCTCTCGAACGACTCCGGTTCTTCCTCCAGAACACGCTGTACGACTTCAGGCAGTATCTCAAGGTCGGAGAGGAAGATGACGAGCATTGCACGATGCTCTTTGGGTGTGACGAGTGAGAGCTTTGCTTTCGTCCAGAGCGCGAGCGTGCCCTGCGAGCCGCAGATGAGTTTAGCGAGGTTGAATACACCGGTCTGGGAATCGCGGACACTCCAGAGCGCGTACCCGGCAGAGTTCTTCGATACCTTCGGCCGGTGCTCTTCGATGAGCTTCTTATTCTCCGAGAGGAGTGCATCCATCTCGCGATAGATTGAGCCTTCAAGCGTTCCGAGCTTCTTCTTTTCTTCGAGCTCCGCTCTCGTGAGCGGACCGAAGTTCACTTGCGAGCCGTCAGAGAGCACGACGTCGACCGAGTCGATATACTTCTCGGTCTTGCCGTATTTGAGCGTGCGTTCGCCGCCAGAATTGTTCGATATGATGCCGCCCATCGCGGCGATATTGCGGCTGGCGGGATAGGAGGGAAGCAGGAGACCTTTCTCAAGAGTCGCTTTCTCGAAGTCGCGATAGAAGACGCCCGGCTCGGTGACGGCGTAGTCGCTGCCGACCTCACCCATATGATTCATGTGTTTCGTGAACGACATGACGATGCTCGTGGTGAGCGGGCCGCCGGACATATCGGTGCCACCAGCGCGCGCAGTGAGCGATACGTCCGCTCCTGTCTCGCGGGCGTGGGCCACCTCTTTCACTATCGCGCTCACGTCATCTCTATCCTGCGGATACACGATGAGCTCCGGCATACGGGCGAAGAGAGACGTGTCGCGCGACGCGATGCGTCGATCTTTTCCATTGCTCGTCACTTCGCCCTTCATCACTCCTGCAAGCGTTTTCTTCAAATCATCGGTAGTCATGGGGATAGTATACTCGCTCTTCGCCTGTCGGTGGTATGTTGAAATCAATGCGCATCCTTGTCGGGGCGGTTGTGATGCTTTTTATGAGCACTCCACTCATTGGCCATGCCGCTGTGCCTGAGCCATTCACGTATTCTTCGCGTCTCATAGGGATGAGACAGATTCCAGGAACCCTAGGTGCGGTTACTACTGCCGTACGAACTGGCGATGCTCCGACACTTCAGGTGTACGTGCATAGCGACAACGGTGCACCATCTGTTTCGGCTGATCTTTCGGATTTCGGGCTTTCTAGCTCGGCTACAACCACAGGGACCTGGCTTGGGTATGGTGCCCTGTATTATCCCGCTTATTTCTACAACTTCGGCCCGCTTCCTATAATCGCTGATATCCCAGACGGCGTTCACAGTGTTTCAATCATCGCGACCAGCGCCACAGGGAGCGTACACGCATCGACCACGAGTATCGTCGTCGATAATGCATTACCAACCGTGATCCTTTCAGACATCACGTTCTCGGCTACTCCGCCCCATCATGGCGATTTTATGTATCTTTCAGGCTCATTAGATGGGACTGGGAGCGCCGCAAAAGCATCGCAGGTGATGGTGTATCTTTCTGACGTGAGTGGTAATCCGGTAGTGAGCCCTGTCTTGGGAGGGTCGGCCTTTGGTCTCGATCCGAAGAGTATCAACGATGCTCTTGCTACGTCGACCAGCGGATTGTTCTCGAACGTGCCGATTAGGCTCAGTACCTACGGCGATCCGGAGCTTATCTCGCGCGCTACGAACTTCACGGTCGAGCTCGTCGTCTACGACGAAGCAGGGAATTTCGGCACGACACGGCTGACCGTGCCTGTTCCGAAACCGCTTCCGCCCGACCCGTGCGCAGTACCCGGCACATGCGCCTCAAACGTCCTTTTCTTGCCCGGAATTGAAGGGAGTCGGTTGTATGAGGGTACGGGTTGCGGTAAGTCGGCTGAAGAGAAGCTCTGGGAGCCGTATGAGTCATTCTGGGGCGTCCTGCGCGGCGTTGGCGACGCCAAAATTGCTGATCTCGCACTCGATTCATCCGGAGCAAGTGTTTGCAGCGATATCTATACGAAACCCGGCGATATACTCGACGCGGTCGGGGGCAATGGTCTCTATGCTTCGTTTGTGAGCGAAATGGACGGACTTAAGTCAGGAACTATCAACGATTGGAAACCCGTCGCGTATGATTGGCGCTTATCATTCTCCGACCTTTTGACCAAAGGTACAGAGCGCGATGGGAAAATCTACTACGAGGAGGCGACATCGACGCCGTATATTGAGCAGACCCTGCGCTCACTCGCCGCAAGCTCGAAAACCGGCAAGGTGACTATCGTCGCACACTCTAATGGCGGTCTCGTTGCTAAGGCGCTTCTTAACGCACTTGGCGGCGAAACCGCTAAGTCGCTTGTCGACAGGGTGATTATGGTCGCGGTGCCACAGAGCGGTACGCCGAGTGCCGTCGGTTCGCTCCTGGTCGGGTACAACGCGGGTATTTATAAATATGGAATTCCGATTGTTTCGAATCAAGCAGCGCGTGCCTTCTCACAGAATTCTCCGATGGCATATCACCTGCTCCCATCGAGCGACTATCTCTCAACCGCCGGACAGGATGCGGCGCACCCGGTTATCAAATTCAGTGGTAGTGGATACGCAGAAGAAAAGGCGGCATATGGCGATACGGTCACGACGCTCACAGAGCTCGACGACTTCTTCCTCGCGAGAGACGGCGGGCGCACCCAGGCCGTTGACAGCGACCTGCTCTCGGCGAAGATATTGAATCCTTCGCTCATCGACTACGCCAACAGCACCCACGCGCCGCTCGACGCTTGGGTGCCGCCAGAGGGTATTGAGGTGGATCAGATAGCGGGGTGGGGGATCGATACAGTGGGTGGTATCGATTTCACCACACCGAACGGCGCTCTTGCGTGCGCCTCCTGCGCGCTTAATTTGTACAATCCTGTTTTCGTCGAAGATGGCGATGGTACGGTTACTGTCCCGAGTGCGCTCATGATAGCGACGAGCGCGAATGTGAAGAGGTATTGGGTTGATCTTCGATTGTTCAATAAAGACTACTCTTCGCAAAATAAGCATGCCAATCTGTTTGAAATGTCACCATTGAGAGACTTTATAAAGAATCTCATGAAAGGTAGTTCTATTACCTCGACATACATTAAAGATTCAGTACCGACACAAAACGACATAGAAAATAAGCTCACCTACCTCCTCCATTCTCCGCTCACCCTTGAGCTCACCGATGCTCTGGGCAACGTGACAGGCCTCGGTACAGACGGGTCGATAGATGAAAGCATCCCCGGCTCGACCTATGGTGAGTTCGGCGAGGTGAAGTACGTCACAGTCCCAGCAGGGAGTACTTACCAGCTTACGATGCACGGTCAGTCGAGCGGGACATTTACTCTCGACGCTCAGGAGACATCGGGTGGCACCGTTGTCGCGTCGAGTACTATCGCGGGAGTTCCGACGACTGTGAATACGATGGTCACTATGGATATCCAGCCCGACCAGCCGACGCTCTCGCCCATGAGCATCGACAAAGATGGCGACGGCACGACTGACGTCACGATTACGCCGAGACTGAACGATACCGTCGTCTTCGATATCACCCCTCCAGAGCTGCGGGTAACCTTCAGTACTACTACTCAAGCACTCGCTTTCACCGCGACCGACGACAGTGGCTCCGCTACACTCTCCTCAACCACGACGTATCCGGTACTCAGGAAGAAGCAGAGAGAGTACCGCGGCACGGCGCTTACTACCGTGACAGCCCGAGACGGAGCGGGGAACACGACCTCGCTTGTCTATACTGAGCAGCTCCCGTCCCCTAAGGGGCGCGACACAATTATCTTGAAGGGGCTCGCATACAATGGCGCGACTACAACGCTCTCGTCAACCAATCTCTCGTACAAGTGGAGTATCGGGAAGAATGATTCGTATCAAGTATTCGCTTCGTACCTGCGCGCCGCTTCCACTTCGCTTGAGTCGCATTATCGTCCCAGGAGGGATAAGACAAATATCATGACCAGGCCGCGAGAGCTTGATGATTCTGGGAATGACGATTCGGATATGCGACCAAAGAGACAAGTGGTGCCTGGCATGGTGATACCATATGTGACAACAGAGAAGGGGAGTTTACTCATTAAGTATTAAACAAGATGAAAACGAAATTAATTCAGATTGTTCCTGCGCTGGCCGCGCTTTTAGGGGTTGCATTTCTTTACTTTAGTAGATGGTGCACCGAAACAATCCCCTCCTGTTACGGTTCTTGGATGGACCATATATATTTCTATTTTACCCAACCACTCTACTTCTTCGCACTCTACTCGCTCCCGCTCGTAGTCATCCTCATCTTTGTTTCGCGTCAGGTCTTCAGCTCGTGGCTCCGGCTCGCCGCGTGGGCGCTCCCGCTTGCGTTCCTTTTCATTGCGACCCAGCCAGTCGTCGCTTCTTTCCTCTCTACTGATCGAGACGATGCCGCACGTCTCGCCGCCATTCTCTTCACCGTAATCTCCCTTATCCTCATCACCTGGAAGTCCATCGCTCTTCGCCGAGCGGGCTAAGGGGGAGTAGGTCTTGACCGCCCGCAGGGTATGCTGTAGTATCTCTCAAATCGACCCATCTGGGCCGATTTCGCGTTTTGTCGCGGCCCCTAGGGATGGCGGCAAGGCATGTACATTCAATCGAAAAGAGGAGTTCCACCATGCACAAGAAGTCCACGTTGCAACTGATGATCGCTGGCGTTCTGGCCCACGTTGCCCTGGCCAAGGAAATGACACCCGCTCACGGCACCGGCCTCGACGGCAAGACCAAGGTCAAGAGCCTGCATCTCGGCGAATCCGCTGACCATCCGGGCAAGGTCCTGGTCCAGGATTCCGAAGGCAACAACATGATCACGACCGCTGACGAGCTCTTCGTGGCTGCTCAGATCGCCGCCGAGCAGAAGGGCTTCCGCATCACGGCAACCAAGATCGGCTGACCGGCATCAGCCGGCGGCAATCGCGGGTAGGTAACTCCCCGCACCCACTACAACAGGCGACCCCTCCAAAAGGTCTGCCTGTTTTTATTTTCATACCGCTCGAAGTGCTAGACTTTAGTTATGACCACCTACAACTGGTATTCGACACTAATCAAGCCCATATGGTCGCCGCCGGTTTGGGTGTTCGGTCCTGTGTGGACGATGCTCTACATACTCATCGCCATTTCGTTCGGGAAGGTATTCCTGATGGCGGTGCAGAGAGAATTGCCGCTTACGGCCGCACTGCCGTTTGCACTGAACCTCGTCTTCAACCTCTCCTTCACCTACTTCCAGTTCACCCTCCAGAATAATCTCCTCGCTGCCGCTGACATCCTGCTCTGTCTCATCACGCTCATCTGGGCAATGATCGCCATCTTTCCGCACAAGCGCTGGATCACCCTCATCAACATTCCGTATCTGGCGTGGGTCAGTTTTGCCACCGTGCTCCAGCTCACGATTACGTATCTGAATTGGTAAAACACGGTGGATAGACTCTATTCCGCATAAGGGGTAGACTTTGCCTGAAAAGGGAGACGTATGAAAAACATAGCCAATCTAACAAAAAGAATAGTTGCCTTCAGGAATGCTCGTGACTGGAAACAATTCCATAATCCCAAAGATCTCTCACTGTCTCTTGTGCTTGAGGCTACGGAAGTCATGGAGCACTTCCAGTGGAAGAGTAAAGAAGAAATGGAGAAGTATATTGTTGAAGCAAAGGTAGAAATAGGGGAGGAACTCGCAGATGTTTTGTACTGGGTTCTTCTAATGAGTCATGATTTGAAAATCGACGTACTTGGTGCGCTTGATGAAAAAATGAAAAAGAACGAGGCAAAGTATCCAGTTGAAAAAGCGAAAGGAAAGCATACGAAATACAACAAGCTATAGGTCATGATTGTTTATCAATCTACAAAATTAGGGTTTTTGAACGATGCCTCAAATGGGATTGAAGATATTGTCAGAGACCGGGTGAGAGAAAAACTGAATATTGATATCAAAGTCGGGAGTAGCGAATACAATTCCTGGAAGAATTCTTTGGGAGACGCGATGTATAAGGTGATGCAGACCGATAAGATTCCGGATGATTCGGGCGTTGCGATTGAGTATTCCATTCCCCGCACGAAGAACCGCATCGATTTTGTCATTACAGGCGAAGATGGGGAGGGGAAGGAAAAGGTGGTCATCATCGAGCTTAAACAGTGGACCGATATTGAAAAGACCGATAAGGATGCCATTGTCACGACCCGGTTTAAGAATGGCTTAAGCGAGGAGCTCCATCCCTCGTACCAAGCATGGTCATATGCCACCCTTCTTTATGGGTTTAACGCTACTGTGTACGAAGAGGGAGTCGGGCTAGAGCCCTGTGCCTATTTGCATAATCATGTCGATCAGGACGTAATTCTAAGCCCTTTTTACGCTGATTATTTACAGAAGGCCCCAGCTTTCTGTAAAGGAGACAAAGAGAAACTACAGGATTTCATTGCAAAGTTTGTCAAACATGGAGAAAAGAGAAATACGCTTTATCGAATTGATCACGGAGAAATCCGCCCATCGAAGAATCTCGCCGACAGTCTGGCGTCAATGCTCAAGGGTAATGAGGAATTCGTGATGATAGACGAGCAAAAGGTCGTATACGAGATGGCACTTTCTCTGACGAAGAAGTCATCGAAAGCAAACAAGAACGTGCTTATTGTTGAGGGTGGACCAGGTACCGGGAAATCGGTCGTGGCAATTAATCTTCTCGTTGCAATTACTAAGCTCGGACTTAATACACAATATGTGACGAAGAACGCTGCACCGCGTGGAGTGTTCGAGGCGAAGCTTGCGGGTACGTTTAAGAAGTCGCAAGTATCAAATTTCTTCACAGGATCTGGCTCTTTTGTTGGGGAAGAAGAGAGTGTATTCGATGCGCTTATTGTAGATGAGGCCCACCGGCTCAATAAGAAATCAGGAATGTTCAAAAATCTTGGTGAGAATCAAGTCAAAGAAATCATCAATGCGGCAAAATGCTCGATATTCTTCATAGACGAGGATCAAAAAGTCACTTGGCATGATATCGGGAAGAAAGAAGAAATTGAGTGGTGGGCCAGTAAAATTGGAGCACGAGTCCAGAATCTTAAACTCGAGTCACAGTTTCGTTGCAATGGTTCGGATGGTTACTTGTCTTGGCTCGACAATATCTTGTGCATAGAAGATACGGCCAATACCACCCTAGAAGGTATAGATTATGATTTCAAAGTCGTTGACTCTCCAAATGAATTGAGAGATATAATTTTCGAGAAAAATAAAGCCACGAATAAAGCACGTCTTGTCGCTGGATATTGTTGGGATTGGGTAAGTAAGAAGGACAAGAGCCTAAACGATATTGTTATCCCTGAATATGACTTTGGGATGAAGTGGAATCTTGCGAGCGACGGGAATGTCTGGATTATCTCGCCGAAGTCTGTAAACGAAGTCGGATGTATCCATACATGCCAAGGTCTCGAGGTCGATTATATAGGGGTTATCGTCGGGGATGATTTTGTTGTGCGCGATGGAGAAGTGATCACTAATCCAAGAAAACGAGCGAAGACCGATGCTTCATTGAAGGGGTATAAAAAAGAACTGAGGGAAGATCCAGACTTTGCTACCGAAAAAGCTGATGCGATTATAAAAAATACGTACCGAACTCTCATGACTCGAGGTATGAGGGGGTGCTACGTGTATTTCACAGATAAAGAGACAGCAGACTACTTTAAGGACAGGATCGGTGGAATGGCGAGTTACCAGAAATACTTTACACCTGTTTTGTCGCCAATTACTGTAGATATGATTCGCGTGCCGCTCGTTGGCTCTGCGCCTTGTGGCAACCCGCTGGTCGGTGAGCAAAATATCGAGGAGTACGTCTTGGTTGAAAAGTCTAAAATAAAAGCAGGTTTCAAATATTTTATACTTAGGGCCGAAGGTGATTCTATGAACCTCGCTGGTATAAATGACGGAGATTTCGTTCTCTGTCGTCTGCAGGAAAAAGCCGACACGGGCGATCGAGTCATTGCTCTCCTGGGTGGAGAAAACGTCACTATTAAAGAATATGGTCCACGAGAAGATGGGATTCGGTTGTTGATTCCCAAGAGTACAAATAAAAAGCACATGCCGATAACACCGGAGGAGGGCGACAGTGTGCAGGGTGTGGTTCAAGAAGTTATCGAACCAACCGATAGCCATTGACGAACCCCCGTATCCGATCAAGGATCGGGTATATGGATACGGAGACCAAGAGGTTCCCTCAGCATGCCTGTCAGCATTGCGGGTCAGAACGCAAACTGGTCGAAACGCTTATAGATGACGAATTCGTCTGGAACGAATATCGGCTACAATATGAGCCGAACAAGTTTACCGACGATTTCGAACATACTGGCAATGATCGCTGCGCCCAATGCGGAAGGGAATGGACGGGTATATGAAAATAGGGAGAAAAGTCTCCATAACGTGCTTAAAATGATTGATCTGTCTTGATAAGTTAGTAATGTTCACAATCCACATTTGACGTAGTGTTTCAGGCGTATATAATGGGTACGCGGTCGGCTCATTTTACTTAACAATCAATTTTATGATCAAGAATCCCTCTACAGATACATCGAAAATTGAGAAAAAGATGAATATCATCATTTCTCTCCTCTCAAAAATCGCTAACAACGGTAGCGACTCTACCCTCAAGGAGCAAATACTCAGTCTTGCTTCTTTCGGCCTCTCGTCCTCAGAAATCGCGGAAATTGTGGGCAAGACAGTCGGTCACGTGAGCAAGGAGCTTTCGATTAACAAAAAAAGATAACATATAACATATGGAAAATAGCGACATCCTCAAAGAGATCTCAAAGAAACTCAGCATCTTAATTGCTCTAGAATTGCAGGGCGAGAATGGAGTGGAAGTCAAAGAAAATGTAATAAAGCTCACTCGTTTTGGTCTCGGCACATCGGAGATTGCCGATATTCTCGGTACCACCCCGGGTACGGTACAGGTCGCCAAGGCCCGTATTAAGAAGTCTAAGGCAAAATAGTCATGGAAACAAAAAGTCTCGAAGACAAAATCGATAGACTACAGACATCCATTGATACTCTGGCTCTGATAGAGTTTTGCAAACTCGGAGCAAAACGAGATCAGGTCCGAGATGTATTTGGCACCCTCGATAACAACTTATTTGCGAAAGTGAATAAGATTATTAATCCGAAGGATAAGAAATAATCATGACGAACGAAAATACAAAGACTGGGAAGAAACTCTCGATAGACGATCGCGTCATCGACATCCTCGAGCGCTTTGCGGCGGCGAGCCTGTATATGACTACAGAACTCAAACAGATCGATATTGCAAAGGTTCTTGGAATGGGGAATGATCGCATTAATCAAATCCTGAAAGGGATAAGTAAACAAAAATAATATGGCAAGAAAAAAGAGCGAAAAGCTAGAACCATTGGAGGAGATTAAACGTCTGCTCGTTCTTGGGCTTGTTAATCAAGGTGTGAAAGGTAAAGATATTGCTGCAATGCTTGAAGTCGACCCAGCGGTTATTAGTCGGTTGATTTCGTCGACCAAAAAATAGAATATGGCACGACGCCTCGACCCAAAATTATTGGAGAAGCTTGCAAAGAAAATCGGCAAGCCAGTGAAATATACGCGTGAGCAGAATTCTAAACGCGCCACAAGAACGGGTGTCTCTTCTGAGGCGTATTTTCTACATTGGTTGAAGGAGGAAAAAATTGGTTTTCAGACGTATAAACGGTCGTTACCAACGGATGTTCAAAACGAAGCGAGAGTGCTTTCTGTGTCTTCTAGGACGGCCCCCACGACTCAAGATAATCATGTAGTGCGTAGTGAGACTATCACTGCCTCGTCGCGATACATAGACTTATTGGAGATAGTTCAAGACGATGAACTTCGAGATAGATGTGCAGATCTTATAAAACGACCGAGGAATCACGATCGAGTTTTTCGCGAAGCGACAACGCTTCTTGAGCATCGCATTAAAACCCTGAGTGGTATTACTCAGAGGATGAACCCACAAGCATTGATTGGTAAGGTAATTGCGCCTAATCCAACACTAGCGATTTTAGTTGTTAGTAGTGAGCCGAGCGAACAGGAAGGCTTCTTTAAGATTTGTTCAGGAATTGAAGCGGCGTTTCGAAACAGAACCCATCATGAGGTTTCAAATAGACTCACCCGAAACGACGCGATAAAGTTTTGTGGTTTTGTTGATTCGCTCCTTTTGATTCTCGCTAATGCAGAAGTGCATCAGGAACGTATTTAATTCCATGCAGTGAGATAAATAAAGAAATCAACGATTTTGGAAAGAGCAGAATGACAGGACTAGTTCTGTCATTCTGCTCTTGGCGAGGCAGGAAGGGCGAGAGAAGGGATGCCCGCCGCCGCTGCGGCGGGTGAGGTTGGGATGGACGCGCGCGGACAAATTTAAAAACGCCGCTTCGTATCGAAGTGGTGTTTTTAATTTGCTTTAGACGAGTTCGATTCTCTTGCCGAAGACGGCAGCCATCTTACCAAGCGTGTCGAGAGAGATACCTCGCGTGCCGCTCTCGATACGAGCGATGACGGACTGTGGCATCCCGACTCGATCAGCGACCATCTTCTGTGTGAGTCGCTTTGCCGATCGGAGCTCGCGGAGCTTCTGAGCGAATCGAAGTTGAACGAGCTCCTCGTCATAGGCCTGCTTGAACACCGCGCTTTTAGATGATGCGTGGACTACCTGCTCGAGAGAGTGCCATTTGAGTTTTATTTCCTTTTTAGTTTTTGCGCTTTTCATGGTGGTTGTGTGGTGTATTTTTATTTCGCGCTTTTTCAATCTCACGTAGGGGTGTCTTCTGATTCTTTTTGAGAATATAGCAAAACTGCTATATTACTGTCAATGCCGGCTGGGGATAGCAGAATGACAGGACTCGTCCTGTCATTCTGCTAGGGGTGAGGCGGGGGGGGGTAGAATAAGACCATATGGCGACGCGGCAGGAGACGATTGATTTCATCCTCGACCAGGTGGCGGGCGCGGGCTTCGCCCGCGCCCGCAAGATGTTCGGCGAGTATGCGCTCTACTTCGACGGGAAGGTCGTCGCGCTCGTGTGCGACGATCAACTCTTCGTGAAGATCACCGAGCCGGGTAAAGTGTTCGTCGGCGACCGCTACGAAGAAGGGTGTCCGTATCCTGGAGCAAAGCCATGGATGCATATCAGCGAAGAGATGCTCGACGACCGAGCCTGGCTCTCCGGGCTCGTCCGTGTGACGGCCGATGCTCTGCCCCTGCCGCAGCCGAAAAAGAAGAAGCGGGTGTGATGCGGTACAATTTGAGTAATGAAGAAGAAATCAGATAAGCCTGTCGTCATATATCAGACCAGGAGCGGAGCGATCGAGCTACGCGGTGATGCGTCGTACGAGACAATCTGGGCGACACTCGACCAGATAGCGGAAGTCTTTGGTCGTGACAAGTCGGTCGTCTCCCGCCACCTCAAGAATATCTTTCTCGAAGGGGAGCTGACGCGGAATGCAGCTGTTGCAAAAAATGCAACAACTGCCGCAGACGGTAAGGTATATCAGGTTGAGTATTATAATCTCGACGCCATCCTTTCGGTCGGATATCGCGTCAATTCGAAGACGGCGACGCAGTTCCGCCAATGGGCGACCAAGACGCTCCGCGAGCATATCACGAAGGGATACACGCTCAATCGCAAACGGATCGGCAAGAACTACGACGCGTTCATGAGGGCGGTGGCGGATGTACAGGCGCTTCTTCCTGAGCACGTCGCGCTCGACCCGAAGGGCGTCCTCGAGCTAATCAAGGAATTCGCGTCGACGTGGGTATCGCTCGACGCGTACGACAAGGAGTCGCTCGCCGTCGTCGGCTCTACCAGGAAGTCGGTCAAACTCACGGGTGCCGAGCTGACCGAGGCTATAACGCATCTCCGCTCCGATCTCTTGAAGAAAGGCGAAGCGACGGATATCTTCGCGCACGAGCGGGCCGCGGGGAGCATCGAGGGTATCGTCGGCAACGTGATGCAGTCGTTCGGCGGGCGCCCTGTCTATGCGACCGTCGAAGAGAAAGCGGCGCACCTTCTGTACTTCATGGTGAAGAATCATCCCTTTACCGACGGCAACAAGCGGTCGGGCGCTTTCGCATTCGTGTGGTTCTTGCGCAAGGCGGGGAGCAAGGGGCGACGTAATGTGAACCCTGCTGCGCTTACTGCACTTACGCTCCTCATCGCCGAGAGCGACCCGAAGAAGAAGGAGCAGATGGTGGCGCTTGTCACCCAGGTGCTCAGGGTGCGCTAGGATAGGGGTATGAGAATCATATTCCTCGACACGGGACCGAAGAGACCGCACTCGACGCAATGACCCTGCTGTCGTCGCGTCCACTCCTCTTCACCACGCTCCGCTTCGGCAAATACAGCGGCAAACGGTTGGAGCATATCGTCACGAGTGACTCGAGCTACATCGAATGGCTCCTCAAGCAGAAGGAGAGAGCCCTTCCGAAGAAGAGGACTGGATCTATACGTTTAAGCACTATCTGAACCCGGCCCCCGATGCAGCGCCCTAAATGGGGCTATACTTATAGCATTACCACTTACTACGTCATTCATGGAAATTTCACTCATCGCAGCAAAGATATTGGGAACGTATTTCATCATCAGCGGGCTGTTTCTTCTTCTGCGCGGGAAGACCGTTCCGCACCTGCTCAAGGACTTTTTCGATCATCCTGCAATCATGTATCTCACAGGTGCCATATTGATATTCTTGTCTTCGCTCATGCTTCTCCAAGGAAACATCTGGGATAGTTCGTGGCGCACCGTCATCACCATATTCACTTGGCTCGTCTTCGTGAAGGGCGCGGCATATATCCTCGCCCCAGAACTGCTCCGCTCGCTGGTGAGCAGGAAGCTGCTCAAGGCGGTCAACCTGTTCGGTCTCATCACTCTCGTCGTAGGAGTGTCGCTACTCTCCTTCGGGGCTTAACCAAAATATGTCTGGAGTGAAGCTCAGAGACGGCCTCTTCGCCATTCTTGCTCTAGGACTCGCCTTCGCTCTCCTTGCCTACGAGCCACGGGAGAACCTCGACCAGAGCCAGAGCATATCTGATGGGACGATCACGTTTTTCTATGCACCGGAGTTCGGACTTGCAGTCACTCCGGAGCAAATACTTGTCCGCTCTTACATTCCGCCCTGCGACGAAGACTTCGATTACTGTCTCTACCTCATAAGCGGCGAGTACCAGGGTACCAACTTCGAGAGCGCGGGCCTGCGCATCAAGGAACGCGCTGATCTAGGTTCGCCCGAAGCGTGCCTCAATACGCCACCTGAAGGATACACGGTTTTCGAGCCGGAGATACATACCGGACAAGAGTATGCGACGAGCGTCTTCGCTCCTGTAGGGGGAGCGGGAGCCGGTCATTATGCGAGAGGCGCTCTCTATCGGCTCTTCTACGATAGTCGCTGTTACGAATTCGAGACGCGCATCGGCGAGTCCCAGTTCGCTAACTACCCGCTGGGCGCAATCAAGGAGTTCACAGACCAAGACCGGACGGAAGTCATGACACATCTTCTTGAGGTGTTGAACAGCATCTCACTCCCTGATGGCAGGAAGAATCTCTTTGCACCATCCGGCTCCATTCTGGTATCCTAAGAATATGAAAGAACAAGCAGCAATCATGGGAGCGGTTGCAATAGCGGTCGTCGGCGCGCTCTGGATGGTGAACGTGCGCACCGTGCAAGCGCCCGGTCAGGCGGCGTGCACGATGGAAGCGAAGCTCTGCCCGGACGGCACGGCCGTCGGACGCACCGGTCCGAATTGCGAATTTGCCGCGTGCCCGACAAGCGGACCAATCACGCTCGAAGCTCGGATAGGGCAGGAGGTGAGTGGGCTCGGCGTCCGCATCATCCCTACGGAGCTCTTGGAAGACAGTCGCTGTCCGGTCGACGTGGTGTGCATACAGGCAGGGACGGTGCGCGTGCGTGCGCGCCTCATAAGCGGTCTCGGAGAGGCGAATCAGGAATTCAAACTCAACCAACCGATCACGACCGAGACGGAAGAAGTCACTCTCATACAGGTCATGCCGCAACCTTTGGCAGGCGTCGAGACGAAGGACAGCGCCTATGTCTTCCGGTTCGAGGTATCAAAACGAAAATAATCTCGTATGACTGGCTTGCGCACGAAAGATTTGCTCCTCATACAATTTCTCGCACTCCTCGGCGGGACGGTCTTCGCGTGGTCGAAGCTCATACCGCAGCTCAGCAACTTCCTCGCTACCTACGGGACATTCCTCCAGTTCTCCGACACGAGCATCCCGAACCCGCTCCTTACGGCCTGCCTGTACGGATCGACTGCGTTCATCGTCGCGCTGTTCTGGGCGCTTGCGCTCTTCCAGAATCCCTCCTATCGAAGCGAGCGCTATCTGCGGAATTTCCTCATTTTCGCCATCGTCTTCGCAGCATCAGTGGTGTCGTATGAGGCCGTGCTCTACTACGGGCTCGTCGAAGCTGGCTCAGTGCCGGTGACCTGCTCACCCGGGGTGCACCCGCTCGCGACGCCGTGCTTCTTCGGCATGCTCTTCTTCATCGCGGCATTCGCTACTGCCGATTCCGCAACGCGCCGCCTGAAACAGGACACGGTAGATTAGTACTCGCGCGCACTAGGGTATAGTGAGGAACATGACTCAGGCTGAAGCGCTCACCATACTCAAGACCGGGGCGAACGTATTCCTGACGGGGGAGCCAGGGAGCGGCAAGACGCACACGATAAACGCGTTCGTCGATTGGCTACGCTCGGCTGGCATCGAACCCTCCATCACGGCTGCTACCGGCATCGCGGCGACGCACGTGAGCGGCATGACGCTCCACTCCTGGAGCGGTATCGGCATCGCTGAATCGCTTTCAGAAGCCGATGTCGATCGCATCGCCGGCAAAGAACATATCGCCAAGCGTATCGCGAAGGCGAAAGTGCTCATCATCGAGGAGATATCAATGCTCTCGGCAAGCACGTTCGAGATGGCAGATGCCGTCTGTCGTGAGGTGCGGCGCATCGACAAGCCGTTCGGTGGACTCGTCGTGGTGCTTGTGGGCGACTTCTTTCAGTTGCCACCGGTCTCTCGCTCGCGTGATGCGCGTTTCGCGTACACCTCGCCCGTGTGGCGCGATCTGAACATGATCACGTGCTACCTGACCGAGCAGTACCGGCAGGACGATAGCGACTTCCTGAGCGTACTCTCGGCGATACGCTCGGGCGAAGTGGAAGAACTCCACTATGAGGAACTGATGAGGCGGCATACCGCCGCGTCAGAGTTACCACTCTCCGCGCCGAAGCTCTTCTCACATAACGCTGACGTCGACCGCATCAACGCCGAGGAACTCGCGAAGCTCCCCGGCACGGCGAAGAAATTCACTATGAGTTCGAAGGGTAAGGATACGCTCGTCGACGGACTCATACGCGGATGCCTCTCGCCCGAGACATTGGAGCTCAAGGAAGGAGCAACGGTTATGTTCACCAAAAACTCTCCGCAGGGACGGTTCGTGAACGGTACGCTCGGCACCGTGACCGGCTGGGACGCGGGCGGCATGCCGATCGTAGAAACGAAGGACGGGCTCACAATCGCCACCGAACCGATGGAGTGGCAGCTCGAAGAGCAGGGGAAAGTGAAAGCGAGCATCGCGCAGATACCTCTGCGGCTCGCGTATGCGATGACGGTGCACAAGAGCCAGGGGATGAGTATGGATGCAGCCATCATGGATCTTTCGAAGGCATTTGAATACGGGCAGGGCTATGTCGCGCTCAGTCGCGTGCGGCGGCTCTCGGGAGTGTATCTCACCGGTCTCAACCAGCGCGCGCTCGAAGTGCATCCGGACATTCTCGAGAAAGACCGAGACTTCCGTGCGGCATCAGACGCCGCGCGCGATGCGTTTGAAGCGATGGATGTAAATGAGGCGATTGGCATGCAGAAGAAATTCGTGAAGGCGCTTGGCGGCGCGTGGCCAAGCGAAGCGGTCAAAAACTTACGGGCCAAGGAAGAAGGGAAGAAGACTGTCGGCAATCTGCCGGGGCGGCTCGCCGAGACGCTCCAAGCGGCACGCGATGCCAAGAGCTTGAAAGAGGTTGCGAAGGCTCGTGCGCTCACAGTTTCGACTATCGTGAAGCACTTGGAAGAGCTTGCCGAGATAGGGAAGCTCTCGCGCATCGACTTCGCGCATCTCGTGCCGATGGACATCGTCGACGAGATACACGAGGCACTCGCCGCCGACACGAGCGACCGTCTCTCGCCGATATTTCACGCGCTCAGCGGCCGCTACTCCTTCGAGACCATCCGCCTCGTACGGCTCATGCGCTCCCGGTAGGGCATTGACATTACACTACATGTGTGATAAAAACGACATCAGGTTCTGACATGTCGGCATCCGCCGGTATTCGTTTTCTGACAAAGAAGAAAAGGAGAGAAAAATGAACAGTCTGGCATTGGCCCTCTCAAGGGCTGGTTTCGCACCGCGTTCTGCTCCAACCCCGGAATGGATTCGTTTCCATGAGGGAGAGGAGTTCGTCGTCATCTTCGGCTGTCCGCGGCACAAGGTCCTCGACGGCATCCAGGTGCTTCCCATGGGCATATGCGCCCGCGGTGAACAACCGCCCGCCGAAGACATCCTCCGTTTCAGCAATGCGAAGGTCGACCTCGACGGTCTCCTCGCGCGCTGTACGGTCGAGGGTATCAACGTCCGCGAAGTGAGCGAGGGCTTCTGCGAAGTCTTCATCAACTGTACCGCCTCGCGCAAGAGCGAGGGCTTCAAGCACTGGGCCGGCCTGTACGAGGACTTCGTGCGAAGCTCGCTTCCCCATACGTGGGCGAAAGCGACGTTCAAGCGTCACGACGGTCGTACCTCGCTGAAGCTGCGCAACTCATGCGCCGCCGAGGATACGGCGACGAAGTTGTTCTTCGCGATCGGGCCGTCCATCGCGCACTAGCGGGGAATCCGCGCCAAAGGGAGTCAGCAGTAGCTGGCTCCCTTTATTATTTTAGGAGCGTTGTCATGAGGAGTATCGTGTCAGCAGGATTCTTGACGCTCTTCGTCTCCGCTTCAGTCTTAAAGACGGCTTCATCGTTGCCGCCCGGCGTGAGCTCATCGCCCACATAGAGCGTATCTCGCTCATGCAGATGGAGCCGCTCGCAGAGTTGTCGGAGGCCGTAGGCCTTGTCGACACCGCGCTTCGTGACGTCGATCGATGTAGCCCCGCCGAAGCTGACCAGGAATTCCGGCAGCTTCGCGGCAATTACTTCCTGAAGCGCATGACGCTTCGCGTGGTCGGGATCCCACTCTTTCTTCAATGCAATCGGGGCGTGTTGCCCCAGCGCCGAGAGTGTCACCTGCCCACCACGATACTCGATGCGCTCGCCCCATGCTGGCAGCGAGAAGTCGATGATACCAGTTTCTTCTGTCGCCTCTCGCATCGCCGTTCCTATAGCATGCGCGTCTTTTTCGGAGAGCCGTTCCTCATAAATCTTCTTCCATGTGCCAGAATGGTACTCGTAGAGCGCGGCACCGCTCGTCGGGAGGAGGTAGAGATTCGAGAGATTCGTGGCGTGCGGAAGGCGTGCCACTATTTGTTTTAAAAATTGTTCGAGAGCACCACCGGAAATGACCGCAACCGGCATACGAGCAAGAAGTTTCGCGACGAGTGCTGCCATCTCGCCCGTGAGCGACTGTTTGCTCTCGGCGAGCGTGCCATCGAGATCGAATACAATGAGATTAGGTATTTTCATGACAGTGCGTCGAGCATGTGCGCGAGCGACGCTGTCGCGACGCCAATCGTTTTGTCAGCCGCGCCATAGTAGAGGAAGAGCGTATCGCCGCGCACCACAGCGCCGCACGAGAAGACGACATTCGGGACTTCTCCTTCTTTTTCATACTGCTCGAGAGGTTCGAAGATAGGATCAGCGGTACGCGCGAGCACGACGGTGCCCGAAGCGTCCAGCAGGGCCGCACCGAGACGGTACGTCGCGTGGCGTGAGACGCCATGGTAGATCATGAGCCACTTGTCGCCGACTCTGATTGGCGGCGCGGCACTGCCAACCTTTGATCCATCCCACATGCCGAGGCGCGGTGCCATTATCTCGATGCAACGGCTCACGCGTTTGCCGGCAGAGAGGTCGGGGAGGAGGTCGGCGCAAATCTGGTTGTTGATCCGATGATAGAGCAAGTAGTTCTCGCCGACCTTCTCAGGGAGGAGCGCGAGGTCCTTATCATCCACATTATTCGGCGTGAGTATGAAAGGTTCGCTCCATGCGTGCCACTCTCGTGCGAGGAAGTTCTCGACGCTGATAGACGATATCGCTCCTGCAGGTGGGTGCACTCCGTCGTATGCGGTGTAGGTCATGTGGAGCGTATCGCCGATGCGAACAATGCGCGGGTCCTCGCAGCCGGAGTTGCCGGTTGGGCTTCCGCGCTTCATTTCGAACTCAGCGCGCGGCGCATATATCGGTTCAGGAAGTCGCTCATCAATCGTAATGCCGTCCTGCGATATGGCGAGCCCGATTGTCGACGTATTTGCGGCATCCATCGCGCGATACAGGATGTATACCGAACCGTTCAAGTCAATCGCTGCAGCATTAAGGACGTCGCGACTCTCGAAGCCGTTGCCCTGCGGCACGAGGATTGGGTTCTGCGGTACACGCGTGAATGTACGGGCGGGGCGCTCAGGGTCGAGCGCGCGCATGAGATCATGAAGCTTCACGCTCGCTTTGGCACAGACCGTGTCCGCCGCACCGTACCAGATATCCAGATTGCCGTCCGTGCCCACGCTTGTACTCGTCGGGAAGACGATATTCGGCACGAGACCGTACTCTTCGTAGAACTCTTGTGGCACGAGTATCGATTCCGTGCGGGATATGAGTTTCTGGGGATCATCTCGATTGAGAAGCGCCGCTTCGACTGAGAAGATGCGGTTGTTTCCATCGTAATAATTCTGGATATAGGAATAGACGAGCAGCCAGCCGTGCTGAGTGAAGAGTGGTGCAGCACCGACTTCGATGTGGTCGCCATCGGTGCGCCGCAGCTCGGGGAGTGCGTTTTTTGCGAGGTCGTCGTGCCATCGGCGCCAGTATTCAGGGTCGAAGAATTCTTCCATCCGCTTCGCGCGGGCGAGGGCTATGGTCGCTCGCGGATGGTCGTTCGTCCAGTCGGTATGAGCGGTGAGTAGAAGCACAATGTCGCCGCCAATGCGTTCTGGGAAGAGCGTCGCGGCTTTCGCATTGAACGGCGTGACGAGGTGCCGTTCAGAGAAATCATCAGGCGCGTTGCCGATAGCAACAGCGACTTTTATGTTGTCTGGGCCAAATGGATAGCCGCCGAGTGCGGTATAGAAGCAGTACCAGCGTCCCTCGAAGAAGGTCACTCGCGGGTCCTCGCAGCCGAATGCATCCCATGGCTCTAAGGGTGCAATGACCTGTTCTCGAGAATGGAAGTGCGTACCGTCTTCCGCGAATGCCATGCCGATGGACGAAATACCGGCGACTGATGACTGAAGCGCATCAGCATCACCGAGCGCACGATAGAAGAGGCGCACACCCTCCTCGGTGCGCACGACAGAGGGATTGAACGTGGCGAGGGCTTCCCAGGGCCGTTCGCGCCGTGGTGCGAGGATGGGGTTATGCGGTTCTCTGCGGATGACGAACATGTTATGTGGTCTGCGCACGCGCGACGGTTACGAGTGCCGGTGCACTTCCGTGAACGATCGCATCGAGAAACGAATCAAGTGGTGCAGTTGCGACGCAGACGACTTTGTCCGCACCACCGTAATAGACGAACAACTCTCCGTCACGCACGACCGCGCCGCAGGCATACACGATACCCGGCTTGCCATGATTCTCGTAGTGCTCGTCAGGCGCGAGGACAGGAGTAGAAGCGCGATAGAGCACCCGTGTCGGGTCAGTGAGGTCGAGCAGCATCGCTCCGAGCTTGTATTTATTCGGCTCCTTCGGGTCCATTGCGTGATAGAGAACGAGCCACCCCTGCGGCGTCTTCACCGGTGGTGGACCAGCACTCCGCATCCGGTAATGCCACGCGATCTGCTCATCGGGCATCTGCTGAGGATCAGGGCTCTCGAAGTCCATCGTGACCATGTCGGACAGGCTGTCGGCGTATTCGATGCGCACATGATCCCGGTCATCGCCGATGATGCTGTGGAGGACGGCGAATCGCCCACCGACTTTCTCTGGGAAGAGCACCCAGTTCTTATCCCGGACGCCGTGCGAGAGGATGGTTGGGCCCTCCCATCGGTCGAAGTGTTCGGCAAGGAAATCCTCCTCGCTCATGGATATGACCGCAACGCGGAGCTTCCAGTTCTCGAACATGTTGAACGTGATGTAAACGCGCCCATGCATGACGACCATACGCGGATCCTCGCATCCGCCCCAGCTGCCGCCCGAAGGGTACATCACGGGAGAATAACGGCGGAGAAGCGCAGAGACATTTCCGGGATTTCGCGCCGCATATGCAGGGTAGGGCAGTCGTTTATCGAAAAGTATTCCATCCGGACTCGATGCGTACCCGAGTCGAGAAACGCCATCCATGCCGATGGCGCGGTAGATGAGATGCGTGCGTCCGCCGAGCACTGCCGCCGCCGGATTCATGACCGCTTCTGCCGTCCATGGATGGGTACCTGGTGTAAGGATGGGATTGCGAAGAGACTTCGCGAGCGAGAGGAGTTTCGGATGTACGAGTCGAGCGAGTCTTTGCCGGAAAATCTCAGAGAAAAGTGCACCGAGCAGGGCTCCGGCGACGAAGAAGGAAAAGAGCAGGGCGACAATGTTCGCTATGAAAAGGACATTCATAAAGAGTGAATATCTCCACAATACCATTCGCGTGCGGTATTGAGACATGCTATATTCGCCATATGTTGGTAAACGTATGCATCGCGAAGCTTCATCGGGCAACTGTCACCGACGGGAGTCTCAACTATATGGGTTCGATCACTATCGATGAGGCGCTCATTGAGGCCGTCGGGCTCGTGCCGGGACAGATGGTGACGATCAATAATCTCTCGAACGCCGCTACCTGGCGCACGTACATATTGAAGGGCGAGCGAGGGAAGGGCGATGTCGTGTTGAACGGTCCGCCCGCCCGTATTTTCCAGAAAGGCGACAAAGTCGTCATTCTTGGCGAGGCGTGGGTGACCGCGGAAGAGGCTGTAAAAATGAGCCCGACCGTCGCTTTCATGGATGATAAGAACCAGATTACCGAGGTGAAGAAAGGCTGGCGACCATCCTAAATTAGGAGTATTGTTCGATTAGAGCCCTTCGTAGCAAGAAGGGCGTTTCGTTTTTTCCTAGATAAAGGAGCATGACATGCCACCCACCATTGAACAGGTCTACGCACATCCGGTCTTCGCTTCGCTCGACCAGAGCAAGAAGCGCTTCATGGAAGCGCACTTCCTTGGTACGCGCTTGAATCCCTTCGTACCCAACCTTATTCACGTCGCGGCCCTGACCCTGCACGGCATACCGCACCTGAAGGTACTTCCTGCATTGCAGATGATGCTCGAAGATTTCAAGAGCGGGTTCTATGCGGACAAACACACCCTCGTGGTGGACTCGAGCGGTAACACGGCTCATGCGGTCATCCGACTCGCGCAGGCATTCGGCCTGGAAGTGAAGGTCGTGATGTCGGCAGACGTTCCGGCGAACAAGAAGGAATTGCTCGCGGCACTTTCACCGAAGCAGATCATCGCCGTCGGAAGAGGCGATAGCGTCTCCGAGTGCGCGAAGGAAGAGGCGCAGAAACCGGGGCACTACCACATCAACCAGTACGTCCACATGGGCAACGTGCGCGCACATGAGCTCCGAACTGGTCCCGAAGTGCTTCGCGTTCTCAGTCACGTGCCGATTGGCGTGATTGCTATCGCCATGGGCTCGGGAGGTACCGCCACCGGTGTCGGACGTTTCCTGAAAGGGGAGTTTCCGGAAATAACCGTGGTCGGTGTTTGCCCAAAGCTTGGCGAGCAAGTGCCGGGTGCGCGTGATCGCAAGCGGATGGCCGACGTGGTTACGCTTCCGTGGGAAAACGTCGTTGACGTTGTCGTCGAGGTCTCTCGCAAGGATTCCTTTGTCGCGACGCGTGAACTCTGGACTGCCGTCGAACCGCAGCCAGGCCCCACATCCGGCATGGCATGGAAAGGGCTCATGTCGTATCTCGAATCGCTGGACGACAACGGCCTCGAACATCTGCGCGATAAGTGTGCGGCGTTCATTTGCCCGGATAGTGCGACGCTCTATTCCGGTGTGATGATCGCCGAACTCGATACGGGGCAAGGTTTCGTCTCATGACTCCAGGTCTTCGCTCTTTCTCGTTCCGGCTGCGTACTACGCGCCGGTTCTTTTTTAGCCACTGACCCTGGGCACGCCGTGCTACTCTTTACTCATATGAAAACCTCAGCGCTCTATCTGCGCACCATCGTCTTCGGCATCAACGACAGCCTGGTTTCTACCGTCGGATTCCTTGCTGGTATCAGCGTCGCGGGCGTGCCGCGCGCGACCATTGTGCTCACCGGCGTCGTGTATGCGCTCGTCGAAGCGTTCTCGATGGCGATGGGTGATTTTCTCTCGGAAGAGTCGGCCGAGGAATACATGAGCAAGTCCGACGTCAATGACCGTCCCTCCGTGATAGCGGCCGTTCTTATGTTTATTTCCTGCGTGCTCGCATCGCTCATACCGCTTCTGCCGTATATTGTATTCGTGTCGAGTGCAGCCCTCACCGTGTCAATTTGTCTTTCGGTCCTCTCGCTGTTTGTCGTCGGCATGGTGAGCGCCCACTTCTCCCGCCTGCCCGTGCTATGGCGCGGTCTGCGCATGGCGCTCCTTGGCGGGGCGACCATCATCATGGGCGTCGCCATCGGCTCGTTCATGCCGGTTGTGTAGAGGAACAGCGGGTTGTTAACAAGTGGACTCGCTCTCTTCCTGAAAAGGTATACTTTCCTATATGTATCCTGACTCTGCCGAAGGGGCGGCGGTTACACCGCAACGACTCTTTGTTCTTGCGGCGGTCATCCTCCTTGCTGAAGTGGTTATCGCTGTCTTTATGTACATGCAGCGATCTAATGCGCCAACGGACACTTCGCAGGCCAGATACTTCGGCGGTATACAGATTGCCGTCCCGGTTCTGGAGAACGCCAGTATGGTAACCCTGTCTCCAGAGACCAGCGCGGAGGAGTTAAAGAAATTCATGAACGCTGATGGCACATTCAATCCGGAGATGATCCGCGCTTATGCGGACTCCTCAGTTTCTGGGGTAAAAAACTGATATGAACCACCTCAAAACCACTCTCTATTCGCTCGCCCTCCTCATTCTGGTGGGGTTCGTCTTTGGGCAGGCAGCCACGACACGCGCGTACTCTGGTCAAGGTCCCTATACCTATATCAAAACGATTAGCTTTTCTCCGGCGACGACCGAGAGTACAAAGGTCAATCTGACTTTTGATTGGAACACGAATTGGGTACCATCAAACGTTTCTTTGTATTACGACGTCGATACTCCAAACGTATGGGCTCATAGGATAGATTTCTTTCCTTTCTGGTCGTCACTCACGATTGATCTCGGCGCGCTGTCTGCTGGAACGCATACCATCGGCTTTATGCTATTTGGCTCAAATGTGAATGCAGGGAGCGGGTGGACTCTCTGGACCGTCACGTATAATCCAATGTCTTTTAACGTAAACCCACCTCCACCTCCACCACCTCCGAACTCTTCCCTCGGCATGTTCTTTACGGCATCACCGACAACTGTCCCGTATGGTTGGAGCACCCAGCTCTTCTGGATGGCCTTCGGTGCCTCTTCCTGTACCGCGAGTGGATCATGGTCCGGCACGAAGCCGTCTTCTGGCTTCGAGTCCAGAACTGGATTAACGTCAGATCAGACCTATGTCATCCAATGTGGTTCAGCCTCTGCGTCGAGAACAGTTACCGTCACACTGCCGACGTGCTCGCTTCCGTGGGGAGGGACTATCAATAGCGGCCAGTCAGTTACGGCGTACAGTCAATCGCGTGTGGTTACTCCAGCACTCTGCACCGCGGCCTCAACGATGGAGACGCGCACCTGCAACATGGGTACCTTGAGCGGGTCATATACGTATCAATCCTGTGTAGAAGGGCCGGCTGTTCCTACCGCGTCACTCTCATCGTCGCCTTCTTTAATCGACGAGGGGCAGTCTGCTAGGCTGAGTTGGAGCTCTACAAACACCACTTCTTGCACTGCCGCGGGAGGGTTCTCCACGGGCGGGGCTACGTCAGGTTCCGCCCGGACAGGGGTCCTCACCGAGGACACTACCTTTCAAATAACATGTACGGATGGCACGAGCTCTGCTACAGCCTCAAGAAGAGTATCCGTACGGCATCCTCAAGCGACCATCTCAGCATCACCTTCACGAGTGGCGATAGGCGGGACGTCGGTTATCACCTGGAGCTCATCGGACGTGACTGGAGGATCCCGCGCCTGCACCGTCTCGGGTCCCGGACTCTCTCGAAACACCAGATCAGGGTCGCAGACCGTCACTATCAGCTCGCAATCCGAGTACACCATCTCGTGTACGACCCAGACCGCCCCGATCTCCAGCTCGGTAATAGTGAATGTCGGGCCGGAATACAAGGAATTCTGAGGTTTCGACATATTGACAAGATATTGTCAATATGCTAATATGCAAATAACGAGGCAGTTATTGACTGTTTCGGTAACTTAAACCCAATGCTTATCTTAGGAGCCCTTATGGGCTTTTCGCTTTTGTTCGGCTCGGCAGCGCTCCCGACGGGGGTTGCCGCGGTAGAACAGGTCGCACCGGTCATACCGGGCCATATTGTCACGGTTACCGCCTACAATGCGGTGCCGGGACAGACTGACGACACTCCGTTCGAGACCGCCTCAGGCGCGTACTCGAACCCGGAAGTCGTCGCTGCTCGTTCTCGCAATCTCGCTGAGGCGATGCCGTTCGGCACGATCATCGAACTCGATGGCTCGACGATATTGGCAGACGGCACCTGCGGCTTCAAAGCCGTCTCCTCGCGCATCGGCTACCGCGTCATCGCGGACTCCATGAACGCCCGCTACACGGACCGTATCGACGTGCTCTTCGCCGCAGGAGCGAATCATGAGCGCGCGAATGGAAGCACGATGAATGCCGCTAATGTGCTCGGCATCTGCAAGGGCGTCACCGCACGCGTTGTTGGTCATGTCGACATACATCGCATTCCGAAGACGCAGGCTGAACTCGCCGCATTTGTGGAAAAAGGAAGTACCGAAACACTCGCGCTCAATAGATAGCGCACCCGCAAAAACACCCCGCTCAAAAGCGGGGTGTTTTTGCGTTATGCTTACGGGATATGGATCGACTGACTCGCGCCGCCTCGAGGCTTACCAACGAGGAGTACACACTGCTCGAGAATCTCTCGACCCCGATCAAGATGCAAGATTTCCTCGATGCGCTTCCGATGAATCATGAGAAGGGAGGCGGCACCTATCGGTCGCCGCGCGCGGTACTCTGCGAAGGGAAGGCACATTGCATCGAAGGGGCGCTCGTGGCGGCCACAGCGCTCTGGATAGCGGGTGAGCGACCCCTCATCATGAATCTATCGGCACGGCTGGGGCGGGGTGATGTGGATCATGTGGTCACGCTCTATGAACGGGGCGGCCATTACGGTGCTATCAGTAAGACGAATCATGCGGTACTCCGTTTCCGCGATCCAATCTATCGGACGCTCCGCGAACTCGCGCTCTCGTATTTCAACGAGTGGTTTCTTCCGTCTGGCGAGAAGACACTTGAGTGTTATAGCAAACCGGTCGACATGCGCCGCTTCGGTACCGACTGGATCACGTCGGGGAAAGACTTGTTGGACGTTGTCGAAGCTCTCTCTGTTGCCCCGCATTATCCTCTCGTGCCAAAGGGGAACTGGCGCTATGTGCGCCCTGCAGATTCGATGGAGCTCAAAGCCGGGACGAGCCCCGAGTGGCCTAAATCTGACCCTCGCACCTAATGAGTCTCCGTGCGGATGATGAAAAATGGCGTCATCTCGCTGTCTTGTCCGGCAGGATTGTCGCGCAAGAGTTCCTGGATGAATTTCTCTGAAATCGCGGACGTGGATTTGCCGAGCGAAAATGCACCGCGATAATTAGCGTCGACGATGACGGTCTCCGCTCCGAAGCGATCCCTGATGGTCCGGGCGACATCATTCGGCTTCAGAGGGGCACGCTTCGCGTAATCTTTGAATTCTGGAATCGTCCATGACATCGGACAGTCGATCGACTTCGCTTGCTTGCCGACGAGGTAATAAAAGGCGCCTTTGATGCCAAGCGGCCGCGTGAGCGCCGAGATGAATGTGGCGAAAAGAACGCGCAGAACACCCGCCTCTTCAATGAGGAGTTGCATGGCCGGCGCGGTACCATGCCCCAATCCGCGGAATTGCGGGGTACCGACATGGTTGCGTACCTTGCTCGAAAGGAGTCGCGCGAGCCACGACGTCTTCACTTCATCGGTTCGGATGATGCGACCCTGTGCGATGCACACAACCTTTTCGCTTATGAAGAGCAGGTCGCCCGGGGATAGATAGGGAGCGACGTACTCCTCGAGGAGCTTCATGAGATCGTCGCCCGACGTGATGAGTCGGGTTTTTATAGGGAGACGGAGATAGCGAATCCCTCGGACTTCGGCTTCGATAGTCTTCCCTTTATTTGGAGCGAACTCAGTCATGCGATACAGTATAGCCTTATGATTACAAAAAAGAAAAAAACTGCGTGTCCGTCAGGATTACGCGTCGGACGGTCGTCTGCCGGGCTCGGTCTCTTTGCGACGCGTGCCTTCAAGAAAGGGGAGCGCATCATTGAGTACTTCGGTCGGGTGATATCGAAGGAGGAGGAATACACGAGCAAGAGCAAATATCTTTTTGAAGTGAACAGCCGGAAGACGATTGATGGTACGACGCGTGAGAACTTTGCTCGCTACATCAATCATTCTTGTAAGCCGAATTGCGAACCGAATATTGTGAAGGGCCGCGTCTGGATTGATGCGATCAAGAACATCAAGGTCGGGGAGGAGCTTTCATACGACTACGGGGAGGAATATGTTGATGAGCACATCAAGCCGCACGGGTGCCGCTGCGCGCCGTGTGCCACGAAGCGCTAGCGGGTGTTGCTATTATTTCGCGTCCGTGTTACTCTGTTCCTGACAGATGAACGGGTGAATCTTTCCAGATTCACCCGTTCCGTTTGTCACCATCGAAAACAGTCCTTTAGGAGAAGAGTTTTGGCACATCCAGATCAGTTCAAACAGAAGAGGAGCGCGTACCTGCTCTCGCGCGCCAAGGAAGTGTTCGAGCAGTTGCATCACGAAGGGGAATTGAGTACGAAACGGTTCTTCACCGATACGGCGCGGTACCTCGTACCGCACCTCGCCCCTCGCCCTGAAGAAGTCTGAAGTAGTCAGGGCAGAAAGCCAGAAGGCGGTCTCGCGAGACCGCCTTTTTTATTTGCAAAGAAAATAAGCAGCCGCCCCTGGAAGAGGGCGGCTAGGGCATCATTCGATGCGGAGTTTCAATCGCGTGGCTACGAGACCACCGTCCGGGGAGACGATTGCCTTTCTGGCAAACAAGTCTTCCGCCCATGCGGCGATTCCAGTGGCAATCTGCAGCAGCGTGCGGCCATCGCAGGAACAGACACCGGGGAAGCGCCAGATAAGCCGCAGACGCCGTTCTCCGCCGCTGTTGATGAGTACGGGCGGATAATGGTAGTTTCGATGCGCACGCGCAACGTTGCCGACCACCTGAATAGTTTCGGAATCAATCGGCACGAGCGCCGCGACGATGCCTTTCCCGCTCGGGAAGCGTTGCGGAAAGATGATTCTGACCGCCTCCTCCTTCTGCGGATCGCGTCTGCGACGAAGGTTTCGGAAGAGTTGCCATGCTTCTCGTTGTGCCTGACTTGGATCGATATGCGCTTTCACGTGGGGCTCCTTGTAGGATATGTGGGTGGAGTCGTGGCCGGATATACCAATGAACACAGCCGATGATATTGTGTCATGTTTTATACAAAAAGCAAGAAGCGCCACCGTCCGAAGAGGGTAGCGCTTCTTCTCGAGAACACTTAGTTTGTTGACGAGGAAGTGGTCGCGGTGTCGTCAGCCGATCTCTTGGAATTGCTTCCTTTAAGGGCTGCGATGATTTGTCCGGCATCCTTGCGAGCGTCTGCAAGACTCTTTTGCGCAGCGACTATTTTCGCATGCGCATCCTTCAGGGCCTGCGTATTCGCCTGCATCTTCGCTTTATCGCCTTCGTCCGATGTGAGGTCCTTCACGAGCGCGAGTGCGGAACTCACAGCAGTCTTCGCGTCTGCGATGCTGCTGTTCATGTCAGTAAGCGACACTGATGCCGCGGAGAGGTCGGCAGTCGTCGAGGCCGCTGCGGTTATGCGCAGAGCGAGCTTCGCCGAGAACTGCTCCAACTGCGTTGCCACGGAGAGTACCCGGTCAGCCGCCGCCGTTATCGTGCTTTTCGGTATGACGAGCGCGTAGGTGCGATAGGACTTCGTTATGGACGAGATGCTCTCCTTGAGGGTCGAAGTCGCTGTCGTGTTCGCGATGCTCTCCTTGAGCGTGCCGAGCGATTCTATCTGCGCTGTGAGCGTCGCTTTGAGTGATTCCTTCTCGGCATCGGAGAGGCGAGACATCTTCTCGATGCGTTCCACCGCTTGCTCGATATTCTTCACGCGGCGCTCGATCTCTTGTCCCGCTCGTTCTTTCGCGCGTGCGGCAAGATCACTCTCTTTTTCAGTGCGCATCTCGGCAATCTTCGCTTGGCGCTCGGCGGTTGTCGAGGCGCGCATGTTCTTCTTCGCCTCTATATCAAGAGCGCGCTGGGCGCGCTCTTCCTCGAGCGCAGCACGCTTCTGCTCAAACGCCTCCTGGCGCTCTTTGAGGAGCATCGGACGCGCGGTCGCCGTCGCCGTTGCCGAAGTATTGGCTGTTGTATCCTCCGCAAACGCGAATGCTGGCGCAAGCGCGAAAGAAAGGGCGAGGATCGATGTTGTGATTTTTTTCATAGGCGAGAATTAGATTGACGATTGCACAACAGCCTGATCATTCAGACTGGTACCGACGGCAGCACTGTCTGAGCCAAATGCATTGAGCTGAGCGTCGATTGATGAGAGGTCGGTGTCGAGTGACGCGTCCGAGGTGCTTCCACCGGTCGGCAGCGTCGTGGTCGCTCCAGGATTGGCATCTGCCTCAAGGACTGTGCCTCCCTGTATATTCTCAGTCTGGGTGCTCTGACTGCTCATCCAGTAATATGCGCCAATTCCGGCGCCGAGCACGACGAGCACGAGAATCGTTATTTTTGCAGTACGTGTCATATAGCGTGGGGAAAATCTAAATATAATGCGATGCTGGTCGCTCATCTAGTATACGCTTCTGTCGGCACTCTCGTTTCCTGGGTAGGGGATAGAAAAACCGCGCATATTCCCGGGTGGGACTATGCGCGGCGCGGGGAACTTGTTAATCGAGAAGCGTAATCTTTTCGACCTTCGACGTGCGGCTCTCGCCGTAGAGGATTATCTTCCCGACCTCGAACGTCGTCGTCAGGAGAAATCGCTCGCCGAGAAAACCAGACCGGGGCGTGTGCGGTTGCCAGTCGCAACGCACGACATTGGCCATCGGCTTCTTCGGATCGATGATCTCGAACAGGTAGGCGTTGTTGAGGGTCTCGATGAGGATAACTGATCCAGCCTCGACTTCGGCTATGGCAACCTCGTTCACCTTTCTGCCGGGGCCTTTTCGCAATCCCTCGAGACCTTCGACGTGCAAGCTCTCTATCATGATTAGTACCTCCAGGTTGGTTCTGCGATTCGCACTAGGGTGCGATACTTTCAGTTTCTGAAAAACAGGATACTACACTATTTGATATACGTCAAGTCGTAGGGGAGTCAGTCCGAGACTGAAGTGTGCGGACCGTCCAGATGCCTATGAAGAGCCATATGCCGCCGAGGGCGAAGCCCGCGATGACGTCGCTCGGGAAATGAACGCCGAGATACAGTCTGCTGAATCCTATGCTGAGAATGATGAGTGCCGTAACGACGACTATCTTCCTCGTATGTTCTCTATAATGGCGAGCGAGGAAGAAGGCGATAAAGCCGTAGAAAGCCATAGCGGCGACAGCGTGCCCGCTCGGGAATGAGTAGGTGGTCTCGATAATCGAGGGGATGAGTCCGTCTGGTCGAGCGCGTGCGATAAGCGTCTTCAGAGCATACCCACAAGAGAGCGCTCCGAGGAGGGTAACGATGAACCCAATGAGATATGCACGGAGCGGCTTGTCGGATAGAGCGAGATACGCTCCCACGATGAGGGCCATACCGAGGACGGTCGTCGTGTTACCGAAAAAGGTAATCACGTCGAACGTTTGTAGAAGCGCAGGCGTGCGGATGGCAAGCATCAAGTTTTCAAACCATACGTCGATGGCGATGATGGAGCTGATCATATGAAGAGAGTATACGCTACGCCGGAAAAGAAAAAGCCCTGCCGAAACAGGGCCTGAGGGGGCGAAGGTGATATCTATTCAAGCGCCCACATCTCGCCAGGAACATCGCCGTACTGAACGAGTAGGGCGATAGGGAGTCGCGCCGCCATGGAGATCCAGCAGCCGTTCGTGCCGCCCGTCATGTGGACGAGGACGCTGCCATTGGTTCCTGAGCGGGGATGCGAGAGCACGCGGTCGCCCGTTGCGAGCAGGTCGCCTGGCTCGAGGGCCTGTGGTTGGGCGACGTGTTCGGTGCGAAGGCGATTGCTGCCACTTCCATGACGCTCGATGTGCTCGGCATATCCGTACGGCGCCATTTCGTAGCACGGCCATCCCGGAGGGGCGTCTGCACGGCGGGCGAGGATAATGCCGACGTTGCCGCTTGAATCGGTTTGCCAGTAACCACTGGCGATTCCGGCCCTGATTTCCCTTTTCCGCAGCGAGTCGACAAGACTGGCGATGGTGATCCTCGTCGTCTTCGTTGCGGCGCGTGTCGGATCGTAGTCCTCCGGCACGGTGAAATCACTGATTTCGACCTCCAGAGTCGACTTCGCTCCATCATCGGTTTCGAGAAGAAGGAACAGCATTGCTCCTTTGATGCTCGACCTGACGATTTTGACCATCGCCGGCGGCGAGCATCCTGCTGTGGGCGGACGCTCCACGCACCAGTCTCCCTGATCGAGCAGGCTTCCGAGTACTTGCAAGTCCTTGTAGGGCATGACGACGTCTCCTTTTCCTAGGTAAGTTGTACTGAAAGTCGAGCTGGCTTTGCTATATCAGCCGGCTACTCCATAGCAAGCTATATCGTCTAGCGAGGGGAATGTCAACGCGTCTGTATATCAGGAAACAGAAAGCGCCTCGCTTGTGGCAAGGCGCTTTCTGCTCGAAGATCTAGTTAGATCTTGCTGACGTTGACCGCGTTCGGGCCTTTCGGGCTGTCCCCGACCTCGAACGAAACCTTGTCTCCCTCCTGGAGCTCGTCGAACGAAATGTTCCGGAGCTCGTTGGAATGGAAGAAGAGGTCCTTAGAACCGGCAGGTTCTCCGTCGACTTTGATGAAGCCGAAGCCCTTTTCGTTCTTCTTGATTACTGTTCCTTCTTTCATGCTAGTGATAGATAGTGTGTGACTAATGGTATCAAATCAGAAGCCGAAGATAGAAGCTCGATCCCACTTCTCTGGATCCAGCACTGGTTGATGCGGTAAAACTACCATACCTCCAGCAATTAGTCAAAGGGGCGGATCTTGTTAGGAGTCTTTGCGAGAGCGAAGCCAATCCATCACCTTCCTGCGGTGCTGATCGAGCGACCACTCATTCCCATGAAATAGTCCGGCATGTGCGCTCTTGAATTCTTTGAGGAGAGGCACAGAGGCGCGAGGGAAGGCGAGCGGGAGGTTCTCGTTGTAGGACGCCAAGAAATCAGCGAGAGGGCGCTTCTTCTCACTGCGCTCGCGATCAAGATCAGGCATTCTCATTGCTTTTGATAATACCACAAACATTTAAATATGTCATCCCTCCGCGTTGGGGTGGGTATATTTGTGTAATCGGGGCGTTTCAAATTGGCGGTAAGGCTATATACTAGTAAGCATGCACACGAACATCTTGCAGTCGTATTTCCTCGCGGCGCTCATTGCGATTACAGCAGGATTGAGCTTCTTTGTCTTCCGACCCTTTCTCGTCGTCCTTGTGCTTGCGATGATATTCGCGGTGGTGCTCCAGCCGCTCTATCGGAGTATCACTCGTCGTAGCAAAGATCGTTTCCCAGGATTCGCTGCTTTCGCGACGATATTTATCACGGCGGTGTGCATCCTCATGCCGCTCTCGTTCATCGCTGTGCACATAGCGGATGACGCGGAACGGTTGTACGGCTCTCTTGTCGACGGCAGCGCCGGCACCTATCTCGATACGCTGTTCGTCTATGTGGACGAAGCCACGGCAGAATACGCACCCGGTCTCTCGGTCTCGGCGATAGAGCTCTCGGCGTCCATCGACCAGTACATGAAGAACGGTCTCGTGTGGCTGGCGCAGAATCTCGGCGGCGTGTTTAGCAGTGCGGCGCAGTTCCTCCTCTACCTCTTCATATTCCTGATTGCGCTCTACTACTTACTCCGCGATGGTGCGAAGCTCCGAAAGGCGTTCATTGCCATCAGCCCGCTCACTCAGAGGGACGATGACGTCGTGCTCAATCGGCTCGAGCGCGCTATCAACTCAATCATCCGAGGGAGTCTCACGGTCGCGCTCGTACAGGGAGTGCTTACGAGCATAGGGTTCACGTTCTTCGGCGTTCCGCATCCAGTCTTGTGGGGAGTGGCGGCAGCGCTATCGGCGCTCATTCCGGGCATCGGTACGGCGCTTGTCCTCATCCCAGGTGTCGCATATCTCTTCATCATCGGTACGGCGTCATCGGCGGCAGGACTTCTTCTCTGGAGCGTCCTCGCTGTCGGTCTGGTCGATAACTTCCTCGGCCCTCGGTTAGTGGGGAAGGGTATGGAACTGCATCCGCTTCTCGTGTTGCTCGCTGTGTTCGGAGGACTCGCGTTCTTCGGTCCATCGGGGATATTCCTCGGCCCGCTCTCCATCAGTCTCCTCTTCGCGCTCTTCTCGATTTATCCGAGCACCTCGAAGTAGTCTTCAGCGGTACACCGATCGTCTCGTAAAAATAAGAGCCATCTTTGCAGATGGCTCTCAGTGTATCGGGGGACAGTTCATTCCGTTTGCAGTACCGGCGGCATGTCCGGCGGGTCGAAAAGCAACGGCAGAACTTCATCGGCAGATGGATCCCCGTAATCGATGAGTCGGAAGTCACTTCCGAAACGGCAGGTGTTGGGATGAATGAAGATATCCGATTCCTGCAGATGGAAGGGAAGCGAACGCCGGCCGCTCCAGGGTTCGGAGGACTCTCCGATCGGCTCTCCTCGAGCCATGACAATCACGAATCCCCAGAGGTAGGAGCGCAGCACCGGCGCGATGGGATACTCCGGATGTTCTCGGGAAATCCGCATCTCGCGCCGATTCGCACTGATACCGGCGACGGTTACGATTCGCAGAGTGAGTCGAATGAGGTTGCCGTTGTGTTTCTGTAGTTTCCCCCGCAGATCGCCCCGCAGGAAATGACGGAAGAGAATCACGAATGGGGCAAACGGCCGTAGCGGCAGCGCGATCTTGATTGCCAGGGCTTCCGTGAGTATGACTATGCGGGTGCATCCTTGAGTGATGTACATCTGGCTGTCCCTCCAAGATAGGTTTCAGAGAAATGAGCAGTAACTCAACCCGACTTTCTATATCACGATATACAGCTCCTGTCGACTTCGTTCCTGCACTCTACTTTGCAGTAGGGGGAGTTTAGGCTAGAATGCCCTGGTGTCCCTTCGGGGGCACAAAACATTCCGCGGTAGCTCAGTGGTAGAGCGGCTCGCTGTCGAAGGCAGCTTCTCGTCGTAAGGCGAGTTGAAAAACGAGGTGAATTCGGGGAAACCCTACCGGCTTCGACCGGGGGCAATCCCGAGCCAAGCTTCAAGAGTAATCTTGTTGAAGGTGTAGAGACTATCCCGCAAGGGAGTAGGCCGAAAGGTCGAAGCGCCTCGCACCCTCGATCTGCGAAAGCAGATACGGGTGATGATATAGTCCATTCCACTGGTAACAGTGGGCAAAATGTAACGAGTTGGTCGTAGGTTCGAATCCTACCCGCGGAGCAAAGGTTGTAAATCAGGGTTCAAAGGACTCTTTTGTCCCTCAGTTGAGCCATTCTCTAGCAGTTCGAAAATAGTAATAGGAGACTTGATGGAATTAACCGCTTTCGAACGGTTAGTTTCGAGTACCGCAGAGGCAAGAACCTCAAAAGGTTTGGTGTATGTAAATTTGATAACTCCGTTCTCAATCAACATGCTCTCGAAAACAAGACTGATGAGTTTCCGCTTCTCTTCCAAAGTTGCTTTTTGATAGAGCTTCCGCGCTTTCTGAGATAGGTCAAAGATGTTAATGCACAAATCTTTTTGCTTATCTCCCGTTTCGTTGTACCTTTTTATCTCGGCTTCTAGACTGTCCCTCTCATCTCTAAATTGAGCTGACTTTGAGTCGTAAAGTGCCGTATCTATCCGATTATCGAGCCTGTCCTCGTATATCCTATCTATCCGCTGTCGAACGCGCTGTAGCTGATTCTGGAGCGATTTAAGGGCATTGAGGCGGTATTCTACCTCGCTTTTATGAGACTCCTGGAGAGCCTGTTTTATCCAACCTGCAAGACGTTCGTTCTTTATCTGTAGTGTCTCGAAGATCTCACTAACCTGGCTTTCCAACTCTGCCTCTTTGTAAAATGTCTTCTTACTACAGTTGCGGTATCTATTACAGTGCCCATAAACAGTTCCTTTTTGAATTTCCCAAGTAACAGTCCCTCCACACTCAGCGCACCTTATCAAACCCTTAAAGAGGTAGGAATGAGTGCTATAGGTTGGAGTAGTTCTACTAGAGGATAGTTTCTGTACCCTATCGAACAAGTCTTTAGAAATTAGAGCTTGATGTTGGCCATCGTATACTTTTCCTTTCCAACGAAGCTTGCCGTAATAAAATGGGTCTGTGAGTAAATCGTGTGTTCTGCTCTTCACTACCTTTGAATTGTTTCTAGAGCGAAAACCCTCTTCATACATCTCATCAGATAGTTTCTTTATCGAATACAGTCCTGACGAATATTTCTCAAACATCTTAGTAATAAATGGAGCAACATCGTCATTTATGACATGGATTTTCTTGCCCTTATCTCCAACGGTCTTGTATCCGAGTGGTGGTTTTGTTGGAAGCCATCCTTGAGAAATCTTTTCTTTTTGCCCCTTGCGCACTTCTTCGGAGAGATTGTTAGTATAGAAGCGAGCAATGGCCACTTTCATATCCCATACGAGATTCTCATGTGCTCTAGTGTTTTTACTTAAGATAAAGTTTTCTTTTACGAAATGAATCTGTCTTGAGTCATCTTCTTGGATCCATTCATCGATAATGGAGGCGTCCTTTGGATTCCTAGTGAGTCGGTCAATCTTCTCGCAAAGAATCACACCGACCTTATTTTTGGTAGCAAAAGCAAGCATTTCATAAAAGGTCTTTCGTACCTGTTTGCCACTAGCCGACTCGCTGTTTTTAAATATCTTAACCAACTCGAACTCTTTGTTTTTTGCGTACTCTTCAGCGAGCTTAATTTGTGAATCAAGCGAGTACCCAGTTTCCTCCTGTTCGCGAGAGGACACACGTGCGTATATAACTGCTTTCATGTCTTATAGTATAACTCCAAAAGCCAAGGCTTGAGTAGGAAATACCCTGCCTTAACAGAAGTAAAATTTAGTAATAAAGCGACAACTTTGTTGGCGCCTCCGTTAGGAGAAGTGTATTTAATTTGTTGTTTTATATGTTGTATATATCTGGTATAGGTTGGCCAAAACACTACCATGGATGGTCTATTCCGACCTCTGGTTGGCTGTTTCCAGCGTAAAGAAACGTCATTCTTGGTGAAGGTGTATACCAACTGGTCTTGTCATATCCCTTGCGGTTAAAGCATCCCTTCCTAAGATATTCATACCGAACTAGCCTATCAAGGATTCGACGTACTTGAGATTCACTCCAAAAACCAAAAAATTCCGTCAGTTCTCTCCGAGAAAAATACGTCCAATACGCTCCCTCATGTAAATGTCGTTGGCTATTATTCTTCTTGTTTTGAGAGCACCAAAAGCAAATATGATTAAGCATGATTGCCTCGTCAATTCCGATTTTCTTAGCAACCTCCGCGTCAAACGTCATGCTGACCGATCCTCCCTTTGAAATATTCTTAGTCAATTTGGATAATATTCTCTTTGGAATTTATTCTCTCCAAGAGAGTGAAGTAGTCTATGATAATTCGACCTGCTTTTTCGCACTCATCCGCATTAAAACCGCCATTTCTAAACTCTTCTTGAAAAATCTGTCGCAGTTCTTCTACATTAAATTGTATTGTCATCACTATTAAAATTAATTCTTAAAAACTTATTATAAAAAATCTTATTTCCCTAAATAAAACTCCTGATTAAATCTCTCCGTGCCAAACCCCATTTCTATATTTCTATTTCGTCCTGAAGCACTTTCGTCTCAAAATGTGCACTCCTCAGGGCATATTCGAGAGTTCGTGCAATTGTTTAACTAGACTGTTTGCGTCAGAACGTTGATAGTCCTCTTTATCAATCAATCTATCAAACCAATATCGAATACTGCGACGATCGAATCCCTGATTCTTAACCGCCTCTGCAAAGCATATATAAGTACTGTGGTTTGGGTATTTTTGTATTTTTGTTTTAAATCTTCTTTCAATTGACCTCATAGTTTTCTTTTATTAAATGCGAAATTAATTCCATCATGCTTACTCCTGATTCGGCTGATTTTATTTTCAATATTTGATGGGCATGAGTTGAGATGCGCACCTGTTTACTATTCATATGTAAATTTGTTGACGTATAACCCTCCCAGGTAGAGAACCTCCCCCTCTTCCACCGCTCCCCCTCCTGAATAGTTGTCCCAGCCCCAGCAAGAATCTTGTCTTACACAGAGGGTGTTGGTCGTAGTATTTCTCTACACTATCTCTCTATAAGAACTATAGAGATTATTCAGTATGGGTGCCGCGTACGTTGAGGCCAGATATCCTTGCTGTGCTTTTTAGAGTCTGCACCGCACCACATCTGGTATGGCTACCAAGACTTCTTAATTAATCAAAGTGATTTACCAAATTCGAGACCTCTTTTCATAAAATCCGCACTGTGAGCACTCGTAAAAAATGGAAATCGAAACTGATTACAATAAATATACCATATTTTTAGGAAAAAAGCAACTACATTTTATTATGCAACAATTTATTGTATCACGCAAATAAAAAACCATGTGTCGAGGGACAGTGGTATATATGTTTAGGCTGGAACTAAATGGGGACATACCCCTCTCCCAGTCTTTTTATGCCCATCCAACTGATTTATCGCCAAGAACAGTATTACATTGAGGCCACGGAAGGTCTTTATCGCCCGTTGATTCCTCTTTGTTTACCTTTTGTTGATACATGCCGTTTCCCCTTTTGAGTGCTAACATATACCTGCACAAACCGAATAAGAATGGCCTAAACCTATGGGAGCGATCTCTAGGCATGGTCGAAAGTCCTTGGAAGATAGAAAACCCATCATGTGGGCTGTCTTCCAAGGCCATAGCGGGAAACCGTTATGGGAGGCGCAAGTCTCCACCCACGTGGTGGGTTTTGTGCATCCATCACTGGCCTTATCTATATTGGTAATTCTAGGCTCATGAACAAACTAAACACCGGCTTATTGATTTTGATAATCGTTATCTTAATTGGCGGCGGCTGGTGGTACTTCTCTAAGGATGAAGAGCGCGAAAAGTGCAGTGCGAAGATTAACTACGTACCTAGTCAGACCTCCGATGGAGATGTCAAAGGCGGCTATTACTGGGTTGGTTACGGAATGTTCGAGCCTCTTTGCCTCTTGGGTAAACAATGCAGATACGGCTCATACGAGGAGGCAATGGCTTCCTGTGTGCGGTAAGAATTGAGCTGGGTGTTTCCAAGCTATTGAACCATTACGAGGACTTGGCAATTCGACTGTTTCGTGGTACAGATATAGCTAATCAGAGGAAACTTATTATCAAATCACAACCTTATATATGACGCAGATAAACAGACTTGCATTGCTCCTCCTCCTCGTTCCGTTCGGCTTCGCCTCGATGGCTCACGCCGCTTCGGATGTAATCAGTCAGACTCCTGTAAATGGGGCCCTGGGTGTAACTGCGACATCTGTTATCACTGTTGTTTTTGATCGAGACATCACGGCAACTACGACGAATATAAGCTTCTCCCCGAGCCTTGCATTTACATTTGCCACCAGTAGTGCCACTCTCATAATCACTCCTACATCTCCTTTTTCAAACAACACAACCTACACACTCACTCTTGCGAATATTAAAGATGTAGATGGTAATGTCCTCTCAAGCTATACATCGACGTTCACAACCAAGAATGACTTCTCAATCTCAATTTATACCAACACAAATGGCGGATTAAATCTCATTTCTCTACCAGTTCAACCATCAAACACTGCTATCGCATCGGTGCTTGGCACTGCCACGAGTTCAATTAGTTCGGTTTGGTCGTACGATCCCTCTAATCCATCGGCGTCCTCCTCTGGATGGCTTGTCTATTACCCAGCTCGTCCTGATCTCTCAAACCTTTCGACTATGAGTACTGGCTATGGTTATTGGGTTACCGCAAATGCAAATACGACTCTCTCTGGCTCCGGCTCACTCTTTACCAGCACAACGACACCACCTTCGCGTACAGTTCAATCCGGTTGGAATCTCCTTGGCTATTATCAGTTGCCGGGGCAGAGTAGCTCCAATGCAACGAGCTCTTTCTCTTCCATTTCAGGCTATACAACTGTCATTGGGTACGATAATCAAACCGGCGTATTCAAAACAGTTTCTTCGATACTCCCGGGAGATGCTTTCTGGCTTGGTATTCCTTCAACTGGGACTTATTATCCATCGTATTCTTTCTCAAGCGGTAATGGAAGCGCTACGTTTGGTGCGCCACAGACTCCAGGAACAGTCTCCGTGACGAAAGCAACAAACTCACCGTCCTCGAATGTTTCGGTAGGTGCTTCTAATGTGAAATTGGCTAGCTTTGAGATGATGGCTTCTAACGAGGATGTCAAAGTTGAAAACCTTAATGTCCGCGCAAACACTAGTCGACCTGGCGGTCTTGATAACGGTAAAGTATTCATCAATGGCGTACAGGTTGGTTCTACCAAGGACCTCACTGACGCTACGGATGTGAACTTCACCTTCGGCTCTTCCTTCATCCTGCAAAAGAATGTTTCGGCAACCGTAGATATATACGCAGATGCCAAAACGACAACAGGAGCCGCATTCAGTAATAACGACACGGCAACAGTCTCTATCGGTCAGGGTTCGGCAAATGGTCAGGGCCAAGTCACGCTATCTACCATTGATGTACCTACCTCGGCGGTTGTGGCTAACACAATAACAATTTCTGCCTCCTCACTTACATCAGCAAAATATTCAGGATACAGCAATCAGACCACGATTGCAGGCACAAATAATGCCAGACTCGGCTCATTTACTCTTTCAACAGGTTCCATGGAAAGCGTGAATGTGAATACAATTACAGTAGCTCTTTCTGCAGACGAGTCTGCAACCATTACGGATCTCATGTTGAAGGACAACGCAACTGGCACGCAGATAGGCACGACAAAGGCGACACCTTCTACGAGCAATGCGTTCTCAGTCAACTTCAATATCGCAGCATCTGGGACGAAGGTTGTCGATGTCTATGGCAACATAAAGTCTGGTGCAAATGTTGGTCAATGGATTGCGACTGTTGTTGATGTGTCCGGGACAGGATCTGTGACTGGCAGTGCCATTAGTGGTGCAACTGCGACTGATCTTCAAACAATTACTATTGGTTCGGCTATTCTCACGGCTACAGTCGGAACATCGCCTGATAATGCGAATGTTATTGCAGGCTCTAGCATGGTAAAGGTCGGTTCGTTTGACTTCGCCGCGCAGTATTCTGGTTACACAATCGATAAGATTAAGGTGAAGATTTCTGCGAACGCTGCGACTGCGGTCTCCTCAATTACCTTGAGATATCCGAATGCCAACGGTGTATCAACGGATACAGTGCAGTCTATTGTCGGTTCCTCGGGCAGTCAGTCGCACGCAACGTCGACATTCACCGGCCTTACATTCTATGTCCCATCGGGCACAACAAAGAAGCTTGATGTGTACGTGAATTTGAGCACTATCCAGAACGATGGTGATTCGGGGAAGTCCGTATCGGTTGTGCTTGATGCTGACGAAGGGTTCCGAGCAACTGATTCTTCTGGCTCAACGAAGACATTACTTGCAAATTCTGATATTGCTTCAAATGATACAAGTGGAAAGGGTACGATGTATGTGAGGAAGTCCATTCCGACTCTTTCTGCGGTCGCACTTGATACCTCTACACTCTCTAATGGATCAAATAAGGTTCTTGGGCGTATGAAAATTACGGCAGATGCAGCCGGAGATATAAGTTGGAATAAACTTGTCTTTACTGTTAATAAGACAGCAGCTCTGACTCTTGGAGCAACATCAACTATCGCACTCTGGCAGGGCCCAAGTCAGATCGCAGGCATCTTTGCCACAACAACTGGAAGCCACGAGGCACAGTTACAAGCGTTCACGACTTCGGCAACAAGTGGCGCGCTGGTATTCGTTCCAACGAGTGAACAGCAAGTATCTGCAGGTACATCAATCACTTATGAGCTTCGTGGAACGGTTGGTGGTATCTCATCTGCCGGAGGATATTCATTTGATGTTTCAATTTGGAATCTTTCTACTTCCGCGACGACAGGTACGGCTTCAGAGATTGGCGTCACAGCAGTTATCGACCCGTCATTCACTTGGTCTGACAGGTCGTCTGTCGCTCTAGTTCATTCCCTGACGACCTCCGACTGGACCAACGATTATCTCGTGAGAACTCTGCCTCTTACCGTCGGCAATCTCTCGGTATCGATCTAATGCATATGTATCGGCACAGACTTCTTATCGTCGTCGTAATCATTGGGTTGGTGGCTTTACCGTCTTTGGCTCTCGCCGCACCTGGTATTCCTGCGCAGTTTTATGGAACTGTGCAAAATGGATCAGGAACAGCATCATCGGGTTTAACTGTTAATGCCCTCATAAACGGAATTGTGATTGCCACGACGACTACTCAGAGCGACGGTAGTTATGGCTCGTCACCGAATCTTCTTATCATCTCAGACGCGAACGGGACGCTCGCAGGGACTACTATCACATTCAAAGTGAACGGTGTTGCCGTATCTCAGACAGCAACATTTGCAAACGCGTTGCTCACTCATCTCGACCTCGCCATCTCTAGTTCTGCTCAGGTACTTAGTGAAAACATAACCGTCAGTACAAGCCGTCCAGAGATTTTAGTTGGTACGAGCAACATCACTAGCTCTACAATCACAATCCCTAGTAGTGTGACCAATGCAACGATCAACATATCTGCGATTACAACGAATACCGCGAATAGCACTACAGCGACTATTCAGGCTCCAATGACTATTAACGCTTCTACGGCTATTGGGGCCGTGAATGTAGAAATACCAGCCGGCCTCCAAATAACGGCTGGTACTCCAACGTGGAACGGAGTCATTAATGTTCCGCAGATAAAGGAAAATTCTACTGTTACGGCCACGCCAGACAGTGGGAATACAGCCGCTGTTTCTTCTGTTATTGAAATTGGCTATGGCGATACGAAATTAACCTTTAGTAAGGCTGTGCGAATAAAAATAGCCGGTCAGGCGGGCAAATATGTTGGGTATTCACGCGGTGGAGTGTTCACTACAATTACAAATGTCTGCGGTGCTGATTCTCAAACAACTGGTGATGCTCTGTCCGCGGAAGGAGACTGTAAGATTAGTGTCGGTTCGGACATGATCATTTGGACCAAGCATTTTACGAATTTCGTCACATACACACAGACATCTATTCCTGCTTCAACACCTGCTCCATCAGGCGGTGGTGGTGGAGGGGGCGGAGGAGGAGGCTCGATAGCTACTACTGCTACGATAACTACCGCCACAACGACATTAAATGTAGTCAAAAAGGCAGATGTTAATATTGACGGTAAGGTGGACTTCTTAGACTTCAATTCGCTCATGGTGCATTGGGGTCAGTCGGGGGCGAGTGTTACCGGAGACTTTAATAGCGATAATATTGTGGATTTCCTCGACTTTAATATGCTTATGGTTAACTGGACTAAAATATGAAAAACTATATGAAAATTATCTCGGTTCTTGGTGTTTTCGCTCTGCTCACCCCGATGAGTGCGTTGGCGGCAAGCGTCTCACTATCACCGACAACGATGTCGATACACACGGGAGACACATTTAGCGTGTCTGTCACAGCAGACCCTGCTTCAACCAAACTCTATAGTGTCCGCGCCAATGTCTCTTTTGATCCGTCACTGGTTGAAATCACAAACTTCTCTTTTGCCAGTGCTTGGATGTCAATTGCACAGCCTGGCTACGATTCAGTCGACAATTCAAACGGTATTCTCATCAAGGCGGCTGGTTATCCTGGCGGATTCGCTTCTGCGACGAAGCTCGGCACGATTACGTTCAAGGCAATCAAGACAGGTACGGCAACAATAAACAGTACGAATAGCTCGCTTCTTCTAGACGCGGTGAGTAAGAATCAAATTAGTGGTACACAAGGGAGTATCTCAGTCTCTATCACTTCAGCACCGACAATGTCCGTGAAGACGACACCTAAACCGACTACTGTTTCTCCAGCAAAAGCGAAAACACCTGTAGTCACATCTGTCGTCGAACCTATTGCGGAAGCGACCTCAACCACATCGACCACGATTGCTACAAGTTCACTGTTGGCTGCTGTTAACGGAGCTATCACATTCGGGACCGGAAGCCCGATTGTCTCCGCAATACTTTCCGCTGTTGTGGTGCTTCTAGTTATCTACGGTCTCTATTACTACCGTTACTACCGCCGTAACTGGTAATCTCTTCTGGGCGCAAAAGCTTTTTGCTCTCAGAAGTGGTAAATGGATTGAGGAAGACTTTTTGGAAACCTTTTCTATCTGACTCCCATTACGTGTATTTGACAAAGCTAGATTTTAAGCAGACCCTATAGGTATGACAGCTCTCAAGAAAGGAGAGTATTTGAAACGCGAAACCGCGACTAAGGAGGTCTATTATTATTTAGATGAAAAAGAGGGAGTGGACGTGCTCAGTCGTGAAGTATTTAAAAAGAAACCCCTTGAAATCCATTACCCTTTCGGGCGTCAAGGACAACCTAAGTATCCATTCGTTCGTAGCGTCGAATTCCACGGCATATCACCCAACATTATTGGCGGGGTGTTCACAGCAACAAATTTTGGCCTTGGTTTTACGAAGAATTTAAATCCTGCTATTTACCAACTTGAGCACTTCCCGCGCGTTAACAAGATTCTGATTTCCAGAACACTTCTTTCAAAGATTGACGGGGATAAGGCTATCTTCAATACTGCCGACCTGGAAAGTATTTTCCAATGGATAAAACCTCTTAAAGACTCGCAATCTGCTGAGCTTAAGAAGGTGGCCAATAATGCTCTTGCAAAAGTATTTCCCAGCAAATTTAAAGCTCAAAGCGATAGGTATACCAAGGGATTATTGAGTTTGTTTATAAAAAATAAAGAAATAACCTCGGAGAAACTTTCCAAAGAAGATGTTGGCAATGCTCTTAAGCTAATTCCCGATCATATAACTGAAGAAAGTCTATTTTATAAAACGGAAGAAAAGATCAATTTTATACGATTAAGTGCTGTGAAGAAGAAGTTTAAGAAATTGGTTGACCAGAAAACTGATAGCAGACAGCTTGAAGAACGGTGCCAAAAATTCTTTGCCGAAAATAATTGGATATTCTCCAACATACTTTCTGTACCTGTGGCATTTATGGCAGGGAAAGCCTATGTAGGAGGAAAGACGATCGAGAACAAGTCTGGTAAAGAGGCAGATTTTCTTTACAAAAATAACTTGACACAAAATGTCTTTGTAATTGAAATTAAGACCCCAAAGAAGAAAATAATTGACGCAAAGAAGCCGTATCGAAAACCAGATGTTTTTCCCTTAGGTAAAGAATTAACTGGAGGACTTGTTCAACTTCTCGATCAACGAGATTCCTTACAGAAAGAATTCTTTACTCTTGCAAAAGGAGGCGAATTTAAATCGTTCAATCCTAAGGGTTTGCTAGTGATAGGACGAATCAAAGACTTATCCAAACAGCAACTAAAATCTTTTGAACTTTTTCGTAGTAATTTACGGGATATCGAAATAATTACCTATGATGAATTGTTGGAGCGGACTGATTTGATACTTAAACAATTTGTAAAATAGGGTGCCGAAGAAATAATATCCGCATATGAACGATATACATATCAAATATAAGGAGAAACCACCTGACGAATTGATTCTCCAGTTTGAGAAACGTATCGATTACTACCTTTCAGGAATTGGAGCCAAGACCAAAGTAATTCTATACGAACACTCGTTTGATATGCACTCATTCATAAACGGCGTGGAGATGGATATTGAGAGACACTGGATTAACCACTTTCTCGTTTCCACTCCCGAAATTGCAAATTTCGAGGTACGGATGTTTGAGTCCGGTATTGGAAGTAATTGGAGAGAAACAGCATGGTATGAAGCGCACGAGATCCAAAACCGACTCTATACTCATATCGGAAGAAATGCAGGGCATCCACAAGACGGCGATCCTTACTGGCAACTTTGGGAAAAACTAAAGGAAGACGAAGGCCGATGAACCAAAAGCACACCTCATCAAATATAAAACGCGTCTCAAGGAATAAAATTGACTGCGTTTTGTGCCGCTTCTTCTTGTGCAGGTTGTATCTGCTCACCCCAGCAAACTGCAACATCCCAGCGAATCGGCCAATGGAAGATACAGCTTGTAACAAAACTCCACAAAAATACAACGATAAATGTTGATACAAAAACAACAGCGGCAAATACCCACTGAAATTTCTCAAAATCCGTCATTTTCTTAGAACGGCTATATCGATATTTTTTATATCTCGCCATACCTTAGAGCCATTCTGCTACTCCTCCATGGTGGGAACAGGTGCCTCGTCTGTTCTGGCTGAAACTGCAAGTACCATCTCTGCACTCGGCTGAGGCTCCTATCGATGAGCAGCTAGAGGGCGAATACGCTGGAGAGTGAACCTGCTTTCCATCTACGTTCGTGTAGTAGTTATCGTTGGATAAGGCAGAAGCAGAAGGCTGTGGCTGGGTTATCTGCTTTACGGGAGCAGGCGCGGAAACTTGCTGGCTGGGCACCACGGGCTGTACAGAGGGTAACTTGGCTTCTACGGCCGCCGCAGGCTGTACAGGAGATTGTTGTGTAGGATCAGCCGAAATGGCGCTACCTATGACTAGAGAGGCCACCAATACAAGCGGGATCAAATACCTCTTTTTCTTATACCAAGGCCGTGCTGAAATCGGCTCCATGGCCGCACCCTACTCTTTCGTCTATAATTAGCAAATGGGGAAAATTGTTCTACTGAGTGGAATTCCTGCGTCAGGGAAATCCACACATGGTAAGTGGTTAGAGACAGAGATGGGCTGTGTCTATTGGGACTTAGAACACGAAACACTGGAAGAAGCTGGGACAAGGGCTGGATTGTATCTAGGTACAAATGCCGACCTTGGAAGTTTGCTGGCGGTGGCGAAGAGAATATCTAAGACCATTGTCATTGACTGGGGATTCCCACCCGACGTATGTCTCAATACCGTCCGATGGCTTTCTGAAAACGGAGTAGAAATCTGGTGGTTCGACGGAGACCGAGAGGCAGCAAGAATTTCGTTCTTAAGAAGAAGTCCAGAGCTTGAACAGGCACTAGATATACAAATGGAGAAGATAGTAAGATTTGATACTGAGATAAAAGACCTATTTGAGGATCATCAAATAAACTCGGTTACGCTTGGCCCTAAATATTTATCACACAAGAAAATCTACAAAACATTGTTTCCAGAGAACTAAAGCCTCTGTAGTTGAGGGAGGTTGAAGAATTCAAACGTTTTAGATACATCCAAAGTTCGGAACTCGTACCACCGTGCGAGCAAAATGAAAAAGCGCCACAAGGGCGTTTTTTCATTTCTATACCAAACAGCGGCGCTGACTTTACTTTCCCTCCATCAGTCTTTTGAAACCTAGGGCGAGCAATATGAGACCGAGAAGAAAGATGAAATGGTGTGTGGTCTCCAGAGTAGACGCGCTCATAGCCAGTACATCAGGGTCAACCGTCTCGATGATTTGAGAAAAGCCGATAACCACGATGCCGTATCCAATCTTGGTTAAAGACTCACCTATAAGCCCGCCATATCCTTTTAATTTGAAGAGGATCCATAGTGCCAAAAACACTATTACTAGATCCAATAGTATTGTCATGATTTCCATTGCAATATTGTAATCCATTTATAGAGATATACACGAAGCAAACTCGAACATCCCCAGGAAATTTAAAGCAGGGCATATTTCAGCAGCTTCCGCACCTTGATAAAGGGGGGCAGGATATCCGTGATATCATGAAGCTATGAGTGAGAAACCAGGGATGAAGCGCAGTGGCGCATTCGAATCGTATTTAGGGCATGTGCAACACGAGGCCCGGATGGATACTCCCGAAACGAGGAAGGAACACGCTCTGCGACTGCTCGCAGAGGTTCACGAAGACTTGAGTGAGGAGAAGGGCACCCTTTCGCGAGAGGAGGTGGCCGCACTCCTCGCGAAGCTTGATATCGCGGAGGAGGCGACAGGCGATTTCTTCATAAAGGCCTCAGCGCAGACATACCGGAACGATATCTTTGAACGCTATCCAGAGAGCAAGCCGGAATCAAGAGAGTAACTATGTTCCACGAAGAATCCATCGAGCGCTCTCATATCACTGCTGAGGCAGCGGCCGCAGAAGCTGTCCAGATAGCCGGGGAGGGGAACTACGCCACTATCATTGAGACGCTACGCGAACGAAATCTGCTTGAAAAAGAAAAGAGTCGCGTGGAACGCGAATATGAGCTCCATGAGATTCCATTTCTGACTGAGCGCGATCGGGAGATGTTTACCGTGCTCGACCTCTACGACCCGTCGACCGCGCATCACTGCCTCGAGACGTATCGGATCGCGCGCGGGAAGATAGAGAAAGAAATCATGCCGGGCGTATCATTCGCACGCTTGCTCGAAAAGCATGAAGAGGTGACGACGGACCAGTTCTACCGCGCCTGCCTGTTCCACGACATCGGCAAGGTGGAAGTACCACGGGCCGTGATTCGCCATCGGATGGATGAGGGGCACATGCTCGAATGCATGCACCATGTCTTCCATATGCTGTATCACGACGGCAAGATTCCCGCATGGCTTGACCTCAAAGAAGACGCTACCGATCTTGAGATAGATGAGGCGTTTACCAAACAGCACTCGCTTCGTTGCATCCATCTGGTCGCCGCGCGCGAACTGCTCTCCCCAGAGGAACTCTCCGAAGTCGAGCGCTTCGGCTATACGGGGGATGAGACACTCATGGATATCATCAAGACGCACGAAATGCGCTCAGGCAAAATCCTTGAGAGTGCTGGGTACCCGATCGAGTCGCGGCTGGCCTCGCTGCATCACAACTATGGAAAGAAGACGCCGGAGCACCCAATTGCGGTCAGCGTGCTCCACATGAGCGTCGATCTCGCGGACATGCTCCATATCGCTGATATCGTACAGGCGCTTTCAGCAGAGCGCTCCTATAAGAAAGCGTTCAGCATACCGAAAGCTATGCACATCATCGCAGAGCACGCGCAGGAGGGAAGAATCTCGCTGCTTGCCGCGTATCTCTGGCTCGTCGATGAACTGCGGGTCTATGAAGCCGCACCCAAGGAAGCGCTCGCAGAAGGGCAGCGGGATCAGGATGCTCCGCATCTCTCGGCCGTCCAGGCGTTCGTCGCGGAAGCAGCGGAGCGTCTCGGGACGCTATCAATATAATCATGCTCACACTCTACGTACGTACCGGATGCCCCTTCTGTCACAAAGTGCTCGATACTGTGGCGGAGCTTGATGTCGATGTTGAACAGAAGAATATCGCTGATCAGTCAATTGCCGACGAACTCGTCGCTCTCGGCGGGAAGCGGCAGGTACCGTACCTGGTCGACTCCGATCGCGGTGTCGCGCTTTATGAGTCGATGGATATCGACTCCTACCTGCGCTCGCAGTACCCGAAACACTGATGTATATCAAAGTATTTGTGACGCCCGGCGCGAAGAAAGAAAAAGTTGAGGAGAAGGGTGAGACGCTCATGATCTCGGTACGTGAGCCGGCTATGGGGAATCGAGCAAATGACCGGGTTCGTGAACTCGTTGCAATGCGAGAAGGGAAGCCACTGGGCTCGGTGCGCATCCTGACAGGACACCGTTCTCGCGCTAAAATGGTAAGTATTAGCAGCTAGCGTCCCCCGCTATGAACATCACTATCAAGGCAACAAAGTATCAGCTCTCGCCTGCGACTGAAGCGCTTATCGAAGAGAAGCTCGTCGCGCCACTTAGGTTACTGGGGAAGAAAAGCGATCACGCATTGCTTGAGATAGAGATAGAAGAAGCACCGCCCGAAGGTCGCTCGTCAGAACCGTGCCGTCTCGTCGCTCGTCTCGTCGTCGATGGCGATGTCTATCATGCTGAAGCCGTGAAGCCGACGCCGGAGAGTGCCGCCGATAGAGTGCGGAGCGAACTTGAGGCAGAGATACGCCACTCACGTGGTCGTGCTCGAAGCCTCTGGAAGAGAGGTGGTGCTGCGATTAAGCAGATGCTCCGTTTCGGAAACTAGCTTCTTGCGAAGTCAGCAAAGCTTATTTCGCGTTTGCCCTCAGGGATGACGCGAAGGATGCGGAATATGCCGCCAGCATATTCGGCGCTCGTGATTTTTATGCGCTTCCCATCTTTGAAGAAATACGTGCCGATAGAGTCGGCGTAGGCGCGGTATTTATTCCAATTCTCTGTACCTGCCGCGCTAAGATCGAGTAGCCCGTCTTCCTTCTTTATCTTGTACGCGCGTGTTGCGGCAGAGGCGTCTTGCGCCATGGGCGTGATGTCTCCACATACATACTTCGGGAGTACCTCAATGAGAAGACGTGCGCCCATCGTGATGAGTCGCGGGCGAAGCTCTTGCGCGGTCTCGGTTGCGCCGACCAGTGTCGCTTCTTGCGCAAGGATGTCGCCCGCATCCATCTCTTTCACCATCTTCTGGATGGTGACGCCAGTTTCCGACTCTCCGCTGAGGAGTGCTGTCTCAAGTGGTGTTGCGCCGCGATACTTCGGCAAGAGCGAGTAGTGCACGTTCAGGACGCCTTTAGGGAATGCTTGAATGAGGTCTTCAGGAAATATCTTGCCGTACGCGACGACAAGCGCATAGTCGCATGCGTATCCTTGTATCGTGGCGAGCGTATCGGCATCAAGCTTCTCCGGCGTGAGCACGGGGATATTGTGCGCGAGCGCGAGTGATTTCGTAGGGGACGGTGTGAGTACGAGACCGCGCCCCTTGGGAGCATCGGGAGAAGTTATGACAAGCGAAGGAGCGAATCCGCTCTCAATAAGAGTCGCAAGAGTGTCGCTCGCAACAGTCGGTGTGCCGAAGTAGGCGAAGCTAGAGGACATGTTCATGAGGAATCTTTATGAGGTGCTCGGCGTGGTCGATGAAAAGGATACCGTTCAAATGGTCGATCTCGTGCTCGAATATCTGAGCCATGAGTCCACCGCCACTTCTTTCGAAACGAGAGCCATTCTCGCTGCGCGCGCGGATAGTCACACGCTCGTGACGCTTCGCCGTACCATAGACGCCATGGACGGAGAGACATCCTTCTTCCATCTTTGCCCGACGACGGCTCGTCTTTTCGATCTCGGGATTGATGAATACTTCGTGTTCCGGTGGAAGCGGTTCGTGCGTGACGCCTTCTTCCATGGGCGGCGGTGGAATCGTCCGGTCCTTGCGCACGACGAAGATACGATAGGGGACGGCTATCTGGGGAGCAGCGATAGCGACCCCCTCTAGGTGGGGGTCGAGCGCGTCTTTCATGTCGGCGATAATGCCTGCGAGCTTAGGCGTCCCGAACATGTCTTCCGGTACCGGCACTGCTATTTCGCGCAGCACTGCCGCGCCGTCTTGCACGATTTCTTTCATGTTCCGTAATATAGCAGAAAACTAGCGCGGTGGGTGCTTGGCCGGGTCGAGCTCCCACCAGAAGGTCTTGCTGAAATTCTTCGCCTGACTACACACGCTTTTCAGATAGTAGAGGTCCGCAGTGGGAATCTGCTCGAGCACGACGCCCAGATGCGCCATGGTCATGGGCGCGAGGCCGTCGTTTGCGCGGGCATGGTTCAGATGCCGGAGGAAGAAGCGCATCATTTCGCCACGTTCGGTGAGACGTTTCTTACCCTTCGGTGCAGCAGCCGCTTTCTTCTCGAACTCGGGCATCATCTCACCGATGGATTTCATGTTGATTCGATATGTGCACCGAGGGCTTGGAGTCGCTGCACGATGTCTTCGTACCCGCGGTTGATTGAGTAGACATTGCGGAGCGTCGAGTGACCCTTCGCTCCAAGCATCGCGACGAGGATGATGGTTGCAGGACGGAGCGCCGGCGGGCAGATGACTTCGGCAGCTTTGAGCCGCGTCGGGCCCTCGATACTGATGCGATGCGGGTCGAAAAGGCTCGTCGAGGCACCCAGGCGGTCGAGCTCGGTGTAGTAGATGGCTCGCTTCTCGTAGACCCAGTCATGGATGAGCGTCATACCCTTGGCTTGTGTGGCTATGACGGCGAAGAAAGGGAGGTTATCGATGTTGAGACCCGGGTAGGGGCGCGCGTGGATCTTTTCCGGGAAGGCGATAAGCTCGGATGGCTTGATAGAGATATCAGCGAGCTTCGTGATGCCGTTTTCGGAGACGCGCTTATTTGAAAGAGAGAAGATGAGCCCCATCTTCTCGAGAATGAGAAGCTCGACTTCGAGGAACTCGATAGGTGCGGCAACGACAGTGACGGCAGAGTTGGTCACGATTGCGGATGCGATGAAGAACATTGCATCGGTCGGATCCTCGGCCACCGTGTACGAAACATCAGTATTGATATCCTCGATGCCATGTATGGTGAGCGTCGTTGAACCGATACCTTCGATACCGACCCCGAGCTTCCTCAGGAATCCGCATACTTCCTGCACCTGATAGTTCGCAGACGCGTACTTGATGACGGAGGTGCCGGGGATGCGCGCGGCCGCGAAGAGAGCATTGATCGTCGCCGTGTCGCTTGATTCATAGAGGACTACCTCAGCCGGAGCGAGCTTCGTGTGGGTGATGCGGTACGTATCGGAATGGGCTTCGATCGCGATGCCGAATTTCTCAAGTGCCATGAGGTGCGGGCGAGCGCTTCGCAGACCGAGCGTGCAGCCGCCCGACTGCGGAAGTTCGAAATCATCGAACGAATGGACGAGAGAGCCGATGAACATGAGGATGCTACGCGTCCGCATCGCCGCCGCGCGGTCGATGGTATCGAGCGTTATCTTCTGCGGCGGGGTGATGATGACATCTGTCCCGTGCCACTCCACAGAGACGCCGAGCGAGCGAAGCACCTCGATGAGGCGGTTCACTTCCTCTATCTTGGGCACGTGCTCGAGCGTCGTCTTCCCGCGGTTCAGGAGGGAAGCGGCCAGGAGCGCGACGGCGCCGTTTTTCGACCGACTAGTCTCCACGCTCCCTGAAAGCGGCGTACCGCCGTCGATGACGAAGTTCATTTCTCCTTGCATGGGAGGTAGTGTACCATTACGACAAATGTCATTCTTTTCCCCCAAACTCGGCATTGACCTCGGGACGACAAATGTTCTCGTTTTCGTGCCGAATAAGGGCGTCGTCATCAACGAACCGTCGGTCGTCGCGGTCTCCAAAGAGCGTGGGAAGTTCGGAGGCAAGAACAAGATTCTCGCCATTGGCATCGAAGCGAAGAAGATGATCGGCCGCACGCCGGACGACATCATTGCGTATCGTCCGATGAAGGATGGAGTCATCGCCGACTATCGTGTGACGGAAGCGATGCTCCGGTATTTCATGCGCAAAGCATTGGGATGGAACCCTTTCCGTCCGACCGTGCTCGTCTCCGTCCCGGCGGGCGTGACGAGCACAGAGAAGCGCGCGGTCATCGAAGCGGCGATGAAAGCCGGCGCGAAGAATGCGTATGTGGTGAAAGAGCCGATTCTTGCGGCTATCGGCGCGGGCATTCCCATTCATGAGCCGATGGGGCGCATGGTCGCAGATATCGGTGGTGGCACGATCGACGTCGCCGTAATCTCTCTTGGCGGCATCGTCGCATCGACATCGGTGAAGTGTGCGGGGAATCGTCTCGACCGCGCCATAGCGGATCATATAAAGAGGCATCACAACCTTGCCATCGGCGACAAGACCGCCGAGGACGTGAAGATTCGCGTCGGTGCAGCCGTGCCCATGAACGAAGAGCTCACCATGGCGGTGAAGGGGAGTGATCTCATGAGCGGCCTGCCACGTACCGTCGACATCTCGACGAATGACATCGTGCAGGCGATGTCACGTGAACTTCGCGAAATGACGCAGGCGATACGTAAGGTGCTCCAGGATACGCCGCCCGAGCTTGCTGCCGACATCATCGACAATGGCATTATCCTCACGGGCGGCTCGTCGCAGTTGCGCCAGATGCCCGAACTCGTGTATCGCCGGACAGGCGTGATGGCGAAGCTCGCGAGCGATCCCTATTACTGTGTCGCGCGCGGTACGGGCATTGCGCTCAAGCATTTGGGTACGTATCAGAAAAGTATCTTAGCGAAGCAATGAGACACCACGCGTTTGTCATCGAGGCGGAGACAGAAGAGGGAATCGGCATCGCGAGCGCGTGGGCAGAAAGGGAATTGAGGATGAAGGTAGAGAACAATCCCGATGTCGTCGTGCTACGCTACGGACTCTTCTCGGTGGCGGATGCTCGTCGCGCAACCGAGCTTGCTACTGGCGTAGCATTCCGGGGCGAGCATAAGGTCGTCATCATTGCGGCCTCGCGCGCGTATCACGAGGCGCAGAATGCGCTCTTGAAAGTCTTCGAAGAGCCGCCGGCAGGGACGTACCTCTTCCTCATCCTGCCGAGCCTGGGCGGACTCCTTCCGACGCTCCGCTCCCGCGTCCAAGTTCTCGATGCGGGTCGAGGAATCGCGAAGCCTGCAATCTCCGCGATTGCAGAAGAATTTTTAAAAGCGACCAAAGAGAAGCGGAGCGCACTCATCAAGAAACTCACGAGCGGGAAGGATGACGAGGATCGGCGCGAGAACCGCGACCTCGCTCTCGCAATCGTGAATGGTATTGAAGCGACCGCATACGAGAATCTCAAGCGTGGCGGTCCGACTGCGGCGCTTCTGTCGGACATCGCCGCTCTGCGTTCGCATCTCTATGACCGCAGTGCGCCGGTGAAGATGATCCTCGAGCACCTTTCGCTCGTCACACCGAAAGATTTGGTATAATCAGCGCATATGGCATACGACTTTTCAAAACTGAAGGCAGATATCAAAGAGACCGAGGAGTGGCTCGCGCGTGAACTCTCAGGTGTTCGTACTGGCCGGGCGACACCGACTTTGCTCGACGGTGTGAAGCCCGAAGCCTACGGTACCCGCACGCCGATCAAAGAGCTTGCAAACATCTCAGTCGAAGACGCGCGCACAATCCGCATCACCCCGTGGGACAAGGAACTCCTGAAGGCGATTGAAAAAGGAATTACCGACGCCGATCTCGGCATCAGCGTTTCGACTGATGATCAGGGACTGCGCATCGCGTTCCCTGAACTCACTGGTGAGCGCCGCGTACAACTGAACAAGATTGCAAGCGAGAAGACCGAACAGGCGAAAGTGACACTCCGCGGGCACCGTACCGACGCCATCAAAGCGCTCGATGCCGCAGAAAAGGAAGGAGGCATGGGCAAGGACGAGATTGCACGACTCAAGACCGAAGTGCAGAAGCTCATCGATGCTGGCAACGAAGCACTCGCAGGCCATCTCGCCAAGAAAGAGACAGAAATTTCGCTCTAAGTATTGTAGATGGACATCCTCACCTTCATTGCCGTCATCGTCGCACTCATCGTGGTGCACGAGTTCGGACATTTCATAGCGGCGAAGCTCTCCGGTATGCGCGTCGACGAGTTCGGGCTCGGCTATCCGCCGCGTGCGCTCACCATCGCCAAAGCTGGCGGGACCGAATACACACTCAACTGGCTGCCGTTCGGTGGCTTCGTGAAGATATTCGGTGAAGACGGACTCTCTGCCGATGTTCCGAAGGATCCTCGCGCCTTTTCTTCGCGTCCGCGCATCACGCAGGCGATTGTACTTGCTGCAGGCGTCACGATGAATCTCCTCTTCGCGTATGTTCTCATCACGGGCGCACTCATCACCGGTACGCCGCGCGCGCTTTCTGAGAGTGAGGTCGCTGGAGCAGAACAGACTGCGCTCGCCGTGGCGAACGTGCTTCCCGGCTCTCCTGCGGCTCTTGCGGGCATCATCCCGGGCGATTCCATCCTCGCCGCTAAAGATGCAGAAGCAGAGTGGCGCGCTATTGATCCGAAGAGCTTCTCCAGCTTTGTCGCGAAGAGCGGTGGAAGCGACATCGTGCTCACGGTGAAGCGGGGTGGGGAAGAGCAATCCATAACCGCGGTGCCCGTAGCGGGCATCATCACGTCTGATCCATTCCGCTATGCCCTCGGGGTTGAGGTCGCCACTATTGGCGTCGTTCCGCTCTCATTCAGCGCGGCGTTGGTCGAAGGCGCGTCACTCACGTGGGAGACTACCCGCATCACTGCGAAGGGTCTGGTGCATTTCTTCTACGGCGTCTTCACGCTCTCGGCGGATCTCTCGCAAGTGGCGGGTCCGGTCGGCATCGCAGGCGCGGTCGGCTCTGCATCGGCGCAGGGTATCGGGGATCTTCTTTCCATCATGGCAATCATCTCAATTAATCTCGCGCTCATCAATCTCATTCCCATTCCTGCGCTTGATGGCGGCCGTCTCCTTTTCGTCCTCATCGAGAGCGTCATCCGGCGTCCTATAAAACAAAGCATCACGCGAACCATGAATGCCGCGAGCTTCGTTCTACTCATCCTGCTTATGCTTGTCGTCACCGCGCACGACATATTTAAGATTGTCGGATAAATGAAAAGCCGCCTTATACGGGCGGCCTTGCGAGCAAGAGATTCGCTCAGGATGGCACGGCTGCTACTGGCAGGGGAGTCCGTCCGAGCATCGTCGACGTGTTCTCGACGACCGCAGCGATGAAGCTGACGGCATCGATGACCTCCTTCCAGTTCCATTCGGGTTCTCCCCAGAAGCGGAGGTTCATCGAGATAGTGCGCAGGTTGTCGTGGCATGCGCCGAGCAGGCACCTCCACATGACCAGGTTGCTTTCGTCACGGATAACCAGCCGCGCTTCGTCATCGAGTTCCTTCAGCGCTATCCGGATGCCGCACTCAAACTCAAGCACGGCGTGGAGGGTGTGCCTCTCTCCGATGTGAACGAGGTGAGTGGTGAGATCTGCTGCGAACTCGCGCGCCAACCGGTAGGCGTCGACGAACGTGTTGTTCGAGAACATGAGGGTCTCCTTTGCGTAGTGGGGTGGGCTTTCTTCCGGCACTCTACTATCTCGCGAAGCAATGTCAATTTCCTCCCGTTGTCTCTTTTGCCGAGCGGGTAGGGTGGGCGTATACTGTGGCGCATGAGACAATCCCAGCTCTTCACGAAGACCCGGCGCGAAGCTCCGTCCGACGAGGTCTCGAAAAACGCTCAACTGCTTGTACGTGCAGGCTTCGTGCATAAAGAGATGGCGGGTGTCTATTCATATCTCCCGCTCGGCCTGCGCACACTGAACAACATCATCGGTATCATTCGCGAAGAGATGAATGCCATCGGCGGGCAAGAACTCGTCATGACCGCGCTCCAGGACAAAGATCTCTGGAGTCGCACAGACCGTTGGGATGATGACAAAGTCGATAACTGGTTCAAGACGTCGTTCAAGAGCGGTGGAGAAACTGGACTCGGCATCACGCATGAAGAGCCGCTCACGCGCATCATGACCGAACACATCTCCTCGTATCGCGACCTCCCAGTCTATGCGTATCAATTTCAGAATAAGTTCCGTAACGAGCTCCGCGCGAAGTCGGGCATCATGCGTGGCAAGGAATTCATGATGAAGGACCTCTACTCGTTCTCGAAAGATGAGGCCGCGCACGCCTCTTTCTATGACAAAGCGAGAGCGGCCTACCTGAAGGTTTTCCAGCGTGCCGGCATCGGCGATAAGACGTATGTCACGTTCGCGTCTGGTGGGATATTCAGTGAATTCTCAGAGGAGTTTCAGACGGTCTCTGATGCGGGAGAAGACATCATTTATATAGATGAAGAGAAGCGCCTCGCCGTCAACAAAGAGGTCCTTACGGACGAGACGCTTGCGAAGCTCGGCATGGACCGTGCGAAGCTCGTCGAGAAGAAAGCCATCGAGGCCGGGAATATTTTCAATCTCGGTACGCGGTTCTCAGAGCCGCTCGGCCTCTCCTACACCGATGAGACTGGAGCAAAGAAGCCGGTCGTCATGGGAAGCTATGGCATCGGCCCCACTAGGCTCATGGGAATCATCGTCGAGACGCTCGCTGATGAGAAGGGGCTTGTTTGGCCGGAGGAAGTTGCCCCATTCTCGTATCATCTCGTGTCACTCGGGCACGATGGCGACGACGTCTCGAAAGTGGCTGACGCGCTCTACTCTGACCTGACCGCTGCAGGCATCGGGGTGCTCTATGATGATCGCAATCTGCGTGCTGGCGAGAAGTTCGCCGAGAGCGACCTCTTGGGTATGCCGCAGCGAATCGTGGTCGGCAAGGATGCTGTGGCGACGGGCGAGTTCGAAGTAGTCGTTCGTGCGACCGGACAGATGACGAAGAAGACCCGCGAAGACCTCCTCGCCCGTTAGAATATGTCGCGATTCTCGAAAAACCTGCTCTTCAGTAACGACATCGCAATCGATCTCGGGACTGCCAATACGCTTGTCTACGTGCGCGGCAGAGGCGTCGTGATTAACGAGCCGTCAGTCGTTGCGGTCAATGACAAGACACACCAGGTCGTTGCGGTGGGGAAGGAAGCAAAGACGATGTTCGGGAAGACACCGGCACACATACGCACGGTGCGTCCGCTCTCGCACGGTGTCATTTCTGATTTCGAAGTGACGGAAGAGCTTCTGAGTTATCTCATCAATAAGGCGCAGAACGGCCGATCGCGACTTTTCGGCCCGCGAGTCGTGATAGGCGTGCCGACAGGCGTGACGAACGTGCAGAGCCGAGCGGTGCGAGACGCGGCGAAGAATGCAGGCGCGCGCGAAGCATTCATACTCGAAGAGCCGGTCGCCGGCGCAATCGGCGCGAAACTCCCGGTGAACGAGGCAGTCGGCACGATGGTGCTCGATATCGGTGGCGGTACGACCGACATCGCAGTCATCGCGCTCCGCGGCGTCGTCGCCTCAAAGAGTTCGCATGTCGCGGGAGATCGTTTTAATGAAAATATCATCGAATACGTGCGTAGTGAGTTTAAGCTGGGTATCGGCGAGCGCACGGCCGAAGATGTGAAGATAGGTATCGGGTCAGTGACGCCTCTTGTGGAGTCTCTCTCGAGGAACGTGCGAGGGCGCGACTTCGCAACGGGTCTTCCGCGAGAAGTGATGCTCTCCGATAGTCATATTCGCGAAGCAATCACTCCATCGCTCGATGCGCTCATGGATGCGATGAAAGAAGTCATCGAGACGACCCCTCCCGAACTTCTCTCTGATGTTCTCGAACACGGCGTGACCGTCTTTGGCGGTGGCGCACTCCTGCGCGGGCTGCCACAGGTGCTTGCGAAGATGCTTGGTGTACCGGTGAAGGTCGCACCCGACCCTCTCACGGCGGTCGTGCGAGGTGCGGGCATTGTGACCGAGAATCCCGAACCCTACGCGGATTTCTTTATCGATGAAGAGGACATTCTTAGCGAGGCGTAACGCGCTGTTGTTATCGAGAGACGTCTCGTGGGGCGTGCTCGCGGTTACGCTTGTCGCGCTCATCATGATCATGCGCATCGTTCTACCGAATTTTTTCTGGCAGGTCTTCTCGCCAGTGTTCCAGGTGTCAGAATCTCTCGGTGCAGGAAGCCATGCTTTTTTCACCCGTTTTAGTGACACCGCAATGCTCGCGCGACAGAAGGAACAGTTAGAAAATGAGAACGCGGCACTCGCGAGCGAGAACCAAATGCTCTTGAAGAAGGTTGAGAATCTCTCAGACCTCCTCGGCGGCCCGGTAGTCCAGAAGGGCATCTCGGGAATCCTCGCTGGTGTCGTCGCGGGGCCGCCCATGAGTCCGTATGACACGCTTATGCTTGCGGCAGGAAGGGAGGACGGTGTCGCGCTCGGCATGGAGGCGTTTGGTGCCGGTGGTGTGCCGGTGGGAATCGTTTCGTCGGTTCTCGATGACTTCTCACGAGTAACCCTCTTCTCCTCCTCTGGCGTGACTATGAGCGGCTGGGTCGGACGTGAGAATACTCCACTCAGCATTTCAGGTGTCGGGGGTGGGGTGATGCAGGCTGTCGTTGCGCGTTCTGCGGATGTCACTCCCGGCGATATCGTGTTTATGCCCGGACCGGGCATGCTTCCAGTAGGAAGCGTTCTCCGCGTCGAGAGCGACCCATTATCTCCCGCGGTGACGCTCCGCATTCAACCGATGATAAATCCTTTTTCGATATCATGGGTTGAGTTGCGGACAACCGGAGTCGCAACCTCGACATCGCCATGATGCACAAACTCGCTGCAGTGGCCGCATGCTTTTCAGTACTGCTTTTCCCGTGGCCATTCGCTGCCTGCTTGGCGCTCGGTATGTCGCTTTTCGAACCATTCGTGCCGTTTATCGTCGGTCTGCTCATTGATATTTTTTTCTATTCACCATACGGAGGAGCGCTTCCTCTCGCTACGCTTTCCGGGGCATGCGTAACAGTGCTCGCGCTCCTCGTGCGCAGTCGGCTCGTGGCGAGTATTATCAGAGAATGATCTGGTGGTATAAAAGGCGCCCTGATCCGGAGATTGCTCCGGATGAGATATTCCTCGACGTGTCGAACGCGCCTGATTTCAACCGACAGCGCTTCGAGGGTCGGCTTGAAAAACCAATCCCGCATGGCTCTTTCTCTTTGCTTGCTACAGGGCTGGCCGTGCTTTTTCTCGTCCTCGCTACCCGCTCATGGAATCTTCAGGTGACGCATGGTGCGACGTTCGCGTCCGAGAGCGCACACAACAGCCTTGAGGTCGTAACGATCTTCGCGCCACGGGGCATCATTACCGACGTACAGGGTGCCGTCCTTGCCGAGAATGTGCAGAAGGATGATGGTGCTGTCGAACGACATTATTCCGTACCAGCACTCAGCCAGGTCATCGGCTACGTCTCCTATCCGAAGAAGGATTCGAAGGGAGTCTATTATGACAAGGAGCAACGAGGTGTCACAGGTCTTGAAGCACGGTACGATGAGCTTCTGTCGGGAAAGAACGGACAGATGCTCACGGAGACCGATGCGCTCGGGCGGGTGCGGAGTGAAGGCAGAGTCGTTCCAGCGGAAGAAGGGAAGACACTTCAGTTATCAATAGACGCTACGCTTGAGCGGCTTCTTGGTCGTGCGGTGGCGGCTGTTGCGGTCGACAAACACTTCATCGCTGGCGCTGGGGTCATCATGGACGTGGAAACAGGTGCTGTGCGTGCGCTCGTCTCCTATCCGAGCTATGACGCGAATATCATGGCACAGGGCGGTCCGGCGAGCACAATCGCTGCGTATAACACTGATCCCGGACATCCGTTCATCGACCACGCGGTACAGGGTGTCTATGCGCCAGGATCAGTCGTGAAGCCGCTCGTCGCCTCGGGGGCGCTTACCGACGGCATCATCACTCCGAACACGGTCATGGATGATCCAGGATTCCTCCTGATACCCGATCCGTATAATCCGGGAAAGAATTTCTTGTACAAGGGATGGAAAGCACTCGGGGCAGTGGACGTGAGGAGGGCGATTGCCTGGTCTTCAGACGTGTTCTTCTATTCGGTTGGTGGCGGATTCAAGAGTCAGAAAGGTCTCGGTATCGATCGTCTCGCTTATTGGTACCGACAGTTCGGCCTCGGCACGACGACTGCTATTGATCTGCCAGGAGAAGTCCCGGGTGTCATCCCGACGCCAGAATGGAAGAAGATTACGTTCGACGAACCGTGGTATCTCGGCGATACGTATTTTACTGCGATCGGACAATACTCTATGCAGGTGACGCCAATACAGATGGCTCGTGCGATAGCTGCTGTCGCGAATGGGGGAAAATTATTCACCCCGACACTCGTCGCCGACCAGCCTTCCTCGTACGAGCTCGTGCCAGTGGATCAATCAGCACTTGTTGTCGTGCGGGAAGGTATGCGCCAAGCGGTCACCGGTGCACTTGCAGGTGCGCTCAATGTTCCGTATGTGAGCGTGGCCGCGAAGACGGGTACCGCTCAGACGGGCACGCGCAATCAATATGACAATTCCTGGGTCGTCGGATTCTTCCCGTACGATCATCCGAAGTATGCCTTTGCGGTCGTGCTCGAGCGCGGCCCGGAAGGTACGGGTGAACAAGCAGTGAACGTGATGCGCGACTTCCTTGAAGCGCTTCGTGCGGTGAATTCTCCGTACGTCGGAGGGAGCGCGACCTCGACCGCTATTGCGCTCTAGCGGTGCTCGCGTACAATGCACTCACTACTATGACTGATACACAAGAAATCGTTGTTTCGCAGGAGAAATTTGATGAGATGATAAAGGAGCTCGAGCACCTGAAGACCGTACGTCGTACGGAGATTGCGAAGAACCTCGAATACGCCCGTTCGCTCGGTGATCTTTCGGAGAATGCCGAATACCAGGAAGCCCGTGATTTGCAGGCCGCTACTGAAGAGCGCATTAAGAAGCTCGAGGATCTGGTGAAGAATACGAAAATCGTCACGGACGGCAAGAAGAAGAGCGAGATTAGTTTCAGTTCGAAAGTGTCAATCAAGAGAGATGGGAGTGAGGAAGTGCATGAATACACTATCGTCGGTAGTGAAGAGGCCGACATGCGCATGAAGAAGCTCTCGCACGTCTCTCCGCTCGGCAGCGCCCTCATGGGCAAGAAGAAGGGCGACGTCTTCACATTCGAGACTCCTTCGGGCAAGCAGACCTATACGATAGAGAAGGTTGCGTAAGTTGTCGGAGCGGTTAAGACGTTCCTGAGCTTTATATGTTACGATTTCAGGATGTTGTGGGCTGACCGCATAGCAAGCGAAATACGGAATACGCGTACGCCTCGAGACGGAAAGACGTTTCTTATACGGGATGAGAAAACGTTGTCTGGTCGCGTGCATGTGGGAAGCATGCGCGGTGTCGCCGTACACGGCCTCATCAGTGAGATTCTTGCGGAGTACGGAATAGCGAATGAATATCGCTACGAGCTCAATGATTTCGACCCGTTCGACTCCATACCAAGTTATCTCGACGCAGAGAAATTCAAGGAACACCTCGGGAAGCCTTTGTATGCCGTCCCAAGTCCTGAACCAGGTTTTAAGAATTACGCAGAATATTTCGGTGATGAATTTGTGAGCGTGCACAGGAAGGCCGGCTTCACTCCGAATTACTATCGAGCGACCGAGATGTATCAGTCAGGGAAGATGGATCCTTTCATTAAGACAGCACTCGAGCGCGCGAGCGATATACGCCGCATCATGAAAGAAGTTTCAGGGTCACAGAAAGACGAGTCCTGGCTCCCGGTCTCCGTCGTATGTGAGAACTGTGGAAAGATTATGACGACCCGGTCCTATGAGTACGATGGCGAGACCGTCGGGTACTCATGCGATAGGAATCCGGATGAAGCGAAAAGTTGCGGGCATACCGGTCGAGTCGCGCCATGGAAGGGAGCGGGGAAACTCTTCTGGAAAGCAGAATGGGCCGCGAAGTGGGTGGCACAAGGCGTCGATATTGAAGGTGGTGGTAAGGATCATTCGACCAAAGGCGGTTCTCGTGATGTCGCGAATCATATCTGTCGCGAGGTGTTCGAATCAGAACCGCCGTTTGATATTCCCTACGAGTTCTTTCTCGTCGGAGGGAGAAAGATGTCGTCATCGAAAGGGCGGGGCAGCTCTGCGAAAGACATGAGCGACCTCTTTCCTCCGACGGTCTTCCGGCTCGCACTTATCGGGAAAGATATTCGCGAGCAGATCGACATCGACCCTTCCGGCGAATCAGTCCCGCGCATGTACGACTGGCATGACGAACTCGGTGAGAGCGTCCGTGATGGTGCAGCGGATGATCGTTCACGACTCTTCGCGCTCTCTGAGCTTCCACAAGACCGTGCTGGACTCACCGCCCCATGGCAGATGCGTTTCCGTGAAGTCGCGTTCATTGTGCAGATGGCGCACCTCTCGCTCAAAGAAGAAGCGGAGCGAGTAAAAGGAAGCGCTCTTTCCGAAGACGAGGAGATTGCTCTCGATGAGCGCGCACGGTATGCGAAATACTGGCTCGCGACGTACGCCCCGGAAGAATTCCGCTATGAGCTTCAGGAAGAGATGCCTGATACAGAGCTCAGTGACACCCAGAAACATGCTCTCAGCGTGCTTGCCGATTTCGTACAGGGGGGCGAGCGTTCGGGAGAAGAGATTCATGCGAGCCTTCACGAGATGAAGACCAGTGTGCCGATAGCTCCCAAGGACCTTTTTCAGGCGATTTATCGAGTGTTTCTTAACCGTGATTCTGGGCCGAAAGCCGGATGGTTCCTCGCCGGCCTTCCGCGGGATTTCGTCATTGCGCGCTTGAGCGAGGCTGCAAAATAAGCTACGAAAAGCCGCTGCAACCAAGAGTTGCAGCGGCTTTTCGCTATTGGGGATAACTAAAATAGGGTAGTGGGGAAGGGTGGGATATAATGTTTTGACAGTGGGATGAAGTGGAAGGCGGGAGTGGTGGCCTATCTTCCAAGTTCCAGCCCGCTCATTTTTAACCCATGTTCATCGGCGAATACCTGCACACACTTGATCCTAAGAACCGCATCTCGCTTCCGGCGAAGTTTCGGAAAGATCTCGGCCGCGCTGTTGTCATAACGCGCGGCCTCGATCATTGTCTCTCGGTCTATCCGAAGAAGGCGTGGGCGAAGGAAGCTGAGAGTCGTGCCGTACACGCCGGCGGTACTGCCGCAGCGCGCGGCCTCGCGCGTCTTTTCCTTGCTGGAGCTATGGAGGCCGAGGTCGATACGGCTGGGAGGATACTCGTTCCCGACCATCTGAAGAGTTTCGCGGGACTCAATACGAAGACCGTCATCGCCGGGGTCGCAGACCGTATCGAGATCTGGGATGAGAAGGCATGGAAGAAATACACGGCAGAGATTGAGCGCGATGCTGATGCGTTCGCTGAGAAGCTCGGCACTGCCAACTGATATGGAAGCTCGTCACGACAGCGTTCTCATGCAAGAAGTGCTCGAAGCACTTGCTGTCGTTCCAAGTGATACGGTCGTCGATGCGACACTTGGCGGTGCAGGACATTTCAAAGAGCTGCTTGCGGCACTTGGTGAGGGTGGGGTCATTGTTGGCATCGATGCGGATTCGGCGGCTGTCGAGCGCGGTCGAGCAGTGTACGCTCTCGATCGGCGCCCAGAGCGGCCGGTTGCGCACTTGGTGAACGATAATTTCCGTAACCTTGCGCGTATACTCGAGCGTCTCGGTATCGGTCATGCCGACAAGGTGCTCTTCGACCTCGGATGGAGCGGATATCAGATAGCCGCACCGCGCGGATTCTCATTTCAGAGAGACGAACCGCTCTACATGACGTATGGCGAAGGCGGCGAGACGGCCGCGGATATCGTTAATAGCTCTTCCGAAGAGGATATTGCGGACATCATCTTCACGTACGGCGAGGAGCGTTTCGCGCGCGGCATCGCACGTGCCATTGTCGCGGCGCGTTCTAAAGAGCGCATTCTCACGACGGATGCGCTCGTCGCTGCTATAAAAGCAGGTACGCCTGCTTGGTATCACGAGCGGAAGATTCACCCAGCGACGAAAACATTCCAGGCGCTCCGCATTGCGGTGAATGATGAGATTGGAAGCTTGCGCGAGGGATTGTCTGCTGCCCTTACGACGCTTGCTCCTTGTGGCCGACTCGCCGTAATTTCTTTCCATAGTATCGAGGATCGTGTCGTGAAGAATATCCTGCGTGATGCGGAGCAGGCAGGCCTCGGATCGCTCTCGCCGAAGAAACCGATCGCACCTTTGCGCGCGGAAGTCCTCGCGAATCGTCGGGCACGGAGTGCGAAACTGCGCGTATTCGAACGCAATGCCGTCGCAGCAGAGGCAATGTCAGCCAGCTCGCGCGATCTTCATTTTTCCTATGCATAAACTTCGCCTTCATCTTCCGGTCTCCATCATGTCGCTCTCTGTCGGCATGGTTGCCGTCCTGGCTGTCGTCTATATCGGGCTCATCGCCGTCGTCATGAGTTATGCCGCGCTCACGGTTGAGTTCTCACAGTCGGTCAAAGATGATGAAGCGGCCGTTGCCGTGCTCGAGTCCCAGTATCTTGAGAACGCCGCACGCCTCCAGAGTCTTGATTATCATGCACTCGGCTATGCCGCTCCGCGCGCGAAGACGTTCGTTCCGGCGGCAAGCATGACAGCGTTACGCTAAGAGGATATGCGAGCACAGTTCCGTTCACGCATCCGGCTCGTCCTCGCTTTCATTGCCCTCGCCGCTCTCCTCATCATTGTCCGCCTCTATTTCGTTCAGATTGTGCATGGCGACGAATATGCAGAGAAGGCCGATCGGCAATTCGCGTCGAGCGGTAGCGGCCTGTTCGACCGTGGGGCGATCTATCTCACAACGAAGGACGGAACACTTATCTCGGGAGCGACGCTCGCGACCGGGTTTCTTGTCGCGATAAATCCACAAACGCTAATCGATCCTGAAGGGGCATATGAAGCAATAGTCTCTATCGCGTCGACGACGGTATCGCGCGAAGCCTTTCTCGCTTCCGCCGCTAAGAAGAATCTCGTCTATGTCGAAGTTGCGCATCGTGTCACTGACGAAAAAGGAAAGGCGCTTGCCGACCGTGCACTGCCGGGCGTGCAGGTGCTTCGTGAGCGGTGGCGGTATTATCCGGGAGGGACGCTCGCGTCGCAGTCGATCGGCATCGTCTCGTATGGTCAAGGCGATGAACTCATCGGGCAGACTGGGCTCGAGGCGGTATACGATGGTACGCTCGCACGTTCTGGGGATTCTCTGTATAAGAATTTCTTCGCTGAACTCTTCTCGAATGTCGGCAACCTGCTCGTGAACGCGAAGGACGCTCGGGAGGGCGACATCGTGACGACCATCGAACCCGAAGTACAGACACGGCTCGAGCATGATCTTGCAAAAGTGAATGAGCGGTACTCGAGCAAACGGTCGGGAGGCATTATCATGGATCCTGCTACTGGCGCGATTATCGCCCTCGCGACTTTTCCCTCCTATGACGGGAATAATAGGCAACGCGTCGATCCTTCGGCGCTCGGGAGCGCCCTCGTCGAATCGGTGTACGAATTCGGCTCTATCATGAAGCCTCTGACCATGGCATCGGGACTTGATGCGGGCGTCATCACACCGGAAACGATGTACGAGGATACGGGATGCATCACGGTGAATAAAGCGAGCATCTGCAACTGGGACTTGAAAGCGCGCGGTGTAATTCCTATGAAGCAGGTCATTGTGCAGTCGCTCAATGTCGGAGCGGCGTGGATCGCGACCGAATTAGGACAAGACAAGTTCCGCAACTATTTCGTCAAATTGTTCGGGCAGAAGACAGGCATCGATCTTCCGAGCGAAGGGCGCGCGCTTCTCGGGAACCTTTCGAAGCCGCAACAGATTGGGTACGATACCGCATCCTTTGGACAGGGCATCGCAGTGACACCAGTACAGATGGTTCGTGCACTTGGTGCGATAGCCAATGACGGCGTGATGGTGCAGCCCCATCTCGTGAGTGCGATACGTCTCGATTCCGGCATCATCCGGCAGCTCGACTGGAGCCAGACGACACCGGTCTTCTCTGCCGCCGCGGCACGTGCGACGACGGAGATGATGGATGCTGTCGTCGACGAGAAGCTCGATAACGGCAAGGCAAAGATTCCCACGATGTCAGTTGCGGCCAAGACCGGAACCGCGCAGCTTACGGACGGACGTGGCGGGTATTATACTGACCGCTTCTTCCACTCGTTTACGGGCTTCTTTCCTTCATTCAGTCCGCGGTTTATCATCCTCTTGTATACCTATGACCCGCAGGGCGTGAAGTATGCGTCGGAGACACTCAACGCGACGTTCCTTGACCTCGTGCATTTTCTCATCGACTATTACCAAGTACCGCCCGACCGCGGGTTCGCCACATCCACCCCTGTATGAAAAAACTCCTTAAATTTATGATTGCTTCGGTGCTCGCCCTGCTTGCACGTGCTGTCGTGCACCGGTATCACCCGCGCATCGTCATGGTGACCGGTTCGGTAGGGAAGACGTCTACAAAGGATGCAGTCGCCGCGGTGCTCTCGGCACGCTTCCTTGTCCGTAAGAGCGAAAAGAGTTTCAATAGCGAATTTGGTGTCCCGTTCACCATACTTGGAGCTGACAATCCGTGGGGCGATCCTTTTGCATGGGTCTCGCTCGTCAAACGCTCGCTCGCGCTTCTCGTCCTGCCGAATCAGTATCCGAATATGCTCGTGCTCGAAGTGGGAGCGGATCGTCCTGGGGATCTCGCTCGGATACTGCGTATCGCGACGCCAGCTGCCGTCGTTGTCACGCAGCTACCTGACGTGCCAGTGCATGTGGAAGCGTATGCTTCGCCCGAGGCGGTGCGAGAAGAAGAGTTTTCTCCCGCGTACGCGCTTCCTGCGGGAGCACCGCTCATCATCTCGGCTGATGATCTATACGCACTAGACGCGGCGCGTCGTTCTCCCGCACGTGTCATCTCGTACGGTGTGGCAGAAAACGCTTCGGTACGCGTCAGCAGTATCGTTTTCTCTGAAATGGAAGGAGTTGTCACGGGGATGTCTGCCGATGTGACGGAGGAGGGTACCTCTTCGAAGATCTCCGTGAAGGGGTCTGTCGGGGAGGTACAAATCCTTCCTGTTGCCGCCGCCCTCGCGGTTGCCGTCGCATTTGACATACCTCGTGCGCGCGCCATTGAGGCGCTCGAAGCGTATGAGCCTCCGCCAGGACGCGGACGTCTGCTTACGGGGAAGGGAGACTCGATCATCATTGATGATTCGTACAACTCCTCACCGGTTGCCGTTGAGCACGCGCTCAAAGCTTTGAAAGCGTTTCCGCATGCAAAGCGCCGTATCGCAGTCCTCGGAGACATGCTTGAGCTCGGGAGATATTCGGTCACGGAGCATGAGAGGATCGCTCGTGTCGCAGGAGAATCGGCGGATGTTATCGTTACCGTCGGTATCCGCGCTCGTGCGTTTGCCGCTGTGCCGAAGAAGGCTGAAGTCGTGCAGTTCGATAACGCCCGCGCAGCTGCTGTTGCGCTTCGGGATGTGGTCGAGTCGGGTGACGTGATTCTCGTAAAAGGGTCGCAATCGGTTCGCATGGAACGCATCGTGAAAGCGTTGCTCAATGACCGAGCAGATGCCGCGCGACTCGTTCGCCAGGAAAAGAAGTGGCGGGAGAAGGAATAAGATGTGACGCTAACGATACCAGTCAAAACTCTTAGTAGAGCAATTGCAAACAATCAGTAAAGTAATTGTTAAGTTTGCATCTCTAGAGAGGTGTGGATTAAGTTAAGTGTGGTATGCTCAGACAATCATGCGACGAACCCTTGCTGTAGCCTATACGCTAATCGCTCTTTTAATTGTTCTTCCGTTTTCGTTTCTTCCGCTCATCATGGGCGCAGAGAGCGTTGCTTCAGGCCCTCTCTTTTACAAGCTTCTTTACTACCTGTTTTACTTGCTACCGATTCTTGTAGTGGCAAGCATCGGTTATGTTTGGAAATACCTGGCTCAAGGCAAAGAACAGGATGGAAAACTCCCCTTAGCAATTCGTGCGATTATAGGACTCGTCGTTGTTTTTGTCGTGTTGTATGGGCTTGGGTACGGGGCTGCGTGGGGCAAAGTACTATTTGAAAAAAGCGGACTGATTACGTGGGTACACCCTTTATTCTCAGAAGAGTATAGCGACTCGCAATTATATAGTGCCGCATTCAATAACGGTGACCGGGGAACCTGTGACAAAATCAAAGACAGCACATTGAAAGCACGATGTTACATGAATACGAACGCTACAGATATGAGCGCGTCGGACTGCCTTGCAGAGAACCATCGAGATGGGAGTCAGCCCCTGACCACGGGCGAACGGTCGTGTATCACTACTTTCATATACCAAAAAGCGCTTACCGATGCTCTCTTGGACTGCACTGTTCCAGTGCTCAAAGAATATCAAAAGGTGTGTACAGAACTCCAGTCTTTTCAGGAGCTAAGGATTAAAAACAGCTCATCCGCATGTTCCAGCTTGCTGAAATCGGGACATCTAGATAGATCGACTACTGAAAAATTTATTGCTTGCCTCGATAGAGAGGAATCGTAATTGAGGATGCAATGTGCCGGTAGACTGTTTTGTTTTGTGACCTCACGGGGAATCGAACCCCGATTTGATCCGTGAGAGGGATCTGTCCTAGCCGTTAGACGATGAGGCCGTCTGTAGATGATTTATAACAGAAAGTTTGAAGAGATGGAAGCGAAAAATAATAAGGCGATTTAGACTGCCTTCTCGCTCAATACTTGTATCTTCTCGAAAAGCTTTTCGGCAAGATTATTCTGAAGGAAATCAAGCTCGTGTCGTGCTTTCTCGAGTTCCTCCTCGGCGTTCCTTGAATTCGGCGCGGTGCCTTCACTCAAAGAGATTTCAGTCTGGGAGATGGATGCCTCGAGACCCTTGATTCTGTCGGCAGTGATCTTCTTTAGGTACGCGAGCTCGACAGCGGTGAGTTCGACGCCCGTGTGTTCCATTCTCCTCATCTCGCGGGTTCCTTGATCCAGAGCGTACTCCGGCTCGCCATGACTCTCGACGGCTCGTCGGGAATCGGCTTCAAGCGAAGGGCTTTCGAGGCTAGAATGGGAAAGTGTCATGCAGGTTATAGTAGGCCTAATTCTCCGAGAGTCAATGAGTTCTGCGTGCAAAAAATAAGCGCGGGATGGTTACCGCGCTGTCCCGCATATAGCTTTCGGCTAATTGTCAGGGAGTCTCTTGCGATCTGCTTCGGCTCGTGCCGCCGCTTCGGCTCGCATCTTGGGCGTGATTTCGAATGCGGGAGTTCCGGTGGTACGCAGCTGAGCCTCATGTTTTGGTGCTTGTGCCCTGAGCTCAGCGACCTTCGCCATAAGTGTGGTTCGATCGGCCGCTAATTTGTGCGCCGCTTCTTTCTGTTCTCGCTCAGTCTTTACCTCGGCGCGTAGCTCCTCGCGTTTGCTCATCTTCGGACCCTCCATACCAGTTGGCATACGTAAAGTATGACGTATTGAAACCGCGTGTCAACGGCTATGCGAGCAGGGAATCGACGATTTCCTTCACAAGAGCTCCATCAGCCTGGCCTTTGAGTTCTTTCATGAGAGCTCCGGTGAATTTGCCGGCTTCAGTCTTCGAGGAAACACCCATCTCGGTCATCTTCTGCTTTGCGATGGTTTCTATCTCCTCACGGCTCATGAGAGCGGGAAGGTAGGACTCAATGATGGCGAGCTCGGCCTTCTCGGGCTCTGCGAGCTCAGGGCGACCGCCGTTTGTGAACTGCTCGATAGAGTCTTTACGCTGATTGGCTGCGCGCTTCACGACGGCAAGTGCTTCCTCATCGGTGAGGAACTCATCCGGCTTGCGCTTCTTGGCAACGACTTCGTTGGTCATCATGGTGATGAGCGAACGGAGCGTCTGGAGCTTCACGGCATCCTTGGCGCGCATCGCGTCCGGGATAGATTTCTTCAGGGTTTCGTGGATAGACATGGGAATAGTATACTACGAACATGGATTTGTTCACCGTCGCCCTCATCGTCCTCGCGTTGCTCTTCACCCAGGGTATCGGCCTCTATCTTATCTTCCGTCGCCAAGAGACGCCTGCTACGGATGGCAACGGCATGGTGCTCCTGCAGCAGCAGTTGCAGAATCTCGAGCGTACGCTCGATGCGCGTGTTACGGAATCATCCCGCGCGATGCAGGAGAACTCTCATCGGCAGTTTTCGGAGAGCGCGCGACTCATCAAGGAGATCACCCAGGAGGTGACGTCGGTCAAAGAGATTGGCCGGCAGACCCAGGGGTTCGCCGAACAGCTGCAGAGTCTGCAGGACATCCTGAAGAACCCGAAGCAGCGCGGCATCCTCGGCGAGTATTATCTCGAGACGGTTCTGAAGAACGTGCTTCCGCCCGGCATGTACCAGATGCAGTATCCCTTCAAGAACGGCGAAATAGTCGATGCCGCCGTCTTCGTGAGCGACAAGATTGTCCCGATAGACTCGAAGTTCTCTCTTGATAATTACAACCGTCTCGTGCATGCAAGCGAAACAGAGAAGCCAGCGTTCGAGAAGGCGTTCGTGAACGACCTGAAGCTTCGTATCAGTGAGACGGCAAAATACATCCGTCCTGAAGAGAACACCATGGACTTCGCGTTCATGTTCATCCCGTCCGAGGGTATCTACTACGATCTCCTCACGAATCAGGTCGGCGGTGGGGAAGAGGAGAACCTCATCCAGCGAGCTGCCGGCAAGCACAAGGTCATCATCGTTTCCCCGACGTCATTCCTCGCATACCTCCAGACGGTCATGCAGGGTCTAAAGGCGCTCAAGATAGAGGAAAAGGCGGAAGAAATACAACAGCGGGTAGGGGAGCTGGGGAAGCATGTAGCGGCCTACGAGACCTTTTACAAGAAGCTCGGTGTCTCGCTCGGTACATCGGTATCCCACTACAACGCGGGATACAAAGAGCTCCGGAAGATAGACAAAGACGTGTATCGCATCGCTGATGCCAAGATTGGTATAGAGCCTGAGCTTCTGGATAAGCCGACAGCGCTTGAAGAGTGAGAGCCGATGGTGTGAATCATCTGCATGTAAATGGAAACGAGTGGGGTATACTGAAGGAGATATGCGTAGCACATTCGTTCTCTTAACACTCACACTGATTTCCATCGGCGCGTTCTTGATTCCTGACCGTGTTTTCGCGCAGCCCTCTCCCAGTTCAGTTTCCGTAGTCGTCGCGAATATAAACCTCTCCAATGCAGTAATCCTTTCTCAGGACGGGAATACATTTCGCATTGCCGTTGATTTTGTGAACAACGGGGATGCACCTCAGTCAGACATTAAATACGGCGTCGAATTGGTGAAGAAACAGGACAAGGCTCAGACGAGAGTCGATACGTTTATCTCAGATGAGATACTCATCATCGACGCTAAGAAAACGCTCCATAAAGAATTTACCTATGCGGCATCTCCACTACTCTCTGGCGGTAATTATGAGTTGTGGCTGCTGAGTAGGACGACAGGAGGCCTCATACTCGGTATTGCCAGGGTAGGGGAAGTTCCTCTCGAAACGACCGCCGATGGTCGAGTGGCGATCTCTCCAGAATCCTGTTATCTACAAGTGAAAGGAGACACCGAGAAGTACACGCTCCTGCAAGGTGTTGACGTGGAGAAAGAGGAAATATTGTCTATTCGTTGTTCAGCGAAAAATAACTTCCCTCGCAGTGTTACGGTTTCTCCTTCCTTCGAGACTCATGAGCGCTCGGTGTACGGATCAATCGTGAATGTCGCGTACCTGGAGGCTCCAACCATCACGTTCAAGTCGGGCGAGACGAAAGAATTCTCTTTCACCATTCAGAAACCGGAAAAACCGCAGGCGTATGATGCTAGTCTCACACTGATCGATAGTAGTAGCCGTGCCGTCGTATCGGGCAGTGTGACCGCCCACTATGTCCTTCGCGGTGCGAGCGCCACCATTCAGAATGCTTCGCTCGATAGGGCGATATATGAAAAGGGCGATCTGATTACCGCAACCCTTTTCTGGTCACCTTCGGCTGATTCCTTTCCGAATTCTCGGGCAGAAACGGGGACCACTATCGGAGACATCACAATAAAGGTAGACATCGTCGATGAATCAGGCGCATCATGTGCCGACACCATCACGAAGATTGTCACTGGTCAGGAAACGAACGTTTCTCTGACAGCGAATTCTTCCATCACCTGCGTTTCCCCGAAGGCGATCCTTACGCTCATGGACAAGGACGGCACGGTTCTGGATAATCGGACATTCTCAAGTCCGGCGGTAAGCAACGATACCCCCGCTCGTGAGTTCCCTGTGAACAGTATGGCGGTTCTCGCCACCCTGCTCGGGGCATTCACCGCATTCTTCATTTGGAAGAAATATCTTATTAATCTGCAGAGTGCAGCGAGAACTCTGCTCCTCCTGATGATTGTGTCCTCAGCGTTTTTCATGGGGGTAGGGGAAGCGAAAGCGTTAACCTATGGGACAGGGGATGTCATTACCACGGTAAACATAAACAAAAGTGTCTATTCTCCAGGGGAGACAATAGTGGTGAGTGGCTTGGTCACGTTTAGTAATTGCGGTAATGGGTATTCCACCGTGAATGTCTTGGCGAATATCAGCGCGGAAATGATCGCTCTCAACAGTCCCGGCAGCTACTACTTGTCCGGCTATTTGACCGCTCCCTCATCTCCCGGAACGTACATCATTGACTTCACTTCAATGGGTTTGCCCGACTACGGCATGTTGTATCTTGACTGGTCATGGGGGAGCATCCCAATCACCGTAAGTGCTCCACTCGGTGCCATCAATGTCTCCTCCAACATCTCTTCTTCTTGGACTATTACCGGTCCAGAAGTTATTGCCGGATCTGGTACTTCACAATCATATCCATCGAAACCAACAGGGGCCTACACGATTGCCTGGGGCGCAGTTTCTGGATACACCGCACCTGCATCACAGAGTCTCTCTCTCGGTTCCGGAGGGACCATTTCTTTTAGCGGAAGCTATGCCGCTTCTTGTTCAAGCACCACAATTAGTAACTGCGCTCTTCCGTCGACCTCCTCCGGCTCCTCTGCTGGTAGTTGTGCCGCTAGTTATACTGGCTCGTGCAGTTACTCTTGTAGCAACGGAGTATGGAGCCAGAGCTCCAACTCGTGTGTTGCTCTAACGTGCTCCAACGGAGCCAATAACTATCCGACCTGCAACACCTGCACGGCACCACTCGTATGGAACGGGAGTAGCTGTATCGTTTGTAGTAATGGCGGGTGCGACCTTACCGGGAAGTGTATTAATAACGCAAACAATCCTCCAAGCTGTAGTACGTGCACCCCGCCAGGGTTAGAGTGGAATCCCAGCACTCATGCCTGCGTGCCGCCTGCTCAAGTGTCGGTATCTATCTCTGCGAACCCCTCTCGTGTCCGATCGGGCGCCTCCTCGACCATCACCTGGAGCGGGTCAGGTATCGCAAGCTGCTCAATTACAAGAAACGGCACAGCCTGGGGCACCGATGTCTCTGCGGCAGGCAAGATAGACAGTAGTATTACTAGCCAAACAGTGTATGCCATCGCTTCCTGTAAAGATAATACGGGGACCCAGGTCAATATCACCAATGACCCTCTCCCGTCAGCCACGGTGAACCTGGTGCCGGGCTTCGACGAGTTCTAGACTTGTCTTTTAGGGGTTCGCGTGCTAGATTGGGGGGACTATGGAAGTGGCCGTAATCAAGACCGGAGGGAAGCAATATGTCGTCTCAACAGGCGACACTATTTCGATAGAAAAGCTCCCTGGGGATCTGAAGAAAGGCGACTCAGTTGTATTCGACGAGGTGCTCCTCGTGGACAACGGCTCGGACACGACCATCGGTGCGCCTGTCATTAAGGGCGCAGAGGTCAAGGGCACTGTTGTTCTCGCCGGGAAGGCAAAGAAGGTCGAAGTGGTTAAGTACAAGCCAAAGAGTCGCTATTTCAAGCGCAATGGCCATCGTCAGCCGCTTCTCAAGGTTCAGATCGATTCAATCTCATAGATTGATTTCTTAACTTCTCATATTACGGGGACAGACTTCGCAATTACTTGCGTTTATTTTTACGTATCTAACATTATGCAAATAGGAAGATGGCATCATCAGTCAGCAGGGGGCTCTTCGGAGTCGTCAGGGAACAGGGAGAGCGGTAGTCGCTCGTATTCACCGCGCCCATCGAGAGGGGGAAGCGCAAGCGGTCCTCGCCGTTATGGCAGCGATCGCGGTCCGGCACGTGGCGGAAGCAGCTACGGCCGCAGCAGCAGCTTCGGCGGCGGCCGTGCACCAGCACGAGGTCGTGGTTTCGGGTCGTTCGGCGAGACCGAGGCTGAGATTTCGAAGTTCATGAACAAGACGGTCGTCACGACCGAAGAGCCGGTTTTCGTGCCGGAACACAAGTTCGCTGACTTCGATATCAACGCACATCTCAAGCAGAACATCATTAATCATGGGTATGAGCTTCCGACGCCAATCCAGGACAAGGCCATTCCGCACGCGCTCCTCGGACAGGACGTGGTGGGACTCGCTGAGACTGGGACCGGAAAGACGGCCGCCTTCCTCATTCCTCTCATCGACAAGGTGATGAAGCAGAAGGGCGAGCGCGTCCTCATCATGGCGCCGACGCGTGAGCTCGCCGTGCAGATTGAGAAGGAGCTCGCTGGCTTCGCCAAGGGTCTCGGTTTCCGTGGCATGGTTGCCGTGGGTGGAGCGAATATCGGTCCGCAGGTCTCGGCACTCCGCCATGATCCTGCGTTCGTCATCGGTACCCCAGGGCGCTTGAAGGACCTCATGGAGCGCAAGGCGCTTGATCTCACTGGCTTCGGCACGGTCGTCCTCGACGAGGCTGACCGCATGCTCGACATGGGATTCATCGATGATATGCGACTCATCCTCGCCAAGATGCGCAAGGAGCGCCACACGCTCTTCTTCTCAGCGACGATGTCACGCGAGATTGAGAAGCTCATCGGCGATTTCCTCGAGAGCCCCGTCGTCATCTCGGTGAAGACCGGGGATACCTCGAAGAATGTGGAGCAGGACGTCGTCCGCATCCCGCGCGGTGCAGACAAGTTCGAAGTGCTCGTCGACCTCCTTCAGAACCGCGAGTTCAGCAAAGTGCTTATCTTCGGTCGCACGAAGTACGGCGTCGAGAAGCTCGCGAAGGAGCTCTCCCGCAAGCACATTCATTCCGAGAGCATCCATGGCAATAAGACGCATGGTGCGCGTATTCGCGCTCTTGAGGCCTTCAAGGCAGGGAAGGTGACCGCTCTCGTGGCGACCGATGTCGCGGCGCGCGGTCTCGATATCCCAGCTGTGACACACGTCATCAACTACGACCTTCCGTCGACGTATGAGGACTATGTGCACCGCATCGGCCGTACCGGCCGTGCTGCGATGAAAGGCATCGCGCTCACGTTCGTCCAGGGGAGATAATTCGGTTTTTACAATGCAAAAGCACCTTCAAGGGTGCTTTTTGTTTTTATGCTTCCTTTCGATTGGTGAGCGCCGCCCGCAGCGTTTCGGCATCGGAGTATTCGAGCTCGCTGCCGGTGGCGAGGCCACGCCCGAGTGCGGAGATCTTCATGTGGTCGCGATAGGGGGCAAGGAGCTGGCGCACGTGATCAGCAGTATGCTCTCCCTCGCTTGTGGCCGAGAGAGCGAGCACGACTTCTTGTAACCCATCTTGCAGACGCCTCTCGATTGCCTGTAGCAAGCCTTTCTCGCGGATGGCGCCTTTACCGGAAAGGGTGAGCACACCCCCGAGTACGAAATAGCGGCCTTTGTAAGTGCCGGCGCGTTCTATGGCCGCCAGATCCTGGTCCTTCTCGACGAGCATGAGGAGCGCATTGTCACGCTTCGTGTCGGAACAGTAATTACACATGAGCACAGAGCTGCCGTTATAGAAACGTGAACATCCAGGACATTGGTGGACATCCTTGCCAAGCGCGCTCACCAGCTCGGCAAGTTTCGCTCGCTCAGAGGCGGGAGCGCTGAGAAGATAATAAACGAAACGTTTGCCCTGGCGCGGGCCTATGCCAGGGAGACGAGCGAGGGCGCGGGCGAGCTCATCGATATGATCCATGTTCTAGAACTCGCTTGCGAGGTCGCCATAGCCGGCCGTGTCGACTGATTGGAAGCTTGCGCGCTTCTCATCGAAGTAGAGCTCGGTGCTGCCGGTCGGACCGTTGCGGTGCTTCTCGATGAGAATTTCAGCAATGTTTGGACGATCGCTATCCGGGTTCCGCTTGTCTTCGCGATGGATGAACATCACGACATCAGCATCCTGCTCAATAGAACCCGAGTCGCGCAGGTCGGAGAGACGAGGGCGACCTCCGCGCTGTTCTACGGCACGCGAGAGCTGGGAGAGCGCGATGACGGGGACTTCGAGCTCGCGTGCGAGACTCTTTAGTGAGCGTGATATCTCCGTCACCTGCTGCACAAGCGAGTCGGACGCTTTGGTCGAGGTAGGACTCATGAGCTGGAGGTAGTCGACCACGATGAGACCGATACCGCGCTCGCGCTTCAAGCGCCGCGCCACCGCACGCATCGCAAGAATATTGTTGCCCGGTTTGTCGTCGATGAATATTGGTGCCTTCGAGAGCGCCTCGAGTGCATCACGGATGCGATTGAAATCCTCTTCCTCGCGTACTTGTCCGGTGCGCAACTTCCAGGAGTTCACGAAAGACTCTGCAGCAAGCATGCGGTCGATGAGCTGTTCGGAGCTCATCTCGAGCGAGAAGATGCCTACGGGCACGTTATGGCGCACCGCGGCATTGCGGGCGATATCAAGGGCAAGCGACGTCTTACCCATCGAAGGACGGGCGGCGAGGATCACGAGATCAGAGGGATGGAAGCCCGAGAGGAGATTATCGAGCGCAGGGAAACCGGATGGGACGCCACGAATACCATCCTCTTTTTTCGAGAGCGCCTCGATGCGATCCCATGCTTCATGGACCTTATCGCCAATAGCGGTGAACTTGTGCGCAACCGATGCGTTGCCGATAGCATAGATGGCCTTCTCTGCTTCATCGAGCACTTCCATAGTTTCGCGCGATTCGTCGTAGGCGGATTCATTGATAGTGTAGGAAGCGTCGATCAAGGAGCGCATCAAGTGCTTGCGTGAGACGAGGTCGGCGTAATGAGAAAAGTTCCCTGGCGCCGGTGCCGCGCCGACGAGCTCAGCGAGATAGCTTCTGCCGCCACTGCGCTCTAGGAGTCCTTGATCCTGGAGGCGCTGCGAAAGAGAGAGCTGGTCGATAGGCTCGCCGCGGTCAGCGAGCTCACGCATCGCACCGAATATGAGCCGATGCTTCTCAGCGTAGAAGGAATCGGGGTGCACGAGGTCTGAGACGTCATGGATAGCATCAGGCTTGAGGAGGAGCGCGCCGAGGAGGGCACGCTCAGACTCAAGGGATTGGGGAGGGATACGGTCGGCGGCCATTACCCCTGATTGTATCAAAGAGTCGTCCGAGTCAACACTGGGCCTTCCGGGCCGTCATCCACACGATATCCACTGTTCTCAATCTCAGCCCGGATACGGTCTGCCTCCTGGAAATCCTTCGCCTGGCGGGCCGTCTCGCGCTGTGCGAGCATCGTGCGCACGTTTTCAGGTATGTCCGTGTCTGCGAGTGCGACCGGGAGTGGGGGAGTGATGAGCGAAAGACCCAGATGACCGTCAGCTGCTTCTAGCAACCGCCATTTCTCCTCAGGAGTGTACTCTTCGCTCCGGAGCGAATCCCAAAGGACGCCGAGTGCTTGTGGTGTGGCGAGATCGTCGCGCATCGTCGCGAGGAATCGGTCGCATGCTTCTGACGGTTCGCCTAAGCGTTTTGATTCGTCGGCAATCTCGCTTGAGAGTTTCCAAAGCCGATCAAGTGCACTTGCGGCACCGCCGAGCGCATCCCATGAGAAGGAGAGGGACGTGCGGTAGTGCGCTTGGAGGAAGAAGTAACGAAGCGCGAGCGGGTGGAATCCTTTTGTGACGATATCAGAGAGATACACTACGTTGCCAATCGATTTCGATATCTTCCCGCCACCCATGGTGAGGTGAGCATTGTGCATCCAGTAATGCACGAATGTCCGTCCGCTTGCCGCTTCCGACTGAGCAATCTCGTTATTGTGATGGATGGCGACATGTTCCTCTCCGCCGGTATGGATATCGATCTCTTGGCCGAGCAGGGAACGTATCATGGCAGAACATTCGATGTGCCAGCCCGGATTGCCACGACCCCACGGGGAATCCCATTGCTGGAGGTCACCACTTTTCGCCGTCCGCCACAACACGAAGTCTGCTGGGTGCATTTTCCCCTTCACGACGTCGACGCGCGCACCTGCCTCAAGCTGTGCGTGGGCAAGGCCGCCGAGCTTCCCATAACCGAGGAACTTCTGGGTATCGAAATAGAGCCCATCGGGAAGATGGTATGCGAATCCCTTTTCCTCAAGCGTGGTAGCAAGCGCTATCTGTTCTTTGATATATTCGGTCGCACGAGGGAAGCTGATGTCGGCAACATCGACATTGAGGTCCGCGATGTCATCAAGGAATATTTTTGTATAGCGGGTAGCCACCTCTTCGGGAGAGAGGTGTTCGCGTTTTGCGCCGATTGCCATCTTGTCTTCGCCCTGGTCGGCGTCATCAACTAGGTGGCCGACATCGGTGATGTTGATGACACGCTTTACTCGGTACTGTGCGGCCATGAGCGTCCGCGCGAGCGTGTCAGAAAAGACGACCGCGCGCATATTGCCGATATGCTGCTGACTGTAGACTGTCGGGCCGCAGGAGTACATGGAAACGAGACCCGGCTTGAGCGGTATGAACAGCTCTTTTTCGCCCGAGAGGGTGTTCGTGAAGAATACGTGCGCTGGCCGTTTCTGTTCCGCCCCCGTCTGTCTTTTTAGAAAACGTGTGAGAAACGACGCCATCCCTCTAAGATACCACGAGTATTCCCGGGGCTTCCACTAGAATGATTTGAAGTGGATGTTTCCGCTCGAATCGGTCATCTTGCGATAAAACTCCAATTCCGGATCTACGTTTTTCGAATGGAATATAATCTGGTCCATTCCTTCCCAAAGCAAGAACCATGCTGCCGGTTCCAAGAAGACCACGAGGAATGACAAGAACAGGCTCTGCGAAGGGTCTTCAAACATGATAAAGGTGGCGGCAATCATACAAAGGACGCCGAGGACCATCATGCCGCCTCCGAGTCGTGTCACGTGGCGTTTTTCTTCTGCCAGTAGGCGATAGTGGCGCCCGAAGTGCGAAGCGAGACGCTCTTTGATAGTCGTCTCATGGAACTCGCTCCGCTTTTCTTCCGCGACGTTCAAGATGAGCTCAATCCCGTTCTCGCCCTTGTCACGAGCGGCGCGCTTGACCTCATCGAGGAAGTCCACTGAGAGGGCGCGACCTGAATAGGGGCGTATATCGAAGTCCGAAAAGATGTCTTCGTACTTATCAATTTTCAAACTAATTTCAGAAATATCTGCGAGTGAAGGTCGGTGTCTCATGCCGCAATAGTACTATCCAGTTTGGGAAAAGTATAGATATGCATGGTATTCTCTAAGAAATGAAAACTACGAGAACAGTCATTTCGCAAGGTGTCTCGTTCGCGCTTGTTGCGGCGATCGCGTTCATGCTGGGACTCTCCATGGGATCAAGCGGCTCCTCAACTTCGGTCGCCGCGCGCCTTCCGCTACTTGGTGATGGACTCGACGCAACGCCGAGCAGGAGTGCCGATCTCGATGACTTCTGGAAGGCGTGGAACGCGCTTGAAGCAAATTATGTCGTCACGCACGCATCATCGACACTCCCCACGGTGAAGGAACGGTTATTGGGCGCCATCGGCGGTTTGGCTGATTCGTATGGCGATCCGTATACCGTCTTCTTCCCACCGAAAGAAGCCAAAGCTTTCGCGGAGAGTATCTCAGGAAGCTTCGCTGGGGTTGGTATGGAAATCGATATAAAGGACGGTGTCCTGACGGTCGTCGCACCTCTCAAGGGGACACCAGCGTATGCTGCAGGCATCAAGGCAGGGGATCAGATAGCGACCATCGACGGCAAGTCCACTGAAGGCGTCTCTGTTGATAAGGCGGTGACCGAAATCCGGGGACCAGCTGGTACGACCGTAAGTTTCCTGATCATCCGCGACGGTAAGCCACTCAACATAAAAGTTGTTCGCGATACAATCCAAATACCCGAGACAGATGACGGACTCGATGAAGCGAGTGGGGTTTATCACATCGCGCTCTATGAGTTCACCTCGAACTCGGGAGACCTCTTCAGACAGGCTTTCGAGCGATTCAAAGCTTCCGGATCGAAGAAGCTCGTTATCGACCTGCGCGGTAATCCAGGTGGATATCTTGAGGCGGCCGTCGACATCGTGAGTCACTTCCTCCCGAAGGGTATGACCGTGGTGACGGAAGACTTCGGTGATAATGAAGCGGATCAAGAGCATACGAGCCTCGGATACGATGATGTCCCGAAGGGTACGAAGGTCGCGGTGCTCATCGATGGCGGATCGGCATCCGCTTCCGAGATCTTCGCCGGTGCACTCCAGGACAGCGACGTGGCAACCGTCATCGGTACGACATCGTTCGGTAAGGGGTCGGTACAGACGCTTCTCGATCTCGGTGGGGGCTCGCTCAAGATCACTGTCGCGCGCTGGATAACGCCAGATGGACACTGGATCATGGGTAACGGTGTCACGCCGGACATCATCGTGCCGTTTACGCAGGCAGATGCTGTGGCGAAGCGGGATCCGCAGATGGCACGCGCGATTGACTTCCTCGTGAATGGGAAATAACGCATGAAGCTGCTGCTCACATCGGGTGGGTTGATGAATGACTCGATTATAGGAGCTCTCAAAGAGCTAGCCGGACGACCTTTTGAGGAATTGAATCTCGCCTTTATTCCGACAGCAGCGAATATTGAAGAAGGAAATAAAGACTGGCTCATTGCCGATCTGGAAGACTGCAAGAAACTCAGTTTTGCCGAAATCGATATTGTCGATATATCCGCCCTGCCACAAGCTGTTTGGCAGAAGAGATTAGAAAAGGCAGATATTCTGTTTGTCAGTGGTGGGAATACTTTCCACCTGATGCACTGGCTGCGCAAATCAGGGCTGAGCGAGGTTCTGCCGGAAATGCTGAAAACGCGAGTATATGTTGGAGTGAGCGCGGGAAGCATGGTGGCGACACCGAGCATACGGTTTGCTAATTCGGAGAAAGCGGCTGCCGAAGAAATTGACGGGGAGGTTGATGATGAAGGACTTGGCCTGGTGAAGTTTCTCGTTGAACCGCATATCAATAATGCCTACTTTCCAGAGCTGACGTTTGAGTATGTGCGCGAGGAGTCAGCACATACTGCCGTACCGGTTTACGCGCTCGATGATCAGTCGGCCCTGCAAGTCGTCGACGAGGTGGCAACTGTTATTTCTGAAGGAGCATGGGAGAAATTTAATTAATATGTCGCATATAGCGCAAGAAGAGTTAGCGAAGCTACTTGCCGAAGCGGGAAGGGAAGTGGCGGTTGGTGGGCGGTATGTCCACTACAAGGACCCGACAAAGGAATACATCGTGAAGTCGCTTGGCGTGCTCGAAGCGACAGACGAAGTCGCGGTGATATATGAGGCTCAGTACGGAGAGAAGGTATCGTTCATCCGTCCGCTTGCGAGCTTCTGCGCGCTCGTCCTTGTCGATGGTGTTTCTGTACCGCGCTTCAGGAGAGTGTGAGATTTGACGAATCTATATTTAACTGCTATAGTGCACCCAGGTCTATCTACGGGAATATCCGTGGATAGTTTGCACGTTTCGCCTTCGAAGGAGGACGCCTCATGTTCATTAGCCGTTTTGAGAAGAATCTCTTGGCTTTCAGTCTTTCTTTCCTCACGATCATCGTGGTTAGCGGACTGATTGTGGAGCATCACTTCCAGAAAGCCATCACGACTCATCTTGCGTCGGGGAATTTCGCCCTGGTCGAAAAGATTCTCAGCGACAAAGAAGGCCGCGCGTTTTGTGAAGGTCTAAATTGGCGCATGGAGGTCCGTGCCCAGTTGGCACGGGAACATAACGCCATCGCCCGACTCTACAACGCCGCCGCCTTACGTCAGCCGTCTATCAATCGTCCGCTCCTCGTGCCAATGCTGGAGGAACATCGGACGGTTTCCAGCGAGGCCATTAACGGTTTGATCTTCATCGCTCATATCAACCCCTGGCAGGAATGTGCGAGCCGATACAAGATTTTCCACTATCCGTTTCGTTGAATATCGCCTCATCAAAGGTTCTCTCAGGAGATTCCTTCGGTGGGGCGGTTTTTTGACTATCACTGCCGGATACGGTAAGCTGGGGCTATATGAAAGTTATATTGATCAAGGACGTGAAGGGTATGGGGCGTGCGCACGATGAAGTCGTAACCGCTGACGGGTACGCTCTTAATTACCTCATCCCGCAGCGATACGCGATAGCGGCGACCCCGGTCGCCCGCAAAGAGGCGGAGACGCGCCGCAAACAGGTCGTGGACCGTTCGGCACTCGACACCGCACTCCTTGAGCAGAACATCGCTTCGCTCGCCGATGCTCGCATCGTGATCAAGATGAAGGCAAATGAGAAAGGTCACCTGTATGACGCCGTCGGCGAGCCGGAAATCATGAGTGCAGCGAAGGAGCAGGCACATATTGATCTGGCAGAGGGAGTGATCAGACTCGAGAAGCCGATTAAGGAGCTCGGTACGTTCGACGTCCCGGTCGCATTCGGAGATACGTTCGGCAAGTTCTCCATCACGATCGAAGCGGAGGCAGAATGACCCTCGAAGAGGCTCTCGCAGGAAAAGAGATTCCGAAGGACATCAGCGATACGCTCACGCTTATCGCTGTTCCGTTTCTATCCTTCGACGGCGAAGTGTGCGAAGGCGAGCTTGTCGTGCATGCTGATCTCGCCGAGGAAACGAAAGAGATTTTCAACACATTATTTGAGAAGCGATTCCTAATTGAGCGAATGGTCCCGGTCGTTATGTATGGGTGGGATGATGATGCTTCGATGGCAGCGAACAATTCTTCCGCTTTCAATTACCGGTTCATCGCAGGTACGGACCGTCTCTCGAATCATTCTTTTGGGCGCGCGATAGACATCAACCCTTTTCAGAATCCGTATACGCAGCGCGATGGCAAGGTAGTTCCAGAGGGTGCGCAGTATGATCCCTCACAGCCAGGAACGGTGACGGAAGATATTGCTGCCGTCTTCAAGTCTCATGGCTGGCAGTGGGGAGGTGATTGGCAGGATCGGAAAGACTGGCAGCATTTCGAGAAGCCGAACTAAAACAAGAAAGAGCGCCGTGGGCGCTCTTTCTTGTTTATCAAACTGAGTTGGTTTAAATGACGTCGACGACTTTCTTGGTCATCTGGTGACCGGTGAAGCTGATCTTTCGGCGTGTTCGGAAAGAGACCTTGCCGTTGGCAACAGCGAAGAGTGTGTGGTCTTTGCCGACCTTCACATTCTTTCCTGCCTCAATCTTCGTACCGCGCTGGCGGACGATGATAGCGCCTGGCTTCGCTACTGAGCCGTCAGAAAGCTTCACCCCGAGATATTGTGGGTTTGAATCGGTTAGGTTTTTCGCTGAACCTCCAGCCTTTGTTGATGCCATACGGGAATCCTATTGGTATAGTGTTATCTGATGACTATAGCAGAAGCTCGGGAAAAATGCAAAAATGCCCTTACCCTGATTCCGCGGGATGTGCTCATAATAACCATCATTTTCCTCGCTTCTTCAGCGAGCTTCGGGCTTGGATTACTTGCCGGGCTCGATATGGGGCAGGGGAGGGGTCTCGTCGTTGAAGAGGAAAGCGTTCCTCCTGCGGCTACGTCTGGACAGGTCGTGGCATCGAAAAACGGGACAAAATATTACCTGCCTAACTGTGTCGGCGCAGAGCGAATATCTGATGCTAATAAAGTGTGGTTCGCGTCGATCGCTGCTGCAGCAAAGGCAGGATATGCGCCCGCAGCGAATTGCAAAGGACTCTAGTCTGTTACAATGAAGAAAATATGAGCACTCCAAACGAGTCAACAACCGCGCGTCTCGCACAAGCAGTTCACGAAGGGCAGCGCACGATGCCCGAAGATCGTCCGCCTCTTGTCTGCAAACCGAGCAAGATAGAGTCATGGCGCATTTTCAAGATCATGCTGGAGTTCGTCGAAGGATTCGACGTCATCCGTCGCTACGATCTTGCCGTGACTTTTTTCGGTAGCTCTCGCACGTCGCCGGACGATGAGATTTTCAATCAAGCAACCGAGCTCGCCGGCCGATTGGCGAAGAAAGGCTTCGCGGTTATCACCGGGGGTAGCTCCGGCATCATGCAAGCGGCAAACAAGGGCGCCTTTGATGCAGGTGGTGCATCGGTCGGGCTCAATATCAACCTCTCGGAGGCACAGGGATACAATCAGTATCTTACCGATCGATTCGTCTTCGACCATTTCTTCGTGCGGAAGGTGATGCTCACGTATGCTTCTGAGGTCTACGTCTATTTCCCAGGCGGTTTCGGCACGCTCGATGAGTTCTTCGAAATCGTCACGCTCGTGCAGACGAAAAAAATCCGCAAGGTTCCGATAATCCTTTTCGGGAAGAAGTACTGGGAGCCACTCCTAGGCGTCATTAGCACGACATTGTGTCAGGAATTCTCTTACATCGATAAAGAAGATATGGATCTCTTCACGCTGGTAGATTCGGTCGACGAGGCGTACGACCATATCTGCGCAAACGTCACCTGCTAAGGGTTTCTTCAGGGAGGGGAAGAGACCCTCTTGGTTATTTACTTGATGTGCGCACAATATATCTTTTGCGTAAATACGTAGTATCTCCTATACCCCCACAGTAAGACTCAGGACGAAACTAGTGAGCCACTGCCAGAAAGAAGTGGCGACGGTGAGGAGATACTGGATATTCGCTTGCCCCGCAGGAGACTCAATAATCGCTTGTATAGAAATACCGAAAAAGGATAGTGCCAATATGAAGACGAATGTCCAGAAGGCGGTTCTGATCATGATAGACACATTATACAATAAGAATCCTGATGATATTATCTCGGCATGACGAGAAAGGTTGCGTTGGAGCATTTTAAGCAGATTGACCCTCACTTCTACAAAGCTACCCTATCACTTCATGCAGCGCTGCCCGATCTGCTCGTGGCGAAGCGTACGAGAGCACAACTATTTGAATCGCTCGTATCCATCGTCGTATCACAGCAACTCGGAACAGCGGCTGCTAATACTATCTTCGCTCGGGTGAAAAAGGCTTGTGATGGACGCCTCACTTCCCTATCCGTACGTAAAGTAAAATCAGAGAGGCTTCGTACAGCTGGCCTCTCTGATGCGAAAACGAAAACATTGAAAGCGATAGCGACGTCGATTGAGGGTGGTTCACTTGATTTGCTCGCATTAAAGAAAGTATCTGAAGCAGAAGCCGCAAAGATTCTTATGGGCATATGGGGGCTCGGTCCATGGTCGGTCGAGATGTTCATGATGTTCGCGCTCGGACGTGCTGACGTCTTTTCGACTGGCGACCTTGGTATCATCCGCGCGATGGAGACTCTGTACAATCTGCCCAAAGGGACATCGCGAGAGACTCTCAATGCCATTGCAGAGAAATGGTCGCCACATCGCACCTACGCATGCTTACTTCTCTGGCGCACTAGAGATACGAAAGCGGATTGAGATATGCCGTGAGAGTTGCCACCGGCATCGTGGCATCAGCGCAACCGATCTTCGCGCCGCGGAATTGGCGGAGCGTCATGATCTGTGTACCTTCGGTCGCATAAACACCGAAATGCAGGTGCGGTCCAGTCGCGTATCCGGTCATACCGGATAACCCGATTGTCTGCCCAGTTTCCACGGTTTGTCCTTTTGAGACGTCAATGGTTGAAAGATGCGCATACAATGTGTTGATGCCATTGCTGTGCAGGAGCATCACCCATTTCCCATAGGAGTAGCATCCTCGCACGAGATCGGTGTTGCCGGTAGCGAGCACAACGCCCGAGAGGGCTGCTTTGATTGGCGTGCCGATAGGTGCAGCGATGTCGACGCCTGGGTGGCCACCGTTGTTGTATACCTGCGGATTCTTCGTTGAGAACGGCGTGTTGCCGAAATATTGCGAGATACAGAAGAGGTTGCCATTCAATTTCTTGCGCTGTGAACAATTGAACATGAAAGCAGTGCTGAAAGGCCACGAAAGGACGCCCGAGCCGACTTTCGGGAGAAGGTTTGAGTGCACGACGAGATTCAATTGCCCCTGGAGGTCGACAAGTTCCTGCTCGAACTCTTTTTCAGCCGCTCGTTTCTGCGCTATGAGTTTCTGGTAACTCGTCTCCTGATTCTTTGTTTGTGCCAAGAGCTGCTGCTGCGCGGTTTTGCTTGCATCGACGGAACGTTTCTGGAGCGTGAGTTCTTTTTGCAGCGAGACGAGACTCTCTTTCGTTTTCGTCACTTCGTCGCGATCAGCACCGAGTGCTTCACGTACGGTGCGCAGCTCTTCAATCTCATCATTGAGAGCTTTATTGAACTGTATCGCCTGATCGGTCTCCCGCCACGCATCGCCGAGAGAGTCAGTAGAGATTATTTTTGTGACGAGCGATGCCTGTTCGCTCTCGGCAATACGACGCAGTTCTTTTCCGATGACTCTTTGGTTCGCTGCGATAGAAGCCTCTTTATCAGTGATGGATGAAGAGAGTTGGCGTATGCGAAGATTCGCGGATGCAATCTTGTTCTGTGTCACTTTGATCTGCGCCGCAAGCTGTTTCTGCGAGAGCGTGAGCGAACTGATCGTGGACTGCAGCGTATTCTTCTTCGCGCCGAGCACGTCGAGTTCTTTCTGGAACGCCGCAATTTCCGCTTCGAGCGCGTCAATCTGCTGCTTATTCGCGTCAATCTTCGACTGTATGTCAGACGTAGAATCGGCAAACGCGTAACTTGGATTGCCGAGAACGCATCCTACAAAAAAAAGAATGAAAAGAACGAACGACCCGAAATGCTTCATCCCTCCAGTATAGCAATAGCTTTTTGTACACGCGAAATGGAAGTCTCCTTCCCAAGGATGCTGATGAGCGTAAAAGGGTCTGGTGAGCGTTCCTGTCCGGAAAGTGCGTAGCGGAGCGGCCAGAGGATGGCTCCTCGGCCCCCCTTCCCTTTCGTTTCCTCAGCATCGGCAAGCGGCATAATGGTCTCTTTTACCGCCTCAGCAGAGACGCCTTCTGGGAGGCTTTTTAGGGGCTCCAGGAGGCTTTCTAGGGCCGATTTGGTCATTCCCGGGCGGTCTACAGGCTCTTTTAGGACGAGTCTTGTTCTATCAAGGGCAGGCTCCTCAAAGAGACAGGAAAGCTCGCCGGAGAGCATATCGGTGGCCTCTTTGAACGTTCGGGAGCGTTCCTTAAGAAGCGATGCCGTCTTTTGAAGTTTTTCGCCGTCCATAGACTCCCCTTTCATGTGCGCAAGAAAGTCCTCGTCAGAAAGTTTGCGCATCCAACGCTGGTTCACTGACAAAAGCTTCTCACGGTCCCATGCGGCGCTGCTCTTGTGCACACCCTCGAGTGTGAAGGCGTCAACGAGTTCTGGAAGAGAAAAATCTTCACGATTATCTCCTGAGCTCCAGCCGAGGAGTGCGAGATAGTTCACGAGTGCTTCCGGCAAGAAGCCCTCATCCCGATAATCCATGACGCTCGTCGCACCGCTCCGCTTCGAGAGTTTCGCACGCTTCTCGTCGACGATGAGCGGCAAGTGCGCATACGCTGGTCGTACGATGCCGAGCGCTTCCTGAATCAGAATCTGCCGCGGAGTATTCGAAATATGATCTTCGCCGCGTATGACATGCGTAACGCCGGCGTCGCCGTCATCCACTACGACAGCGAAGTGATAAAGAGCATCATTCATCGATCGGGCAATCACGAAATCACCGAGTTCGGTCGTATCAAATGTAATGTCGCCGCGTATGAGATCAGTAAAGGTGACGCTCGTGCCCGGGTTCTTCAGGCGAATGACTTCAATGATCTTGTTAGGGTCATCACGACTTGGTTCTGGGGAGACATAGGCCTTCCCTTCCCCGACGACTTTCTCAAGTAGTTCTCGATATCGGTCAGCACGCTCGCTCTGACGCGTGAAAGAGTCCCACGAGATACCGAGCCAAGTGAGCCCTTCGATGATTTCTTCCTCGTATTCCGGCTTACTACGTGCACGGTCGGTATCTTCACTGCGGAATGCAATCGATCCTCCATTGTGTCGTGCGAATAGATAATTGAAGAGTGCGGTCCGTGCCGTACCGATGTGGAATCGGCCAGTCGGGGAGGGTGGGATGCGGGTGATGACCGTACTCATGCTTCGTGCGGGAGAGCCAAAGCGAGAACCTCACGAGCGAGGATGCGCGCTGCATCCGGGTCAGTGAATCCTTTCGCTGAATTCCCCATGCGTTCGGCGAGTGCAGGGTCTTGGGTAATACGCTGTATCTCAGCGACGAAGAGGTGGGGCGTGAGATTGTTTTCCTCAAGCACAATTGCTGCACCGGTCTTCGCGTAAGCATAGGCGTTCATACGCTGATCATGGCTGATTGACTCTGGAATTGGAATGAGTATCGCTGGCTTCTTCCAGAGTCCGATCTCAGCGATGGAGTTAGCGCCAGCGCGCGAGACGACAATGCTCGCCACGCTCGCAACGCGCTGCATCGACACCTGATCGAGATAGTTCACCGGATGGTAGCGAGCCTTCTGCGGATTGTCTTTGAGTACGACCTGGCCAACTGCTGCGACGTTCTTGAAGTTCGCAGGACCGGTTTGATGGATGACGTTCGCAAAGGCGATGAGTTCGGAGAGTGATGAGAGTACTGTCTCATTTATCTTCACGGCACCCTGTGAGCCGCCGAGGATGAGGATGGTCGGTATGCCTCGCTCGAGCTCGAGATATTGCTGGGCGCCCTCTGCTTCGACACGCATGAGCGCCTTCCGAATAGGAATGCCGGTGCGCGCAATCTTATCCTGTACATTTTCTGGGAAATACTTTGCAGCACTATCGAACGAGATGGCAATCTTGGTAGCGAATCGTGCAGCAAGCAAGTTCGCTCGACCGGGCTTAGCATCCGACTCATGGATGATGACAGGGATACGCAAGAACGCGGCAGCTAGGACGGTCGGAACACTAGCATAACCGCCCTTGCTCACAACGATGTCCGGATAGATTCTGAAGAGCACGACGAGTGCCGAGAACACTCCTCGGATCGTGACGAATAGGTCGGTAATATTCTGGAAGGCGGCATAGCGACGCACCTTCCCTGCTGGTATATGTATGAAGGCGATATTGTTCTCGAAAAGCGCTTTCTCATCGAAAGGCGCGGGAGCGAGATAATAAAGTTCAGGTTCAATGAGGTGCTCCTCTCGGATGAGGTCTTTGAGGGCCTCAGCTATAGCGATGATGGGATAGAAATGTCCTCCTGAGCCGCCTCCAGTGAACGCAATCGTCATACAGAGCAGTATACAATAAAATCCATTTCCTTATGCCTTCCGGTGGGCGGCGACGTTCAGGATGAATCCGCACATGAGGAGCGTCGCGGCCAAGGCCGTTCCTCCATGGGAGATGAAGGGTAATGGAAGTCCGGTGAGCGGGATGATACTGAGCATGGCGCCAATGTTGATGAATGCCTGGAAAATGATAAGGAACGAGAACCCAATCGCGATGAGACCGCCGAAAAGTTCAGCCGAGGTGCCTGCTATCACGATGCCACGCGCCGCGAGGGCGACGAAGAGCCCTAGAAGTATGAGCGCGCCGATGAATCCGGTTTCTTCGGCGAAGACCGCAAACACGGAGTCTCCATCAGGTTCAGGCAGGTAGTTGAACTTCTCGACGCTCTGCCCGAATCCCCGCCCAAGTACGCCGCCCGACCCGATTGCGATGAGCGCCTGCTGTATCTGGTAACCGCTTCCGAGTGAGTTCGCGGAAGGGTCCATGAATGTCTTCACCCGCTCGAGAACGTAGGGGCGCAGAGAGACGATGACGACGAGCGCTATCACGACACCGATTGCGAGGATGCCGAAGTCGCGCCAGGGTGCTCCGGCGACAAAGTACATGACGGCACCCGTCGCGAGTATGAGCAGTGTTGTGGATGTGTTTGGTTGGGCGAGCAAAATAGCACTCGGGACGGAGAGCAGGGCGATGAACGGGAGAAGTCCTTTCTTCGCGTTTGCGAGCTGACGGGCACGTGGTGCGAGCCACCACGCGAGCATAAGCACGAATCCTATCTTCAGGAATTCTGCGGGCTGGACGGTCGTGAAGCCGAGGTTAATCCATCGTGTTGCGCCGCCAGCATGGAATCCAACACCCGGTATGAACACCATCAAAGTGAAGATGAGCGAAGCGACATATAGATAGGGCGCGAAGAGCTTCACGCGCGAGAGCGGAATGATACGTGCGATAAAGAAGGCGAAGAACCCAAACCCGAATCCGAGTCCGGTCTGGAGCAGGATGTCTTGGGATACGGAGCTACTTTCGCGCGCCAGTAGACCGAGTGTCGCCGAAGAAAAGATGGCAAGACCCGCAAGCGCCAGCGTAATGACGAGCATGAGGAACACGCGATCGCCGCGGACGGATTTCATGTTACTTCAAGAGCGCTATCGTCATCCCCATGATTGCGCAGATTATGGAGATAATCCAATAGCGCATCGTAACTTTGTATGACGGCCAGCCGATGGCTTCGAAATGATGATGGAGCGGCGCTATGCGGAATACCTTCTTGCCGAACATTTTTTTCGAGGCGACCTGGATGACGTTTGATAGTACGGTGACGACGAGAGGAAAGGCAATAATCGGGAGCGCGGCGATACCGTAGCCATTCCCCGGCGTATCGGTCATAAAGGCAATGACGGCGAGCGTCATGGTGAGACCCATCGTTCCGGTCTCGGTCATCCAGAAGCGTGCTGGCGGGATGTTGAACCAGAGGAATGCGAGTATTGCACCGGTGAGTGTCGCGGAGAAAGCCGCGAGGTTGATCTGGTTTTGGAAATACGCGATGCCAGCATACGCCATGAACGCCGTGCTGAATACGCCGCCGGCGAGTCCATCGATACCGTCGATGACGCCGCCGGCATAGATACCGAGGGTTATGAGTATGAAAAGAGGAATGATGAGCGCGCCTATGGTAAGCGTACCATCTCCGGGTATGCCGACAGCATCGACGCCAAGCTTCACATAGAACCACCAGCCGATGAAAGCCGATACGATCGTGACGAAGATGAGTCGCGTACGGATTCCTACGCCTCGTTCTCCATCTGGCTGGATATCCAGAAGATCATTGATGAATCCCATGAGCGCCCCTGCAAGGAGTGCGAAGAATGGTATCCACGTTTGACTGCGGCTGAGGAAGTCGAGCTTTTCGAAAAGAGGTATCGGTGCGAGGCGCGCCAAGAGCCAGATACCAGCCGTGACTATCGTGACGCTCACCCATATGAGGATGCCACCCATGCGTGGCGTCTTCGTCTCGGTCCCGGCATGGACGGTTGTGCGGAGTTTTTCAAACTCAACGGCGGGTGAGCCATCGAGCGCCACCTTCCCGGTTACCTTCTTCCATACACGATACTTGTACAAGTAATGTGTGAGGAGTGGTGCAAACAGAATACCGACGGCAAACGACGCTGTCGCAGGAATGAACACTTTGATGATGTCTGAAACGATCATAGCGAAGAGACGCCCGCAAAGTGCGCGAGCGTCGCAGCGACGAGCGCGGTCCCATCAGTGAATCGAGCTTGCTTCGAGCTTCCAAGCACGACCACGGCAATTGGATGTCCGATGCCGGCATCGAACACAAGAGCGAGATTGCCGCCGGCGAGATCGGTATAGCCAGTCTTTGAGAGAAGAAGGCGCGGGATAACTCCGACCATCGGATCGGTATTTTTCACCGAGAAGTGCGTGCCACCAGCCGAAGTAGCTTGGGCAGAGCTTTCCGTCGTCGCACGAGCGATAGCAGGCGCTTGCTTCACGAGCGCTCCTGCCAGGCGCGCGAGGTCGTACGCCGAGCCGTAGCCGCCTGAGACTGCGGTACTCATATCAAGACCGCTCCCGTTTACGGCATAGGTCTGCGATAGATCGAGCGCAGCTGCGGCGGAAGCGAGCATGACGCTCTCGGTTTCGCCTCTGTGTTCAGCGATTGCGTGCGCGATTGCGACCGCACCGTCGTTCAGTGAGGCAGTGAGCGTCAGACGAGCGAGATCTGAAAGCGAGAAGGTCTGCCCTACCGAGAAGACTCGTGGCGCCTCAACACGCCTCACGCTGTCCGGAATGAGTATCGGCGTCTCTGGCGGAAGTTCTGCGAGCGCCGCATAGACCGTGAGAAGCTTCGTGAGAGAAGCGAGTGGAAGCTGTGCATCGGCATTCTTCGCGTAGAGCGTCTCTCCGGTCGCAAGATCAAACACGATGGCGGCCTTCGCTTCGGGCGAGACCTGAGCGAAGGCGCTCGGGACGGTCGATGTCGCTATGGTTATAGCCGAAGGTACTTGATTACCGGACGCCGGAGACAAGAAGAGGAAGAGGGCGAGAATACCCGAGGCGAACAGAAGCGTGATTCCGGCTTCCCGTGTCGAGCGGCTTGTCATAGCAAGTTTCTGAAGTTCAGCGGAATCCATGACGACAGTTATACGACGGGTTCAATCTCGCGTTCTTCAAGGGCCTCGCGCGTGGCAATCTGCAGTTCACCGGCACGTGGAAGATCTTCAGCATGCGAGAGTCCGAGATGTGCGAGCGCTTCGGTCGTGAGGCTATAGCGAATGCGGCGCTTGTCGGTCTCGTCTTCCTTCCCTTCGATGAGGCCGCGCATGAGTAGCGTCCGCAGCGATGCCGAAGAGTTCACACCACGCACCCAGTCAATCTCGCTTCGCGTCGCACCGGTCTGGTACGCGATGACCGCGAGCGTCTCAAGACTTCCCTTCCCCAGATCGCGTGCGAGCTCGTTCTCGCGAAGACTCTTCACGATATCGGCTGCTTCTGGTGCTGTGCGAAGTTCGAGCTCATCAGGCGTCTCTATAAGCGCGAGACCGCGCCCGGCAAGCGAACGATCCAGAACCTCGGTCACCACCGCGAGCTGATCCAGAGAGATGCTGAGGAGCTTCGCGAGCTGTTTTTTTTCAAGCGGTTCGCCAGATGCGAACAGGAGGGCTTCAAGGGCGGCGGGAGGGGTGAGCATTCCTCTCAGTATAATGGTGTGCCCCCTTGAGGGCAACGCGTCATTTTGGGTATAAATCTAGCCGTAATGAGGGACGGACGAGGAGGCGGTATGACTAATGCGAATATCGCCGTGTTGCTCATACTGCTCTGCGGCAACCGCGCCCTGCTTCACGAGCTCGAGGAGAGCAAGGAAAGAGACAATAACCTCTACCTTCTCTTTCGCACCGCCAGCGAATTCTTTGAAAGAAAGCGAAAGCGCACTCTGGACGCGTTTTGCCAACTGATCCATGACTTCTTCTATCGAAACGAGCGGCTTCACCCGAGCCTCCGGCAGCTCCTCGACAGCTTCGCGCGCTGCGAGTACTCGTGCAAGCGCTTCGGCGAGCGCGTCTTGCGAGAGGTCTCTCGCCGGAGCGAAGAACGGTTCGGGAGCGCGTATTCCTGCCGGGAGCATCATGGACTTGCCGAATATCCGCGAGAGTTCGCGAGCGGCTTCGCGCACCTTCTCGTACGCCTCGAGGCGGCGTTTCAAATCATCGATGTCGGCGTTCTCTTCTTCGGTGAGCGTGAGGTCGGGGATGAGCGACTTCGACTTTATGAGAAGCAGGGTCGCCGCAAGCTGGATGAAGTTCGCGGTCTCTTCAACGGGAAATGCGGTTTGCGTACGGATATGCGCTATGAAATCTTCGGTGATGCTCGCAAGCGCGAGATCGTTCACCAGCAACTTCCTCGCTTCAATCAAATCAAGCACGAGCTCAAACGGCCCCTGGTATGCTTCGGTCTCTATATTGAAGTTAATCTTCGGAAGTGTTGGATTCATGCTGAGATGAGTCGGAGAGGAGTGTGTCGATGCGGTTGATATCGCGCGGGAAGAGGGTCGCTTCCTTTACGTTTGCGAGTCCAAGCATTTTTTGCGTAAGACGCTCAAGACCCATACCCCATCCACCGTGCGGTGGCATACCGTATTTGAAGGCTTGCAAGTAGTACGAGAACTTCTCAGGGTCGAGCCCCTTCATTTTGATACCCTCGACGAGATTATCGTAGTCGTGTCGGCGCTGGCCGCCCGTCGTTATCTCAACACCGCGGAAAAGCAGGTCGAAGCTGTTCGTATAACCTAGGTCTTCCGGATCTTCCATCGTATACATCGGCCGCTTCGATACCGGGTAGTGCGTGACGAAGATGAAATCACTCCCCTTTTCACGGGCGGCCCATTCTGAGAGCCAGCGCTCGTCTTCGGGTTCGAGATCAGGCTCATTGCGATTGTCGCGCCCAGTCTCCTTATAGATGAGCTCGAGTGCTTCGCGAAGCTTAAGCGACGGGAATACTTCTGGTGCAACGGGTAGTGTCGCACTGAGAAGTTTGAACTCATTCGCGCAGTTCTCCTCCAGCTGCTTGATGATCGCGTGCATGAGGCGCGTCTCGAGCTCCATCAGGTCATGGTGGTCGGTGATGAATCCCATCTCCAAATCCATTGAAGTATATTCGTTCAGGTGGCGCGTCGTGGAATGCTTCTCTGCGCGATAGACGTTCCCGATAGCATAGACGCGTTCGAGTACGCCGACCATGATTTGCTTATAGAATTGCGGCGATGTGCCGAGATGAGCGGTCTTGTCGTTGAAATACGGTACAGAAAAGACGTTCGCGCCACCCTCGGCATCGTCCCCGATGAGTTTCGGGGCTTGGAATTCTGTGAATCCCTCGATACCGAGGAATCCGCGATAGGCGTTCGTGATTTCAGCCTGCACGCGGAATATGGCTCGTGCGCGCTCGCTGCGAAGCGTAAGCGGTAGGTAGTCGAGATACGTGTCGAGATTAACTTCGGTATCTTTCTCAAACGGTAGTTCCTGTGCTTTTGCGAGTACGGTGATGGCTGTCGCTTCGAGTTCCAGATTCCCGTTTGTGCCCTCGGTGCGCATTTTTTCAGGGCGTTCATTCACGATCCCCTCGATCGTGACGATCCATTCTGGTTTCAGGTCTTGTGCCACCGTGAGCGCTTCGATGTGATTCGGTAGGCACACCACCTGCACCTTCCCTGAGCGGTCGCGGATGTCGAGGAAGATGAGCTTCCCGTGGTCGCGACGGACATCCACCGAACCGGAGATGGAGATGGTTTTGCCGATATGACTTCCGAGATTTACGATAGTTGTTCGTTCCATATATCCTATAAAATAACACACCCCACGATGAATTGTGGGGTGTTGCGAGATTGTTACTCGCGGGGGGTTTCACATGCCCTTGTTCAGAATCATGCGCAGGAGGTCCTGGATGGCATAGTACTCGGGGTTGATGAGTAACGCCGCAGCATCGGCCAGGCGATTGAAGAACCAGAGGCCGGCGAAGCAAGAGAGACCGATGGGGAGAATGCGGGCAATCCACATACGGGGCTCATGGTCATCATCATCGGGTTTCGGGTTCCATAGTTTGCCGACGAAATACATGTAGGTGAGCAGAACAGCCAGAAAGCCGACCGGAACGATGCATGCCATGATGGCCTTGGCGTACTGCTGCTTGATCATGATTCGCCAGACATCCGGCGCGATCTTGTTGATGGCCTGGGCCATGGCACCGACGACATCCGAAACCTTGTCGATAGCCTTGTCCATCACTTGAGCGACGGTCTTTTCGGTGGTCGACACCTCGGCCTTCCTCGGTTCTTCCTTCTTGGGTTGCTCGACGCCGAAAAGCTGGCCCAGCTCCTGTACTCCTTTCTGCACGGCCGCAGCATCGGCCTGAGAGACCGAAGTCTTTTCAGTGTCTGCCGCAAACAGGGGTGTCGCCAGGCTCAAAGACAGGGCGACCAATGTTGCAAAGATCAGTTTCCTCACGTTTTTTCTCCTCTAGACAGGACCTTCGGCGCAAGCCTCTAGTATGTCCTGCCTCAGATAAATCTGCTCATATATAAACACACCTGTTCTAGATTGTAAATAGCTTTGCGCGACTACGCAACACCAATAGCTTTTCGCACTTGCTCCATCTTCGCTTCGCTTATAGCGCGTGCTTCTATCTTCCCTTGCGTGAGGATGTCATCAATGATAGCCGGATCGTCTCGGAGTGCTTCATACTTAGTGCGAATCGGAGCAAGGTAGCGATCGAGGTCTTCTATAAGCGTTTCTTTCAGCGCTTTATAGTTACCCTGATGTTCTTCATAGAGAGGGTTTAGCGTTTGTTCGCTTCTGAAGAGGCGGTGTAAGCGGTACACGTTTTCAGGACGATTTCCGCTTGAATCGGTGACGATGCTCATGACCGCTTTAGCAAGCTGATCGCGAGAAGCAAAGAGCGGAATGACATTCCCATAGCTCTTACTCATCTTCTGTCCGTCAGTACCAGGGACAACAGCGACGTCCGGCATGATATAGGGCTCGGGGAGTTTGAAAATATCGGTCTTGTAGGTACGATTGAATTTCTCTGCGGTATCACGCGCGTACTCGATGTGCTGCTTCTGATCGGCACCTACCGGTACGATAGCGGCATCGTAGAGGAGGATATCGGCAGCCATGAGCATCGGATAGTTGAACGTACCGACGCTTAACTCCTTCCCTTTCGCTTCGGCATCTTTATAGGCGTGCGCGCGCATGAGGTACGGCATCGTCGTGATAGTGTCGAAAATCCAGCAGAGCTCGGTATGCGCCGGAACGTCTGATTGTTTGAAGAACACGACGTCCTCCGGGTCGAGTCCGATGGCAAGATACGCCATCACGAGTTCATGCGTGCGGCGCTTCATCTCCTCGGCATCCTGCATCGTGTTCAGGGCGTGGTAATCAGCGACGAAGATGAACGGGCGGTACTTCCCCGTCTGCACAAGCTCAACGAACTGGCGCATCGCGCCGAAATAGTTGCCGATGTGCAAATCGCCAGTCGGCTTCACGCCGGATACGAGAACAGGTCTGTCAGTCATGGTTGTACGATACCATACCTTGACGACCCGTTGCAGAGAGGTATCGTTACTACAGAAAGGAGGGTTCCATCATGAACTCATTGCAGGTAGCGGCTCTCGAGGCCGCAGCGCAGTCAACCGTCACTGCCGCTCTTTTCTTCGGTGTATGCGCAGCGCTCGGTGTTGCCATGTTCTTCTACCCCTTTGGACTCCCCGCCCCGGCGGGGTTTTCCTTTGCGTAGTGCTCGCAGATTTTCTTCATAAGGCCCGGACCTTCGAATATCATGCCAGAGACGATTTGGATGAGGTCTGCTCCTGCATCGAACTTCGCCATCGCATCAATTGGCGAGAAGATGCCACCGGAGCCGATGATTGTGAATCGCGTGCCTGACTTCGCGCGCGTCTTGCGGATAAGCTCGTTCGAAAGTGTGAAGCAGGGAGTGCCGGAGAGCCCCCCGCGATATTCCTTCGGCGCGTCCTCAGGATGCTTCAAGTCTCCATACTTCTTATTCAGATTGCCGATGACGAGTCCCTCTACGCCGCTCCTGTCGGCGATGTCGAGGAGCTCGGCGAATTGCTCCCAGGGGATGTTGATTGGCATCTTGATGTACACAGGCTGAGTATGAGGTATCTCCATGAGTCGTGGCATGAGCCGTGCGAAGAGTTCTGGCTCGATGAATGTCTCGCCAGTGTAGGAATTAGGACACGAGATGTTTATCGTGAAGTAGTCGCCGGTATCTGCCGCGACTAATTTCTTGAATGACTCGACGTAATCGCGGATGCCTGCCTCGACATTGGCTGCGGCTTCCGGCTCGTTCGTGCGTGCTATCGAGATGCCGATCACGAAATCAGGCATGCGTGGCGTACGGGCAAGACGAGAGATGAGTGCATCGACGCCTTGATTGCGGAGCCCTTTATACACGATGAGGCTCTTGTTGCGGATGAGTCGCGTGAGTCGTGGGCGCGGGTTCCCTGCACAAGGGCGCGCAGTCGTCGATCCTATCTCTTCTCCGCCGAAAGCGAGCGATGGCAATATTTGAGTGAGCCTCCCATCCGAATCAAATCCGGCCGAGAGCACTACCGGGGTGCGGTAGGTGATGCCATCGACTACTTTGCTGATATCAGGGCCATGATAGCCGTATAGGAGCGCGAAGAGTTTGCGCAGGAGTGCGAAGCGGCCTGCGAACTCGCCAATAGCGACGAACAAATCGTGCATCGTCTCTGGATTGCACTTGAACATGATCGGCTTGAGCACAGTGCGGTAAAGGAAATCAATCATGCGTATGAGTATACGATACTCCACGCAAGATTCCCGAAAATGGGACTTGTCTCTTGTATGGTGCGCCGGGAAGGATTCGAACCTTCGTAGGACTATGTCCGCGAGATTTACAGTCTCGAGCAATTGACCGCTCTGCCACCGACGCTCATTTTGTCAAGTCATGGCTGTACTCCTCTATCCACGTGAGTATTTGCCTTAATAACTTTGTATCACAATACACTATATGAACAAGACCGTGAAGCATTCGTGGGCCCCGCGGCCCTGGGCTTGCAGCTTTCTTTACGTACGGTTTGATGAACTGTTGTTCTGGAATAGAGAGCAATTGGCTCCAATAACGAGTAAGGGCTTTAATATCTTGCCCTTCATAACAATACAAATGCCCGCGAACCCTCTTCTCATCGACACGGCAGATTTCGGATAGAAAACGTCTGAATATGAGTGCCATCTTCGGATCAGAGTTCGCGAAGTCTATGGAATGGGCGCCTACTTTGTATCCCTCCGCCCAATACAGCATGATAGCTGCTTCTTTTAGGCGTTCTTCAATTTTCGACAGCTTGGTTTTTAGATTATAGGAAAGTGGTTTAGCTTCGAAACGAATACTGTTTGTCTCCTGTGCGGAGCGGCGAGGAACATCGAGACTTCGAAGTGTGTAATAAGCCGCATGGATACTAACACCGAAATGATCCGCTACTTGCTGCGCACTTAGTCCGGTCCGATACAGGCGGGCGGCCTCTTGTTGTTGTTTCGGTGAAAGAGCGGCTACATTAGGCATGCTTTTATTATCTCAACCCAGAAGTTGAGAGTCAAACGGACTTATACACAGAAATGTTTACTTTAGTACAAGAATCAGTACGCCCTGCTTGCCCTTGCGTACGAGCGCATGACCACCACTGAGATCTCCTGCAAAGAGTTTCTGGTCGGGATCGGTTATCGGAAAGCCGGAGAGTGTAATCCCCTTCCCTTCGATGAGTCTCCGCGCATCACTCTTGCTCGAGGCGAGACCTCCCGTGACGAGTATCTCAGCAAGTGATGCACCGCCTTCCATATCTTTCTTCGAGAGTGTTACCGAAGGTGCTTCAGCAAGTGCGACTTGGCGTGCTTCACGCGAGAGCTCACCGAACGGCGTATCGCCGAAGAGTGCGTCGGATGTCGCTGCGGCCTGAGCAGTCGCGGCTGGGCCGTGCACTATCTCGGTCACGAGGCGCGCAAGCGTCTCCTGTGCCTGACGCTCTCCAGGGTTGCGATGATGGAGCTCCATGAGCGCACTTATCTCGCTAAGCGGGAGGAACGTGTAGACCTTGAGATAGTTCTCTATGTTTACATCCGGGAGGTTAATCCAGAATTGATAGAAGCGAAACGGAGATGTCTTCTCCGCATCGAGCCAGACAGCATTCCCCTCGCTCTTGCCGAATTTCTTGCCAGTAGCATCGGTGACGAGCGGCATACCGAGCGCATACACCTGCTTACCCAAACGCTTATGGATGAGATCGACGCCAGAAAGAATGTTCGTCCACTGATCAGAGCCGCCGATCTGGAGATCGACACCGTATTTATCATGCAATACGAAATAATCGAAACCCTGCAAGAGAGCATAGGTGAACTCGGTATAGGAGATGCTATCGTCAGGCGTTTCAAGACGGCGTTTGATCACTTCGCGCTTCACGAGGTCGTTCACAGTGAAATACTTTCCGACATCTCGCAGGAACGGGATAAGCGAAACCTTCATGAGCCAGTCGGCATTATCGACCATTCTGAATGACGTCCTGCCCAAAATATCCTTCAATTGAGACTTGAGCGCGCGCGTGTTTGCGGCGACGAGCTTCTCCGTGAGCATCGGGCGCTCGCCTTTCTCCTTCGGATCGCCAATCATGCCAGTGCCGCCGCCCACGAGGAAGATGAGTTTGTGTCCCGCATCACCCAGGCGCTTCATGAGGAGCACCCACGCGAGGTGTCCGACATGGAGCGAGTCAGCGGTCGGGTCAGTACCGATATAGACGGTACGCTGCTCGGCGAGGATTTTCTCCGGTTCTGCCGACGAGAGTTCTATCAGCCCGCGCGCTTTCAGTTCTTCAGCGAGAGTCATGGAGAAAATATACCACGTCAGATGGACGCTTCCAGGAAGCCGCCCGCCTGGTGGTTCCAAAGGTTCGCGTAGAGTCCTCCCTTAGCAATCAGTTCATCATGCGTGCCGTCTTCGACGATATGACCCTCTTCCATGACGACAATCCTGTCCATCGCGCGCAGAGTCGACAGACGGTGTGCGACCGCAATCACCGTGCGATGCTCCATGAGCGTAAGGAGAGCCTTTTGGACTGCAGACTCACTCTCGCTATCAAGCGAAGAGGTCGCCTCGTCGAGCAATAATATCGGCGCGTCCTTGAGTAACGCGCGAGCGATAGCAATCCGCTGGCGCTGCCCGCCAGAAAGCTTCACGCCGCGCTCGCCTACCAGCGAGGCATATCCTTCAGGCAGGTGCTCTATGAATTCATGCGCCTCAGCAAGCTGAGCGGCATGAATTATGTCGTCCTCGGTCGCGGAGGGTTTCCCGTAAGCGATGTTTTCTCGTATGGATCGGTGGAAAAGAAGTGGTTCTTGCGGGACGATAGCTATCGCTTGCCGTAGGCTATTTTTTGTCATGAGCGTTATGTCGTTCCCGTCGATGGCAATAGTGCCGTCCGTCGCATCGTGACGACGTAAGAAAAGGTTTATCAAGGTGCTCTTCCCAGCTCCGCTTCGCCCAACGACGCCAACTCTCTGTCCCGCAGGGATGTCGATGGAGAGACTGTCGAAGACTATGGTGCCGCCGTATGAAAAAGAAACGTCTTTGAGCGAAATTGATCCGCGCACGTAATCGAGCGCCTGTGCGTCTGCCCCATCAGGCATTTCGTGGGGACTAACGATATCAGAAAGACTCTCGACGACCTGACCCCATGCGTCGCCGAAATTATTCAGATGGCTTCCTATGAAAGTGAGGCGGTCCTCGACCATAAGCACGATAGTCAGAATCAAAATGATGTCGCCTGCGGTCAGCACTCCCTTCCCGGTAAGGAACGTGGCGGCAGCGATCATTCCGCCGATGAAGAAGACCTGTAGGATGCCGTTACCAAGACGAACCCACTCGCGGAACTTCCAGTTCGTGAGCCCAGAGACTGCCCGATCAGTGATAAACCTTTTCAACCGATTGAGCTCGAACGACTGCTGTGCATAATCATGCACAGCGCTCATGTTCGTCAGCATGTCGACCGTCGCACCGCCAATCGCCGTTTCGGCCCGCTGTGTCGCGACTGCAAGCGGAACGCCTTTCTTCACGAGATAGATGTTCATCGGAGTGATGACGAGCACCCATGCAAGGAAAATAAACGCGATAAGCGGACTTGTGTAGAACGCGAGCAGGAAACTTCCGGTAATCGAAACGAAGAACGGAATGAAATTCCAGATAATTCCTTCGACAATATCCTTCATGCTATTCGACGCTTGGGTAATCTTGCTCGAGATTGACCCGGCGAAGCGGTCAGCGAAATACGCATGACTATGTCGAGTCACATATGAGGAGAGCGCGTAGCGCGTGGTCGCCCGTGCACCGACCGACCAGTACATGCCGACGAAGCCGCTCCCGCGCCAGAAAAGAATTGCAAGAAGAGAGACAGCGATATAAGCTCCCGTCGCCTGCCAAAGAACAGTGATTCCACCTCCACTCGTGAGTGCGTAGGCGGAATTAGTGATGAGTTTGAAAATGTATGCGACGGCTACATTCACGACGCCACCAAGCACGACAAGGACGATAGCGCCGGATGCTACGAGCCGGTATGGGCGCGTTATGAAAATCAGAAACTTCCACGGACTTGTGCCTTGTGGAAGTTCTTCGAGCCACATGTGTTGCATGTGGCTCAGTATAACGTAAAACCTAAGGTTTCCACCAAGTGGATCTAGCGGGCGAGGAAGAAGAGTCCGATAGCAGGAGCGGAGAACCACCAGAAGAAGTATGCTTTCGGTGCGAAGAGCGCATCGATGGCCGGAGTGAAGTTATAGACATCGGCTACCGGGAATACATGGTAGGCCAGAGCGAGCAGGAACGATGCACCGAGGAATGCGAGTATGATTGTCCCGAATATGCCGACGTAAAGGAAGTCCGAGACGACGACACGACGCAGGATGATATAGAACAAGAATGAGAGGACGGCATAGAAGCCGATATGCGCGAGGAGTGCGGTGAGTGCAGGTGCAGTAGGAAGAAGCGACAGGTACGGGAACGAGACGTAAATCGCGTAGGCGGCATAAAAGGCCATCAGGATAGAGAGGAGTGTCGCACGTCCGATATACCACGCGAGGAGGAAAAAGGCTGTGAACAGGATGATGACGATGAGAAAATCGCTCGCCCAGCTCCATGCCGAGAGCGCCGTGTTCGTCGCGAGTACGTTTACCTGGGCGATGCCGTCGATAGCAGACATGCTGGTAGTATACAACGGCTACAGACCCTCGGATTTCAAGTCGTCAATAACTTTCTTCGCCTTGCTCGAGAGCTTATTGGGGAGCGCAACCTCAAGACGAATGATGAGATCACCCGAAGCGCTCCCGCTCGTCGGAATGCCCTTACCGCGCACGCGGAGATATTCTTCGACAAGCTTCATTGGAGGTATCTTCACCTCGAGCGTCTTCCCTTCCAAAGTCTCGATTGAAACCGTCGTGCCGAGAAGTGCATCGGTGAGTTTGACCGGTAGGTGCATAGTGAGATTCGATCCATCACGGCGGAAGGTCGCATGAGGCTTTACATGAATCTTCACGTAGAGGTCGCCGGCGACACCGGTCTTAATCGCCTCGCCTTGCTGCGGGAGGCGGATCATCTCGCCGTTGTCGATACCGGCTGGAATGTTGATTTTCATCTCGACTTCCTTGCGCAAAACGCCATGCCCTTTGCATTCGGTACACTTCTCTTTCGGTATCTTGCCAGCGCCATCACATGCGGTACAGGTGCGCACGCTCGAGAACTGACCGAAAGGAGAATTACGCACCTCCTGAACGCGTCCCTTACCGTTGCAGGTCTTACAGGTTTCGAGGTCCGTACCTGATTTCGCTCCCGTTCCTTTACAAAGGTCGCAGGTCGAGACCTTGCCGATGAGGACCGTGCGCGTGGTGCCGAAGACAGCATCCTTGAAAGGAATCTCAAGGTCAATGGAGATGTCGCGTCCCCGTGGCTGACGCGTCTGCTGTCGTTCGCCACCGAACATGTCGCCAAAGATATCGCCGAAATCGAACTCGACGCCACCCTGTCCGAAGCCTTGCTGGAACTGCGAGAAGTCGAATCCGCCGAACGGATTGCCCTGTCCGCCAGTTGACGGTCCGCCGCCCGGAAACGCCTGACCGTAGGTGTCATACTCACGGCGCTTCTTCTCATCGGACAAAATCGAATAGGCCTCGGTGATTTCCTTGAATTTCGATTCGTCCGTACCGCCCTTGTCGGGGTGGTATTTATGTGCGAGCTTTCGGAACGCTTTTTTAATGTCGTCCTGAGAGGCCTTCTTGTCCACGCCGAGCGTGCTGTAGTAATCCTTTGCCATATTGGTAACTATACGCTTTCGTTATTTTGTATGCAAAAAAGAAACGGCACCCGGAGGTGCCGCTGTTTCTAGATTCGATTCGAATTAGCTTGTGTGCCGCGTGCGATCCATGCACGCCGACGTGACCCAGTTGGGTCCATGCACGTCCATGTAACTGGCGTAGCCGCGATGGGAGATGTTCCCCCACAGCTGCACAAACGGCCGTGTCGTCGGGGCGCCACCGAAGCGAAGGTCAGCATGTTGGATCACAGTGCCGCCGTTCGTCTCATAGGGCAAATCAACCGACTGACCGACGATGACTTCTGTCTCGCCGCCGTACGTGCGGTATGCCGTCTGCGTGCACTGTGCAAGCATGATGTCGGCGCCGTTCGGCTTGGTACTCGAGAGCGTGAAGCTCTTGGTCGTGACGACCGCCAGCCGGCCGGTGTAGAAGGCACCAGCAAGGCCGGTGATGAAGAGAGCGAACGCCAGGCCCAAAGACCAGGCAACAGTTTTCGACGAGATTGCTTTCATCGGAGTCCCCTTCTTTTTCGAGTTTGATTACGGAATGTACTGCCTTTGAAACTGGTTGCAGTATACACTATTGACGGAATACGTCAACCCCCATGACGCAGAGCGCCACGGGGGTTGATTCCGCTATGCAGAGAAAGGTCTATTCTTTCTCTTTGAACTCGGCATCGGTAGCACCAGCTTCAGGAGGAGTCTGTTCACTTCCAGCTGGGGGCGGCGTCTGCTCAGCCGCTTTCATCATCGCCTCCCCTATCTTAGAGAGTGTGGTTGAAAGCGTCTCGGTTGCCGACTTGATGAGTGCGGCGTCCTCGCTTGCACGCGCAGTCTTTAAGGCATCAATCTTATCCTGCACCTCCTTCACTACCTCGGCGCCTGCCTTCTCGCCATTGTCTTTGATGGCTTTCTCGGCTGCGTACACAGCCTGGTCAGCGACGTTGCGCGCCTCAACGAGCACCTTGCGCTTTTCGTCATCTGCCGCATGCGCTTCAGCATCAGTCTTCATCTTTTCGATATCTTCTTTCGAGAGACCGGTTGAGCCTTCGATGCGGATGGATTGTTCTTTGCTTGTCGTCTTCTCTTTGGCCTTCACGGTGAGGATGCCGTTGCTGTCGACGTCGAAGGTGACTTCGACCTGTGGCATACCGCGCGGTGCTGGCGGGATACCATCGAGCATGAACTTACCGAGCGACTTATTATCTGCGCTCATCGCACGCTCGCCCTGAGTGATATGGATCTCGACGGATGCCTGATTATCCGCGGCAGTTGAGAACGTCTGCGACCGTGATGTCGGGATTGCCGTATTGCGCTCGATGATCTTTGTGGCAACACCGCCCATCGTCTCGATAGAGAGCGAAAGCGGGATCACGTCGACGAGCAAGATGTCTTTCACATCGCCCTGGAGAATACCGGCCTGGATAGCCGCGCCGATGGCCACGACTTCGTCCGGGTTCACTGACAAGTTCGGCTTCTTGCCAAAGAACTGTTCAACCGCTGCTTGGATAGCCGGCATGCGCGTCTGACCGCCGACGAGAATGAGCTCGTTGATATCGCCGATCTTGAACGGGGATGCTTCAATGGAACGTTTCGTGATAGCCATCGCGCGTTCGATGAATTCGCTTGCGAGCTCCTCGAGCTTCGCGCGCGTCATCTTGATGAGCAGGTGGCGCGGGCCGGATGCGTCAGAAGTGAGGAACGGAATGTTAATCTCCGTCTCCATGGCGCTCGAGAGCTCGATCTTCGCCTTCTCAGCAGCTTCGTCGAGGCGCTGACGCGCAAGCGCATCAGTGCGCACATCGATACCGCTCTCTTTCTTGAACTCGTCCGCGAGCCAATTAATAATCTTCTGGTCGATATCCTTGCCGCCCAAGTGTGCATCGCCATCGGTTGACTTGACCTCAATCACATCATCTCCCACCTCAAGCACGGAGATATCGAACGTACCGCCACCGAAATCGAAGACGGCAATCTTCTCATCCTTCTTCTTATTGAAGCCGTATGCAAGCGCTGCCGCCGTCGGTTCATTGATGATGCGCTTCACGTCGAGACCCGCGATTTGTCCCGCAGCCTTAGTTGCGCTCCGCTGGTCATCATTGAAGTAGGCCGGGACGGTGATAACCGCTTCGGTAATCTTCTCGCCGAGTTTCGCTTCTGCATCGGCCTTGAGCTTCCCGAGAATCATCGCCGAGACTTCTTCTGAGCGATACCACTTGTCATTCATCTTCACTTCGATGCCGCCGTTATCGGCTTTGCGCATCTCGAACGGGACGGCCGCCTTATCCTTCTGCACGTTCGCTTCGTCATAGGAGTGCCCGATGAAGCGCTTGATCTGGAAGATAGTGTTGAGAGGGTTCGTCACTGACTGACGCTTGGCAAGCGTGCCGACCGTGCGCTCGCCGGTCTTCCCCACTGCGACGATAGACGGAGTCGTGCGGGCACCTTCAGCGTTCTCGAGAACGCGCGGCTCACCACCCTCGACGATAGCCATCGCTGAGTTCGTAGTTCCCAAATCGATACCAAGTATTTTTGCCATACGTTAAATAAATTAAGCCAACAATCATTCTACGGAAACGCCCGCATCACTGCAACTTCGACCTAACCGAAGTGTGCCACCCGCACCTTCGCAGGACGGATGACCGAGTCGCCAACGCGCCATCCTTTCTCAAGCACCGCAGTAATCGTACCGTCTGCTTCGGCCGACTCGGTCGCGTCCTGCCCGAGCGCATCATGTAGCACCGGATCAAACGTCTCACCGACTTTACCAAGCTCTTCGAGGCCAAGCGCGGCGAATGAGCCCTCAAGCTGCCGGGCGATTGCCGCAAAGCCCTCGGGTATCTCGCCATGCTCTTTCGCCCGTTCAAGAGCGTCGAAAGCTGGAAGAAGTGTCTCAACGGCACCCACTTTACCTCGTAACTCTGAAACCTTGGTCTCGGTTTCGAAGCGCTTGAGCAGGTTTACGTAATCGGCTTTCGCCCGCTGCCAGCCGTCCATGTATTCCTGCTTCTCGGCGGTCGTCTTTTCCAGGTCGACCTTGAGCTTCACTACCATCTTCTCACAGTCGCCACCCTTCGGCGGTTCATTATTCTCTGCCTCGAGGACGATGTCCTCCGCTTCGATGTCATCTCCATGCCATTCCTTCATGTCTCCACTATGCCTGAAATGGAGGAAGGAGTCAAAACAAAAAGGCGGCGAGTTCCCTCGCCGCCTTTGGCACGGATTCGTGTATGGGGTTATCCATCCACGCTCAACTCTTGCTCGACACGTTCGCGATACAAACTACTCGCGGCCGCTGAAGCACCTTCGGTCTTGAAGAAGGTTTTGATTCTCTCTGCTTCGGCGAGATAGGCGACCTTCGGCACTGTGTCGGCATACTTCCCTTCGAGCTTTGCCGCCATGGAGACTCCGGAGGCCAGTATCTCGAGATGCTGGTTACGCACAAGCCTCAGGAGATTAATCTTCTGCCCCTGACACTGGAGAAGTGAATCGATATTGGTCACCTTCGCACCTCCGTACGAGGTACCGCAATGACGGCTCAGCTTGCGCTGGTGCTCAATCCCCTTGGTCTTGTGCTGGACCATTTTGATCTGAGCTTCGGTTATGACACCGATACCCAACAGGACTTTCATCACATGATCGGCTGTCGTCCAGCCATCCCTGTAGGACTGGGCCCCGGTTCGCGATACACAAAGCTTCGGCGGCCAGTGTTCCCAGTAGAGACCAAGAATCACCAGTTCAACAAGACATTGCGGTGTGAGATTAACCATCTTTACCTCCCATGAAAGTTATTCGGGCCTTCAAGTTACGTCTGCTTAAAAATCTACCACACAACACATATAAAGCAAGAGCCGTCACAGCGGCTCTTGCTGTGACGGCGTTTATAACCAATTCCCCTCCACGCCCTGTCTGGAATATTCCCCAGAATTGGTTAGGAAACTAGCGAGATTCCCGATAGTGCCGCTGATGAATCTCGGTGATCACATTTGTCACCGTATCAACTTCATCTTGCGTGTACTGCGTCGTGTCTTGACTGATGAAGGTCAGAAATGCCTCGGCCAAATGTGCCGGACAGGGCATGACCCCAATCATGGTCATCGACTCGACAACCGGGACCTGTCCATTGCCGAACTTGCCCACCAAATGACTGATGGTGAAGACTGGCACAATCGGGTCTTCGATAATTCCCGGCGTGCCGCGTGGCTTTATTGTGCAAACGGTTGCACTCATCGCATACCCCTCATTCAAGGTTAATCATGATTTCTTCCGGAGCGAATATAGCACGTGCTGTGAAAAACAAAAAGGTGGCGAGGAAGCTCGCCACCTTTCAAGAAAACACGTCAGCGCCCCCCTGTGCCAAGAGGCATTTCTTCCCAGCGGCCGGTCTCCATGTCATCGAAGACGCGCATTGGAGCTTCGGTGACGCCGCTCACGATGCCGATGTCGGTCTCATCGAAAAAGAAATATTGCCCAGGCTGCGGGAAGTCGCGCGCTTTCCACCATCCAGCAGCTTCCGCATCGTGCTGCTCCAAGACTGCTAGTGCCTGGTTTTGCGGTGCAATGATGCCGGTTTTCTGAGTGCTGACCTCCTTGCCGGATAGTGCACCGCGAGTTGTTCCGTGGAGGAATCCGAGAGTCGGGCAGCACGCGAGAATGAGTCCCACCCACGCTTCACGGACCCACTGCGGCGCTTCACCGTCGGGAATCTTGAGGATCTTGATACGGCCGGTTGCTTCTTCCCTGCTTTTCGGTTTCTGCATGGCACTGCTCCTTGTCTCTGGTTATCAAACGTTCCGTGCCGAATATAACACGTAAGCGAGCGTCAAAGCAAAACCGCCCCTCGGGGCGGTTTTGTGGGAGAAGGTTTAGCGCTTGCTCCACTGCTTGGCTTTGCGAGCCTTCACGAGTCCTGGCTTCTTGCGCTCCTTGGCACGCGGGTCGCGCTTCATGAGCCCGGCTGCCTTGAGGACGGTGCGCGTCTTCGGCTCGACTGCGGTGAGGGCACGGCTGATTGCGTGGCGGAGTGCATCGGCCTGTCCAGCGATACCGCCGCCCTCGACGTGTGCTGTGACCGCATACGTCTCGACGCTGTCAGCGATGGTGAGCGCCTCTTCAGCAATCTTTGCGCGAAGATCAGTCTTGAAATATTCTTTTGCCGTCTTGCCGTTGACCATGAGGCTCGACTTCGCAGCCGGCGTGATGCGTACGGTCGCGATAGCGGTCTTGCGGCGTCCGACGGCGTTGGTGAAAGTAGTTGTTGCCATACCTTTATGCATTAACGATGAGATTCTTCATGCGCGGCGTGCGGAGTCGATTGCGCGGGATCATCCCGTCGACCGTCTTCTTCACGACGTCAGCGATACCCTTCTTGTCGATCATTACGTCCATGCGCATCTCACGCAGACCACCTGGGTAGCCAGTGTAGTGCGTATATACCTTGCCCTGCGTGCGGCGCGTCGGGAGGTGCAGCTTGCTGGCATTCTCGATGACGACCGTTACCGGCAACGCCTGATTCTTGGCGAAGTGCACCGAACGCTTGCCGAGGAGCGCGTGCGCAGCTTCGCTGCAGACGCGGCCGAGCGTGCGATCGGTGGCATCGATCGTGTAGGTGGTTGCTTCAGGCTTCGTGTTACTGGTCATAGGATAAATAATGAATACTAGACAAAAGCGATATACGCAAGCTTGCGAGCGTCGTTTGCTCCGCGTACCGTGCGCTTCACGACACGTGTGTAGCCACCAGCGCGCTCCGCATAGCGCGGGCCGATTGACTCGAAGAGCTTCTTCACTGCTTCGTCGTCGCCGAGACGTGCCTTGGTGAGACGACGGCTTGCGAGCGTGTTCTTCTTCGCGTAGGTGACGAGACGCTCGATGAACGGGCGGAGCGTCTTTGCCTTCGCCTCGGTGGTCGAGATACGCTCTTCGAGAACGAGCGACCGTGCGAGAGAACGCATAAGCGCTCTGCGCTGGTTGGTCGGGCGGCCGAAGGTTCGTGCTTTTTTAGTAAATGCCATACAAGTAGTTATTATTCGCCTTTGAGCGTGAGCCCGAAGCTTGCGAGTGCACCAGAAATCTCTTCAACTGCCTTCTCGCCGATGCCATCAATCTCCTTGAGTGCGCTTGCTGTCTTGCGTGCAAGACCTGCGGCGCTCTTTATACCAGCCTCCTCAAGTGCTCCCTGAATACGAGCTGAGAGTTCGAGGTCGGCAATCTTCACTTTCGCAGGATCGATAGAACTCTCATCCTTCTTGGCCGAGAAGCTGTCTTCGTCAGCGACCGGTGCAGTCTCTTGGAAACCGATGATCGCCTTCAACTGATGAATCATCGTCTCAATGGACTGCTCAAGCGCTGCGCGTGGCGTGATTGTGCCATTAGTCTCGATGAGGATGCGCAAACGATTGAAGTCGGTGCGGTCGCCGACGCGCATGTTTTCCACCTCGTAATTCACGCGGCGAATCGGCGTGAACGTCGCATCAAGCGCGATAACACCGATATCAACCTTGTCCTTCGTGAGCGCCTCGCGTGGCACATAGCCGAGGCCGCGCTCGATGGTCGCCTCGATTTCAAGCGAGGACTTCCCTGAAAGATCAGCGATGTGCTGGTCAGGGTTTGTTATCTCAACCTGGCTCGGGAGGTTGAAATTCTTTGCTGTAATCTCGCCAGTACCCTTCGCCGTAAGCGAAATAGTCTGGGACTCTGCGCCATGCAAGACGAAGTGCACGCGCTTCAGGTTGAGAAGGATCTCCATGACGGTTTCGCGAACACCCTCGAGGGTCGCGAATTCGTGCGGCACACCGTCAATCTTCACCTGCGTGACTGTTGCACCAGGGAGCGATGAAAGCACGATGCGGCGGAGCGAGTTGCCGAGCGTGTGGCCGTAGCCTGGATAAAGCGAGTCGATCTCATAAACGCCCTGCATGCCTTCTTCAGACACGATACGGGGCTTACTCGGAAGTGTAATGTGGTATTCCATAACGCAATCGTAATTACCAGTTTATAAATTTATCTCGTGTAGAACGAGAGCACCGACACGAGGTCGCCTGCGGCGTCTGCTGACGCAGTCGTCGGACGCTCCACAATCGAACCCTCCATGGCCTTCGGATTCCACGAGAGCCATGAGGGGGTCTTCTGATCAGCGAAGCGCTCGGCAAATCCGACGAGCACACCGTGCTCCTTCGAACCCTCGCGAATGCTGATTTTGTCGCCGACGGAAAGCATATAGGAGGGAACACGCGTCTTCTTACCAGCAACCTGCACGTGACCGTGCGCGACCATCTGGCGAGCAGCGCGTCTGGTCGATGTGAGACCGAGTCGCCAGACGACGTTGTCGAGGCGAAGTTCGAGGAGCTCGTGGAGGCGATCAGACGGCTTGGCGCTGTGCGCGGCAAGGGCCTTGCGCACATAGTTACGGAACTGGCGCTCAGTGAGGCCGTAGGTGACGCGCACCTTCTGCTTCTCGAGCATCTGCTTGCCGTACTCGCTCTGGCGACCGCGTCCGCGACGCTTGTTCTTCGCAGAGCGCTCAGCAGAAATAGCAAACTTCTGCGTTTGCGCTTTCTCGAAGACGGTCGCGCCGAGGCGCTTCGCTATCTTGTATCGTGGTCCTGTTTTCATAATGGGTATAAGTGGTGAACGTAAATCGAACTAGATGCGACGCGGTTTCGGCGGACGCGGACCGTTATGGGCAACTGGCGTCACATCCTTGATGGAGCGAATCTGGATGCCCTTGCCTGAAAAGGCGCGTAGCACTGATTCACGGCCTGCACCGACACCTCGGATGACGACCGATGCCTCCTTGAGACCAATCATCGTCCCCTTTTCACCGAGGAATTCGCCGACCTTCGCTGCTGCATACGGTGTGGACTTGCGTGCGCCAGAGAAACCAAGTGCGCCAGCCGAAGACGACACGACAGCATTTCCCTTCTCGTCCGTGATGACGGCTTTGGTGTTGTTGAACGTGGCTTCGATATGAAGAACGCCCTTCTCGAGATGACGCTTGGTAGCCTTCCCGAGGGCGCGTTCCTTTCGTCCCTGATCGAGACCTTTTCCACTCTTCTTGATGATACGTTTTTTTCCCATAGGTGATTATGTTTTTTCAAGCGTACGGCGACCAGAGGTCATCGTCTTGCGCACGTTTCCACGACGCGTTCGCGAGTTCGTCGAGGTGCGCTGTCCGCGTACCGGGAGACCTTTCGAGTGGCGATCGCCGCGAATCGAGCGAATGTCCTTGAGTCGTTTAATGTTCTGTCCTATCTCGCGGCGGAGTTCACCTTCGATAAGGTATGCCTCCGAGAGCGAACGAATCTTCTGTTCCTCTTCACCCGAGAGCTCGCTGCCTTTCTTCGTCAGAGGTATGCCGGCAGCCTTCAATATGTCGCGGGCACGGGTCGGGCCGATACCGAATATAATCGGTAGGGAGTACGCGAGCTGTTTGTTATCGGGAATGGTGACGCCGGCGATACGCATGTTTTTAAATACTTAAATCTTTAATTCTCTTAACCCTGTCGCGCCTTGCGACGAGGGTTCTTCTTATTAATACGATAGAGCCGCCCACCTCGTCTTACGAGCTGGTCTCCCGGTTGCTGGACTCTGATCGAAGCACGGACTTTCATCGTAGATAGCTGAAATTTATATTACGTTAATCGACGCACGATTCTTGCGCGCCCCCCATACGGGTCAAGCACCATATCTACCTGATCACCCATCAGGACGCGGATACGATGCAAGCGCATTTTCCCTGCAAGATAGGCGAGCACGAGCTCTCCTTCCCCTCCTTCCTCCTTAGCAGGAAGTCGGACACGAAAAAGTGAGTTCGGCAACACCTCTTCGACGGACCCTGCCGTCGTTGTTTTGGTATCTTCGCCTTCGATCATCTCTTAATCGTTATCCATGCAGTTACCTAAACAATCTAGCAGGTGTCTCCTAAATCGTCAAATAGGGGCTAGGGATTGGCCACTACAATCGAGATAGTCGACGGGTCCTGAGGGAAAGTCTGGCGCCAGAATGGTCGAAGGAGGAGAATTGCCCGCTTGACTTCAGGGTAATTCGTCAGTGCTACTTCGGCTGCCGAACGTGTCTTCCCTGCCACGGCCGCAGCGATGCGCGTCGGGTCAATTGTGTAGGAAAGCGCTGCTGTTCCAGCAAGAGTAAACGAGAACGACTCGGCATCAGCCTCCGGCAAACCCGCCGAAGTAAGCTTCACATTACTGGTCGGCAGGAGCGAAAGCGGTTCTCCCTGGTAACCGAGACCTACGACAGACTGGGCGATAGCTTTGGCGAGTGCAGCGTTCGGGAAGACGATTGCAGTAATCGTCCCCTGCTCTTTCACTTCGACCTGCCCGGTCGAAGGTGCAGGTGCGGAAGCAAGATCCTCAAAGGTAGTGACCGATGCTCCTGGAAGGAGCATGTATCCGGAAGGAATCTGGCTTTCCAGACTTGCAGTAAGCTCTGGTGTAAGCGCAGCAGAGAGGGCTGTGCGAGCCTGTGTCTCAAGAGCTGTGTCTACAACCGGCATTGTCCCGGAAGCGCCGCCTGACATCGCGCTCGAAGAGCGGGCGTACACCTGGCTCGCCTGCGGCGTCCCGGCGAATCCCGGGATGGTGAATGAAGTCGGACCAACGTTGTAGGAATCCCCTGACTTGTCGGCGTAGACCTTTGCAGTCATGCTCCCGGGCTTTGCAGTGCTCCCGGCGGGGATGGTCACTGGCTCGTGTATACGGAAGATGAGTCCTGCTGTCGTAGCAAAGCGCGTATTAGTGATGAGTTTCTGGGACTTCGCCTGCGTGTTGTAGATAGTAATCATGCCGGAAGCAGACGTATTCACTGTTTTCGTACCACTGCTCTTCACGCTCTGGGAGGCTACTTTCTGAGCGGTGATTATTTCGTACGGAAGATCGCCAGTACTCTGATGCGCGGTGAAGGAGCTTTGTACTGCTGCTGAGACTGTGTTCGGCGTCACCTCAACCTTCGCATTGGAGAAGTAAAAGAGCGCACCGAAAGAAGCGGCGATGACGAGAACCATCGCGATAATCATCTTGTAGGGGAATCGCGGCGACCCGGAAGAGGAACGCATCGGCCCTCGGTTCGTGGGCTCATTAGTAAGGCTCTCTGTCTCGCGTCGCCTCGAAGGCGGGATTATGTCATTTATTGTACGCATGAGAAGAGTATATCACCCCTACCAGAGCACCTGATCGAATTATTGTGCATTACGTCGATTCTGATGGTACAACGTCATGAGAAGGAGGACGATATCCGCCGGTCGCGCGCTCATCTGTCGTATATCCCCCGGGATGTTACTTCGCAAGACCGGAACAATTTTCGGCGGACTATCCGAGAGCCAGAGCGCACCGAAATTAACAGTGTCGAGCTTCTCCCGCAAAGCGAGTATTTCTGGCTCGCGGGCAAGTAAGAATATCGTTCGCGGCAATGGGTAGTGTTTCGCTATCTCGGCAAATTCACTCATGACCGTGTTCACCCAGAGTTCGTCATCCGTGGGATTCGCTACCTGCACGAGCGAAGCAAAGATTCCCTTACGCACGAGTGCGACCGAGATGATCGATCTCCCGGTCGCGTCGAGAATGATTGCATTGCGTTCATGCGGGAAGACATCACGCATCACTTGATAGCGAAGCGAGTTACCCGCGATGGGAAGAATGTCCTTTGTATGGAACAGCCCGCTCAAAGTAGTGAGAATCCCGTTGGCGACAGCTTCCGCGATGAACGAGGTAAGGACGATAACGGTAGCGCGATGCACTTTCTTTCCATAGGGATTGCGCGTCTCGTAGCCGTTCAGGATCGTGCCGATAACGCTCTCATCAGCGAGGAGTTTTTCGGGAAGTTCAGCGCGGGTCTCATCCAGTCGTTTATCAAGAAGGCTTTTGGTAAACAGGAACGGCTCGGTCTCCTCAAAATGCTCGGAACGGACATTAGTCTCCTGCCAGGGTGCGTCGACAGAGACAAGGATGCGGTCAGCACTGCCGCTACCAGTATGCCGAGCCAGGACGGGAGCGCCTTCGCGAATCAGGTCTTCGCCGAGTACTGTGAGCGCGCGCAACATGGCGCGCTCATGCGGTTCGCCTTTATGAACTTCAATAGGAAGACTTCGCGAATAAACGAGAGTCGGAGGATCCTTTTCTTCATACCGCGCGTACGCACCGGCAACCGAGTCCGTACCGATATCAATCATAATGACCGATTCCCCACCCTTCTCCTTATGAAAGAGATTTTTTAAGAAACTCATCGGACTCATTTTAGCATCATCAAAAGAAAAAACGCGCGCTCCATGTCTACTAGCGACATATCGCGCGCGCTCCGCTTACTTCCCGCCGCCCGCAGCTTCGTACGCCTCGATTGCCTTGATGCGGGCCCGCAGTTCGGTTTTCATTCTCTCACTGCTCGGCAGATGTACCGCACCGCACCGAGTCGAATTGTCGAGCTGTTTCCACAACTCTTTCCGAGCAACCTCGTCCGTGGGGAGGAGGAAATTCCCCTTCCGCCACGACTCGTCGAAGAAATGTTCAGGAACCGCCATGTTGTATTCTCCCTTCAGTTTAGTTAACGGATCACGAGTATCGCTGCCGCGACGATGATACTGACCTGCGGTATCGCCATGATGAGTGGTGCCGAGAAGAAGAGCCCTTTGGACCCAACTTTCATTTTCGGGTTGAGGATGTCAGCGAGAATAATTGTCCCCGCGGCAAGCACCGCCGCGATGAGGAACTCCCGAGGAGAGAATGCCTGGCCTTGTACCACGCCGTAAATCAGAGCGAGGGTAAGGACGGCGCCGATAGCTCGTTCGAGCCCCTCATCTTGTTCATTTTTTCTCTCCGCCATCGTGAGTCGTGCTGCGACGCCAATGAAAATGGAGGCGATCATCAATCTTTCGATTTCTCTCACCCCACAGAAAAAGAGGATTGCCATTATCACCAGCTGCACCGTGATGACGAAGCTACTGAGGAAAAACGCGGTCTTACAAACACTATCCATGATTGATTCTCCCGGTTCTTACACTATGAAGGTACGGCACAGCGCACGATGCGCGATGATGAAATCTGGAGGCACTCTACAATAAACTCTACTTATTGCAACACCGCTTTGATGCGACGAACACCCGCGGAAGACGCTTCTTCTTTCAGAATCTTGAACGTGCCGACGAGCTCGCTCGTATTGCTCACGTGCGGACCGCCACAGAACTCTATTGAAAATGCTTTAGGGAATTGAGGATCTGCTTCGGTAGCATCCTTAGGGCCGACCGAGTACACACTCACCTGTTCGGGATAGTTTGCTCCGAACTCGCGCTCGGCATTGAGCTTCTCTGCGTCTTCCCTGTTCATGACTGTGCGCAGGACAGGCAGTGCCTCGGCAATTTCCCCGTTCACGATGTTCTCCACCGCAGTCTTCTGTTCGTCGGTCATCTTGGCTCCGTAGGAGAAATCGATACGCAAGCGCTCGCTCGTAATATTGCTTCCGCGCTGATGCACGTCTGCCCCGAGCACCTGCTGCAGCGCCTTAAGGAGGAGGTGGTGCGCGGTGTGGTATCGCACTGTTTGTTCGGCCTGGTCGGCGAGCCCGCCAGCGAACTTCTGTGCTGCGCCTGCGCGCGAGAGTGCCTGATGCTCTTCCATCTTCGCCTTCACCGCTTCCATATCAAGCATAATGCCGCGCTCTTTTGCAATCTCTTCGGTCAGCTCTATCGGGAAGCCATAGGTCGTAAAGAGCATGAACGCATCAATATCATTCCCCATCCGCTCGAATTCGCGCAGACCATTGATAAGCGTCTTCCTGAACTGCGCTTCTTCTTTCTCAAGCTCCTCACGAATCGTCTGTTCTGCGTTTTGTACAAAAGGATATGCACCTTGGTAAGCCGCACCGAATCCCTCCGCGACTTCAGCAAGTACAGCCTCTTTGATGTCGAGCTTGTCAGCTTCACGGATGGAACGACGGATGAGTCGGCGGAGCACATACCCCTGCTCGGAGTTCGCTGGGCGAATGCCAGAAGCGATGAAGAACGAGGCGGCGCGCATATGGTCGAGAATGATTCGGAATGAGCGTCTGGCTTCTATGTCGGTATAGGACTTCCCCGAGCGCCTCTCAAGCACCGAGCGCGCAGCATCGAAAATATCGATGAGGAATACATCGGGATTCTCGCGCGTAGCAGCGGCGAGACGCTCAAGTCCTCCGCCGAAGTCGACATTCCGTTTCGGCAATTCGCTGAAGGTACCATCGGCGTTCTTGATGAACTGCATGAAAACCGAATTGCCAATCTCGATAAAGCGGCCACAATCACAGTTGGGATGGCACTCGGGGCCGAACTTCGTATCGTGCGGCAATCCGAAGTCGTAGAAGACCTCTGAGTCCGGTCCGCCGATCTCGCCCACTGGCATTTTGCTCGGTATGCCGGCGCGACTCCACCAATTCTTCTTTGCACCATATGAGAAGATGCGGCCGCCCTGCATCCCGACCTCATTTCCGCGCTCCTCGGTGCCCAGCTCAACGAACTTCGCATCGATTCCTTGTGCATCGAAAAGATGCTTCCATATGTCCACGGATTCGCTGTCTGCCGCCATACTGCTCTCAGCATCACCACCGAAGACCGATACGTAGAACTTATTCGGGTCGAGACCCAAACCCTCCTCTTTGTTCGTCAGGAACTCAAAGACGAACGGAAGCTGCTCCTGCTTGAAATAATCACCCAAGGACCAATTGCCGAGCATCTCGAAGAAGGTCGTGTGGCGATTGTCGCCGACTTCTTCAATGTCTTCGGCGCGGAAGGACATCTGGGAGTCGACGAGGCGGTTCCCTTCCGGATGCGGCTGGCCCAAAAGATACGGTACGAGGGGTTGCATCCCGCTACTTGTGAAGAGTGTCGTCGGATCATTCTCCGGCACAACAGGTGCGCTCGGGATGACGACATGGCCTCGCTTCGCGAAGAAATCAAGATAACGCTTGCGTACATCTGCTACGGTCATGCAAAGAAAGATACCATGCCCACCGTATATAAAAAATATGGCCGTCGCATCCCGCAAGGGGTGCGACGGCGCATGATTGATGGACGATTCCGGTTAGCGCCCCGGCAACAGCGACATCCCGCGATACCAGTGAAAGCCGAGAGAAAGACTACCGCGGCGCCTCAGGATTGATTCTTCGCCCTCGAAATTCTCGAAGCTACCCCTGAAGGTGTTGATGTAAATAAGTGCATTGTCAGCGTGAGCATCGCCGCGACAACCGTAGAACTCGCCCTTGCGATATGCTTCCACGAGGGCACTCTTCAAAAACGGAAGTTCTTCTTCGCGATACTGCCCACCGTAGGTCATGACCCAGACCGGTTCATCGAAGTACCAGATTGTCGTGGTCCCCGTCGAGCCGTCCGAGAAGCGACCCTTGCCGTATTCGTCCACCACGCGGAAATCATAATTCCGATAATCTGTCCTTTTGAATCCTGGCTTATCGGGAACAGGCTCCCCCTTCATGCCGCCTACCCAACCAGCGAGCATCGCGAGGAAGAAATTCCTCTGGGCTTCCTTCAGTACATTCTCGTTGTTCACGTCAATCTCCCGCTCGTTATGTCGCACGGCAACCACCGCGCGCTCAGGACTCGAATCCGTGCGGACAATACAATACTTTTACATAAGAAACAAGGTGCCGATAGAGCGTCCAGGAACTCACGCAGTAAGACGTTCGAGTTCGGCGACGTCTTTCTCTATACCCTTGAGCCCTTCGAGGAAAATGTCGGGTTTCTTCGTATCGAGACCGCAAGACTTGAAGATGTCATACGGTGACTCGCTTTCTCCTGCAGTAAGGAAACCATCGACTTTCTCGATGAAGCGAGGGTCCTTCTCAAGCTTCCGGTGAAGCGCGCCTGAGATGAGTTGGCCATACGCATACGAATACACATAGAAGAATCGACGAACGTGACTCCATTGGACGAAGAAATACCCATCTTGATGCTCAAGATGCACCGCCGGACCGAGATACGAACCCATGTGCGAGTTCATGAGGTCAGCAATCCTCTCCTTCGGCACATAGCCATCTCTACGTATCTCCTCATGGAGCGCCCGTTCGAAACGGAAGCAGGCGATTTGACGGAAGACGGTAGCGACATTGTCTTGTACGGTGTCATGCAGGGCTATGAGCCGCTCGTTCGGTGGAAGCAGATCAATGACGCGGTTCAACGCAGCAGTCTCAAAGAACGTGCTGGCTGTCTCGGCGGTCGATATCGGATGTCCCTGATAGAGTGGCCGCTGACTTTTCGCTCGCTCCGCGTGGATCGCATGTCCCATCTCATGCGCGAGCGTCTTCAGTGACTCGAAGTTATCGATATGATTTAAGAGGACGTACGTCGGTACGGCGACAGAGCTTGAGCAGAAGGCTCCTCCCGACTTCCCCTTCTTCGGAGCGACATCCACCTGTCCATTATTCAGAAGCCGGTCGAATATATCCGCATATTTCGGATCAAGCGATCCGAACGTTTCGCGCACTATGGTTACCGCCTTCTCAAACGGGACCTTCGTCTTTATCTCGCCGATATGCGCGGCACGATCGGCATAGGTCAGTGTTTTTTCTTTCAAAAGCTTGCGCTTCACTTCGTAGAAACGGTGCGCGATGGATTCTTTCTCCGTAACGGCATCTATCATCGCGAGGATACTTTTCGGATCATTCTGGTATCCGAGGATTGTGGCCTCAAACGGCGTCTTGAATCCGCGAAGTTCGTCCTGAATCTTCTTACTCGTATATATCGCGTTGATCTCGCTCTCGGCAACATCGCTCACGCTCTCATAAATGTCGCGAATACTGCGATAGAGTTCTCGCCTCTTCTTGGTCGGAAGGTTCTGTACCATCGCTTGCGCTTCAGGGAGCGGGATTGTTTTGCCGCCGAACCGAACGGTTTTCTTACCGAGAATGTTCTCGGTGGCCTGAATCCATCGATCATACGAGACACTACCGAGTAATGAGATGATTTTCTCTTCCGGCTCGGTTAGATCATACTTCGCGTTCTCGAAAAGTTGCTTTAACCAATACCGATAGGGCTTGAGGACTGGTGCTACAAGGAATCGTGTCTGCAGGGTCTTCGGGAGTTTACCAAGTTCAAGCGCAAAAAAGAGCATCGTGTTACCGCGCTTCGTCCCGCGATCATCAAGTTTCGCAGCAAGCGCCTCTGCCGCTTTATCCTCGACGTTGAGCTCCTTGCGGTACCACACATAATGGCCCGCGCGCGATGCGGGGAGTCCGATGAGCTTCTCGTATTCGAGAAGTGCTCTCGCTAGCTCAGCAGGATTCTTGAGGTGTTTTTTATCCTTCGTGTATTTCTTTACGAAAGAAGCGACGGCTTTGTCCGCTTGTTTCTGGTCGCGTTCTATATGAGGGTCCTCAAGACTCGTATAGAGAAGCGAGAGGTCCCATTCCTTTTTCATACTCTGCACAATACCAGCGCAATCAACCGCCCGCAAATTACTGCTTAAAGACTTCGTGCTGTTTCGCACACGCTTCGGTGTAACGCTTCGTGAGCGGATGCTCCGGCAGACGCACCTGCGCTATGCGGAGCGCTTCGTCATAGAACCACAGATATGCCTCGTTCGGCTGATGCCAATGATCGAGAAATGTAGCACCTTCTTTCTCATACTCTTCAATCCGGCTCTCAACATTGTCCACCTTGTCAGCGATAGCGATAATGAGCGCCTCCTCGGATATGTCCTTCATGCGTGTGAGATAGTCTTCCTTGCGCTCTTTCCATTCGAGCTTCTGTCCATCCTTTTCTTTGTGCTCGCTCACTTCTTCAACGAGACGGGCGACATATTCGTTGAACTCTGTCACGAGTTCTTCACGCGATGTACCGGTGTCTTCGATGGTGTCATGGAGGAGAGCGGCCGTGACAACGTCGTCGCTCGCCCCGTCCTCAGCAGCAAGAAGAGCGACCGAGAAGAGGTGGGTGACATACGGCAGTGGCTCGCCCACGTTCGCGATACGCAACTGCCCGTGATGCTTCCGTGCGGCGAACTGGATGGCTCTCTTTATCTGGGGCGTATGATTCATGCGGTTCAGTATAACGTAAACCCCCGGCACATGCGCCGAGGGTTATAAGCTGGAATCTGTGCTCGAAAGGAACTGCATCACGGACAATCGACGCTCTTGTACGGATAGATTGTGTACTCGAATCCGTTCACGCTGAAGATAATGCGGTCATGAGCGCACAAGAACGGCTGGAGCACTCCTCGTGTAATCTTGATCTTCATCTCCATGTAGCCGATATTCACCCACTCCGTTCGACCCTTCCCGTTACATTTCGGAATGTATTGAGCCGGTGATTCGAAGACGAGCCAGATATCGTTGAAACGCGCACTGACGAGCTTGCCTCGCGAGAGAACCCCCGTTTTGCTCTCCTTTATTTCGATGACGGGCGGCGTCACCTCCGCAACGTTGTTTATCCTCGCGACCATGGCCGCCCATGAAATGAACCCGACGGATTCTGGAGGCGACTGTTCGGATTTCCCTAGCAGCTCAGGCATGTGATTTCTCCTTAGTATTTTCAGTTTTGCGAAGCGTAGCGCGTTTTTTGTACGGACAGTTCTGGACTGAGTTATAGCACCCTGTTCAAAGCCAGTCTACCGGTTGCTTACCATGCGCAATGAGATACTCATTCGCCGTACTGAAGTGCTTGCAACCAAAGAACCCAGAGGCAGCGGAGAATGGCGAGGGGTGCGGTGCTTCTAAGACTAGGTGTTTACTTCGGTCGATGTGCGCACCTTTCGCCTTCGCATAGTTGCCCCAGAGCATGAAGACGAGATTCTCGCGTTCTTCTGAGAGGGTCCGTATGACGGCGTCGGTGAATCGCTCCCACCCACGTTCTTGATGCGAGCCAGCGCTATGAGCACGGACGGTCAACGTGGCATTCAATAATAAAACTCCCTGCTCTGCCCAGCGGGTAAGGTCGCCACTCGTATGCACGAGTGGCTTCCCGATATCGCTCTCGATTTCTTTAAAGATATTCTGGAGCGAGGGCGGTACTTTCGTGTGCTCATCGACCGCAAACGCGAGTCCGTTGGCCTGCCCGGTGCCGTGATACGGGTCCTGCCCGAGGATGACGACCTCTACCTTATCGAAGGGGCACAAATCGAAAGCGCGGAAGATATTTTCCGGTGCAGGATACACCGTGTCATCCTGATACTCTTTCTTCACGAACGCTGTGAGCTCGGCGAAGTAATCCTGCTCGAACTCTCCCTGAAGCTTCGTCTTCCACGACTCCTCTATCTTCACATTCATACCGAAAGGGCGGTCTCTTGTCTCAAAAGTGCACACTTTGCCGCCTCACCACCACGATTATATTCACCAGGACGGCCATCGGCACGAATGACGCGGTGACATGGGACGGTTAGGTCGAAATTGTTTTTCATCACCGTACCGACCGCGCGTGCAGCACCCGGATGTCCGATCGCCTGGGCAACTTCCCCATAGCTCCTCGTCTCCCCTTTCGGAATCTGACGAACCGCATCTCTGACCTGCGTTGCAAAGGTGCTCTGCTTCATAGACTCGTATTACTTCTTGCTGTGTTTGTGGAGTGCCTGCAGTTTCTTACCTGCAGCCGTGCGATACGGACAGTACTCGCATGCATCGCCCGTCCCAGGGGTCTCGTCACTCTCAAGACAAGTTTTAATGCGAGGAAGAACGTCTTCGATCCAGTCGGCAGAACCAGTGCATGGAACGAGCGTCACTTCGAACTCAAGCTGTCCATCGAACGCTTCCTTATCTGAACGCGCGTTGGCATAGACGAAATAGCCCGTATCGGACACGGTGAAGCCATTTTTACGCAAAAGCCACTGATAGACACCTATCTGCCGACGGTACTGTTCCTCCCACGAGGAGTCCGCGAGCGACTCGATCGTCCCGCTCTTCGAGGTCGCCTTGTAGTCGACCACGATGAGCGCACCAGAGGGTTCTACCCACACATCATCAATAGCACCCGATACTGTGAATCCGGTCGGCTCGTGTCGATACTCGACGCCCTCGAAATTCTCTCGCCACGTATTGAGATCTTTATGCTGAAACGGGACCGCATCGACGCCATACTGGACAAGAAGAGGATGCTGCGAGTTCTGCACTCGATGCACGTCGAACTCCTTTTTGAGAAGAGCGTCTACCGCTACATTCAGCGTGAACGAGGGTCCACGAGGGCGTGCGGTACCGAGTTTGTTATCAAGATAGAAACAACGCGGACATTCGATGAAGAGTTCTATCTTCGAACGAGAAAGTCGCCACTTCTTGCCGCCGTAATTCCAATCACTACTGCGATCCGGGTTATAGCTCTTTTTGAATTCGGCCATGCTAGTTGGTGGTCGTGAATCGCTCTATCACGGGCGCGCCAGTGTTGAAGTCGACATAGGCACTATCCGTTGCAAGATCAAAAACTCCATCACCGTCGTCCCGATACAATTGAACAGCGTAGGAAAGGTTCGGTTCGGTCGCTCGCAGAAGCGGAATCGATATGGAACTGCGCGGGCCGCTCGCCCGGACTGCTCCAAGCACGTTGCCGAGGTCGCTCCCATTCACTTCGCGCACAGCGACCCATACGCCCGGGGGCGGGACGGTGACTGACTCGACAGCGACTTCATTACCAGCGATCTGATTCGCAACGGCGATCGCACCGCTTTCAGGGAACGTCTTCTCATTCCCTGCGGAAGAAAGGGTCGAAAATGGCGACTGGGGTAGGTCGCCGCGGAAGAGCCATGCCGTAGCAAATAGGATGCCGAGCATGAAGCCGGAGACAAAAGAGGTCATGGAGAAGCCCTTCATCATTGAGGAACAGTATCCTGCGATACGTCGGGAAGTGCAAGGAGGCCGTCAGCCTCGGCAAGTATCTCCCCAACCCGGTCGGGTGAGAGTCGCAATACATCGAGTTGGCGGCGATCATGCAGGATTTGGTCCACCGCAATGACTCCAGTATCGATAAGGAGATTCTTTTCACCACGGGAAAGCCGTGTGAGTGCCGTAATCGGATATATTTTCAATCGAATCATCCGCATAAGAAGAGAATCATTCGCCGGATAACTCCATCCAAGGAGTTCGACACCGGCACATTCGGCATACGCGACCGCCTCAGAAGTGAATTTGGTGTTTGTAATCAAGATGCCGCGATCAATAGGACACGCCCGTACTGCTGTATCGCACGCAAAGATATCATCGAAGCGACTCTTCACGTACAACGCCGTCTTCAAATCGCTCTTATAGTTCGGATCATTATGATATTTGAGCTCAGCGGCAAGGTGCGCGTCTTGCCCCAAGTGCGATGCGTAGAAATCAACTTCATGCGATACACATTTTCCGCGAATGATCTTCCGCGTCTCGACCTGCCAGCCTTCGGCATGGAAAAGATGTGCTATGAAATCTTCGAACGGGTGGCCCGTAGGGCCGAGCTCGAAAAGAGCGCGCCGCAATGAATATCGAGCGGCAGCGGGTCGAGACTCTTTCCGCAAGAGAGCAAAAGCCCGCGAATATACCTCTTTCGAGGACATACCCGGCACAACGGTAGCCGTAATGGATTGAGCTATCCTTTCTGCGGTGTGAATCCCCGCTCCTGCCCTCCGGAGTGATGAGACGAGACGTAGCGGATTAAAGGACTCTCGTTCTCCGCCCGCTTTGACGATGACCGGAAGTGTCGTCATAAGACAGTCGTCGTTGCCTGCATCCCGTTCATGGTTGCAGTAACCGGCAACTTTGCCGGCGCGGCAATCGTCGTCGAGAAGTGCCGGAGCGTTGTGCGTTCCAAACAAATACCTGAATCCTCTGACGTGGAGATGTTCACAAGGATACTTTCCGTACTCGAAGCGTCACCCGTGAGCATCGCTTGAGCGGAAACCGTGGTACAGGCATCCGGTACTTCGATTGATCCCGTAATTGTATGCATGCCCTTCTTGAAAGAATCACGGACCGTGACGGGTGATACTCTCGGTGTCGCATCTTCGCTCGACAGTTCTGCAGGAATATCCCGCGTGTGCGGGACGGAAAGCACGAACCCGACGATGATGATGCTGGCGATGATGGTCGCGACAATAAGAAGGCGTTTATGACTCATATGACAATGATACCACCGCCGACGAGCTCGTCATCGCGATAGAAGACAATCGACTGTCCCGGCGTCGGAATCTCGGGAAGCATCGCTGCACACACAAAGCGATCTTCTTCTATATGACCTGGCACGCGAGGACCTCGATATCGATACTGCGCTTCCGTAACACGTGCAGGTTCACTAAACCAATTCGCGGTGGCGAACGTGATATTCCTATCGGCAGTACTGCTACCGAGAACACGTGTCTTCCCCACAATGAGTTCATTTCTCGCGACATCCTTTGCGAGCACGAACCAGGGACCAGGCCCTGTGACATCTCGTAGAGCGACGCGTTCTCCAAGTGTATAGAGAAGCACTCCATCATGCCCGCCAATCATCTGGCCGTCCTCAGTAATTGCACGGCCAGGGAATATACCGAACTCACTTCTTAGGAATTCTTCCACACTGATGCTGCCGAGAAAACATATACCCTGGCTATCCCGTTTCTCTGCCACGGGCAGACTGAAACGCTTCGCAAGCGCTCGAACATCCCTCTTCTCCATATGCCCTATCGGAAATATCGTGTCTTCGAGGACATCCTTCGGCACCGCCCAAAGGAAATAACTTTGATCCTTCGCACCACTCCGATAATGCCCGGTTGCGATAGCATCTGCGCCAGCCTCTTTTGCGAAGCGGTAGAACGCACCAAACTTTACCTCTTTATTGCACATGACGTCCGGGTTCGGTGTCCGGCCCGCTCGATATTCATTAATAAGATATTCAATAACGCCTTTCTTGTATTCAATACTCGCGTCGAGCGTACGAAATGGGATATGCAATCGCGCTGCCACCTGCATCGCATCGCGGCGCTCATTCGCCCAGGTGCAGGGCATGCCAGGCGGGTACCAGCCCTTGATGAATACGCCGGTCACATCTGCTCCAGCCTTCTGCAAGAGTGCGGCGGATACCGCCGAATCGACACCTCCCGATAAACCAACGAATATCTTCTTGCCCTTGAGGTTCATATATCTTCCCATGGTATCAAAAACAAAGCCCCACGCGAGCACGAAGATTATTACCTCAAATATTTCTTCTGATTAGCCTGATGTTCGGCGTACGTCGTGGCGTAATGCATGAGGTTGTCTTTACCAGTAAGGTAGTAAAGATATTTCGTCTTCGCCGGATGTGCTACTGCAAGAAGCGCGTCAAGGCCGGGGTTACAGATTGGCCCAGGAGGAAGACCGACGTGCGTATAGGTATTGTAGGGAGAATCGACTTTCAAGTCCGCAAAAGACGGCGAATACGTAGTGCGCTCGAAGATATAACCAAAGACGGCGTCGACCTGGAGCGGCATGCCGCGCTCAAGGCGATTCCATAAGATGCCGGCGACCATGCGTCGTGCCTCACTGGTACGTGCTTCTTTCTCAACAAGAGATGCCATGGTAACGATCTCGAAAAGCGGTCGCCCAGACGCACTGATATCATCAGCCATCGAGGCTATCTTTTTTTCGAAGTTCGACCGCATTACCGTGATAATCGCCTCAGCGTCTGCTCCCGGCTGAAAGAAATACGTATCTGGGAAAAGAAATCCTTCATCCTTCTTTGCCATCCGCACAAAATCCTGTGCAGAAATATCGCTAAAAGCATTCTCAATCTGCGCCGCAGCCTCGCGCACTGTCACACCTTCAATAAACGTCATTCGCACCGGCGGAAGGCCATAATCGCCAGCGACAAGACGATACGCAACGACAATCAAACTTTCCGGCTTTTTAAATGAGTAGAGACCTGATTGCACATTCCCACTCGTCCCTGCAAGACGCAGTACCGCACGGAAGATAGTCGGGTGCGTGATAACATGCGCTTCAGCAAGATTCTGCGCAATTTCAGGAACGGAATCCCCGTGAGTGACGCGCACGGTGCTTCCCACTGGGAAATTGGCGGGAGGAGCAAACGCGACGAGATAGCCGACCGTAATGAGAAGCGCGAGCAGAAATGCGACGACCCATTCCCGCGAGAAACGAGAAAGAAACTCCATGGAACTAAGTCGGCAGATTAACCGGTGCTTCCCCTGTCGCTGACTGGATGCGCCCAAGACTTGGTGTCTCCACCGCATGCGAAGGAATGTGATAGAGCGTCGCTAGCTCTTCAGTGCTCATCACCATTGTCTCAGCAACAAACGGCTCATGGAAGAATTGTCGGCGGCGATATGCCTCAATCATCCAACGACGATACTTATCCTTCAGCTTGGCAACGCCGAACTCCCACGGATAATCATCGAATGCGGTCATCCACCCGTTCGGACGGAGTCCATTCCATCCCTCCGAAGAGAACTGCTTGAATATGCCGATTAAGCCGGAGATGACTATGGGGTCGAACTTTTCTGGATTCGTCAGGTAGACGCCACGTGCACCGACATCAAAACTTAGTTTCGATACGTTGCGCTCGATGGCGGCGATCTTTTCCATCTGTCCTTTCGTCGGATTCGGGAAACCAGGTCGTTCTTCTCCGGTCATCGGATCAATGTACGGATCACGCGTTGCTTTTCGGATCTCATCAACCATCTTTTTTGCTTCGTCTTTCCAGGTATAGGCTTTGCCTTCGGGGGTGAGCTTGTCGTATTTCTCTCCCTTATGAACGCGTATACCAAGCTGCAGCCAGAGATATTCACCTTTCCCCATTGAGCCCATGAATTCTATGAGGTTCGCGAGCGGATCGACCTGCTCAGGCTCCTTCTGCACCTTATCAAGCCCATATTCAATGTAGGTTTTAAGAGGAAGAGGATCTGCCGCAGTATGGACGAAATCACAGCCCCATATCTCCCACTCTTCGGGAGCTGCGGAAAGAAGACGGGTATAGTCAGTCGCTTCGACGATCTGCACGCCCGGGTACTGCGCATACATTTGCGCCTCGATAATCCTGCGGAACCCAGCACGTGTCCAGATGAAAAAATGCACCTGTCCTTCGAGCGACGCAATCTCAAGCGACCACCACGGGCGTACGGCACCCTTTATATACTTCTTGTACCACGTGGCTTCGCCCGGAGAAAGATGCATACCGGAAAGCACTGCTTCCATCGCAAGCGGCGTCTTGACGATATTGCGTGGTGGACGAATCTCGAGCAGAACTGTTTTCTGCGCGGCGATAAATTCTGAGCGTCGCAGGATAACCCAGAGCGTCCATGCACCAGTGATAAGCATGAGCGGTAGCCACACCGGAGCAAGAAAGAGAGACAGGGAGAGCGCCATCGAGACAATGTCCGACATCATGACGAACGAGAGGATGAGGAGCGCGAGACCGAGCGCGAAGATCGGGCGCGGCGTGAGCCGGATGCCGAATTTATCCTTCATCTTCGTCACCTGTTTTTCTATCGCATGGAGGAACGGGAGCATAGGATGCATAAAGTATAGCAATAAAACAGAACGGGCTCGTCCAAAGACGAGCCCGTTCTGTTTATAGAGAAACTTAGACTGCGGCGTACCGGCCGTCTTTCATCCGCTTGAAATACCGAGGATCATTAAGATTCACGAGGATGGTATTGTCTTTCACGAAACGAGCAACCTTCACCTGCTTTATAATTTCCTCCTTCTTCATCGGACCATGTTCTTCGAGCGCCTCGCGAATGACGTCGCGCACGACACCTGGCTTATAGCCCCATTCCGTAAGTGCGTAGAGACCGCGACCGACGAGCACGAAACGCGGATCCTTTATGAGCTCGTTATGCGTGGTGGCGATATGTGCCTTCTTGGAGAAAAGCGAACCGATTGCTTTCGCGACATCAGAGAAGTGCATTGGCGATCCATGACGCTTGATAGCGAGATACGCATAGTCGCGGATGCCCTTGATTCGGATTGCCGGTGCGGTTGCACGTCCCCACTGTGCGAGCGGATTGCTACCAATATGCTTGGAGAGCGAGAGCCAACGCTTCAGAACCTCTTCGTTCTTATACGCATCATTAATGCCCTTGAGTTCTTCGAGGAACCGGTCGAGGACTTCCCCTTCGGATACGACTTCCTCGTCAGGAAGCGACGCATACAACCGTGACAGAGCATCGTGGATATTCTTGGCCGTGGCAGAATCAACATGCCAGCGAGAGAGAAAATCATTCGTTTCGCGCTCGCGGAAGAATGCAGAATCAAGTACGAGCAGGAAACGGAAACGATTCCGGCTCTTCTCATCTTTCCCGAGCACGGAAAGAAGCTCGTCCTCAGGCACGATAGCGCCGAGCGAATGGATGAACGCCGCAAGCTCTTCAAATGCTGATTTTGATTCCTTGAAGATTTTGCTTGCGCGTACCGCGTCAAGACCAGCAGCTTCAATCTGACGAACACGTTCACGGGTAATACTGGAGCGATCGCCAATAGCCTCAAGCGTCTCGCGCTTCACATTGGTACCGAGACCGAAACGGCGAGTCAGAACTTCGCGAGCGCGCTCTGGCGCGGCGGAAAGAAGGCGTTTTACGAGTGCGACACTATCGAAAGAAAATGAGGCAGAAGCAGGTGCTTTTGCCGATCCGCGCTTTTTTGTCGCTTTCGTCTCCTTGGCCTTTGTCATGTGGTATAATTTATAACAAACCCCCTATAATAAGTCAACACGTCAGGCTATACCACGAAGTTTATGACTTTCCCTGGTACATACACGACCCGTTTCTCCTCCTTTCCTCCTAGGACAGCCACCACCGTGGGAATGGCTCGCGCCTCCGCAGATACTACTTCCTCGGGAGTATCAGCAGCAAGCGAGAGGGTTCCGCGCCGCTTGCCATTCACCTGTACCGTCACCTCTACCGTACTTGAGGCAAGCAGACTCGCGTCGTACATAGGCCACACCTGCGCATGGACACTCCCCTCCCCTCCGATCTCCTCCCAAAGATGCTCGGCAAGATGCGGGGCGAATGGTGCAAGCAGGATGCAGAGAGACGCGAGTGCTGATTTCGGTAGCGACGAGACAGCTTCGAGTTCATTCAGAAGAATCATGAGCGCCGCAACCCCTGTATTAAATTTGAATCGATCACCGTCTTCAGTAATCTTCAGATTCGCGCGGGCGAATGCCTGATCGAGCCCTTCCGGCATGACCGCGCTCTCGTTCGCACGATCAAAGAGTCGCGCGATGCGCTCAAGAAACTTTCGCATCGAAGCGACACCATCAATATTCCACGGATAACTTCCCGGCTCATTATACGGACCGATGAAAGCGAGATAGACGCGCACGGCATCCGCGCCATACTCCTGCACGAAATCGTCTGGGTTCACGACGTTCCCTTTCGACTTACTCATCTTCTGTCCATCGGGGCCCATGATGAGCCCCCGATTGAAACGCTCAACGAACGGCTCATCGACCGGTACGAGCGCAAGATCGTAGAGCGCCTGTGTAAAGAATCGCGCATACAGGAGGTGCATCGTCGTGTGTTCGCTTCCGCCTGAATAACGATTAACGGGCATCCATTTCTTCATCAGTGCCGCATCCGAGAACTGGTGGGCACCCTTGGGGTCGAGATAGCGGAGGAAATACCATGAAGAATCAACGAACGTGTCGAGTGTGTCGTATTCCGGCGTCCATCCCTCCCCAAAGATTCGAGTCACGCGTTCTTTCAACTCCTGCGAGGATGCGAGTGGAGCTTCACCCGTCGGAGTGAAATCAACATCGGTCGGGAGAAGCCAGGGCAGATGTTCGGCCGGAATGACATGCGGATGCCCGTCAGGATCGTAGACGATTGGGATCGGGCAGCCCCAATAACGCTGGCGGGAGACGAGCCAATCGCGCAGACGATACTGCGTCGCCTTCTCGCCACCCGCGAATGCGATGATGTCCCATTTCGCTTCTGCGCTCTGCCGACCAGTAAATTCGCCCGAGTCGATAAGAACTCCGTCATTCGTATACGCGCCATCTAATCCTGAGAGTCTCGTGAGCCAGATATCCATCTCCGCGTGAGTCATTGAAGTGGCTGTTAGGTCTTTCATATCCGCCCATACGACCTCATGTGCCTCATCCTCATCCTTTGCGAGAGGAAGGCACTCATCATCAGCAAGATCGAATGTAACAAGCGAGGTATAGGAGACGCGATTCTCATCCTTATGGGCTGCGAAATACTCAGCACGCACCTGCCCTCCCCACACCTTGCCGTTTGTGAGGTTCTGATATCCAGTTTCCTCGGCGACTTCACGACGGGCCGCCTCGATAAGTGTCTCCCCCGATTCAACGCCTCCCATCGGGAACGTCGTCCATGCGTGCTTTTTCCATTTCAATATCAAGACTTTCCCGTCTTTTGGATTGCGGACAATGACATGCACATTTCGTCGTTCGACTGCCTTCTTCCCCTCTACCGGAGGATTTCTCTTATCGACACGTACCGGAACGACAACTTCCTTGATGGATAATTGCATTTTCTGTGCAAATGCAAAATCACGGTCGTCGTGTGCTGGGACGGCCATGACTGCGCCCGTACCATACGACGCGAGCACATAATCCGCGACATACACTGGTATCTCCTCTTTCGTTGCTGGGTTGATGGCAGTGACGCCCTCAAGTCTGACGCCGGTCTTCTCTTTATTCTCGCTACGCTCGCGTTCGGTCTTCTTCGCGGTCGCCACGACATACGCCGCGACGGCGTCCCCATTTGAGATTATGTCAGCGAGCTTCGTGACGAGCTTGTGTTCAGGCGCAAGCACGACATAGGTCGCGCCAAAGACCGTATCGGGACGGGTCGTGAAGATTTTGATCGACTCGTCAGACCCTACGAGAGCGAAGTATAGGTACGCGCCCTCTGACTTACCGATCCATGCGCGCTGCGCTTCTTTTATTTCCGTGCGCCACGGAAGCTTATCGAGACCGTTCAAGAGACGCTCGGCGTAATCAGTAATCTTCAGAAACCACTGTGTGAGATTTTTCTCAACGACTTCAGTACCACACCGCTCGCAGCAACCATCCTGCACCTGCTCGTTCGCAAGTACGGTCTGGTCCTTAGGACACCACTTCACGGCAGCAAGGCGATGCTCAGCAAGCTTGTGCTCGAAAAGCTTCGTGAAGAGCCACTGTGTCCACTGGTAATACGAAGGGTCGCAGGCAATCACCTCCTTGCTCCAGTCGAAGGAAGCACCCATGCTCTTCAGTTGGGTGCGCATACGCTCGATATTCTTATACGTCCATTCTTTCGGATCGACACCATGCTTGATTGCCGCATTCTCCGCTGGCAGACCGAAGGCATCGAAACCTATAGGGAAAAGCACGTTCTCCCCGCGAAGCCGGAGCATGCGCGCGTAGATGTCAGTTACCGCGAAGGCATACCAATGCCCGGTGTGCAGGTCGCCCGAAGGATACGGGAATTCGACAAGGAGGTAATACGGTTTCTTCGCATCGTCCGAAAGGTCAGTACGATACAGATCGAGTTCAGCCCATTTCTCCTGAGCTTTCTTCTCTACGTCACGATGATCGTACGCCATAATCCGAACCGAGGATACTCCTCGTTAGTCGCGGAAGCGGCGCCAGCCGATATAGAGCAACGCAATGAGACCGACCGTAGCAATACCGAGTCTGATCCAATTTCCTGCCGTACCCCAGTACTCTGCCGAACCAATAACGAAGGCGAGCACGCCACCATACGAAAGACCGGAAGAGACAATCGATGAACCAATCGGCATGAGTCCTGCAACAAGAGCGAGGATACCGAGACCGACCGTAAGCACAAAGGCATAGAGCGCGTGCTGATCATTTGCAGCCTGGAATGGCTTCTGGCACTTCGCATACATGTCGCAGTACCCGGTCGTCTTCGGAGACGAAGGATCAACGCGTTCCAATGCAGGAGAGTATTCCGTCCAAACGCCGCCTTCAGCGTCGCAGGTCGGAGCATCGGTCGGCGACACCTTGAGCTGAGCCGGGCAGAAGTCTTCGTACTTCGGCGCAGGATACGCAAGTGCGAGCACAACGGAGAAGAAGATATTAAGAATAACGACAATACCGATCATGAGCGCCCAGCGGACGAACTTCGGATGCTGTTGTGTGGTTGGTGTTTCCATAGACGTGCATTATACCACGTGCAAAAACAGAAGTCCCCGCACCGAAGTGCAGGGACGAAACGAAACTTAGGATTGGCTTAGCGACTCGGGATGGGGATTGGCTCAGGCTCGGGCAAAAGCGAATTGAGCCCTTGCAACCCTTTCTCTAGCCACTCGCGCACCTTGCTCTTCCCAGGTGGTCGCGGAATACAGGCGGAGAAGTATATCCTCGCCAAGACGCTGACTGTCCATGCACAGAACCAGATCTGTTCGTGCGCAGAGCCGACCTCCATCAGAAAGATGCTGAACCCCAGGAAACTACTGTAGAGTACGAGTGACATGATGCGCACCGTACAGGAGTGGTTGATATTGTGCCGCAACTCTTGACGAGCCAGGAAAGCCCTCTCTTCGGACTCGATCTCGCGAATCATGAAGATGCATGAGAACGAAAACACCAGAGCGATTAGCGCAACAGCTGGTACCAACGTCTCAATCGCGAACATCCAGTATGCCGCTCCTGCGGCTACGATTAACCACTTCTCGATCCTGAATTTCGTGAACCCAGTTAACCGCTGGAACGTGTCGCAAAGCTTCTGCGCCTTGCCCAAGAGAAAACTATCCATACGCGCAAGCATGATCTGCACTCCTTTACTGTTGTTGATGTGCGGAAAGGAACTGCACCCTGTTTAAAGGTGCTTCAACTGGACATGAGTATACAAAGAATTGTTGATTCGTCAACTACCCGTGCAAAAACACCATAACATCGCCATCCTTCACGACGTACTCCTTCCCTTCGACACGCACCATACCTTTCTCGCGAGCGGCGGCGTAGGAGCCGAGCTCAAGGAGCTTGTTCCATTCGATGACTTCGGCACGAATGAACTTCTCCAAGAAATCGTTGTGAATCGCGGCACCGGCGACTGGCGCCGTACTGCCTTGGGAGATCGTCCAGGCGCGCGTCTCTACCTGACCCGTCGTGAAGAATGAGATGAGACCGAGCGTCTCATAGGCACCCCGGATGAGATCGGCAAGACCGTCTTCGTTTACGCCGAGCTCCTGACGAAAACTCGTACGATCTTCATCAGCGACATCGTTCAGCTCGCGCTCGGTCGCGGCATCGACAAATACGTAGCGTCCGCCGAGCGTTTCGATAAGCTCATACGCCCGCTCTGCCCGCCCATCATTAGCTTCGTCGAGATTATGTCCGCCACTCTTCTTATTGAGTGCATACAGGATAGGCTTCATCGTGAGCAGGTTCAAGCTGGACACCAGTTTCTTTTCCTCATCCGTAAGTCCGGCATGAAGCGCGAGCTTCCCCGCAGCAAATCCCTGAGCCAGCTTCGCGAGCGCAGCGTCTTCAGCGACGGCATCCTTCACGCCAGCCTTGATGTCGCGTGCGAGCTTGTCGCGACGCTTACGCACCTGTTCAGCATCAGCAAGCGCAAGCTCCAAATTGATGATCTCGATATCCTTGTACGGTTCGATGTCGCCTTCGACATGATGCACCTCCGAATCGTCGAAAAAGCGCACGACCTGCAGTATTGCATCGGTCTCGCGTATATTCGCAAGGAATTGATTTCCGAGTCCTTCACCTTCTGCGGCACCCTTCACCAGGCCGGCGATGTCGACGAACTCTATCGCTGCCGGGATTATCTTCTCGGTCTTCGAGAAGGCCGCGAGCTTGCCGAGACGCTCGTCTGGAACCCCGACGACACCGACCGAAGGATCGATGGTGCAGAACGGATAATTCTCCGCCGGCACAGAAGCTTTTGTGAGTGCATTAAAAAGCGTGGATTTCCCCACGTTCGGTAGACCGACGATTCCTATCTTAAGCATGTTACCCACTATTGCCTTTTTCTACTGAAACTTCAAGTTTCAAAGAAATGAAATTAGTGCATCGACCCAGTAACATTGTTATATAAAAACGAAAAGCCCACGAGAAGCTCATGGGCTTTCGTAGACTGGTGGAGCTACATCATCAAGCGGCCTTCAAGAATCGTGGCCGGGTTTCTTCTTGCGCTATGGTCTCGAGCCATTCATTGAGCCAGTTTCTCTGAGCCAGAGTTACCAGCCGCTTGTCGGCTCCAGGTTCGAAGATGCATTCACCGTGTTGGTTATAAGGAAGCCCAACGGTGAATTTCAACCATCCTGCCGCACAGGCCTTGTCGCATTCGTCAAAGCCCGTTATTTGCCTGACAGTTACATCATGTTGCGCGAATCTGACCGGGATGAATTTTCCTTCAGGGTTAAGCCATCCATAGCAGAATACCAACATGCACGTTTTTTCCTTAGTTTCTTCATCGCCTTCCGCCATTTCTACGATGCGATCCGGAAGAATATCGATGAAGCGGAGAAATACTTCGATGCGGTTCTCGTAGTTGTTAGCCAGGAACCTAGCGGACTGACCACCGCACATCCTCATCAGGGCGAGGATGTTAAAAAGCTGACTATTGAACGCCATGATACCCTCCCTCATCCATTGGTTGTCGACAAAAAGCAAAAATTGCACGCCGCCGACAAGATACTATACAAAGACAGGAATGTCTAACTAATGGTCAAAGATTTTCAGGTACGAAAAATTCGATAATGACTATCCCCAGCGTCATTGTTTTTTTATCTTAGATGACTCTATATCACGACGACGGGTTTGCGCGGCTCACCTACTATGACATCTTCGATGATGACTGATGATTGTTGCTTCTTGCGGTTACGATAGTCCGGCGGCGGTAATATGATAGTGAAAGTAAATGGAATTCCCTTTCCTTTGCCTGGTCTAAAAAAATGGTTCATAGAGAACATGCGGTACCTATCTTGAGCATAGTCTCAAACTACCCTGTCGGAAGAGAAAAAGGACGGGTTTGTGTATTGCTGGGGCAAAAAAACAACCGGCTATGCCGGCTGTTCAACGATGCCAAGTACACTGAGCGATGCTTCGAGAAGCAGATTCTGCAGGACCGCATCTACCTGAGACCGATTAGCGATGGTTCCTTTGTCGGTATCGGTCAGGATTCGATCAATCTCGTTCCCGAAATCCATCCAATACTTCCTGTTTCGCGCAGGGAGCCGACACGAGCAGTGGGCACTACCCGATTTCGAGAGAGACTCCGGACCAGGGTGACCACATCGGCACGACATCACCCTAATAAGCCCGGCTTCCCTGAACCGCACGAACTGCCAGAGGTGCGATGCCGTAATCTGTTTGTCGAAGTGCCCGTCCGACGCAAACTTCTTAAGATGCGCGACGTACTCCTTCTGAAACAGCTCCTGGGCGATGACGAACGTGAAGACAGTGAGAAGCTTCTCGTTCTCGAACTGGTAGCAACTTTGAACGTGCTCCTTCACTTTAGTGAACACCTGGAAGAAGGCATGCCCCGCGAGACTTTTGAACCTGGACCTGAGAAACCCCTCCGGCTGGATGAACATCCCTTTGATGAAAGTCTTCGGGACGAACTGAACCATGCTCGCGCTCGACATCCAATTCTGGATAGACATTTGAGACATCTCCAACATGCTGGCGGCAAGGCTCAAGCGCAACCCAGTCCGGAAAAGCAGGTAAATCAACAATTCACTTCCTAGATTCTTTTTCATTATTGTCCCCTTGGTTGTGAAAAAACAGACCGGCGACAGTCTACCCCACTAGCCCAGAGATAAGCAAGACGTTAGAGGATCATCCTCGCGGATGAGCAAGCATGCGCACATAGTAGAGGATGCCGTAGAAAATGGCCGTTGCGACGATGAAGAATGCCACTGTCGCTCCGAACGAGAGCGAAGGTATCCAACCGAGCGTGAGATAGGCAAGGAACCACCACGCAGTGAACGCTATCGCAGAACCGAACGCGAACGAGATGCGATGGCGCGAGAGTGCCCACGATACGTAAATGATGAGGAGAGCGAACAATACGAGCGTCCAATAGCTTGGCATGAGCGCCGGCTGGACGGTCTCGTGCGACAGATATGCCACGATGACGAGAGCGAACGAAGCGAGGAGCAGGAGCGTCATACCGAAATGAAGTCCATGAGCGATGATGCGTAGGTGCACGCGCTCAGCATGGTCTATCTTGCCATCGCGGATTGCACGGAGATACGCAAGCTCGCCCCAGACGGTCGTGCCGGCACCGATGAGCGCGCCGAGCGCTTGGCAGAACACGATGAAAGCAATAAGTGTTGTCGTCATGGCATCATTTCTGCATGAGTTCTGCGAGCTCGACGCGGTACTTCTTCATCACGTCCATCGACGCTTTCATCTCACTTTCGCCACCTTTCTTCCGGCGCTCAATCTCTTCACCAATCTTTTTGAAAAGATCTGGATTCTTCACAATGAGTGCTGTCATTTGCTCGCGCTGTGCCTCCGGCATATCCTTCAGCTTCCACTTCGCGTATTGATTGAGAACAAAGCTCTGGACAGACATAGGAAATCAGGAGAGGCGCGCACGCTGGATAATGCCGCGGATGGTGCGCGTCGTGAAGTACAGGGCGAGGAGCGAGAGGAGTGCGAGCGCTTCGGTCGACGCGAAGGAAGCATCAAACACACTGAGACCGGCACGATAATGACTAACCGCCGATATACCAAAGAGAAGCGTGCCCGAGAGCGCGAAGAGCGCGTTGAACCAGTGGATTCCCGACTGCATCGGATTCGTGATGCCTGCGGCGATGACAAGGAGCGCAGCACTTACGACAGCGCCGGTCGTCGATAGCGGGAGATCCGCGCCGGTCGACTGCGCGATGATGAGGACGAGTGCGCCCACAAGGAAGAGCACACGCACTTCGTCGCCATGATAATGCGGCACGCGCTTGCGGCGCGGAACGCTATCACCTCCATTCCCTTCAAACGTCATATCTCTAGTATACGCTTTGTACGTATGACGCAAGCTCTAGAGGAGGATAGTCGCTTGATTATGCGAGACTTCTGCCACTCCTCCTTCTGCGACAACAAAGTGGTGTACCTCGCCTTCTTCTGTCGTGACACGCACGCGTCCGTCTCGCAACAAAGAGACGAAGGCTTCATGTTCGGCAAGAACCTCGAACGTTCCTTCCGCACCAGGAAACGATGCCGATACGACAGGACCGTCGAAGACGTGTTCTCCGACTCTCGCAATCGTGAGACGAAACGTCTTCATACTACTTCACGTCGTCGATTCCGCCCTTCATGTAGAAGGCCTGTTCCGGCTTATCATCATGCTTCCCTTCCACGATTTCCTTGAATCCGCGCACAGTCTCTTCGCGTGAGACGTACTGACCCGGCATGCCAGTGAATGGTTCGCCGACGAAGAACGGCTGGGAGAGGAAGCGCTCGAGTTTGCGTGCGCGAGCAACTGAGAGCCGATCCTCCTCCGAGAGTTCCTCGATACCGAGAATAGCAATGATGTCCTGGAGCGACTTGTAGCGCTGGAGCACCTGCTTCACCTGCGTCGCAACGCGATAATGCTCCTCGCCCACAATCTCAGGAGTGAGCGCCGCACTGGAAGACTCAAGCGGATCGATAGCCGGGTAGATGCCGAGCGAAGCGAGCGCGCGGGAGAGCACCACGGTGCCGTCCAAGTGCGCAAAGGTCGTCGCCGGAGCAGGGTCGGTCAAGTCATCGGCTGGCACATACACGGCCTGCACCGAGGTAATCGAACCCTTCTTGGTCGAAGTGATGCGCTCCTGCAGCTTGCCCATCTCTTCAGCAAGAGTTGGCTGATACCCCACGGCACTCGGTACGCGACCGAGGAGCGAGGACACTTCGGAACCTGCCTGGATGAAGCGGAACACGTTATCCATGAAGAAGAGGACGTCCTTGCCACCCTCGTCGCGGAAATATTCAGCCTGCGTGAGACCGGTGAGCGCGACGCGCGCACGCGCGCCAGGGACTTCATTCATCTGACCGAAGACAAGTGCGGTCTTCTCAAGCACGCCTGAGTCTGCCATCTCGTGATACAGGTCGTTGCCTTCGCGCACGCGCTCACCCACGCCAGCGAAGACGGAGTAGCCGCCGTGCTCGGTGGCAACGTTGCGTATGAGCTCTTGGATGAGCACGGTCTTCCCCACACCCGCACCGCCGAAGAGACCGACTTTGCCGCCCTTGAGGAAGGGGATGATGAGATCAATCGCTTTGATACCCGTCTCGAAAATCTCAGCCTTCGTCGTCTGCTCATCGAACGTAGGTGGTGCGCGATGGATCGGGAGGCGCTTCACCTCTGCCGCCATCGGGCCCTTCCCATCAACTGGCTCGCCTAGCACATTGAAAAGTCGTCCGAGAGTTGCTTCTCCCACTGGGACGCTAATTGGCGCGCCGGTTGGGGCCACCTCTTCGCCACGCATGAGACCGGACGTTTCATTCATCGAAATCGCGCGCACCCGATCGAGCCCGAGGTGCGAAGCGACTTCAAGCGTGATGCGACCGTGAACCTCGGTCTTATTGATGACGAGTGCATCGCCAATCGCTGGGCGCGATTCTTTTCCGGCAGCAAAGTGCACGTCGACGACCGGTCCGATTATTTCTGTGATGATTCCATTCTTCATATATGTAAAGTTATGTTGCTAATGCCTCGCGCCCGCTAATAATCTCTGACACTTCGCGCGTAATCGCCGCCTGGCGGATCTTATTGAAGAGACGGGTAAGATCGTGCGCGACTTCTTTCGACTTGTCGCTCGCATTCTTCATCGCGACCATGCGCGCTGAGTGCTCAGATGCCTTCGATTCGAGAAGGAAGTGATACAAGGACACGGCGACCAGTTTCGGAGCAAGGATGTCAACGATCACGGTGCCATCCGGTTCAACATCATAGGCCGCGGGCGACATTATCTCACGTGGCTCGCTCCACTTCCCTTTTTCCGGCATAATCTCGCCGACCAGGCGCGCAACATCCGCAACCGCAAGCGGTAGTAATCGTCGCACTGCTGGCACCTGCTCGAATGTCGACTTGAAATTGCTGTACGCGACGAGAACTTCGTCGTACGCCTCATCCGTGAATTCGCGAGATATCCGTGCTGAGAGTTCCTCCATGAGCGAAAGCTCAATGACATCCTTTTTGTTCTCAAACGCCTGCGCGATGCGATAGCCGCGGCGAGAAAAATATTCCTCACCTTTCCGGCCGTACGCATAGATCGTGACCGCCGCGACAGGATACGCAACAAGAGCCTCTTCCGCCGCTTTAATAACACCACTATTGAGGGCGCCTGCGAGCCCCTTATCACTCGTGAGGATGACGAGGGCGACGTGCCTGACTTCGCGTGTACGAGTGAGCGGATGGTGGGCGAGATCAGCACTTCCGGCAAGACGGGCGAGGATTGAGAGCGCCGCGCGCGCATATGGGCGTCCGGCAATTGCCGTCGCCTGCGTCTTGCGCATCTTCACTGCCGAGACGGCTTCCATCGCTCGCGTCACTTTATGCGTGCGATTCGTCGCCCCAATCTTCGCTTTTATATCCTTCAGTGCCATAGGTACCTATGCGACGACCGTCAGATGCCGTGCGACGAACGCAGATAACTTCTCACGGAGCGTCGTGTCTGAATCCTCACGAATCTCTTTCGATTCTTTAATCGCCATGAGGACACCACCGGCCTCGCGCGAGAGATACTCTTGCAACTTCGCTTCAACCGCACCCACGTCCCCCGCCTCGACGGTATCAAGATAGCCGTTCGTTGCGGCAAATATGACCGCCGACTCCATCTCGAACGGAAGCGGCACGCCGCGACCCTGATTCAAAATCTCCGTCATGCGGCGACCGGCATCGATACGCTTCTTCGTATCGGCATCGAGGTCGGATGAGAACTGCATGAACGCTTCGAGCTCGCGGAACTGCGCCAGCTCAAGCTTGATCTTGCCCGAGACTTTCTTCATCGCTTTCGTCTGCGCAGCGCTTCCCACGCGCGAGACCGAGATGCCGACATTGATTGCCGGACGCTGACCTTTGTTGAAGAGATCAGCTTCGAGATAGATCTGTCCATCGGTGATAGAAATGACATTCGTCGGGATATAGGCCGAGACGTCCCCTTCTTGCGTCTCAATGATCGGGAGCGCTGTGAGCGACCCTCCGCCCTTTTCTTTGGAGAGCTTCGCCGCGCGCTCAAGAAGGCGCGAATGCAGGTAGAAGATATCTCCCGGATATGCTTCGCGACCTGGCGGACGGCGCAGGAGGAGCGACATCTGGCGATACGCAACAGCCTGTTTGGAAAGATCATCGTAGATGACGAGTGCATCCCTTCCCTGTTCCATGAAATATTCACCTATGGTCGCCCCGGCAAACGGCGCGAGGAACTGCAGTGCAGCAGGGGCCGAGGCAGGAGCGGTCACGACGATGGTGTACTCCATCGCGCCACGAGCCGCGAGCTCGGCAACAATCTTCGCAGTCTTCGACTCCTTCTGCCCGATAGCCACATAGATGCAGATCGGCCGCGTTGCTTCCGGTTCGCTCTTCTGGTTCAAGATTGTATCGATAGCGATACTGGTTTTGCCAGTGCCTCGATCACCGATGATGAGCTCGCGCTGTCCACGACCAATCGGAATCATCGCGTCAACCGCCTTGATACCCGTGTGAAGCGGGACATTCACCGGAGCGCGATCGATAACGCCATATGCTTCGCGCTCGATAGAGCGTATCTCCTTCGCACCGGTCGCGCCCTTGCCATCGACTGGTTCAGCAAGCGGATTCACGACGCGTCCGATGAGCGAATCGCCGACGTTGATGGAAAGCAAGCGTCCAAGGCGGCGCACGAGCATGCCTTCATAGACTTTCGAAGCATCACCGAGGATCACAGTGCGCACCCCGTCTTCCTCAAGATTGAGGACAAGACCGTATATAGGCGCGGGATCTTTCAATGCTTCAGCGAGCGTCCGGTCGAAGGTAGGGTCGAAGAGCACCATTTCGGACATGGCGACTTTGGACAGACCGTCAATCTCTGCGATACCGTCACCGGTCGCGCGTACGATGCCTGTCTCCTCTGCACCTACTTCTGGTGCCCACGCAGCGATCTCTTTCTCAATTCTCTCGATGATGCTCTGCATACGTTATGCGGTTACCTTCTGATAAATCTGAATAAGTGCTTGCTTTGCGGAATGATCGATAAGCTTCCCGCCGCCATGAGCTCGCCAGCCACGGATAAGTGAAGGATTCACCTGCGCATGTTTGGCAGTGATACCCTCTCGAGCTGCTGCGTGCAGGGCCACCGACACTTCGCTCTCATGTGCGACTTCGACACGAGGACGAAGCGCGGCGCGACGCGCAGCGACTCTCCGTAATTCACCCGCAATCTTCGGAAGCATGTTCATGCGTCCCATACTCTTCAGATGGATGATGAGCTTCGTAATCGCTGCATCAGCAGCTTCCTTATCTTCGAGTTCAGCAGTCGCCTCGAGAAGCCGAGTGTACGTGTCAATCATGCGCGTTCTTCGAGAACCTTTTCTGCAGCAAGCACCGCAAGGCGGGCGATATCCTTCTCGCTCTCACGCCGCGCCCGGAGCGTCGCCTCAGCGGCATGTGCTTCAGCGTCTTTGGTGACATGAGCCGCACGCTCTTCTGCTTCTTTCAGGAGTCTCGCCTTTTCAGTTGTGGCCGACTCACGCGCTGCTGCGACAATCTTCTCGGCCTCGACATCAGCTGCCTTTACGCGTTCCTCTGCCTCGCTATCAGCACGTGCAAACAGCTCTTCCGCCTGTTTCGCCTCCTCGACACTCTTGGCGACGAGCTCTTGCCGCTTCGCCAAAGTCGCAAGCACTGGCTTGTAGAGGAAGTACCAGAGCGCCACAAGGACAATGCCGAAGTTCACCGCTTGCGCGATGAGAAGACTCCAATTGACGCCGAAGGCTGCGAAGAGTTCTTGCATGGAACGTTAGTCCGGATTAAACGAACTTGATGATGAAGGCGACCACGAGGGCAAGGATGCCGAGTGCTTCGGTGAACACAATCGCGAGGATCATGTTCGACACGATCTTGCCGGATGCTTCAGGATTTCTCCCGATAGCTTCCATCGCACCGCCGCCGATGAGGCCGATGCCGATACCTGGACCGATAACACCGAGACCGGCTGCGAGCGCCATCCCGATCATGCGTGCTGATTCTATATCCATAGTCTGTAATTACGTTGCAATAATAAAAGGCCCAGAATCCCGGAGCCGCATGAAGCGCCGCTAGTGCGCCTCGTGCGGATCCATGATCGCCAACTTGATGAAGAACAGGGTGAGCATCGCGAACACGAGCGCCTGCACGAGCCCGATGAACATCTCAAACCCCATAAGCGGCGCGGGAAGCACATACGGGAGGAAGTAAATAGCGACGAGTACCATTACTTCTCCTGCGAAGATGTTCCCGAAGAGACGAAATGAGAACGAGACAAGCCGACCAAGATTGCTCACGAGCTCGATGAGCCCGACAGCAAACCCGATCGGCGATTTTAGATTAACATACTTTCCAGCATACTTGAAAAAACCCAAGGTCGCGATGCCCGTGATTTCAATGGTGAAGAAGGCGATCATGGCGAGCGCAAGTGTGAAGTTGAGGTCGGTTGTCGGCGCACGCAGAATCGGCAGGAATTCTGATGCGTGCCAGAGGCCAATCGATCCAACACCAGGGAAAAACTCAATCTCGTTGATGAATGCGACGAAAATAAAGATAGATGCCACGAGCGGGAAGAAACGACGAGCAAGCTTCTCGCTCCCAAGCACATCAGCCATGTATGCGAGCGCCCCCTCGAACGCCCATTCGACACCCGCCTGGAGCTTCCCCGGGACGAGCGTGAGCGATTTGCCGAAGAAATACGCGCCCGTAATGAGAAGCGCCATCACGATCCACGCCATGATAAGCGAGTTGGTGATAGGAAAATTGAAAACGGAGCCTAATTGCTCCGCCTTGAGGACGACCGCGATACCCTCATGCATATACACCCACTATAGCAGAAGACCCCTATTCCATGCTATATACTACGATAGTCCCACAGACTTAATACAATCATATTCACTATGGCAATAAACGCAGCACTATCGAAGCCCCTTACCCTCTCCCCTGAATTGGAGGCGGTCGTCGGAGCGGGCCCGATGCCTCGCACCGAGGTGGTCAAGCAGCTCTGGGTATACATCAAGAAGCATGACCTCCAGAACCCAGCAAACAAGCGCAACATCCTTGCAGATGACAAGCTGAAGCCGGTCTTCGGCGGAAAGAGCGAAGTCACGATGTTCGAGATGACGAAACTCGTCTCAGCGCATTTGAAATAACTCGCGCTCCTCTGGGAGGATAAACCTCCGCACAACAATCCCCGCCCGGCGAAGCCTTGCGGGGATTGTTTTGATATAGAAAAAGCCCGCGAGGTACGGGCTTTTGCCTGAATTACACAGGCCTATCGTTCGACAAACAAGAAGTGCGTCCCCGGATTGCAGTAGACGCCGCCAGCCTCAAAACAGAGACCGCGCGCACCGTCCTGACCCCACAGATTGGGCTGGAAAGATTTCGGGCTGATGCCGCCATACGCCTTGCCGAAGATACCGTGTGGACATCGGAGTTGGACCTTCGGATACGTAGAGCCGAACGCAAGGATCTCTTCGTACGACGCGAGTCGATAACGCTCGCCACACATACCCTCCGCCTCATTTTCCGCCAGGTTGAGATTCCCTTCGAGAAGTTGACGGAGCTGAATCTTCACATTTTTCCTTCCCCTCCCGGCCCTGGTGTCAAAGTATAGCCGGGCATTCCCCATGTGGTCTACGACCCGGTCATATTGACCAGCGGTGACCAATTCTTCGAAGGAGAGGTCGTGGTCGACAACCATGGTAGGCTTCTTGGGCAAGAGCCCTAGAAACACACGCAACTCGTCCCTCGTCGGGAAACAGGTTCCGCGAGAGTAGCGAACCCCTTCGAGAAAGTCGCTCAGGAATCCATCGTGCAGGAAACGCATGTCGGTGCTGCTGATGTCTTGTTGATCAAAGATTTCAAGCGTGTGCTTGGCCTGTGCAAGCGTCGGCTTATTGCTCATAGGTATTTCCTTCCTATGTGGCACTATCGTGAGATAGTTTGCTGACAGATTTTGCCGGATGGCTCCACCCCAGCGGTACTTCCGCGATTACTATACTTTAGAATCAGGAATCGTCAATCGAGACAAACATCCCTGCGGAGACTAAGCCTCCGCAAGACAACCCCGCGCGGGTGTTGTGTTGGTATAAAAAACGGACCCCCTTGCGAGGGCCCGTCGTCGGCCACTAGACTTCAGCCAGCAGTGGCGGTGATTTTCTTCAACTTTCGTGAAGCTTCTTCTGCTTCCCATTCAGCCCTCTGAATCGCCGAGAGTCGATTGTGCACGGTCTTCCGCAACTGGTATTGCAAGAGAAACCGTGCCGAGTTTGAGCCGACGTATGCCGCCTCCTCGACGGAGGTGACCAGGCGAGACTTTGAAACCGGGCTGTGGTATTCGCTCAACTCGGTCTGTAAAGCAATTTCTTCGAGCTTCGCCAGACACACATCGTCAAGCCCGACAAATTCGCCCCATCGTTGCGAAGGGTGCATTCCCCACAACAAATCGAGCTTATTGAGGCACGCCAACACCTCGATCGCCCAAGGCTTCGCCGAATCGACGCGTTGCCGCGTCTCAACGTTCTTGCTTGCGACCTCTTCGGGCTTGGAGGTCCATGACTCGATTTTCTCTTCCTCCCATCTGAAGATGACGCCGATGAGTCCAAGGAGGAAATTGGTCACGTGCGGTATCCCACGCACCGCTTCATCATGGCGGGAGATATTGCGAATCCCCCCCTTCCCCTCGATCCTGAAGAAGTCGAGGATGATCGGGAAGAGCCGCCCAGACACAATACTCACGCCCCAAGGAGGATTGTTGCCCTTGTCAAAAGAGCGTTGCGATTCTTCAACTTCGGACCTGAAGAAATTGCGAACCAGCATGTCGAAGGCCTTTTGCGCCAACTGTTGGCGCAGTTCCCATAGACTCATTCGCTCGATATTCCCATGCTTGTCGTAACCGACGCGGTATTTCTTGTCTCCATCCGCTTCACTCTTCAGTTGGTAATAACCGTCGGCCCAGCCATCGGCGATGGCGAAGTAGGTCTCGAGCCGATCGATGTAATCGTACTCCTGCTCGCCACGCTCGTATCGGTCGAACCCGACACTGAACCCCCCATGCAATAGCCCGGCAAGCTGGTGTGTCGTGACAGACGCATGCCAACAAGTCCGCCACTCGGCCCAATTGCGGGGCGGGCGAATCTCGCGCATAAGGAGCGGGTGGACTACATCTGCGGCAATACTGTTGGTGGTACCATCAGATTCAGACATTTTTACTGCCTCCGTTTCTTTCTCTAGGGTTATGCCCCGCACTGTGGCGGGACGGGTACATCCGTCTCAAACCATACTCTGAAGACGAGAATTGTAAAGAAACGCTATGCGACCAACTGCGCACAATGTGAACAGCGCTTCGCAGCAAGCGGTATCTCGGAGAGGCATTCCGGACATTTCTTGGTGGTAGGGTCTGCCGGAGCTTCTTTACGCGACCGAGCAACAAGGAGATTCATCGGCTTCACCACGAAAAAGAATACTGCGGCGGCGACAAGAAGGAAGGAGATGAGCGCGTTGATCAGGTGGCCGTACATAAACTTGCTTCCGTTTAGAGTGAAAACCAGTCCGCTGAAATCAGGGACCTTGGCGATGGCTGCGATGAACGGGGTCAGGAGATCTGCGACGACCGCCGACACAACGGTACCAAACGCTGCACCGACCACGACGCCGACTGCCAAATCGACGACATTCCCGCGAAGGAGGAATTGTTTGAATTCATTCAACATGCCCTTCATGATAGCACTAAGTGGACCATAGGAGAGTCGAACTCCTGACCTCGTCAATGCGAATGACGCGCTCTACCAACTGAGCTAATGGCCCGCGTGAGATATGCTATCACGCTCAAAAAATATTTCATCGGGCCGCCGGGAATTGAACCCGGCCTACCAACACCCCATGCTGGCGTACTACCGACATACTCCGGCCCGTGATCCTTTCAAGAGACGTTCTCTGTCGGGCCGCCGGGAATCGAACCCGGTCTATACGAACCCGAATCGTACGTACTACCGGCATACTCCGGCCCGACACAGAACACCTCCCGAGTGCGCTCCGCAGGATTCGAACCTGCGACCTTTCGCGTGTGAAGCGAACGCTCTAACCAACTGAGCTAGGAGCGCGCGAACATTCCTACCATATCAGATATCCAATGAGATTCCCAGATTATCCCTTCTTGAGTTGCTCAAGATCGGTAAGTACCCGCTGGAGATCCTTCGTGAGCTGCTCGATTGCGACTGTCTGGCGCTTCTCGTGCTGTTCTTCATCCGTCTCCTCTTCAGTGATCTCTTCCACATTCTCTTGAATCTCGCCAACGTCTTCTTGAATTTCATCGACATCCTTCTGAATTTCATCGACATCCTGACTGATCTCTTCGATGTCTTCCTGGATGTCTTCCACGTCTTCACTCACCTCAGCAAGTTCTTTGGCGTGGCGATTCACTGACATTTGGATGAATATGGCAAGGTAGATTGCTTCGAGCGAGACGAGTGTCGTGAGCACGAGTAGCATGACGCTCCATGAGACGATGCCCAGGAGCGCGAGCAAGAAGAAAGACACGAAAAATATCGTGTGGAGGATGAGCGAGTATACCGATCCAACTGAGGTGATTACTCTTTCAATTAAAGTCTCTCGGGGCATCTTTTCAGTATGCCACTAGAGGTTCTTAATGGCTACTTGGGGAGAATCAGAACTCCTCGAATATCGGGACGACATTTACTCTCGCTGACTTTACAAGAGGATCACCATTCGTCTCACACGAGACTGTGTACGTAGTTTGGGTGGTGATGACGTCTGATGCTCCCGACGGGGAGAGATACGGGGCACCGTTCTTGGTGACGACACAATTCCCCACGTCCCTTGTCTCCCAGGTGATGGTGGATGAGCCGTTTACCCGCACGCGGACCGGCGACGCGCTAATGGCGACAAACGGATGGAGCACCGTTATGACCACTTGTGCCGCAGGACTGCACACGCCGCTCGCATACGCACAACAAATCTGATACGCCGACGAGTCGGTTAAAGGCCCGGTCGATATACTTCCGGAAGGCCCGACCGTGGACTCGGCGAAACCTCCTGACCACCGACACGACACCGCATCTGACGATTCCCAGAAAAGTGTCGCGGACTGTCCAGTATCGATGGTGGTATCCCCCGTGGGAGACATATACATGGTCACGCTCGGAACGGGACACGAGGAATCTGGAGGTGTCGTCACTGAGCACGATCCATCGGACTGGACGATCCCGGTACTCGCCTGTCCGCATGCATTCGCAGGAGAAACGCAAGAAAGTACAAAACTCGAACCGCACGCCGGGAAGACTTCACCTGCTCCCAACCGTTCTGACCATTTTGGAATTTTCGCAACTGTCCTGGAACCGGCTTCTTGCACAGCACTACTCACCGCAACAATTAATCCAAGGATGATGATGACCCCGAAGAATACTTGGTGCGCACGAGGAACTTCACTTACTCTTTTCATAGACACAGTATATGTTCAATTCCCCGCATGTACCACGATTATCAACAAGTCCCATCAAAAATCAGACTCCTGCCACCCAAGCGAGAGAAGGTAGCCCTTAAAGCTGCTATCTATCTTTCCTAGAGCAACGAGCTGCTGAATCCGTGCGGAGGGAACCTCTTCTGTTCTCACGGAACGGAGATAATCCACCGAAGTAGCATGAATACTCCTCTCATTACCTAACCTGAATGATGCGAGGAGGTTCCTAATGTCTTGGGCACGCGTATCTCCATACCGATTCGCGAGAAAAGAAGCATATCTGAGTGCATAAGAGTTCCCTGGTTTGTCGCCTAGGGCGGTGGCGTACTGCACGCCATCCCCGAAATAAGGTTCCGCTTGTTCCGGACCACTAATTACACCAAGCGTCGCAAGATTATCAACCGTACTTCCTGCTCGTACGAGAACTTCTGGAACAAGAAATCTTTCTTCACCGGCGCTCCGCATCCTCACGAGATCGGCGCCCGCCGCCTCCAGTCCTTGAACAACACGCGCGATGTATTCTTTCCCTTGCGGTGTTGACGTCGCTGCCTGTATCCCGAGGAGTTCGTCACTATACCCGTGGGCGATAAGCGCTTCACTGAGCGCGAACGGATATATGCTCGCAGCATGCTCAAAGAGTTTGATATACGCCATATTTAAGCTAGCACCGTTGTTCCTGAACGAACTATAAGGCGAATCCTTGAATGTCTCTGTGATGATCTTCTGGAGCGTTATGCTCCCCGAACCCGAATATGTGTGGTACATGAGACCGACGCTCGTGAGCGCAGCGGCACGAATGACGGCGTAACTAGATGAGTCAGCGGCAATGGCCTTGAACTGAATGATTGCCTCTTCATATCTACCCAACTGTTCAGTCTCGCGCGCGATGTCGAGTGCTATCTGCGCTCTCTGGAAATCATCTTCTGCCACATCGAGAGACTTTTGATAACTCTTCAATGCAAGACCATGCTTCCCTTCTTTTCGAAGACCCTCCGCTACTGCATAATCCGAATTGTACTTCATCAAGACACTGGCAGGAGTCTGACTAGCTGAGTATATCTGGGACGGCATACTTAAGATGACGTACCACACGGCGCCAGTGATGAGGAACAGTGGGAGTATGACGAAAATCCAAATCCTATTTATTGCTGTTGACTCCATCATGTATGTGGAAGTATAGCAACCCGAGAGGCGCTTAACATGCAGAGACAGCGGGAGTGTGTGAACAAGTTAGATGTCGCTTCACTTCTCGAACTCCGCGCGCGCAGCATCCAGGTTCCTCGCGATGCTCATCTGCATCTCTTCAATACCCGCACGGGTAGCTGAAGGGTCATTCCCCGGATATGCTTTCTGCCATTCAACTTCGGTAAGGGATACAGCGAACGTCTGCGCCTTTGTCAGCGCGGAAACTGCTTCCGTGGGATTCCCCGAGTTCAGTTCCATCACACCGAGAGCATTCCAGAGCCACGGGTTCGTGTCACCGCCATCAGCCCTTTCGATTCCCTCTTTAAGCGTCGCGAGGGCGTGAGCATACCGTGTACCCTTTGCGAGCACGAATGCCAGGTCGTTGTACCCTGCCCACTCGCGTGGCGCCCAAGCTACGAACTCCTTGAAATCCTGCTCAGCACGGACGAGATCCCCCGGAAAGCCTCGATATGCGTATGCGAGACCGCGCATATACAACGCTCGTCTATTCTCCGGGAAAAGAGAAAGCTCCTTGGCAAGATCCGTAAGCGATGCACTGAAATCTGATTGAATGAACTCTATGCGAGCACGCATGTAATGTGCAAGCGGCAGTGATGGGTTGATTACTGATGCTCTGCTAAAGGATCTCTTGGCAAGAGACAGATCATAAAGATGATTCTCTGCCGTGCCGATAGCCGTTTGGTTTCCGAAATAATAACTCCCGATAATAAAAGCTAGGTCTGCATCTGACCTATCGAGCGCGAGCGCGAGCTCGCCCGCGTGCCACTCGTCCCAAACATAGCGAGCGGCAATCGTCGGCAAGGGAGTGAAGAACCAGACGGTCGCCACAACAACGAGCGTTGCTATCGCAACCATAAAAAAGAAAAATCCTTCTTTTCTGAAGAGACTCATCATACATGACGATAGTAACATGACTGGACTGGGCATAAATCCAAAGAAGAAGACCCACGCGCGCGGAGGCGGAGGGTCTTTGGCAACATGCCGAATTGTTTACTGGATCCGATACTTCATCAGCTCACGGACGATGAGTCCGGAGCCCGCGCGATCGCCATCATCGGAGAAGGTTCTTTTGACGAAGTTCTTGACGGCCGGAGCGTACCACCATATGTCGGTGATGGTGCCACTTGAAATCGCGCCGAAGCCAGCCGACCCGGTGTACTTGTTCACGAATACGACTTTAAAAGCATCGAACGTGCCTGCTGGCACTTCGATCTTCTCGATTGCAACCACTTCGCGCGTGACGTTGAAATCCCAGTGCAGCCCTTGTGCATCATCGCTCGCCTTGTACGACTCCTTGCCAATCTTTATCGGAAAAGTGAAATCGAGACTCTTGGCGGCAGTCGTTACGCCCCCTTTATCCTTCCCGAAGGGAACCTTCTGCCCGCCGATATCGGCAGTGAACCCGCCCGTCGCAACGACGTCTATCACCGTCACCGAAAACAGCGAACTCGGATTACTCCTCCTGGTGTCGAGATAGGAGTATTCCCACGTATCGCCCACATGACGATCTGGCAGATCCGCTTGCTGGACGAGGTCCTGGGCACTGACTGGCATGATTGCAGCAAACGCAAGTGTGATAACGGCTATAAGTGCTTTCATGGCTTTCCTCTCTTTTTATCGTGTCGAGTTACAAACAACCGCAGAGCAACACGCCCTCACGATTTCCAGAAGCTATTGTACACAATTTACTAAGTCTGTCAAGTCCCCTCGTTATTGTTATTTGAATGTCTCTTCCAGTGCAAAATCCTTATCGGTCCACCCGTCTTTCGCGACGAGGAATGCGTGCAGTGTAGGACTCCGACGAGCAACCGCGGCGATGTTTTCTCTTCGATAAGCATTCGAGAAATCAGTGCTCTTCGAGCCGATGAGTCTCCTCATAGCCCACGAATTCCTGCTCAGAGTGTTGAACGGCGGCACACCCGTCAGACGCCTAACCAGGGTTTCTATGGTGTCGTTATTTTCTGAAGTATTCTCCGAGAATCTGGCGAGATGCGCGGCATACAGATACGTCGTATACGTGTCCAGGCCGACCGCCTCAGACTTGGCGATGGAGTGTGCGGTCTTGAGCATTTCTGTCGCATCCAGACCTGCGGCCTCAGGGAATTCATTCCCGAGATGATACAGCGTGATGCCGTCCATGATGATGGACAGATTATCCAAGCCAGCGACCGTGTCATATGCTGATATTCCACTTACGGAAGGAGAGAGTACCTTCTTGGCACCCGTAACAGCACGGCCGAGGAGCATGTGGGACAACGCCTTAAACTTCGCTAGAGTCTCCGCGTCCGTACCCGGTGTCCGAGAGATATACATGTAGTAGCTTCCGATTATCAAAGAGGCGTTGGCTGACGCAGCGAAAGCGTCTTCCCTCTCGCTCAGGGCTACGAGGTAGCTCGCGGCGAATCTCGTCTTCTGCCCGGAAGTTATCCCTTCGGCAGAAGCCGCCAGCTCTCGAGGGAAGAACACTGTCTCCGCAACTGATCTGAATTGCTGCAGGAATGGAGAGGTGGTTACTGCAGGAATGAGAATCCGCGGATCATCGACCGCATCATTGATGAGGAAGAACGCAGCGACGCTCTTGAATGACTCTGCGTTTACACTGTCTGAATCGAGAATCTTGAGCAGATAGGCAACGTTTTCCCGCGTGGCGCCAAAAGAGGCCGCGAGTCGGGACAAATCAAACAACCGAGAGACTTCATCGATGGTTTCTGCCTTGAGCGTATCCGCTTTCGGTAGCCTGCTCAGAATGCTTGCGTCTGCTCGCTGTATCGCCTGGAGATATTCCATGTTGTGCTGCTCTATGAATATATCGCTTCCCCTTACTTCTTCACTAGTTTCGGAAGGGGCTCCCGCGATATTAATGTTAACGTCCTCCGATACTTTCTGGTAATACAGGAACGCTCCGACGGCGATGGAGCTTACCAAGACGACTATGACGGACCCCACCAATAATCGATTGTTCATGCGGTTTTCCTAAAGACAATAGGTGTCATACGAAGAGAGCTACCGACCGCTCGACATATCGGCATACCGATGTACATCACCGTTCTTCCGAACAGGGATCCGGTCGTCTCCACTCCCATACGATATGCCATCTCCTTTGCCCATGGGAGCGCGAATAGCGCAACGAATGAGGTCGCTATGGAGGAAGACTTCATGAGGTGCACCACGGTCGGTGCCCACGCGTGATACCCGACCACGGTGTTAGGGTCCGATACCGAGAGCCGTCGCCCAAACGCTTGATCCGCACGCCAGACGCGCTCAGGCATAAGTCCCTGTCGGTACAGTTCCGTACATATGACAGACCCGCCACCACCGCCACCACCGCCACCACCGTCAGCCCCGCAGGCGGCCGCCCCACTACTTGCACTGCCACAGTCACCAGATGCCGAACCGTCGCCGCCACCGAAACTGGCATCGCTACTTGGCGTTTCAGCGAGCGCGAACGGTATGTCTCCCGGAGAGCTGCCATGCGACAACACGTAATCAGAAACTCCCTTGTTCCCAACAAATACCGACATAAGTGCGGCTACCACCAAGGCGACGAGGTACACAGAGCCTTTTATTATTTTCTTCAGCATGGAAACGTACTTAGATATTCCCACGGTAACAAAGTATCCACAATCACCTGATTGTGGACAGTCGGCAATGGAAATCCCGAATGGAAGACGATGATGCTAGAATGGCGCGATGGGTAATGGCGCGGATGATTTAGTATCCCTCAAGCAGAAGATTGCACAAGTGTGTTTTGTGAGCGAAAAAGAATACGAGCAATTGACCTATGGGCTAATAGTTTCTACGTGGTTATTCAATATAAAGAAAGTGCTGCTTGAAGCTGGCACATTGGACAACATATCGGCACTCCTTTTAGAGAAGGTGCGCGCACGCGAAGACTTCCAGATAGGAGGGGTGGAGAGTGCCGCCATCCCACTCATCTCGGGAATCATAATGAAGTCGAAAGAGCGCGGCATACCGGCAAACGGGTTTTTCATACGGAAGGGCCGCAAGAAAGGAGGGATGTTCCAGACTATCGAGGGATCGCTCGGTGACGAAAGAATCGTCCTAGTGGACGACATCATGAATACAGGGAAGAGCTTCATCAAGCAAATCGAAGTGCTTGAATCCGTCGGGAAGAAAGTCGATACTGTCCTCTCCATCATCAGGTTCCGCGATATGGCCTATTACGAATATTTTCATAAGCGCGGCATTATGGTGTTATCGCTCTTTACGCTCGATGATTTCAAGGATCTCATCCGTGTAGAGAATATCGTCGACAAGCAGAAGAGCGCCCCGACGATGCCCTTCCAAGTGATGTGGCGATTTCAGAGCGAGAAGCCGAATTATTTCTATGTGGTGCCTAAGTCAGCGCCAGCAATCGATGACACGCGTATCTATTTCGGGAGCGACGTCGGCGTCTTCTGGGCGCTGAACCAAGAGGACGGGTCGGTGGCATGGAAACACACTGTCATGTTCGGCGCGGGAGGGAAGATGATATTTTCCTCTCCCGCCCTCTCCAATGATACCGTCTTCTTCGGCGCGTATGACGGAAATTTCTATGCGCTCGACAAAGAGACCGGGAAGAAGAAGTGGGTCTTCATGGAGGCTGACTGGATCGGCTCATCGCCCTGCATATCAGACAAGCTCGGGCTGGTGTATGTCGGTCTGGAATTCGGCCTCTGGAAGAAACAGGGCGGTATCGCTGCGCTCTCCATGGGGACCGGCAAGAAGGTCTGGGAATACCCGATGCCCGGCCTCACCCACTCGTCTCCTGCGTATTCGGCACGGCACAATGTCGTGGTGTGCGGATGCAACGACAACACGGTCTACGCTCTGCATGCCAAGACTGGCGCGCTCCTGTGGAAGTTTGAGACCGGGGGCGAGGTGAAAACATCTTTCGCATTCGACGAGAAGCGCGGATTGGTCTGCTTCGGCTCATTCGACACGCATCTCTACATACTGAATGTGAAGACGGGCGCGCTCGTGCACAAGATACCGACCGGCGAAGCGATCTACTCGACGCCGCTCGTATACGGCTCATACGTCTATATCGCATCGCTCGACAAGAATCTCTACTGCGTACATCTGGACACGGGGGCCGTGGCGTGGAAATTCGCGACCAACGGGAGGATCTTCTCCTCGCCTGAAGTGATAGACGGCAAGATCTATATCGGCTCTAACGATGGCCGGCTGTACGAGCTCGATGCGCAGACCGGGACGTGTGTCGGATTCTTCCAGACGGCTGAACGTATCACGAACAAGCTCGCTTACAACAAGCAAACGCGAAATGTTTTCCTCCCGACCTTTGCGAACGAAATATATTGCCTGACGAGGAAGCATCCTGCAAAACAATAATCGCCACATGCTTTCGCATCCGGCGATTATGTTCTGTGGACCGTACAGGATTCGAACCTGCGACCCCCTCATTGCAAATGAGGTGCTCTACCAACTGAGCTAACGGCCCGAACGAAGGAATAATACCACACGCAATTCCTATGCAAATACTCTACCGCGAGAGCGCTAAATTGACCAGATGTGAGAAGAAATCAGGAAGCGGGATGCCGACTGTTGCAAGGGACTTGGGCATGAGCGACTCCGGCGTGAGTCCTGGAAGCGTATTGGTTTCGAGATAATAGACGCCTTTCGGCGTAACGATGAAATCACTCCGCGAGTAATGACGTAGACCAAGTGTGCGATGTACGAGACGCGCAACTCGTTGTAATTCTTCGGCGGCAACGCGAGAGAAATTACCCGGACAGACTTCGCGTGTGGCACCCGAGTATTTCGCACCATAGGAGAAGAAATCTCCTTCTGGCGGGATGATCTCGATGGCCGGTAACGCGTAGAGCGGTTCGCCACGGAAGTTCTCGACGATACCGACCGTTGCCTCCTTGCCACGAATATATTCTTCGACGAGTACACTCGGCGCGCCGAGCGCGAAGAGGTTCTGAATCGCGGTAAGTACCGGGGCGTACCCGCCCACGACCGACACACCGACTGAAGAACCCCAGCCGATGGGCTTCACGACGACTGGCTGATGGAAAGAGCGGATGACATCCTGTGCGACGGCTTCGCTTTCGTCTTCGTTTTCTACAAGACGAAAATCCGGTGTGAGCAGCCCTGCCTCCCGCGCGTGCATCTTCGCCATGACTTTATGCATCGCGAGATACGAGCCGAATGAATCTGCACCGGCATAGGGAACGCCGAAACGCTCTAGGAGCTTCTGCACTTCCCCATCTTCTCCGTATTCGCCGTGCAGACCGACAAGCACGACGTCGAGCTGTCGCAATATACGCTCAGGAGTGGTTAATCGTCCGCGATCGTGCCACTGTCCTTGTTTGTCTATATAAATATCGCGCGTACTGAAACGCTCACCGGGGAGGTGTGCGAGCATAGCAGCGCCCGTCTTGAGCGAGACTTCATGTTCGCGCGATGGTCCGCCCCGGAGCACCCCGACGATGGTTTGCATGGGGAAAGTATAGCAGACTCACTTCAGACGTATGTCTCGCGAACGGGCCTGCCGGTGCTTCGCAAGAGAGAATCGGTGCGCCTCGCTGTTGGCAAGGACGGCATCTGCTTCGGAGACACGCTCGCGACGGGCGCCTATAATCTCACGCGGGCGATGCCGCTCGTCTTTGACGACTGCGATGACGGGAATCATGACACCCGCCTCGGCAAGTACCGCCTCTGCTGCCTTCTTCTGCATTTTGCCGCCATCGACGACAATCACTTTCGGCAACGACCACTCCGGGTGCCCGAGACGCCGCGACAGGATTTCTTTAAGCGAGGCAATGTCGTCGTTCTTTTGCACACCGCGTATACGAAACGTTCGATACTCTTTTCTATTCGGTGCGCCACCCTCGACAACGACCATCACACCAATTGCGTTCGTTCCCGACAGATGTGCCGTGTCATACGCTTCAATTCGACCACTGACATACCCACTACGAGTATCCTTGAGGTTCTCATCTTTGATGAGCGATACGTCCTGTATATGATTGAGCGCGAAAAGCTCGCGCCGCGCTTCTGCTGCGTCTTCGAACCGCTCTTCTTTTGCTGCCTGCTTCATTTCTTTCTCGAGCATTGCGCGCAATTCTTTTCCACGACCGCTCAGGAAGAGCATCACGCGACGTATCGTGCGGCGGTATTCCTTTTCGCTAAACGCGCGGGGATACTGCTTGATCTGTGTATTGAATTCTATCTTGGCCGCCTGGTGCTTACTCTTCGTCCCGACCGGCTTCGGCGTATCGAAGAACGGAAAGATACGCCTAATGAGGCGCAGACCTTCTTTCAGCTGCGCGCCTGAAGGGAACGGCCCGTAAATCGATTTTAGCGAATAACCGTCTGTCGTCTGCTTCTTAAAATCAATATCCTTCCCGCGTATCATGAGCACGCGAGGGATCTCTTCTTCGGTGATGCCGACATAGAGGAATGTCGAGTCGTCCTTTCCGTCGACATTCGCCTTCGGTTGATATTTCTTGATGAGCGCAGCCTCACGCACGAGTGCCTCGAGGACGGTCGGAGTCGCCTCATGCACGATACGGTCGGCCTTCGTCACCATATCGACGATGCGCGGTCCGCGCGTTGCAATGAGGTCATCGTCGAAATAGCTCCGCACCCGACTGCGTAGCGACGTAGCTTTCCCTACGTACAGTACCGTACGTCCCTTCCTGAACAGGTACACGCCCGGCACGTCCGGCAGGTCGAATTTAGCTAGATTTTTCCTTTCCACATCTTTAGTGTGCCCTATCTAAAGACTTTCTATAAGACTTGACAAATATTTATACATGTGTATACTTTGGAGCATCGGTTAGATTGATCTTTCAACCAACAGACGGGGGGTTCATATGTACACTGCAATCGGCTGGATCGGCATGATCTTGTTTCTGCTCAACTACGCAGCAGTCGCCAATGAAAAAATCAAGGCGACGAGCAAGCTGTACAACGCAATACAGGTCATCGCCGCCGTGGCAATTGCAATCAGCCTGCTGCCAGGCGAGGGCACATTGCCAACAATCCTTCTAGAACTTGCCTTCGTGATTATCGGCCTCGTGGCCATCTTCAAGAAGTAAGTACCGAGAAACACAAAAGCTGACGCGTGGAAGAGGGCAAACTAGCTCTCCTCCCCACCGTCAGCTTTTCATTTACTACGCTTTGCATGGCGTTTGAGCGCTTTCGACAAATACTCGCCCGTATGCGAACCCTTCGTGTCGGCAACTTCTTCGGGCGTACCCTTCGCAATAACTTTGCCCCCGCCCGCGCCACCTTCGGGACCGAAGTCGATGAGATGATCGGCACTCTTGATGACGTCGAGGTTATGCTCGATGACCACGACCGTATTGCCGCGCACGACGAGCTCCTGCAGTATCTCAATGAGTTTCTTCACGTCTTCGTAGTGGAGACCAACGGTCGGTTCATCGAGTAGGTAGATTGTCTTCATCGACATTGGGCGATAGAGTTCGCTCGCTATCTTCACGCGCTGCGCTTCGCCACCAGAGAGAGTCGTCGCACTCTGCCCGAGCGTGAGGTATTCGAGACCGGTCGAATTGAGGCTCGTGAGCCGCTCGGCAATCGCGGGAATATCACCAAAGAATTTCTCAGCCTCCTCGACGGTCATCTGGAGCACTTCATAGATATTTTTGCCGCGATACGTCACTTCAAGCGTCTCTTTCATGAAGCGCTTTCCCATACAGATGTCGCACGTAACGTATACGGTCGGGAGGAAGTGCATCTCCACCGCAATGGAGCCATTGCCCTGGCACGCTTCGCACCGACCGCCCGGGACGTTGAAGGAGAAACGGCCCGGCTTCCAGCCGCGCGCACGTGCTTCGCCAGTGGCAGCAAAGAGATCGCGGATATAGGTGAAGGCACCTGTGTAGGTAGCAGGATTTGAGCGCGGCGTACGACCAATCGGCGACTGATCGATGAGCACGGCTCGCCCGACGTATTCTGTGCCGGTAAGCGAGGCAACGTGTTCGAGCTTCGCTTCTCGCTTCGCAAAGCGTGCCGCGATATTGCGATGCAGTATGTCGTACAGGAACGTCGACTTCCCGCTCCCGGACACGCCGGTGATACACACGAGCTTGCCGAGCGGAATGTCGATATTCTGATTCACGAGGTTATGGAGCGTCGCCCCTCGCACCTTTATCGACCCCTTCTCGCTCGTACGGCGCGTCTCAGGGACCGCGACCTCCTTCTCCTGCCGCAGGTAGGCGAGCGTGACGGAATTCGTATCATTCTTTTTGGCCGTGAGCAGGTCATCGAGCCAGCCGGATGCGACCACTGTGCCTCCGTGGATGCCCGCACCCGGACCGATATCGACAAGGTAATCGGCGGAGTAAATAGTGTCTTCGTCGTGTTCGACGACAACGATCGTATTACCGAGTTCTTTGAGCGTAAGTAACGTCTTAATCAATCGGTCATTGTCACGCTGATGCAAACCGATGGTCGGCTCGTCGAGTACGTAGAGCGCGCCCGTGAGCCCGCTACCGAGCTGCGATGCCAGACGGATGCGCTGTGCCTCGCCGCCGGAGAGAGTCGCTGCCGAGCGATTGAGCGTCAAATAATCGAGGCCGACATTCAGCATGAACGTAAGACGACTGTCGATTTCCTTCAGTATCGGCGCCGCAATGTCGAACTTCATATCCGAAAGTTCGATACCATCGACGAAATCCTTGGCTTCGCGTATCGACATGTTGGTGAAGTCGACAATGCTCTTGCCGAGCGTCTTATCCTTCTTACTTTTCAGAAATACGCGAAGCGCTTCGGGGCGGAGTCGCTTCCCTTCACAGACCGGGCACATCTCCTCAGAGAAGAGTGTCGCTGTACCGAGACCGTTGCAAGCTGGGCAGGCGCCATAGGGTGAGTTGAAAGAGAAGAGACGCGGTTCGACTTCAGGGAACGAGGCTCCGTCGTCCGGACAGATGAAGCGCGAAGACAGCGTCTCCATCGTGCCATCCGCGTGTTGGATCTTCACCAATCCATCGGCCTGCTTGAGGGCCAACTCGAGCGCCTCCGAGAGACGTTCGCGTGCGGCCACGGTCGAACGTATGAATTCTGAGACGAAGATTGAATCGACGACCGCATCAATGCTGTGCCGCTTATTCCTATCGAGCTCTATCTTCTCGCGCAGCGATTGTAGCTTGCCATCGATCACAACCTTCTCATACCCCTTGCCGAGAAGGTCATAGAGGAGCTGGTAGTATTCACCCTTCCGCCCCACGACGACCGGTGCATAAATAGTGACAGCCGTCTTGTCGACCGCGACACCCATGACGTTCGTGCTCGTGCCCGCACGTTTCGCCTCGACGCGATTGAACACCATTTTGATCATCTCTTCTTTCGAGAGGCGCACGATGGGTACATCATGATGAATACAGTACGGTTGTCCCGCGCGCGCATACAGGACGCGCAGATAGTCATAAATCTCGGTGACCGTCGCCACGGTCGAGCGGGGATTGTTCGAACGACTCTTCTGATCTATGGAAATGGCTGGTGAAAGACCGGTAATCTCATCGACATCCGGTTTCGCCATTTGATTAAGAAATTGCCGTGCATACGCCGAGAGCGACTCTACGTAGCGGCGCTGACCCTCGGCGAAGATAGTATCGAAGGCGAGCGAGGATTTGCCCGAGCCGGAGAGACCGGTGATGACCGTCATCGCTCCGCGCGGCATCTCAACCGATATGTTCTTCAGGTTATGAGTGCGCGCACCTTTCACAGAAAGCCAGTCGCTTCCGTGTTTATGCTTATGTTCTTCTTTTGCGCTCTGTTTTTTCATGAGAAATTCCTACCCGTGGCGGGGCAGGTACGGTATGACTGTACCACTTTTATTAAGACCCGGAAAGCGCCTTACGGGTGCGCCGCTTCTTGGCTTTCGGGCCAGTACCTTCCAGTTTGTATATCTCATCACGTATGAGCGCTGCGGTCTCGAAGTCCAATTTCTCTACCGCCTCTTCCATCTCTTCCCTCTTCCGCTTGAGGAACTCTTTCGGATCGTCTTTGTACGCGAGCGTATCGAGCACGAGCAGTTCATCGATCGTCTTCTGGTGTTCTGTGCGCATCGATGCAGCGATATCATGAATCTCTTTCTTGATAGTGAGCGGCGTAATGCCGTGCTTTTCGTTATACGCGAGTTGGAGCGCGCGCCGGCGGTTCGTCTCGCTGATGGCCTTGGTAAGCGAGTTCGTCATGACATCAGCGTAGAGAATGACGCGACCAAGCACATTACGCGCTGCCCGGCCGATGGTCTGGATGAGCGACGTCTCGGAACGGAGAAATCCTTCCTTGTCTGCGTCGAGAATGCCGACGAGCTCGACCTCGGGCAAGTCGAGTCCTTCGCGAAGCAGGTTCACGCCAACCAGAATATCGAAGCCACCTTTGCGGAACTTCGTGAGGATATCGATACGGTCGATTGTCTTCACGTCCGAGTGGAGATATTCGGCCTTGATGCCCTTCTCACGCAGGAACGAGGCCAGGTCTTCTGCCATCTGTTTGGTAAGCGTCGTCGCGAGTGCGCGACCACCGCGTTTGATGACTATCTCTGCCTCGCCGATGAAATCAGCTATCTGACCTTTATAGCCCTTCGCCTCGACGACACCGCGCACGGTGAGCTCTGGATCGATGAGTCCGGTCGGACGGATAACCTGCTCGACAATTTGCTCAGAGTGCTCGCGCTCATAGTTGCCGGGTGTCGCCGTCGTATAGACGACTTGCCCTACACGTTCCTCGAACTCTTCGAAACGGAGCGGGCGATTATCTCGCGCCGACGGGAGGCGGAAGCCGTATTCGACGAGCACATCCTTACGCGATTTATCCCCGGCATACATGCCGCCGATCTGCGATACAGTGACGTGCGATTCGTCGATGACCGTGAGGAAATCCGCCGAACCGTCTTTTTTATGCGGGAAATATGAGAGGAGTGTATGTGGCGGCTCGCCTGCTTTCCGCCCATCGAAGTGGCGAGAATAATTCTCAATACCGGTCGTATAGCCGAGCTCGCGGATGAGTGCGAGATCGTGGAGCGTGCGACGCTTCAGTCGCTCGGCTTCGAGCGGCTTCTCTTCGCGCTTCAGTTTCGCCAACTGTTCCTCAAGCTCAAGCTTAATATCTCCGATAGCCCGGTCGCGCTCTGCTTCGTCCGTCACGAAATGCTTCGCCGGAAAAATGAAGACCGATTCGGGTTCGGCGACCTTCGCTCTAGACACCGGATCAAGCTGGTCGATACTGCCGATGATATCGCCCTCGAAGGTGACGCGGTACATCACACGCTCGTTGACCGGCATGAACTCGAGCGAGTTGCCGATAGCGCGCAACTGCCCGGGATTCAGATCGGCATTCGTCCGTTCGAAGTAAATGCGAACGAGCTTGCGGATAAGCGCCGCACGGTCCTCGACACTGTCCTTTTCGATCTTCACATGCACTTTCTCGTATTGTTCCGGCGAACCGAGGCCGTAGATAGCGGAGACTGACGCAACAATGATGACATCCTTGCGCGTGAGTAAGGCCTGCGTCGCAGCATGGCGCAAACGATCGATCTCAGCGTTGATCATCGCTTCCTTCTCTATATAAGTATCCGAGTGCGCGATGTACGCCTCCGGCTGGTAATAGTCATAGTACGAAACGAAATAATGAACCGCATTCTCAGGAAAGAATTCCCGATACTCCTGGGCAAGCTGCGCCGCGAGCGTCTTATTATGCGCAAGAACAAGTGTCGGCTTGTCATAGGCGGCGATGACATTCGCCATGGTAAACGTCTTGCCGGAACCGGTCACACCGAAAAGCGTCTGGTGACGCAGGCCCTTTGTAAGCCCTTTTTCAAGAGCTTTAATCGCCGCTGGCTGATCGCCTGCCGGAGGATAGGGGGTATGGAGTTTGAAGTTAGCCATGCCTTGACAATATAGCACAAAGAATGTTAATCCTGATACGGGACAGTCTGGTCCTCATTTCGAGAGGAATTTTGATGGAGGAATATTTCAGCTCTTGGTTCTCGTGGCGTTTTCTCTGGGTCATGTTGCTGTCGAGCATCGCGACCGGTGTGCTTTCGCAATTTCTCGATATCTATCAAACACCGACGGGGCGGAAGACTGGCATCATTTGCGCCGTTGCATTCATCTTCGGCACGATAGCGATGTTCATCGCGAAATGACGAACCAGCGACAACTTACAAAGCAGGCCCCGGTCTGCTTTGTTTATTTTCCATAATACCTACGCACAAAATCTGCGCGATATTCATCAAAGCGACCGTCGAGGATAGCTTGGCGCGCACCCGCCACAAGATTGAGTATGAAGCCGATATTGTGCATCGAGCAAATGATGGAGCCGGTCATCTCACCCGCGCGCACCAGGTGCGACGCATACGCACGGGTGAATGCCTCCGTCCCTGGGACAAGAGTCTCAGGATCAAGTGGAGAGAAATCATTCGCGAACTGCCCATTCCGGAGATGGATGATCCCTTTCTTCGTATAGATAGAGCCGTGCCGACCGATGCGGGTCGCCGCGACGCAGTCAAAAAGATCCATACCGTTTGCAATACCCTCCAAGATATCGCCCGGCTCGCCGATACCGAGGAAGTGTCTTGGTAGTTCTTCAGGCAATTCGCTCACCGCTGCCACAAGTGCGCTCTTCATGTCCTCCTTCGAGAACGATCCGCCGATACCAATACCATCGAAACCCATGCGTGCAATCTCACGAGCAGACTCCCGGCGCAGATCCTCATGCCGACCGCCCTGCACGATGCCAAAAAGAGCCTGCTTCTTATTTGCTTCGATATTCTGCCGATGCGCCTTCAAGCCACGCTCGGCCCAACGATGGGTACGCTCCATCGCTTCTCGCTGGTATGCGTAGGGGGCCGTCGGTGAAGTGCATTCGTCGAAAGAGAAGAAGATGTCTGCTCCAAGATTGTGCTGGATCTCAACCGAACGCTCGGGCGTAAACCGGTGGAGCGAGCCATCGAGGTGCGATGTGAAAGTAACGCCCTCATCGTCAATAATGGCGAGCTGTCCATGCTGACTCTGCACGCCCTCATCGTACACGGCAACACCCTCCTCCTGTGGTGCATCCTCCTTAACGAATTTCGATATGGTCTTGCCGAATGCTGCGCCGAGCGAGAACACCTGGAAGCCGCCTGAGTCCGTGATAGTTGGTCCATTCCAGCTCATGAACTTTGCTAGGCCACCTGCCTCTTTCACAATCTTCTCGCCGGGCTGGAGATACAGATGATACGTATTCGCGAGCACGACGCCAGCACCGAGCGTCTTCAGTTGATCAGGTAGAATGCCTTTCACGTTCGCTTTCGTGCCGACCGGTGTGAAAGCGGGTGTGCGAATGACGCCATGCGGCGTAGTAAGTAAGCCAGCACGCGCCCCGCCAGATGATGTACGTTTTTCTATCTTAAAACCGATGGCACTCATTACTCCCTACCATACCGTATTGCATGGGTATTGACAAATGGTAATAATGGTATATTCTTGTATACGGAGCTATTTGAAGCCGATTCATCCCGAATCGGTACCACTCACGGAGGTCTTTGACCATGAAAACGAATACCAAGATCGCCGTTTTGGCGATGACAGTACTGCTTGGCGCATGCGCCGGCCCTGGCCCGCGTGTCAATATCTCGGTGACCATGCCGGACGGCGAAAGAGCAACGATTGTCGCCCACCAGCAGGCGGTCCCGGATTGGATGCTCGATCGCGGCAAACTTGCTCTGAACTACATCGTGAAGGGTGAGGTGGGCGCGAAACAGCTCGCTGCCGTTGCCGAAACTGAACGCGCGTGCCGCATTTACACCGACACGGTGCGTCCGAGCAATCTGGTCGGCGTCGTATCGAGCGGTGTGCTCTACGCCGCCGCTGGCTTCATCGGTGTCGGTATCGGATCGCAAGCCTTCACGGGCGCTGTCCAAAGCGAGTATGCAACATACGGCGCATGGGCAAGCGGCGTTTCCGGTACGGCAAACGGTGTGGTCACTCTCGGCGGTCAGACGTATACCTTCGAGAACTGCGGTCGAGAAGTGCTCGGCCTGTTCCCCGGATACGAAGTGCGGGTGCTCAACAAGAGCCCCTACTGACCTGGTCTTTCTTGAAACACAATGGGCACGAACCTCACGGTTCGTGCCCATCTTCTTTTTTTATATCTAGTTAGCCTTCTGCACCTTCACGAGCTCCACTTCGAAAATGAGCGTGGAATTCGCAGGAATGACATTCCCGATGGCCTGGTCGCCATATGCATAGGCAGCAGGGATGACGAGCTTTCGCTTGCCGCCCTCCTTCATGCCAGCAACGCCGAGGTCCCAACCCTTAATCACCTGCCCTGCTCCGAGAGTAAACGTGAAGCCGGCAGTACCATGATTAGCGGAAGCATCGAAGACTGTTCCGTTAGTGAGTGAACCGACGTAGTTCACGGTCACACTATCGCCAGCCTCGGCGGTTGCGCCCGTGCCGACCGTCTCATCAAGTGCCTGGAGTTGGTCGGAATTTTCTGTAGTCATAGAAGTTGATTCGATTTGAGTATTAGTAGATCCTAGTGAAGCTTCGTCCGCCGCCGCTGGCTGTCCCCACGGTAGAAGACCCGGGAAGATGAAGAATAGCGCGACGACGGCGAGTGCGAGTGCTACGGCGATGCCAGTCTGAGTTGGTTTCATATCAATGGATTAGAGTTATGCAGATTGAAAATCTTTGAACCGTTTGACCTCCTCGGCAACAGCGGTCCTGACGACCGCCTCGTGCCCAGGTACCTCCTGATCAAGGAACATCTTCAGCGCAGAAGCATCACCCGCTTCTGCGAGCTTCGCGAACGCTTCGCGCTTATCTTCGGCAAGATTCCCCAGCACCGCTAGCGTCGCCGCCTTGAGGGCGACTTCGCCGAACTGCGCGATAAGTGGCTTTTGCTCTTCGATGGGAAGGGCGGATATGCCGAGATCGGCAGCGATGGCGGCGGTTAATTCATCTTGCATAGGGGATATCATATCACAGGGTTATTTGATAACTTTCTCAAATTCATCAGGGCCTGGAGCTTTCATAAACTCCCTGAAGAAACCAAGAAACCCGGTTGTCTGTACAGGGGCACCAGAAGGAACCACCTTCCCGTCTACGAGGTGCCACGGAATGCGGTGCTCCCCATTATCGTCAGCGGCATAGATAATCTTGTCTGGATTCTTGATGAGATAGTCGAGAATCATCTTCCCCCGCTCTACCGGCGAGCCGCCATACGCAAATATACGATTAGCGCTATCGGCATACAAATGCGGCACTGCTGCCGGCACTTCCACGCCGAACGAGTTTACGACGCTATGGGGTTCCATAATCGGAGCCCGAACCGCTTCAGCAGTCCCTTGATTGGCGACATCCTGCGCAGGTGTAAGGTCCACGGTCTTTACCGGTTCTGGAGAGACGATCTGCTCAGGAGCAATAGTATGTGGCATCGCCGTCTCTACCGGAGCGGGCGTTTGTTCATTCACGAGTCCCGTCAATGGGTTTATCTCTTGCGGAGCGGCCGACTGCGTACCGAAGTACAAATCGAGCGCTTCCGGCGTCGGTGCTGGCGATTCGACATGCGGTATGGTGAACGCCGTAGGTGTCACCGCGACATGCGCCGGAGCAACCTGCAGCTCACGGCCGGCATCAGAGAGGAAGAGCTCGCCTCGTGCGCCAATCGTCATCTGCGCATCCGGCGTGATGAGGACACTCGAACCATCAGCGCGGAAGAACTGATGCTTCGAATCAGATGCAATCTCATGTACGAGTTTATCTATAGAATCCTCATCCGCTGCGAGAAGCCGCGCGAGGTCACTCTCGGGATTCGCATTTGCAGGCAGCTCGACGCCTTTCGTATGCAAATCTTCCCAAAGTCGCTTCATCATATATTCATAGCCGTGCCCGGCCGACGCTTTAACGGTCGGCATTTCGATTGTCGTAGGAGCTGTTGCTTCCGGTGCTGTAGTTGGAGCGGCTTCGCCCACTACGGGAGCATGGATTTCTGGCCCTGGCGCGGTGTCAGGAGCGAGCGTTTTGTTCCCGGTCATGCTCCCAATCCACCTGAGTATCGCCTCATCCTTCTGAGGCTGGTTCGCGAAATCGATAGCCTCCTTCACCCCCTCGACCAAAAGCATCATGGCCCCGGTCATACCAGCCGTATAGAGTATCGCCTTCCCCATCGCCTTTTCTTTCTCCCATTTTCCATCCTGTGCAGACTTTTCGTATTTCAAGAACATTGCTGATAATCCAGCGATACGCTGTGCGCCGATGCCTGCCCCGGTAAAGACGAGCCCCAGAGCCGCCGGGATCGACGCTCCTGCTGCTGCCGAGACGCCCATCCCGATGCCGAGACTGAGACCAACGGCAACCTTACTCTTCCATCCGAGTTTCCCGTACCACTCCCCAAGTGATCGGAAACCTTTTTCTGTTTTAGCGGCTATGGCCGTATCCAGTTCGCCCAATCGCCCAGAGAGATGTGTCTTCATGCGTTCAGGTCCTCCAGAGACTTTCTCTTTCGCGCCCTCGCCGAACTTTCCGACGAGCTCGCGCAATTTCTGCTTCCACTCTTTCGGTGTACCGTCCGCCATGGGGACGTCTTCTGTCTCGCCTTCCGCGGCGTCTGCGACAAACTCTCCTCTCGTTCGAGCTTTCTTGTTTCTGTTTATTTGTTCTTGCACGTCTGCTTCAAGTGCATTTCTTGCTCCGGCGCCGAATAACACATCCATGTCAGCCTGCATCTCGGGGTTAATGGTGTATTGTGACGCATTCAGAGTACTTTCGTCTACGCTCGGTACCGAATGCGGATCAAAAGGTTCTTCTGTCTGGGCGGCTGACTCCGAAAGGTCAATATCGAGACCACGTCGTGCGATGGACTTCTTCGCAGAGCGCACATCGGAACTCGTGGGAGACTTCTTGCTTTTCTTCTTGCTTCGCGCCACATCAGCGCGCAGTTTTTCCAGATACCCTTCCCGTCTGGATTCAGGGAGTCTCTCATACAGCCGCAATGCGTCGGCAGGAATCTTGTCGCCAAATATTGCTGAGAGTTCGCTCGGAACGTTCGCGACATCTTTCGACACGGCCTCAGGCATTGAAGACCCATCTGCTGCTCCCTGCTTACTAAGCAATTCAAAGACTTCGTTCCCGACAGATACACCAAGCTCCCTTTCTTCTTTCCGTCGTGCCTCGGCCTCTTGCATCGCGAGCCCTATTGCTGTCGACTGTGCCTCTGATTTCGCGTCGGCAATAGGGGTTGCTATAGGTAGTTCCCCGCCATTTCTCTTAGCATCAACGGCGGCTCTTCTATCTTTCTTATTTCGCCCACCATTCTTCTCAGAAGAATCGTCGTCATCTCGTGGAGGATAGTCTTTTCTAGGGTTTATACGTTCAGACATACGAAATTAGTTCGAGAGGTATCGCTCGCGAATCATATTCTCAACTGTAGCACGGTCGCGGCCGTAGGTGAGCGAGGAGAGGTGCACGAGATCGTCTATCTGTGCGGGGTTCGTTTGTGGCAAATTCGGCGTCTTCATATCAAAAGGCTTCTGCGGTATGCCTCCCACGAGTATCCGTACATAAGCGTTCCTATTCTCGATATTCACGAAATCGAGCGATTCAAAAACGGGAGCGAACTGTTTCGCGAAGAATTCCGCGTCCTCCTCCCCCACGCGGAAGACCGCCATATTCCCGACGTTGCCGAAGACGGCACTGCGCGTTTTCTCTTCGATCTGACTCAGGAACTGATGTGCCATAGAGAGGGCGAGTTTGTACTTGCGGGCTTCGGAGAGGATGCCTGGGATGGAGTCGGTAGTGACGTTCTGGAATTCGTCGATGTAGAGATAGAACGGCGGGTATGGAGTACGCGGATTATCTGCGCGAGACAGGGCTGCCATGAAGAGCTTCCCGACAATAATGAGGCCAAGCAAGTTCGCATTACGTTCACCAAGCCGACCCTTCGACAGATTCACGAGGAGAATCTTCTTCGAGTCCATCACCTCGCGGAAATTGAATGAGGACTTCTGCTGCCCCACGATCGGACGTATGAAGTCGTTTGCAGTGAAGTCATCGAACTTGTTCGTAATATACGGGACGATATTCTCAAGAGCGGCATCACCGCCCGCCTTCGTCGCGATGTCATTCCAGAATTGATTCACGACTGGGTTCATACTCTTCGCAAGTTTCTGTCGGCGGAACTCGCTATTGGAGAGCACACGAGCGATGTCGAGCATCGTCGAGCCACTCGCCGGATCCTCCATCACGAGCAGAGTCGCATTACGGAAATACTGTTCGAACGCCGGGCCCATGCTCTCAGGCACGTCACCGTAGAGCCGTTTGAAGATCATCAGGAGTTCATTCACGATGAACGTCTTCTGCTCAGGGCGCGCCATATCGTATTCGAGGAAGTTGAGTCCGAAGGGACGAGATAGGTCGGCAGGATCGAAATAGATGACATCCTGATACCGCTCGGGAGGCACCGCAGCAAGGATGTCGAGGATGTCAGAGCCGTGAGGATCAATGTAGCAACACCCGTCGCCATTCTGGATGTCCTGGATGATCATACTCTTCATGAGTCCAGTCTTACCGGTACCGGTCTGCCCGACGACATAGAGATGACGCAAACGATCCTCGGGACTCAAGTGTATCTCGGTCACCGATCCTCGATACTCATTGACCCCAAACAGAGACCCTTCGCTCGGAAGCCCGAGCGGGGCTGGCGCGTGTGTGAAGCGCGACTGCTTCAAATGCGGCGAGCTCTCAATGCCAGTCGGCGGGAAGTGATACAAGGTCGTGAGTTCACGAAGTGATAGCGGGAGTGCCTCCGCGCTCGGCAGGCGGAAGGAGAAATCTTCGAGCACCCGCGGCGCATGGCGAGCGTCCACGCGCACAAACTGCAACCGATTACCCTGCGTGTTCGCGAATTGATTGAACGCCGCTTCAAGATCACCGAGCACCTGATTCGCAACACCAGTGTCGCCCGAGGAGACGGCAAGACGCAACGTCGTACCGACGATGGGTGTCGCGATCTTCTTCTCCACTTGCTCAATATGCGCTTTATTCGCTTCAATCTGCCGCGTCTCGGCTTCCTTCGCTTTCTCGACATCCTTCGGTTTATTCCCGAAGAGCGTCTTGCTGAAGTCTCGCGCGATTTCGCCAATCATCGTCTCTGGCGTGTTGAATGCCGTGCCCTGCTTCTCGCCCTTGCGGAGCGCCTGGAGAATCTTCCGGTAGTGCTTCACGTGTCGCTCGCCGCGAGGTTCTATGATGATTTGAAGTGCTGCTCCTTCGCCAGTGTGTTCTATCTTCGCGAACGCATTCATGACGGCGTTTATCGGGTCATAATCGAAATCAGTGTATTCCTTGAGTGGAAGCGCCGGATTCTCTGCGAGGCGCGCGACCGATGCGAGCGCGGTTCCATTCGTCGCAAAAATGTTGTAGTCGTGCGGCTGAGGCATGAGATGCGCATCGGGGAATATCGCCAAGAGCTGCTTCTCGAAAAGATTACGCTTCCCGTTCGGCACCGCGGCATAGAATTGGAGCTCAGGACTATCAGCGGGCACCGCAAGCTCGAGCGCGAAATAATTCGGTTCACCGTGCGTTGCGTCAGCGACCGAGAGGAGCCCGGCATAAAATTGCTCCATACCGGAGATGAGCTCCTTGAGCGTTTTCGCACGCGTGTGCGGTTCACCGCCCTTCGGACCGGGGAGTTCTATCTCATACAGCGTCATATGGAGCGCCTGAAAGCGCGGTGCTTTTTCGTCGAAACCAAGCGCGGGCAATCCAGCGGCAATATAGCGTACGAGATAGCGATGGAAATCGTCTGCAACATGCGGGTCGCCGAGCTTCTCAAGCACCGCGAGCGCATTCTTGATTCCCTTCTCTTCCATCGTCTTCTGCAGACTCCTCACGGCCTGCTCGCTTCCACCCATATTGAGATCAGCAAGTATCGCCTCTGCTTCGCTTATTTTCGTCGCTTCGCTTATGCGATATTCGGGCGCAAGCATTTCCTCTCCGGCTGCATGATGTGCATGCAGATGCTCGACGATGACCTGTTCGCGTTCCGGCACACCGACCTCAGCAAGCTCCGCCTCCTTTGCAGCAACTTGCTCGCGCAGATATGCAAGCTCTTCCTCAGGCGTCGATAGTTTCGGTACTGATTCCATTTGTTTCTAGTATAAGGCATCCGTGCTCATATATTGAGCATTCGGTTGTGCATCTCCTCGAAATTAGGTAGAGTCTGACCGGTCTGAACATTCGTTTGAACCTTGTCATTTTCCACTCACAATAAAGAAAGCGAGGTGCGCTGTGCAAAACTACTTCATCGGCGGTGTCGGGATGAGCCTACCCATTATGGTCGGGGCTGGTGCCTGCAAGACCCCTATGAGCACCCTTCCGTATATGCGGCACGATGTTTCGGTGGGAGCTGTTTCCACCGGTTCATACACGCCCCAAATACGGACCGGCAACGAAGGGGTGCTGTCCTGGCCGGAAGATGCTTCTGAGTTCATGCAGGAGGTCGTTGGCCTCAATTCGTTCGGCATGCCGAACATGGGAAACGAGCGAGCGGCGGCAGAACTCAAGCGCTTCAGCCTCGCACACCCGCTCATCGCAAGTGTCGCCGGATTCTCTGTTGACGACTACGTTGCAGGGGTACGAGCATTCGATAGCGTTCCGTGCGTTTCCGCCATTAAGGCAAATCTCGGATGCCCGAACGTACACGGCAAGCCGGTACCTATCGCCTATGACCCCGACTCGCTCCTGGAAATCCTCGAGGCAATGTTCCAACTGCAACCCACGAAACCAATCTGGCTCAAGCTGTCGCCATACATTACCGCGAAGGAGCGCGACAATCTTCAATCGACCTATCCGCTCATCGATTTCTCCAACGTACCAGTGGTTGATCCGGGTTTTCTCGGCGACATCCTGAGCATCGTATGGGAATATCAGCACTTTGTCCGGGCGGTCGTCTTCAGCAACACGCTGCCAAACGTCACCATCCTTGGTGAATCTGGGAATCCAGTCACGACGCCGAACGGCGGCAAGGCTGGCCTTTCCGGAAAGATACTCAGGCCGATCTCTATCAACTTGATACGGCAAGCGGCAACCATGCTTCCGGGCCATGTTGATCTAATCGGCTCTGGCGGCGTCACGCATGGAGATCATGCAGTCGAGTATTTCGCCGCCGGTGCACAAGCGGTGTTCTGCACGTCCGGTCCTTTCTGGGCTGGGAACAACCCGCGATTCTTCGCGGACATGCTGTCCGGAAGCGAACGTCTTCAGGAATACCTTTCGCAACATTCCCAACACAAGGAGGACTGAACCATGACGATGAAAGCATATCCGCCCTGCGTACTCGACATGGAGTACGCAGGGTCGACACTTACCATCACCCGGCCGGACGATTGGCATCTGCATCTGCGCCACGGCCGATACATGGCCGATATCGTCGGCGACTCGGCACGGCGCTTCGGTCGGGCACTTATCATGCCTAACCTGAAGCCGCCGATTACGACCACCCTCCAAGCGTGGGCGTACTACGAAGAAATCCGCGCGGAGGTGAAAAAACTCGATCTGGGTCACTTCGAACCCTTGATGACGCTCTATCTCACGGACAACACACCGCCCGACGAGATCAATCGCGCTAACGGAAGCACCTTCATGAAGGCGGTCAAGTACTATCCCGCCGGTGCGACCACCAACTCTGATTCCGGCGTGACCGACATCAGGCTGGTGTACCCCGTACTGGAGCGGATGCAGAAGCTCGGCATGGTGCTGTGCGTTCATGGCGAAGTCACCGACCCCGACGTCGACATCTTCGACCGCGAAGCCGTCTTCATCGACCGTGTGCTCGAGCCGCTCCGCAAAGACTTCCCCGCTCTCAAGATCGTGCTCGAGCACGTCACCACGAGGCAGGGTGTGGAGTTCATCATCCACGAAGAAAGGAATCGCCATCCGACCGCCGCAACCATCACAGCGCACCACCTGCTCCTGAACCGGAACGCAATCTTCAAGGGCGGCATCAATCCGCACCATTACTGCTTGCCAGTATTGAAACGCGAAGAGCATCGCCAAGCGCTTCTGTGGGCAGCGACGAGCGGCAGCCCGTTCTTTTTCCTCGGCACTGACTCGGCACCGCATTTGCGCGGCACCAAGGAATCCGCGTGCGGCTGCGCCGGATGCTTCACGGCCCATGCAGGCATCGAGCTCTATGCCGAGGTATTCGAATCGGCTGGCAAGCTCGATATGCTCGAGAGTTTCGCGAGCGAGTTCGGCGCAGACTTCTATGGACTTCTGCCGAACACGGACACGATCACACTCGTGAAAGAGTCGTGGGAAGTCCCTGGACAGCTGCCGTTCGGCGACCACGTCGATGGCGTCGTCCCTCTCCGGGCCAGTGAGATGATGAAGTGGAAGATACAGGAGTAGTTCGCAAGAGCTTCGCGGGCGTCGGTACTACACCGGCGCCCGTATTTTTTTGCTAGAATACGTCGTACATGACTGACTTCCTACTCGCCGCCATCCATCTCGACCCGGTCGCTATGCTCACGGCCGGAGGCTACCTCGGACTCGCACTCGCGGTCTTCGCAGAGACAGGCCTCCTGATTGGCATTTTTCTTCCCGGCGATTCGCTCCTTTTCGCTGCCGGCATGCTCTCATCCGGCGGATTCCTCGCGATACAGCCTCTCATTCTGATTGTCGTCGTGGCAGCGATACTCGGCGATTCGGTCGGGTACTGGCTCGGCATGAAAGCGGGAGATTCGCTTGCGCTGCGACCAGACTCGCGTTTCTTCAAGCGTGAGTACCTCGCGCGTACGGAGCAGTTCTTCGCGACATACGGCGGACGAGCGGTCGTACTCGCTCGCTTCGTACCCATCGTGCGCACGATTGCACCACTGTTCGCTGGAGCAGGATCCATGCGCTATCGGACCTTCCTCGCGTATAACGTGATCGGTGGAATCCTCTGGGGTGCCGGGATGCTCCTGCTCGGCTACTCGCTCGGCTCGATAGTGCCTGAGAGCGAGAAATACCTGCTCCCGATTTCGCTTGCCATCATCGCAATCTCGTTCTTTCCTATCCTCATCAATCTCGCCCGAGGAAAGCGCGTCGTCTAGAGACCAAGTCCGCCGAGCGTTGCCGTATATGAGCTGATGAATTGCGGAATAGCGAATGCGAGGCCGATGAGAGGCAGCACGATGAGAGTTATCGTGACGACACCGGTCCAGAAAAGATATTTGCGTGTCGATTCAGCGGATTGATACGCGTTATCGGCAATGGCGCGTATCTCATCAAGTTTCGCAGCAAGCTCGGGATCAATCATATTAATCGCGCCCCCAGGAATTGAAGACCCAGTTGATAACAGAGAGCACGACAGCAAAGAGGAACGCCTCCCAGAATCCGATGATCAGGAATCCAGGTACGAGATATGACGTGAGCATCACAAGGAGCGCATTGATAACGAGAGAGAACAGTCCGAGCGTGAGGATATTCAACGGGAGCGTAAGAAGGAGGATAACCGGTCTGATGAAGAGATTGAGCGCACCCAAGACCACTGCGGCGACAAAGGCGACCATTGGCGTCACGACGACGCCCGGGACAATAAAGCTCGCAATAAGAATCGCGAGTGCTCCGATAATCCAATGTAAGAATATTTTCATAGAATAATTATACCAGCTGCACAATCACATAGATCGTGGCTGCACCGAAGAGCGTCATAATCGTCGTGAGGGCGCGCGGGTGCCGGTGATGACTCTCAGGAATAAGATCGCTCGCCGAGAGATAGAGGAAGGTGCCGGTGAAGACGGCGAGTACGAGACCGAGAGCAGACTCGGGGATACTGAAGAACAGCGTCGAGAACACACCGAGAACCGGTGCTACTGCATCTACCAAAAGCCACTTGAAAGCGCGCTGCCAGCTCCCGCCGTTACGCAGTATGAGATTCACCGTGTTGATGCCGTCAGAGAAATCATGCGCAAGCACGGCTGCCGTGATGATGATGCCGACCGGTACCGATACCTGGAATCCGATACCGATTGCCATACCATCGAGGAAGCTGTGCGTCGAGAGCGTGAGTGCACCCAGGAATCCGCGCGGTGCATTCTCCTTCTCGTCTTCTTCGTGCGTATGGAGGAGGATGAGTCGATCGAGGATGAGGTAGCCGAAGAAACCGAGCGCGGCAAAGAGAGCGATGGTTGAAGCGGCATGGTACCGCGTACCGAGCTCAATCGCTTCCGGAAGGAGGTCGAAGATGGCGACACCGGCCACAGCACCCGCCGAGAAGCCGAGAACGAGATGCAGACGGTCACGGAACTTGAGTGCAAAGAGGCCGCCGATGAGGGTAGCCGCTCCCGCAGCGAGGGCAATAACCAAGATGTTCATCCCGCCATGATACACCAATGCGCGGCTGGTAAAACCAGCCGCGCATTGGTACCAGAACAATGGCGCGACTTACTTCAGAGCTGCTTCAATCGAGGCCTGGAACTTCGCATACGGGTATGCGCCCTGGATGAGCTCCTTCCCGATGATAAGCGACGGGGTCGCATTGACACCGACCTTCTGTGCCTCAGCACGATCGGCATCAACAGCTGCCTTGTACGCATCTGTATTCGCCTTCACGTCCGCGGCAACCTTCGCCGCATCGAGACCAGCGACAGTGGCGTTGAGCGCATCAATCGATGCAGCATCGCCGAACCCAATGTCGCCCTCGTCATCCTGCGCCGTCATCATTGCTTCGTGCCATGTAGCATAGGCCTCCGGATAGAGCTTCCATACCGAGCGACTATAGAGTGCGCCGGTAATGGAGTCCTCGCCGAGGAACGGGAAATCCATGAAGACGACTTTCACTTTCCCGGTCTTAACATAATTCTCGACGATTTGTGGGAAGGTCTCGGTCTCGAAACGCTTGCAGAACGGGCACTGATAATCGCTCCAGAAAGCGATTGTGACAGGAGCATCGGCTGAACCGATAAACGGATCGCCCTCGGTCTTCACGTCCTTCACATCGACTGCTGCGAACGCGCCAGTACCTCCCGTGCCAGCAGGACGTGAGCCATTCCAGAGGACCGCGCCGGCGATAAGCAGTCCTGCGAGCAAGACCGCTGCTGGTAAAAAGTATTTGTTTTCGTTGTTGGTTTCCATATGTGAGTGATGATACCATACGGGCAGAATGCACACCTGAGGAGAACCCTATGAAAATCGCATCACTCGGCATCGTGCTTCAAGGCGACAAAATACTGCTCGGCGAAAAGAAGCGCGGGGAGATAGGGGCCGGAAAACTTTCTGGTCCTGGTGGAAAACTCGACCCTGGTGAGACCTGCGCAGAATGCATGTTGCGCGAAACGCGCGAGGAACTCGAGATTGAACTCGATCCCGCTTCACTTGAGCTCGTCGCACTCATCGACTTCTACGCCATCGGCGAAATCGATTTCCGCGTATACATCTATCGCGCGAAAATCCTGTCGGGCGAGATTCACGAGACTGACGACATGATCCCGGGATGGTATCCGCTCGATGACGCCACGTTTGACCGGACGTACGAGGCGGACCGCCATTGGCTCCCCAGAGCGGCACGAGGAGAGAAATTCTGCGCAAACGTCTACTACCTAGACCGTGCAAAGAAATTTGAACGCATTGAATTTTTCCCATTCGTCGAACCCGACTGACCCAGCCGCGCTCATGCGCGGCTGCTTTTATTGATACTGGACGTACACTGGTGACGGAGTGAGCTTCAATACCTCAGCAGGAGTGAGGAGGCCATTGGCTGGCGGTCGCACATCGTTCTTATAGAAGAGCTTAATACCCGTGAACTGCACTGGCTCCGGTATGATGACTCGGCTATACGTACCGCGTTTCTTCTCTTTCGAGCCGAAGCCATCCATGTCTATGACAATCTGCACCTCCGGCAATGGCTCTATGTTTTTATAGTTGGTGATCATGTCCTGCGTGAAGCGGTGCACGATAAGCACCTTCGGCGGCAGGTGATTGTCCCGCACGATGCCTGCCAGATACTGCGCGGCATAGTTCACGTCAATAGCATCAAAGGTACCGATGACCGTACCGGGACGCTCATTATGCTTCATGGAGAACTCTGGATCGATAGCAAGATGCACCTGCGGCATCTTCAAGTACTTCTCAAGCTGAGGAAGTTCATACTGAAGTGTGCTCTGCGCTACTTGCACGTCGAGGAATACGATACCTCGCACTTGGCGAGCGAGATCAAGTGCATGGTCGATCTGATCATCCGGCATTCGGAGGATGTACTTCCCTTCTTTCCCTGCCGTTGCCTGCGCGACGGTCGCTATGTAGTGAATTGCCGGCACGGCTGGTGTCGAGGGGTCAGCGGCCGTCCACATGGCCGTCGTACTCGCAAGCATCGAAAGCATCTGCTCAGCCGGGTATTCACCGAGCACGCCCATCTGTTTCGAATAGAAATTCCCATAATACGCGACGATGCGTTTGAACGGCAGGATGGCTCCGGCATTGGGATACACCGCATCCACCGGCCACAAGCGAGGGGTCGATGTAGCTGTCGTCGTGGCAGTAGCGAGCGTCGATGTGCTCACGTGTGCGAGTGCGAGAAGCCGAGCATCATAATCCGCCTTGTCGAGTTCAGGAAGCGGGATGAAACGTTCTGGGGCGCCTGCATCAGGCGAGGTGTATTCGCTTATGACGAGATTCGAGTAGCCGAAGGTATACACGAGCGCGAGCATAGCGACACCTGTGATCGCCGTATGCCTCTTAGTAATCATGATGAGAGCATTCTAACTGAGTCGGACAGAAAGCGCCAAAGACAAAACGCCAGCATGAAGCTGGCGTTTACGTGAATCTACGCACGGGTCTCAACCGTGGACAAGACCTCCGGCGTAGGACAGGAGGCTGGTGACTTGATAGACCGCACTCCCTTTCGAGGGAACCTTATGGACTTTCTCGGAACCACAGAACGCTTCGAACCGCCCGGGGAACGGTCTGTTCCCATACGCCCGCAAACCGCGTTCGTAGTGGATCTGCCCCCGCCCGCCGATGAATTCCCTTCTCGCGTACGAGTGCAGAAGGACATGCCGGAGGAAAGGCAAATCCCGTTTCCTGCAGCGACCTTCGCAGTGCATGGACCAAATCTGCGTCCCTCTGAAGGAAATGCTCATCCTGGCATGCACGAGGACGGTCGACTTGAAGTCGTTGACAATCTTGAGCATCCCATAAAAGCGAAGACCGCCTTCTTGGTGGAAAAACGTCTGCCCAGACCATCCCGCCTCGGACGACAGCGCTCGGCGCATCGCCCTGAAGAAAAACAATTTTGTTTGTTCGACTGCTTCTTTCGGTATTTCCATCTTGTTCTCCCGTTTTTGATGCATTGCACGATACCCATCGTGCAATGAGACTTCATCCAGAAATACTTTAATATGAATATGGCCTTGCGTCAACCCGCCACGACTTCCATCGCTTCTTCGAGTCCTCCTATATTCACGGCATTCGTGAAGCCCGCTGATTGCAGGAGTGCACACGCATAGGCGGCTCGTGCGCCTGAGCGGCAATAGAGTTGGAGCTCTGCATCCCGCTCCACGAGCGCGAGCTCGCCGAAGTGTCCCTCGTCGAGGTCGCTGACCGGGATGTTCACAGCACCCTTGATGTGCCCCATCGAATATTCTTCAGGAGTTCGTACGTCGATAAGCATCGTTCATACCGTAGCACAGACCGAAGTGCTCACCAACACTAGCTTCTTTTCGCGCGGCCATGCCTTAATCTCCGCTTCGCGCTTGCTGGCCGCACTCCGATTCGGATGCGGTTCCGTATACACGATGCGCTTCGCCTTCTTCGATCTGGTGAAGCTACTCCCGATACCCTTCTGATGTTCAGCAAACCGCCGCGTGACGTCGGTCGTAATGCCGGTGTAAAGAGAACCGTCCTCGCACTCGAGTAGATAGACGAAGTACTGCACTTAGTTTTTTTCTCTGTCCGCCCAGAGGAATACTGCGCCGATGACTACCCAGAATGCGACACGCAGCCAATTCTGCGTCTGCACTGCGTCGAGAAGAGCCACGCCGAAGAACAGTGCGAAGATTGCGAAATTCGTCCCAAGCTTCAGACCTTTCATAGCTATAGTATAGCCGACCTATCTCTGTGCTAGAGCCCGCCGTTTAGCAGGAGCCCTATGGAGACCAGCACCGCCGTGATGCACACGAAAGATCCTATCGTCATAAGGAAGAGCCGTGTCGCCTCTTTCGGCTTGCTCTCAATCAAAAACTGAAGCGGCTGATACAGGAAGAAGAATCCCATGAGGGCGGCAGAGAGCACGAAGAGCGACAAGAAAGTGACAGGAGCGATGATGCCCGGCGAAGCATCAAACGAATTAGGAACATAAAACACTGCAGACGCGACAAGAGTGATATACGCTGCCGCTGCGAGTGCATTCAGGAATGGGTTCTTTGTCATACTTACTCTAACGCACGGACGCGCTCGCGGGTTTCTCCACTCGCGGCGTCTAGCCTCGTTGGTTTTAGGATTTCTCCTTCTTCACCACGATGATGGTGCACTTGGTCGCGAGAGCGGCTATCGCCCCGACGGCAGCGAGCACTGGCACAAGGACAGCACCGATGGCCCCGATTGTGAGCGGTATCTCGATGACTGTCTCCCCGGACTCATTCTTGATGATGATGCGCCGTGCATTTCCAGCTGCGATAAGCTCCTTGACCTTCTTCACGACTTCCTTTCCATCGACGCTGAATTCTTCTTGGTTGTTGGTGTCCATATGCGCCTAGTATACAGAATTTGAGATTCTTGGCTGGCCGTGCGAGACGTTTTCGAGATCTTCTAACGAACCTCAAAAAACACTTTCGGTTTTGTGTCTAGAATATTAGCCTTAATCTCTGGGAATTCCTCCCCTTGTTGGATTCTTTCTACAAACTGTGCAAGCTCTCCGTCAAATGGGTACGCGTACGCGTCACAGGGAATACCTCTGACGGGTACACGACTTATACACTCTGGCAACTCCTCCAAGATATACGTCGCAAACTTCGATACGTCTTCTTCTGAGAACTTTCGTTCCTCTTTTGCTATTTGATTTCTTACAATTGCCTTTAAAGCTTCCGCGAACGCCACACTGGATTCAAAAAGTCCATATAGATAGTTCACTTTTCTCTTGTATGTCGAATCGTCCAGATCTTTCCAGGTAGCATAGAAGACTTTCTCGGCCTCATCCGGCCGGAAATTGATTTTTATATACTCCTCAACTTTAGAGAGGATTTCTCTCCCCTTTCCAGTCGCGGAGCGCACCGCCTTATCATAAGGAATACGATTCCTGACTTCTAGGTTTATGGCATGAATCGTGTCAGCGGCGTAAACAACCACACTCTCACGAGAGTATTGCAGGGCCCATCGTACGAGTTCCGCTGTATTCTCTACAGAAAACCATTTATTACCAAGACTTATCGCGACTCCGATATTATATTTCCTTGCCTGAAGTTCAGCTTTACTTCCGCCGCGAATCTTATATAGCTCCATGTAACTGGAATATGGCACATCTTATGAACATTGTCAGCTGGGGGGGGTTAGGGAACAATCCTAGAGTCTCCTACACACAGCTGGGGGACAGGGAATCGAACCCCGATTAGATCCTTCAAAGGGACCTGTCCGACCATTAGACGATCCCCCAGCTGTGGGCACGAGCGCACAAGGACACATTATCACTTACCTGCTTGTTCAGGAAAGAGCTCGAGGACGGCGAGCTCAAGCGGAAGTGCGGGGATAGGTGCGTAGCGGATACGGTCAGCGGCAGTGAGGAAGGCGAGCATGGTCGCATGCGTGATGCCCTTCCCTTTTGCGAATTCCTCCAGCGCCACAGACTCGTCCGCACCAAGCTCACTCTTGAGCGCTTCACGGAGTTCAGGTGCATAGCGTAGGAGGAGCGTGGAGCGGAGCACTTCGAGTATGAGCTCAAGGAAGAGCTTCATGTCCGCGTCCGACTTCGCGGCGCTCTCTATCGCGGAGAGCGCAGCTCCGCGCTCTCCCTTAGCAAGGGCGGCTATGAGCGCGTGCACCTGCTCGCGACGTGGAGCACCGGTCGTCTGCTCCACGATCGTGCGCGACAGAGTCTTCTCTCCTGTCGCAAGCACCTTCTGCAACACAGAGAGTGCATCGCGGTATGAGCCGCCGGCGAGCATCGCGATGAGGTCAGCGGCATCAGGCGCGAGCGTGTATCCCTCTCTCGAAGCGACGGCTGCCGTCATCTTGGCGAGGACAGCACGTGTCGGCTTCTTGAACTCGAATACCTGGCAACGCGATTGTACCGTCTCAGGCACCTTCGAGAGTTCGGTCGTGGCGAGAATGAACACCGCATGCGCCGGAGGTTCTTCGAGCGTCTTCAGGAATGCATTCCATGCACCCTTCGAGAGCATGTGCACCTCGTCGAGGATGTACACCTTGTATGGCGACGCGAACGGAAGCGTATATACGCCGTCAGTGAGCGCGCGGATATCTTCAACGCTGTTGTTGCTCGCTGCGTCGATCTCATAGAGATCATTCTCGGTGCAACCAATAGCGCCAGCGAATATCCGCGCGACTGAGGTCTTCCCGAGACCGCGCGAACCAGAGAAGAGGTATGCATGACCGATCTTCTTCGCCTTCACCGCTTCCTCCAGCGGTTTCGTCACCTGTTCCTGTCCCACGACATCAGCGAAGGATGCGGGGCGGTGAATACGATAGAGAGACTGGTGCGCCATATCGGAAGTATACAGGGAGGAGGTTGGAGGTGGTAGTTCAAACAGGACGGTATTTGACAAATCGCATTGATACTCTATGATATAGCCAGGTTCTTTCTTCGACAACGTATACATCGGGAGATTCGTATGAACGCAACAGCACTCAGTATCAACCACGTCCTGTATGCATTCGGCATCGGGTCGGCCTCCGCTCTCTGGCCCATCATCGGAAGATATTCCGGGGCGCCGGGGACGTGGATCAACACTGTCGTCATCATCGGGTCGGCCATCAGCGGCATCGCGCTGGCCTACCCTTCGATGAGGGAGCAACCCTTGCCGAGCATGAATGCCATCTGGGTTCTGCTTTTCGCAGGACTCGTCAACGGAGCGGCGGTTTACTTCTACTCCGTCAAGGCGGCTGATCCACACGTCCCAATGAACGCTTTTATCGTCACAACCATCGTCATGATGATTGTGATGACGCTCGCGTTCAATTTCCTTCTGAACGGTGTCGTACCTTCCGTAAAGCAGGGACTCGGACTCACCTTTGCAGTCCTGGCAGTCATTCTTCTCGCAAGCTAATCACGGAGACACAAAACATGTACATCACACACGTCACGCCGCTCGAGAAGAAGGAAGGCGTTCTTACCCAACTTCCCTTCCTGTGCACGGAACACCAGGACAGCCTCGTATTCCAAATCGGGTTTCAGCCAAACCTGATTCTGGCGATTGACGATGTCCAGGAACGGGTGAAAATCGGTTCACTCTTCGTCTTACCGAACCCCGTGCATATTGATTCGGAAGCGCGTATTCCCTGGCTCGACCCCAGTGGCCACATCTGGCTCTTGGATAAGGCAAATCCACACGGAGACCTTCATCCCAAGATCATCGGTTCACTTCACTGAGACACAACCCGCCGGCAAGAAACCTTGCCTCGGCGGGTTTCTTGTTTTTATTATGGTCATAAAAAATAACGGCCGACTGGGCAACCAGTCGGCCGTACACGAGGCTCGTCGCTACGCGTTCAGTGCCCGCACGAGTCCGATCATTCCTTCAGCGGTGTCGTATCTCGTCCTATCGGCGCGGTCAAGGATGGCGTCCAGCCGGTTGTAGCCGTACTCGTCTCGGTCCAAACACGTGCCATGGAAGAGCGCGCTGAATAGATTCTCGCCGGCAATGCCCCATTCGGTATACGGGATGTCCATCCCTATGCACCGGCCGCCATGAGCGTCGAAGATGTGGTTCTCGCGATCGCTCTTGAGGAGCGGATCCCCACTCTCGAACTGAGTGGTGATGCGATGGAGACCTTCCAAGACACGCTCTCGGAAGGAGTCGAAATACCACGCCTTGACCTTCTCGAGAACGAACGCCTGCGACTCGGACGGCAGATGATCAACGATGTAGGCCGTCTGCCGCGGCGTGAGTTCCACGACATGATTGGGATAGCTGATTTGGTCGACGAAAACCAGGAACCGCACGTTGAGCCACAGGTCGTCCCCGTACACGATGGGATGACTCAAAATGACGAACGCGGTATCAGCCGACATCGGACTTCGCGCGATGCGCTCGATGACGGCTAGACCTTCCTTGCCGTTCAGGCAGAGATGGGGCCGAAACCAACTCTCGGAGGCGGACGTGAGCGATGCGACACCTCGGTTCAGATCCTCCTTCAGTTGTGAAGCTTCCTTCAGGGTTACCAGCTTACAGCGTTCATTGTCAGACATGAGATGTCTCCTCGTATCGATTTGTTAGGCTGCGGATGTTCTTTATTCCGGTGTGATACTACGACGACTTAATAAATGAGTCAATCTCTGCTTCGAGCCCAGCCGCGGAGGTAGTCTCCATGAGTCGCGCACGAAGATGCGCTGCACCGTCGAAGCCGGTAGCGAACGCTTTGATATGCTTCTTGAGTATCGCGAAACTTTTGGGCGGCGTTATCTTCTCGAAATCATGAGCGAGCTCAATGAGCGCAGCAAGCTTCTCCGAGAGCGGCGTGTCCTCCGGCTTCCTGCCGGCGAAGACCCATGGATTGCCGAACATACCGCGGCCGATCATCGCGCCGTCGCAGCCACTCTCGAGGACGAGCTGTCTTCCCTGTTCGATACTCGTTACGTCGCCATTACCGATGAGAATGACTTCTGGATTGATGCGATTACGCATGGAAACCGCTTTCTTCATGAGCTCCCAGTCGGCCGGCACGAGCGACATCTCCTTACGTGTACGCAGATGGAGCGTGAGCGCAGCGGGTGCCTCTTCGAGAATGACCGGTAGCCATTCATCGAGTGACTCCTTGCCGTATCCAACGCGCGTCTTCACCGAGACAGGAAGACCACTCGCTTCTTTGGCAGCCCGGATGACTGCGCGCGCCACCTCTGGCGTCTTTATCATCGCCGCGCCGCATCCCTGCTTCTCGATACTGCGATCGGGACAACCCATGTTCAGATCGACACCATCGAAGCCGAGTTCAGCGACGAGTTTGGTCGCGTAAGCGATCATCTCCGGCTTGCTCGAGAATATCTGTGCAACGATGGGATGCTCGCCCGGACCCTTCAGGAGATCGCGCATGAGTGGATTCTCCTCATCCTTCATCTTCTGTATCTCTCGCGTATGGTACAGACCATCAGCCGAGACGAACTCGGTCCAGAAGACGTCCGGCCTCCCGTGCTTAGCGACAAGCGCACGGAAAGCGGCGTCCGTGACGTCCGCCATCGGGGCCATGACAAAACACGGCTTCTTGAGTTCCTTCCAGAACGATTTCATACCGTTACCCTAGCACCAACCTTACATTGGCGCTTCTGCTTTCTTCAGATACACCTTCCCCTCGAAACGCAGGTCGACATATTCGACTGAACCATCGGCGAGATTGAAGTTCGTCCGAGAAGACGTGAGCGCTGTAAAAGCATTCTGTTCGTTCCCGAGCACATAGGTGATGCGCGTCCCGCTCGCGAGAATATCATCGACTTCATCTCCCTTTATGATGACCCGCACGACTGGAGCGCCAAACGCAGCGAACTGACGCGCGAAGTCGAAAGCAGCAGGAAGTTTGTCGGCGTGAGCGAGCGAGGCACGAAGCGGTTCAAGTGTCTCTCCCTCAAGCGCCGCATAGAGAGCGAAGTTGTTTACGGTCTGTGTGGAAGTGGCGATGACGTCTGCGTCCGCGAAGACGAATCCATTTGCGTCAAAGAGATAGCAGTACTCATCGACCCCTTCCGTGGGAGCGAGCCCGCACCAGCGCGCTATCGGCACGCGATAATCCACCCGAATAGAAAGTCCCATCAACCCATTCCGAAAGATCGATACTGCGGCGATGTCCGGATGCTCTTCAATGATGCTCGATCGGATACTCGGCGCAGGGAAAAAGAACGTCGAGTTGCGCGGAATGATGCCGAAATAGCTTCCCTGCATCGTGCTTGTCGCGAGGGCGGCAAACGATTGGTCAGCACCGTACACGACGACGCGCGATATGCGCACCGGACTCTGCCAGAGCCCGTGCAGGATTGCTGCGAGCACGATACAAAAAAGGACACCGCTCGCTATGCGGATGCGGCGGCGGCGCGTCTTGCGGCGCTCCGCGAGCCGCTCATGACTACGAACCTCTGATGACGGTCTTTCCGACATACGGCACGAGCGCCTCGGGCACTCGTATCGTGCCGTCTGCCTGCTGATAGTTCTCGACGAGGACCGCGAGGAAGCGCGGCGTCGCGAGCGCGGTGTTGTTCAGAGAGTGCGCGAACTTCATGTCGCCCTGCTCGTCGCGATAGCGGATATTCAGACGACGCGTCTGGAAGTCATGAAAATAAGATGAGGAATGCGTCTCGCGATACTTCCCCTCCGAAGGCATCCAACACTCGATGTCGTATTTTTTGACTTGGCCCAAGCCAAGGTCGCCGCCGCAATTCACCACCACATGATACGGGATGCCGAGGAGTTTGATCATTTCTTCGGCATTCGCCGTGAGCTCCTCATGGTACTTCACGCTCGTCTCGTGCGACGCTTCGCACAGAATCACCTGCTCGAACTTGTAGAACTCGTGCACGCGCACGAGACCCTTCGTGTCCTTGCCATGTGCGCCTGCTTCGCGACGGAATGCCGGCGAGAACGAGAAGTACTTGATTGGGAACTGTTTCGCGTCGAGCACTTCGTCCATGTGATAGCCCATCGTTGCGACTTCGGCCGTACCGGAAAGATATTCGCCATCCTGCGTCTTGTAGAGATCCTCTTCAGATTGCGGGAGGTAGCCCGTACCCATGAACGGTTCGCGACGCACAAGCGAAGGGACAATCATCGGCGTGAAGCCGCCCTTCTTCACGAAATGATCCGAGATGAAGTGCCAGAGCGCATAGGAAAGGAGCGCACCATCACCCTTGAGGAAATATCCGCGGAAGCCGGCGACCTTCGCGCCACGCTCGAAGTCGGCCATACAAAGCGACGTCATGAGCTCGACATGGTCCTTCGGGGTAAACGAGAATGCCGCTGTGTCGCCCCACTTCCTCACTTCGACATTCTCAGCATCACTCCCGCCGTCCGGCACAGACATATCAGGAATGTTCGGCACGGAGAGCATGAGCTTCTGCCACTCGACCATCACTTCTTTCAGACGCTCCTCGCCTTCGGTCATACCGTCTTTCAGATGACGCATCGCCTCGAGCAACTTCTCGCGCTCTTCGCCCTGTGCGCGCTGGATCTCAGAACTCCGGCGATTCTGTTCCGAGCGCTTCGCATCGAGCTCCTGGCGGATGAGCTTGCGCTCGTCGTCGACCTTGATGAGCCGATCGATGTCGACTGAGATGCGCTTCTTCACGGCACCGGCCCGCACGATATCTGCGTTTTCCCGAATGAGATGTATGTCGAGCATAGTGCTCCCTAGTATACTTCACTCATGGAAATACGTGAACTTGCGCGCGACGCATGGCCTGCACAACTCCTAGAGATACCGCAGCTACCGGAAAAGCTCTGGATACGAGGAAGCCTGCCGAAAGAAGGGACGAGACTGCTCGCGGTCGTCGGCAGCCGCGCGATGTCGCGCTACGGACAAGAAGCGTGCGAGACACTCATCAAAGGACTTGCCGGCTATCCTATCTCAATCGTGAGTGGACTGGCGCTTGGCGCAGACGCATGTGCGCACCGAGCGGCACTCGCCGCAGGACTCCACACCATCAGCATCCCCGGCTCGGGACTCGATGATTCCGTCATCAGTCCGCGTACGAACTTCGGCCTTGCGAAAGACATCCTTGCTGCCGGCGGCGCGCTCATATCGGAGCAGGAGCCGCTGCATAGGCCGTGGATGAAAGAATTTCCCTCGCGCAACCGACTCATGGTCGGCATGAGCGATGCCGTACTCATCGTCGAAGCCGGACCGAAGTCCGGCACGCTCATCACCGCACGCCTGGCAGGTGAATATAATCGCGACCTCCTCTGTATCCCGCATCGTATTGGCGATCCACACGCATTCGGCCCGCACCTCTTCATCCGTCTCGGCGCGGCGCTCGTGACCGAGCCGATGCACATCCTCGAAGCGCTTCGCATAACACCACGCGAAACAACCGGGAAACGCGAAGTCCCGAGCGACCTCACGGACACCGAGCTCGTTATATGGGATATGCTCCAAGAGCCAAAGACGCGCGATGAAATACTTAGAAAAAGTGTCGATGCAGACGAATGTCTCACGGCGCTTCTCGCGCTCGAACTGCGCGGGCTCGTGAGGGAAGAATTCGGCGCATGGCATCGTACCTAACTCCATGAGAATCTATTCCTGGAACATGCTCTACCGCAATCGTGAACTCCACGAGGCGTTCCGGTTCATCGCCAAGAGCGATTTCGATATCTTCTGTCTGCAGGAAGTGCCGGAGGAAATCCTCACGCGTCTGCAGACGCTCCCCTACTCGATTGCTTTCCGTATCGACATGGAGAAGACGTTCCCTTCGAGGGTAGTTCCTATGTATAACGTCATACTCTCCAAGCATCCTATCGAAGCGCAGCATGAAGTGACGTTTGATGATTACTGGCCGCTCCTCCCGCTGCGCACCCGCGCCTTCATACACCTGATGCCGAGACAGCTTTTCTCAAAAATCAGAAACCGTGGCGGACTCTATGCCGACATCACCGTACACGGTGTATCGATACGCGTATTCTGTCTCCACCTCATCCTCGCCCAGCCGGCGTGGCGGATGAAGGAGTTCGAACGGGCAATGGTCGAGCGCGACTCGACACGACCTTCGATCGTCTGCGGTGACTTCAATATTCTCGAGAAGCCGCACATCACGCCCTTGAACTGGATGCTCGGTGGTCGCGTGACCGATGCTCTGTTCTACGGCCGTGAACGCACGAGTATCGAGAAGCATTTCGTCGAGCACAAACTTACGAATGCGCTACGCGGACACATCACGCATCCGCTCTCCCGTTCACAGCTCGATCATATCCTTGTGTCGCATTCTTTCTCCATTGAAAATGCATCCGTTCTTCCTGAGAGAATCGGCTCCGATCATCACCCGATACGTGTGGAAATCTCATAGCTCCTCTTGACCATATATAGGTGTGCGCGTTATGAGTGAATGCATGACCAATCGGTTACTCATCGTCGAATCGCCCACCAAGGCGCGCACTATCGGCACATACCTCGGCAAGGGATACACCGTCCTTGCTTCGGTGGGCCATGTGCGCGACCTACCGAAAAGCAATAAAGACGCTGTCGATATCGAGGGCGGCTTCATCCCCCGCTACGTGATTCCCGCCGAGAAGCGCGAGGTGATAGAGAAGATAGAACGCGCTGCCGCGAAAGCCGATGAGATATATCTCGCGACCGACCCCGACCGCGAAGGTGAAGCCATCGCGTGGCATATTAAAGAAGTCGCCGGACTGAAGTCCCCGCAGCGTGTCGTCTTCCACGAGATCACGAAAGCAGCTATCGAGGAAGCGCTCGCGCACCCGCGCAAAATCGATGAGCACCTGCGCCGTGCACAGGAAGCGCGACGTGTGCTCGACCGCATCGTGGGCTACGATCTCTCGGGGCTCATCTGGAAGAAAGTCCGATACGGGCTCTCGGCCGGGCGTGTGCAGTCACCGGCGCTTCGCATCCTCGCAGAGCGAGAGCGCGAAATCAAAGCGTTCATCCCCGTAACCTATTTTGTGCTCACGGCGCTTTTCAAATCAAAGGATGGCGACATTCCCACGACCTGCGCGACCGAACCTTCAACCCAAGAAGAAGCTGATCGCATCGTGCAGGCCGGAAGGACCGCCGCATGGAGCGTCGCCGATATCACCGAGAAAGCTGAGGAGCGCAACCCTCGTCCGCCGTTCACAACATCGACATTGCAGCAGGCCGCATCGACTCGGCTCGGCTTTGCGCCATCGCGTGCGATGCGTGCCGCACAGAAGCTCTACGAAGCCGGGCATATCACCTACATGCGTACCGACTCAGTGAACTTGGGTGCAGAAGCCGTCGCAAAAATGGCGACCGTCATCGGGCAGGAATTCGGGAAAGAATACCTCCAGGTGCGCGCCTACAAGACGACGAGTAAGAACGCCCAGGAGGCTCACGAGGCTATCCGCCCAACCGATGCCGCACATGCGCACGCTGGCTCAACGCCGGACGAAACACAGCTCTACGAGCTCATCCGCACCCGCACGCTCGCGTCCCAAATGGCGAGCGCAAAGATCATGCGTACGAGCCTTGTCGCGAAGGCCGACGCGGACATCCCGCTCTTCACAGCAAACGGTTCGCGCACACTCTTCCCTGGCTGGCTCGCACTCGACACGACAGCGAGAGGCGAGGACGTCGAACTCCCGAAAATTGCGGTGAATGATCCGCTCACCCTCCTCTCGCTCGGGGCACTTGAGAAGCAGACTGAACCGCCGAACCGCTACACCGAAGCAGGGCTCATCAAAGAGCTTGAAAAGCGCGGCATCGGGCGCCCATCGACCTACGCCTCCATCATGAAGACGATTCAGGACCGTGGCTATGTCGAAAAGGTCGGTCGTGCACTCAAACCGACCGCAACCGGCATGGTCGTCTCAGGCTGGCTTGAAGAGCACTTCCCCGAGTACATCAGCGACTCGTTCACGGCAGAGATGGAAAACGAACTCGACGAGATTGCACGCGGCGAACGCGGCTATACAGAAACCTTGACTCAGTTCTACGGCCCGTTCGAGAAAGCGGTACAAGCGAAGGATAAGCTTCCGAAAGCAACGTCGCTCGGCGATGCCCCGGGCGAATTCCCTTGCCCGTTGTGCAGCAGCCCGATGGAATTCAAGCTCGGTCGTGGCGGCATCTTCATGAGTTGCAAGAAATATCCTGAATGCCTCGGTGCGCGCACCGAAGAAGGCGTCGAACTGAAAGGCGACGAACCTATCGGTCATGATCCGAAAACGGGTGCACCTATTTTCATAAAAACCGGACGTTTCGGACCCTACGTCGAGATGGCACTCGAAGAAACGAAAGAGCCTGAACCTGAAATCGAAGCGACCGAGAAAAAGAAGAAGCCGGTGAAGCGTGCCAAGGGTCGCCCGAAGACTGCGGCACGACGCGCAAGCATCCCTGCTGGCACTGATCTCGCCAGCGTCACGCTCGCCGATGCGCTCAAGTATCTCTCGCTCCCACGCGAGCTAGGGACACATCCTTCTACCGGTAAGCCTGTCTTCGCTTCGACCGGCCGCTTCGGCCCGTATGTCGGAAGTGACGGCGAGTTCCGCTCTCTCAAAGTTGCGGTAGGTGACCCATACACCATCACACTCGATGCGGCGCTTGCGCTTCTCGCTGAACCTAAGAAGCCGCCGCGCGGTGTCGAGATTGTGAAAGAAATCGGCAAACACCCGAAGACCGGCAAGATGATGGTGCTCTATAAATCAAAACAGGGTCTCTTCTTGAAGAAAGGCCTCCGCCGCATCTACCTCCCTGAAGCGACAAATCCCGACTCCTTTACTCCTATCGAAGCTGCTGAGTACCTGAAGTGATTTCGCGCCTAAATGCCGGCGGTGTATAGTGGTCTCATGACCACCGCCAAAGAAATAGTCGGCGCGATGACATCTCATTCGAAAGAAGACGCTGCCTACGTCGAAAAGGCGTATGAACTCTCCAAGAAGGCTCATGAGGGCCAGACTCGCTTCTCCGGCGAACCCTATTTCATCCACCCGGCTGCCACCGCGAAAGTACTCGCTGAATACGGCATGGACGCCGTGACGATTGCAGCAGGTCTCCTGCATGACGTCGTCGAAGACGGAAAAGCATCACGCGAAGAGATAGAGAAAGAGTTCGGGAAAGAGCTTCTTTTCATAGTCGATGGCGTGACGAAGCTCGGCACGCATAAATACCGAGGTGCGGAGCGTCACGCTGAGTCGCTTCGCCGACTCCTCGTCGCCACCGCAAGCGACATTCGCGTCCTTATCGTGAAGCTCGCCGATCGCTTCCACAACATGCAGACACTGGAACATGTTCCTGCGAATAAGCGCCGACGAATCGCGCTCGAGACACTTGAGATATATGCTCCCATCGCTGATCGTCTCGGCATGGGCAAGATGAAGCGTGCACTCGAAGACCTCGCGTTTCCGTTCGTCGATCCAGACGCTGCAACTCACGCCGGTGAGGTGCGGAAGTTGAAAACAAAAGAAACCGAGGATGGCCTGGAGAAAGTGCGTCGCGAGATCGGTCGCGAGCTTGCGAAGAAAGGGATGAAATCATTCCGCACGGATATCCGTATGAAAGGGCTTTGGAGTCTGCATCAGAAACTGAAACGGAAGCAGGATGACATCAGTCTCATCCACGATATCGCAGCACTTCGCGTCATCGTGCCGACTATCGAGGACTGCTACACGACGCTCGGCACCGTGCATGCACTCTATAAGCCACTGCCGGGAGAATTTAAGGACTACATCGCCTTCTCGAAACCGAACGGCTATCAGTCCCTCCACACCACCGTCGTGACTCCTGAAGCAGGTCTCGTTGAAGTCCAGATCCGCACAGAGGAAATGCACCGACATGCGATGTTCGGTATCGCGTCTCATATGTCCTACAAACAACTCGGGAAAAGCATCGAGCGGCTCGATAAGACCACACAGAAGAGCCGTTTTGCTGCGCTCTCTTTCTCATGGCGGTCGCTTATCCCCTCGCTCATGCGCGTAACGAAAAAAGATGGCGAAGCGAATGGTCCCACGAAAGTCCCGCCCTGGCTCGCCGAACTCGCTGACGCGCACGCTGGTGTCGCGGGGTCAGAAGAATTCGTCGAGGGATTGAAGGAAGACTTCTTCTCACATCGCGTCTTCGTCTTCACGCCCCAAGGAGACGTCATCGATCTCCCAGCAACGTCGACTCCAATCGACTTCGCCTACGCCATACACAGCGACCTCGGCGACCATCTCCAGGGATCAAAAGTAAATGGGAAACTCGTCTCTTTCGAAACTCCACTCAGCAACGGCGATATCGTTGAGATCATACGCAAAGATTCCGCACACCCTTCGCCGAAGTGGCTCGATATCGTGCGCACGTCGCTCGCGCGGCGACACATCAGGAGTGCTCTCGGCATGACCGAGCAGACCGCGCCGCGTCTCCGTACGCGCCGCACACGAAAGAGCAAATGAAAACAGGGCATGATGCCCTGTTTTCATTTCTAGACAGAGAAGTTGCTGACCGAGTACATGTCCTCATCCTCGGAAGGTTCTTCGGGTGCCGCCGCCGCGACGACGTCGCCTTCCAGCTGCGTGGTATTCGGGAAGACTGGGAAAGAGGCTTGTGGGGCGGTAACTCCCGCTTCTTTTTCTACAGCAAGCACGTCGACGAGCTGTTGGAGATCGTCTGGGGAGAAGAACTCGATGAGCAGACGTCCGCCCTCGGCATTCGTCTCAATGATGACGCGCGTGCCAAGGGTCTCGGTGAGCGACTTTTCAAGCTCGACGATCTCACGCGTCTTGCGGTGATATGAACGCACGCGTTCCTGTGCAATAGAGCGCGCAATGCGCTCGGCAGCACGGACTGGAAGGCGCTTCAGGATAATCTCCCTGAGAAGCGTTTCCTGCTCCTCGGGGCGACTCGTGAGGGCGAGCAGCGGGCGGGCATGGCCCTCGCTTATCTCTTTCGCGACGATAGCGTTCTGCATATGCTCCGGCAGGGTGAGCAGGCGAATCGAGTTTGAGACGTATTCGCGACTCTTCCCTATCTTCGCAGCAGTCTCGACATGCGAGAGACCGAACTCATCGATGAGTTTCTGGAGCGCTTTCGCGCGGTCGATGGCATTCAGATCTTCCCGCTGCAGGTTCTCGATGATTGCAAGCTCAAGCTTCGTGAGGTTGCTGTCGCCCTGACGAATCACGACGGGGACCTGCTTCAGCCCAGCAAGCTTCGAAGCGCGCAGACGTCGTTCCCCGGCAACGAGCTCATACAGAGTCTCGAGACCGCCATCGGGCTTCTCCACCTCGGTGCGAGAGACGACGAGCGGCTGGAGCACGCCATACTGACGAATGCTCTCCGCAAGCGACTTCAACCCCTCTTCACTGAACTCTTTTCTCGGCTGATACGGATTCGGGACGATGCGCTCGACATCAATCCAGAAGACCGAGTCGTATTTGGTCGGCACATAGCGAGCATCGTCGTTCATGTAAAAAGATTTTAGCATATGGTACTCTGCAATCCATAGCCGGGATGGCGGAATGGTAGACGCAATGGATTCAAAACCCATCGACGCAAGTCATGAGAGTTCGAGTCTCTCTCCCGGCACATTAAGAAAGTCGGCCTTCCGTTAGGAAGGCCGACTTTCTTCTCTTATATCTTCCCTACCAGATCCAGTCCCGGTTCGAGCGTATCAGAACCTGGTTCCCACGATGCGGGACATACCTGACCCTTATGTGCTTCGACATACTGCGCCGCCTGTAGTTTGCGGAGTGTTTCAACCCCTTTGCGGCCTATCGAGTTGTCATTGATCTCCATCGCGCGGAGCACCCCGAGAGGATCGATGATGAACGTACCGCGGAGTGCGAGCCCTTCGTCTGGTGTGTGCACTGCTTCGCCGCCCTCGACGAGGACGCCGAATGCGTACGCAAGCTTGCCAGAAGGATCGGCCGCCATCGGATATTCAATCTGTCCGATTGCCGGAGACGCGTCGTGCCATGCCTTGTGTGTGAATACGGTATCTGAAGACACCGAGATGATTTCAGCACCGAGCGCCTGGAACTTCGGGTACAGCTTCGCGAGCTCCTCGAGCTCGGTCGGACAGACGAACGTGAAGTCGGCAGGATAGAAGACCAGCACGGCCCACTTCCCGCGGAGCGACGAGAGGCTCATGGTCGTGACTACGTCTTTGTGATACGCCTCGAACTCGAAATCAGGCACCGCTTCGCCCACCTTCACCTGTGAGATATAATCCCGCACGGGGTCATGGAACTCGCCGCAGTGTTCGCAATAGTTGCTTTTAGTATCTTTCATACGTGTATTGGTTAGGTAAGAGCTATGATACCATCGCCGACAATGGGCACACAAATCCTTCTCATCATCGGACCGACCGCGTCCGGCAAATCCTCGCGGGCGGTGGCGGAAGCGCTCGCACGAGGCGGCGAGGTGATATCGGTCGACTCGCGCCAAGTCTACCGCGGACTCGATATCGGGACGGAAAAGATAACCGCCGAGGAGATGCGCGGCGTGCCCCATCACCTGATCGACATCCGCGAGCCAGGACAGACGTATTCCGCGGGCGATTTCGTACACGACGCGACACGGTTGATTTCTGAGATCTCGGCACGAGGAAAATTGCCGATACTCGCTGGTGGCACGCACTTTTATTTCGACGCGCTCCTCTATGGCCTGCCGATTGGGACTGATGCGAATCATGAGCTCCGCACCGAGCTCGAGAAACTTTCGACTGAAGAGCTGTATGCGCGCGTCTGCGCTCGGGATGCCCGCCGAGCTGCCGAGCTCGATCCGCAGAACCGGCGGCGACTCATCCGCGCACTTGAGATCATCGAGGCGAGAGGAACAGTACCGGAAAGAGTTTCGTCTGCACCGGATTACACAGTCGAATGGATTGTCATCGATCCTCCGCGCGAAGAACTGCGGGCACGTATCGACGCTCGCATCGAAGAAGCTCGCGCGCGCGGTCTCATAGACGAAGTGCGGCACGTGCGTGAGGCGGTCGGCGAAGCCCGTCTGAATGAGCTCGGTCTTGAGTACAAAATTGTCGGCGAATACCTGCGCGGAGAAATTATGGAAATAGATCTCCTCCCCACGCTCAAGGCAAAGCTGTGGCAGTACGCACGCCGCCAGAAGGCGTGGCTGCGCAAGCTAGAACAAACACGTTAATCAAGACCCGCGTCGCAGCCGCAACCATTCTGTTGCCCTACACTCACATGCAGATGATTCCCTTCGTTGAGCGAACTTGCTCCGCACTGGTTCGCTATCGTCGCGAGTGCATTCAAATCTCCAGCGAGGTCGACAGCATATGAGGAGCCTGTGCAATTCCGCCCACCATAGTGACAGGAGTTAGCGGTGTGGGCGCACCCTATCTTCTTGCCACTCGCTGCACATTGTTCGATGGTGGCCTTGCCGCTCGTGATGGCGCTATCTGAAATTGAGGTGATGATGGCATTTTTCGTCAGCTTATCGCTCATGCAAGACAAAAGCCCAGCAAGCGGAACCGATTCGGTAACTACTTGAGCATCTATACCTGGATTAAAAGTGAACTTCCCTGCTCCACCGCCGGGAGTAACGCCGAGAGTCGGGATACCGGTCTGCTGAGCCTGGTTCAGGCTCGCCTTGAGAGGAATGCAGAAGTCGCCGCCGCCCGTCGTGATGAGGTTCGTCCAAGTACTGCCCGCGTCTTTAGGATTGTAGAGCACTGCCATGACGGCATCGACTATCATCCAGCCCGCAAGCGCGATAACAATACCAGTGACAGTATTCGTGAGGATCTTTTTCGCTGCCTCTTTCCCCCCTGCATTCACCGGATTGAGGACAAAGAGAAAGCCGGAGTAAGCGATCATCAGCGGCGCGATGAAGACGATGACGATTGTCAGGAGGAAGCTGATGAGGTTATTAATCACGATCATGAGTAATCCCCAGCCTGCCGCGCACTGGTTATACGCTTCGGGGATGATAGGGCCGAAGAACGGCACTCCTGCGTATGCAAACTGCGGCAGAACGAATGTCCCGAGCAGGAGGATGAATACTGGAATGCGGAAACGCATGAGTACATCATACCGTGCGCCATCCGTGAGTAGGCGGCTTTTCCCCTCCCGTCTTATCTGTTATCGTTCATGTACGGGTCCATCGTATAGTGGTAGTACATCGGTCTCCAAAACCGACAGTCCAGGTCCGATTCCTGGTGGGCCCGCATCTTTTGAAATGCTTGGTATACTAGCGTCATCATGGCGCAAAAGAGCATCCTATTCGTCTGTACCGGAAACATCTTCCGAAGTCTGGCGGCCGAACAAGGTTTCAAGAAATATCTCTTAGACAATGGGATCCCCGGATGGCATGTTGGCTCGGCGGGTATCCATGCCGTGCCGCAGGCCGTCGATCCAAAGACGCTGGAGACGCTATGCGAGGTTGGCATTACTGATATCGAGCACGAGCAGCGGAAACTCACTCGAGAGATGCTCGAACAGTACGACGTTATCGTCGGTATGGCGCAAGACCATATCGATTTCATGAAATCACAATTCAATTATAAATACGGCATCCTTTTCAATGAGCTCGCCCAGCACGAAGCAACTTCTGTCCGAGACATAGATGAGGTGCCGGAGTATCAGACGAACCCGCAGGCAGTGGAGGAAAAGATTGAGTGCACTGTGAAGGACATCGTCGAAAAGATTCCTGCCGTATTCAAAAATGTGACTGAACGTTTCTATCTCTTTAAGAATTTTGCCGAAGGAAAGACTACTCATCGAAACGGCTACCCGTTCATCACCCTGCACGAAACCCCGCACTCGATTGCCTTCATGTCCATCGACATCCCCTTTAACGAAGACGGTCATGTTCTCGTAATTCCGAAAGAGAGATACCCAAGCCTCTCGGATATACCGGATGAGACCCTGAAAGATATACTCGCTTCTATCAAGAAGGTGGGTGAGGCTTTCAGCATCGATCATGGTGGCTACAACGTCCTCCTTAATAACGGACTGGATGCCGGACAATACATCATACACACCCACTTCCACATCATCCCGAGACGGAGCGGCGACGGCATCACGATCGAAGGCTGGGAGCGCCCGAAGATCAGCCGTGATGATTTCATACGATTCAACGAGGATCTGAAGCGACAGATAGAGCAGCTACCCTCCTCGGTGATAGAATAATCCGCCAATGCAGACACTAATGCAAACCGCCCTTTCGGGCGGTTTTGCTTTGATGAGATTACTTCTTTGCCTCCTTGAAGGTGACACGCTTCCTAAGCGTGGGGTCGAACTTCGTGAGTTCAATCTTGCGCTCGGTAGTCTTCTTATTCTTGCGCGTCCAGATGACGTGCGGCGACTTCGTCGACTTGAGCTTGATGAGGCGAATCTGTGACATACAGAAAACTTACCAGAATCGGCCGATTTTCGCAATGGACAGGCCGGATTCTAGACGGCTGTCGCAGCTGCCCGTTTCGAGCGAATCGCAGTCTTCTTCACCTCGAAATGCGGCTCACCGCCCTTGATGGAAACGGTCACTGTCCCGCCCTCGAGCAACCCTTGGCTCACCATGAGCGAAGCGAGTGGTGTGAGTATCACGTCCTGTATCGTGCGGCGAAGCGGGCGTGCCCCGTATTCCGGGTTGTATCCCTTCTCGGCAAGCCAGGTATGCACCTCCGGCGATATCGCGAGCGCGATGCGCTTCTGTGCGAGGCGGCTCTTTACCTCCTCGACCTGAGTATCGACGATGCGCGCGAGCGCTTCCTTCGCGAGCGGATCGAAGATGATGATGTCATCGAGGCGATTGAGGAACTCAGGACGGAAATGCTCCTTGAGCGAGTCCATCACCTTCTCTTTCGTCTCTTCATACCGGGTCGCCTCGGTCGCTTCTGCAACGCCGAAGCCGAGGTGCGCGAGTTTATCGATGAATTCACCGCCGATGTTGCTCGTAAGCACGATAATCGTGTTCTTGAAATTGACCTTGCGGCCCTTGCCGTCGGTCAGGTGCCCCGAATCGAGTACTTGAAGCAATATATTGAATACCTCCGGATGTGCTTTCTCGATTTCGTCGAAGAGCACCACCGCGTACGGGCGATGGCGGATGCGCTCGGTGAGCGTCCCCGATTCCTCGTAACCGACATAGCCCGGCGGCGCGCCGATGAGCTTCGCCACCGAATGCTTCTCCATAAATTCGCTCATGTCCACACGTACGAGAGCATCGGTGTCATTGAACATAAACTCCGCGAGCTTCTTCGAGAGTTCAGTCTTGCCGACGCCGGTCGGGCCAAGGAAAAGAAAGGAACCTATTGGACGATTCGGGTCGCTGATGCCGACGCGTGAACGCTTCACGGCATCCGTTACCTTCTTCACCGCGATATCCTGTCCGATGATACCGTGCTTGAGCGCCTCCTCCATGCGAGTGAGCTTAGCCGCTTCCTCTTCGAGCATGCGCGCGACCGGGATGCCCGTCCAGCGGGAGACGACGGCCGCAATATCCTGCTCGGCCACCTCCTCGTTCAGCACGCGACGGGACTTCTGCAGGGACTTCAAGCGTTTGAGCTTCGTCTCGAGATCTTTCTGGATGTGCGGAATCTTACCGTAGCGGATCTCTGCGACCGTACCAAGGTCCGCGGCCGCCTCGGCATTGTCTGCCTGTATCTTGAGCGTCTCGAGCTCGGTCTTCGCGGCACGGATGCCTCCCAGTACTTCCTTCTCGTTCTTCCACTTAAGCTCAAGCTCGCTCGTCTTTTCCTTCAGATCGGCAACTTCAGAGTCGATGACTTTGATACGTTCCTTGATCTCCTTGGCATGCTCGCCTTCCAGATCCTTCTGGAGCGCTTGTCGCTCAATTTCGAGCCGGCGAATCTTGCGGTCAGTCTCTTCCAGAAGCGGCGGCTTGTTCTCAAGAGCGATGCGCAGTCCCGACGCAGCTTCGTCGATAAGGTCGATCGCCTTATCGGGGAGGAAGCGATCGCTGATATAACGGCTGGAGAGCTCGACGGCAGCAACAATAGCCCCGTCGGTGATGCGCACGCCGTGAAAAAGCTCGTACTTGTCGCGCAGTCCGCGCAGTATGGCGATGCCGTCTTCAACAGAAGGCTCTTGTACGAAAACTGACTGGAAGCGGCGTGTGAGTGCCGCATCCTTCTCGATGTACTTCTGATACTCCTTGAGTGTAGTCGCGCCGATGACGCGAATCTCGCCGCGAGAGAGTGCCGGCTTCAGCATGTTCGACGCATCGAGCGAGCCTTCAGCGCCACCCGCTCCCACGAGCGTATGGAGCTCATCGACGAAGAGGATCACCTTCCCTTCCGCGCGCTCCACCTCCTTCATGACGTTCTTCATGCGCTCCTCGAATTCGCCGCGATACTTCGTGCCGGCAATCATGAGCCCGAGGTCGAGTGAGAGGAGCTCCTTGCCTTTAAGCGATTCCGGAACATCATTCTGCGCCATACGCGCGGCAAGCCCTTCAGCAATCGCGGTCTTTCCGACGCCAGCTTCGCCTATGAGAATCGGATTGTTCTTCGTGCGGCGAGCAAGAATCTGGATGACCCGGTTAATCTCGATATCACGCCCGATAACCGGATCGAGCTTGTTCTCAGCTGCCATCTTAGTGAGGTTGCGCGCGTACTTGGCGAGCGCCCGGAAACGCTTCGGCTCCGCTCCCTGTCCGTCCTTCGAACTTTTAAGCTCCTTCAGGACAGCTACTGCTGCTTCGTGTCCTATCGAGAAGCGCGCAAGGATGTCTGCCGCTGGACCTGGATGCTCAATGACAGCAAGGAAGAGATGCTCCGTGCCGACAAATGTATCGTTCATGCGCGCGGCGATCTTCCCTGCCGATTCGAGTGCCTGAGCGAGGTCGGGAGTGAGATATATCTGGTATGACGGAGAGAGCACCGACGCGCTCTCCGGCGTCTCCAAATGTTCAAGCACGGCATCAGCAAGCATGATGGTATCAACCTCCATGCGATCGAGTATCGAGAACACCAGTGATTCCTCCTGAAGAATGAGGGCTGCGAGCAAGTGGAGCGGTGAGACATGGTTCTGTCCTCGCTCTATCGCGAGTTCGTGTGCACGCCGAACGGCTTCTTTGGCTTTGGTGGTGAAATTATTAAATGGTGGCATAGGTTTCTTCTCTATATTACTTCGTAGGAGCGGTCGACGTTGCAGCGGTCGACGTTGCAGTGAGGAGGTTGGTTATCACGTTCGTACCGATGAGGAACCCTGGCGTTGCACCAGCGCCGATACCGATGAGGTTGCCGGACAAATCGACGACCGCGCTTCCCGTACCGATATCCGGTAGGGTGGTATGGATGCCCTTCTCGCTCACTCGCGCGACAATACCGGTGGCAGCGAAGCCATCGGCACTGAGGGCGAGAGCTGTCTCACCGAGTTTGAGATCGCTTGGAGCGACAAGCACAGGCGAGGTCATTTTTGGCAACGCCGCGTCATCGGCGAAACCGTAAATTGCGATACCTTTCCCTGCGTGCGCAAGCGACGCCGGAATGAATGATCCGTTCGTGAATTCTATGAGCACTTCTTTCGGAAGCGCGTCCTGAGCTGCTGTTGCGACGGCGCGCGTCTTGGGAAGATAGGTGCCAATGCTGATGGCTGGCGTCGACGTACCAGTCTCGGCTGCGTAGATGGCGACGGCTCGAGCGGCCGCGGCTCCTATGGCTGCCGTGACGAGGTCCTGATTCGATGGGGCGGATGCCTGTATGACCGCTGCCGGTGCGGCTGCGACCGTCTCTATCGTCCGCTCAACGACGCGGTTCACTGTCTGTGTCACGAATGCCGGCGCATGATCAAGCAGCGAGACCGTGAGGATGCCGGTCGCGACCGAGGTCACGAAATTGACGAGAATCGTGAGCAATATGAGCTGAGATTTTGAGAGTTCCTCGATATCCATATGCGCTAATAATGCTACCCATGAGAGCTCCTGTCAACAAACGCGACTGCCTCCGCAAGCGCGCTCGCAAAACGAGCTAATTCACGCGAAGAGACCCCAGCTCCCCAGGAGATTCTGAGTGTGGAGCGCGCCCGATCTTGGTCTCCGGTGAGAGCAAAGACCGCGCGCGATCCCTCCTCGGAATCTGTCTCGCAGGCGCTCCGTGTCGATACGGCAAAGCCGGCTTCGTCGAGAAGCGCAACAAGGTAATCCGTATCTCGACCCGGCAATGAGAGATTGAGGATGTTCGGCACCTGGGTACGACCTTCGTTCACCTGCACATTCAGAACATCCTTCGTAATTGCCTTCATAAGAAGATCGCGATTGCGTTTGGCAGATGTATGGAACGCATCACGATTGCGTACCGAAGCTTCGAGCGCTGCGGCGAACGATTGTGCAAGCTCGGGACTCTCTGTCCCCGGGCGAAGCCCGCGCTCCTGTCCCCCGCCCCGGTACAACGGGATGATAGGAATCGTCCGGTGCCTGATGAGAGCACCCATACCGCGTATCGGGCCCACTTTTGATGCATCAAGCGTGAGCAGGTCCGCGCCGAAATGATCGCGGGTAACTTTTTGGGTCAGTGGCGCCTGACTCGCATCGACATGGAGCAGTATCCGCGAATCAGCAGCTCCATCACGCACCTTCCCCAATACGAGAGCGACGTCGCGCGTATTCCACACCACGCCGGTCTCGCCACACACGGCATCCATCGAGACAAGCACGGTCTCCGGCCGGATCATTTCCGTGAGTGTTTCGATATCAACGCGATACTCTTTGATCGGGAGCTGTTCAACCGCTATTCCTTCCTCCTCCAGTAACTTCATATTCTCAGCAATCGAAGCATGAGCGCTCGGGAGATACAGAACATGCATGTTGTTCCTCCCGGCCGTGTCTGGTCCGGCGAGCGTGCGGAGCGAACGCACATGGCCGAGAATAGCGAGCGCATTCGCTTCGGTTGCACCGCTCGTAAACACGACATCATCGGCTTGCACCTCGACGAGCCGGGCAATAGCCATCCGGGCGTCCTCAAGGATCTTCTTCGCCTTCCTCCCCTCCTCATGGGGCGATGACGGGTTGCCGCCTACGCCAGCCGCCACGTCGAGATTCACCCTTTTCTTCCACAGCATAGATTCATTCTACACGACCGGGCGCACCCTAGTCTCTTTAAGACGATCGTGCTAAAACTACTCCGGACAATTCCTTTCAACCTCGTCAAAGTCAGGAGCTGGCAATGAACTCGATTTACGAAAAAGATCCGCATGACACGGCCATCATCGTCCTCGTCGGGTGCGACACGTCAGACCTCGTCCTCATTCAGAGCCAACGTACAGGTCTCTGGAGATTCCCGGGAGACCGTATCCGCGCCGAGGACATCGATCCCGACCAGCCCCACAACCATGACCGGGCGGCGCGCAATGCCGTCTCTCGTGCCACGAAGAAACGAACCGGTCTCACGATAGAGAAAATGAAGTGCATCGTCGAAACGCAAAGATCTCTCGGCATGTTCTACGGCTACGTCGGACTTGCCGACTTTGGTGCATTCGCGCCGAACGGAGACGACAAGAACACGATGATCATCTCGTACGTGGCCCTGCCGTTCTCCTTCATGCCAATGATTCAGAGGATAGCCTTCGAGACGATAGATCGGTGGATACGGGAATGAAATCAAGAAGCAAGCTCATAGCTCGACGGTTACCCAGCCGCCGAGCTTTTTGTTTAATTGTAAAAATGTCATTTTTGTGATGAAATAGAGCCATTATGGCGCGGACAGCACGACCGCCCGTCATCGCGGTGATGGGCCATATAGACCATGGGAAATCCTCGCTTCTCGATTACATTCGGAAGGCGAATATCGTCGCGGGTGAGGCAGGTGGCATCACGCAACATGTCGCCGCATATATCGCACGCCACGACGACCGTCCAGTCACCTTCCTCGACACTCCCGGCCATGAAGCCTTTAAAGCCCTTCGCACCCGCGGAGCAGCAGCTGCCGACATCAGTATCCTCGTCGTGGCAGCTGATGAGGGCGTGATGCCGCAGACACTCGACGCGCTTGCTGCCATACAAGAAGCGAAGATTCCATACATCGTCGCAATTACAAAGATCGACAAGAACAATGCGGATATTGAGCGGACGAAAATGTCCCTCGTCGAGCACGGCATCTATATCGAGGGCATGGGCGGCGACATCGCCTACGCACCAATATCGTCGAAGACCGGCGATGGCATCACGGAACTACTCGACCTCGTCGTTCTCGCGGCGGATATTGCGGAACTCACAGCTGAGACAGACGCACCTGCAACTGGCTTCGTGCTTGAGTCCACTCAGGACCCGAAGCGCGGTGCATCAGCGACGCTCATCATAAAAGACGGCACTCTCACACTCGATGGATTCGTCGTCGCCGGTGATGCCTATGCGCCAATACGATTCATCGAGGACTGGAGTGGAAAGAGAGTTGAACAAGCGGGACCATCTGAACCGGTGCGCATCTCCGGATTCAGCAAGCTCCCTGCAGCAGGATCGCTCTTCACCATCGCGAAGAACAAGAAAGAAGCGGAAGCGCTTGCTGCCGAGCACGCGAAGTTGCTCGCGGTGACACCTGAGCGCGTCGCAACGGCCGAAGGCATCGCCGAACTCCCACTCATCGTGAAGGCAGACGTCGCCGGATCGATCGATGCTATCGTTCACGAACTCAAGAAGATAACGCATGAGCGAGCTATCATCCGCATCATTGCGGCGGGCGTCGGCAACGTCTCAGAAAATGACGTGAACACCGCACATGCTTCCGGTGGTGTTGTCATTGCGTTCAATGTGGGGACCGACTCTATCGCCCGCGACCGCGCCGAGCGCGAAAGCATCGCGATCTACCCTTTTTCGATCATCTACGAGTTATCAGAGAAGGTGGCAACGCTCCTCAATGAGCGCGCGCCGTCAGTGTCGACCGACAAGGAGCTCGGTCGCGCGAAGGTATTGAAAGCCTTTTCTTCGAGCGCCAAGAAGCACGTGCTCGGCGCGCGACACCTGTCCGGCGCGCTCTCGCTCGGGGACCGAATCAAGCTCACGCGCGGGGAGACCGAGCTCGCGCGTGGCAGCATCACGAACTTGCAGCAAGCCCGCGCGGACGTGAAGGAGATAAAGGTCGAGGGCGATTTCGGCATCGAGATCGAGTCGCGCGAGCCAGCAGTCTACGGCGACGAAATCATCGCATTCGCCGTCACCGAGGCATGATGAAGCCCGCTGATCGTAAGGGTCGCGTGACCGAGATCATCGCGCGCGAAGCGGCGCAATTCATCACCCGCGAAGCCGGAAGCGGTTCCTTGATCACCGTCATCCGCGCAGAGTCAGTCGCGCATGGCGACCGCGTCCTCGTGTTCGTGAGCATCTTCCCCGAAGACAAGGCTCAGTCCGCGCTCGCCTTCCTCGAACGGCACCGCGAAGCATTTTCTGACCACCTGAAATCACATGCGCGCCTGCGCCCCCTGCCCCGCATTGAATTCCTGCTCGATAACCGCGAAGTAACCGGAGCACCAGCACCACTGCCCGAACAGTTGTAATTTTCGTACTTTGTGACACAGTAGTCCCGGATTACATGAAGTAGCTCTACGGGCCGAAAGCTCGTTTAGCTGGGCCGGAAGCCCCATGGTCCTTTGATAGTGAGGTGAGAAAATGAACAAACAGACGTTGCAGATGTTGGCGGACATGCCGCCAGAGATGCTTGCGGCATGGGAGACTAGTTACCCTGCGAAGTGGAGCATCCGACATATCGCAAGAAACTACACGAGACGGAATATATTCTCTGCCCTCTTCGGTCTCGCATGGCTTTTCTTGCTGGCCGGAACGGCGACTACAGTCTTCCCCGAAGCGACGATGAATGTCGTGTGGGTGGTTCCGATATCCTTCGGTATCGTCATTCTGTTCGCTGTAGGCATATTCCTGGAAGACAGGCTCATCAGCCACCGGACAGAACAAGATGCAATCATCAAATCGCTCGAGACGGCAGTGAAGGATTCGGATATCGATCTGCAGTTCTACCTTCAGCGTGGCTCTGACTCAAGACGTATCCGGGAGGCGGTGCACTTGCTTCTCGTAGGGGCTGCTCAAGCCGTTCTTGAGGGCGAGGAACGTTTCAATCGCTTGCGCAAAAAAGATAAGGTACCTGAAACAGAGATTGTCAGGGCCGGTCAGGATTTGCTCCAGCGCCGAGACGTCTTCAAAAACAGGCTCTTTCGAGCTATACAATTCGGCTTGAGTGACAAGAACTCGCAAAAGTACTTCAAGGAGGCAGCCAGTCAGCTCACTTGAACGAAAGTCGGTTCGACTTACGACGGCGGTCCCTGTGGCCGCCGTTTCTTATTTTCTCTGCTATATTTTAACTCAAGGCCAGGTGGTGAAGTGGTAACACAGCTCTCTGCAAAAGAGCGATGCGCGGGTTCAATTCCCGCCCTGGCCTCAAAATAAAGGCACACGCATGTGGATAGTTGTGCATATTGCTCTACCAGTATGGCATAATCAATATATGGACCGTCGTCGAACCTGGAACCTTCTACAGCTCCGTAAGGCGGTCAAGACTTCTACGAGCACCCGACAAGTTATCAAGAAACTTGGCCTTGTTCCTGCTGGAGGTAATTATGTACAAGTTTCTAAAGCAATCAGTGATCAGAAATTGAGTACATCTCATTTCAAGGGACAAGGATGGAACAGAGGGATGAAGGTCCCTAAGGAGCCGATTTACAAACTGGAAGAGATTTTAGTTCCTAATGGTCACTATAATTCATATCGTCTAAAACAACGTCTCTTCAAGGAGGGGCTTAAAACAGCGGAATGTGAAGAATGCGGGTGGGCTCAAATGAGCCCCGATGGACGCACACCAGTTGAAATCGACCATATAAATGGAAATCACTCTGATAATCGAATCGAGAACTTGCGCATCCTCTGCCCCAATTGTCATAGCTTAAAACCCACTCATCGTGGTAAAAATAAGGGTGTCAGCCGGAGTGGCGAAATTGGTCAGACGCATCGGGCTTAAAACCCGAAGAGAGCCTAAAAACCCTCGTGTGGGTTCGAGTCCCACCTCCGGCACAAAGTTCTATTGAAGAGAATGCATTCATCGTGTAAAGTTTCTTCTATTGCACCTATAGCTCAGTTGGTAGAGCAGCTCCCTCTTAAGGAGACGGTCCCAGGTTCGAGCCCTGGTAGGTGCACAAAACGAGTATAGGCCTGGTATAGTGCTTCTTACGCAGTCTGCTGGGATGGCGAAATTGGTAGACGCACTAGCCTTAGGAGCTAGCGGGGCAACCCATGGAGGTTCGAGTCCTCTTCCCAGCACTTGACTTTCTCATAGTTTTGTGTATTATGCGCTCTAGAGCGCAGATCTTTCTGCTGCCCATACTTCAAGGAGAAAACCATGTTCAAGGAGATTCTAATCATCGGCGGGCTGGTGGTGGTAATCGCCATTCTGACGCTCGCCATAATCCTGCTACTGTCGAATCTTGGCGCTTACTTCACAAAGATAGCCCAGGGCACGACGGTCTTCATCAGTGCCGGCGAAAGCCTGCAGGACATCCTGCCGAATATCGGCGGATACAGAATGTCCAATGATCAAGACATCGACGGGCGTCATTGGCTCGTCGCGGAAGCAACTGAAGAAAAGAGGCTCGCCGCGTTTTTCCACAACGCTCAGAAAGGAACCGTATGGTTTCAAAAATGGCTTTGGAAAAAATTCGGTGTAAAGCTCATCAGCTTGTTCTGGCCCCACACCAATGTCCATTCGTTCGACATACGGAAAGGAGGCCGGAGGAGGATTGAAGCACGCACAGAAGTCGGGCCTGAAGCCCCTCTCCGATCCCGCGTGATAGATTCACCTGAAAAAAGCACCCTTGTCAGTTCCCTTCTCTTCATGGTGCCTCGACCGATATATGTGGAGGGAATCGAGCTTGCGGGGGACAACTCAAGAATCAACCTTCTGCTTCTTCCCGTCTTCCGACAGGTCATCCCGGCCTTACCGGTGTATTACCTCAAGGGCGACTTCTTCACCCTGATTGATGCGGCCGTAGAAGCCGCCATGGTCGATTTTTTCGCCCGACACCGCGTAGCGGTGTATAAGGATGGTGAGAAAAAGGGGCAGTTTGCTATGGACTCCTACGAGTCCTCGCAAGCGGAACACGAGGAGAGCCCCCTGACCTACTCCCTCTGGCTAAAGCTCACCAAGGCTGGTGAAGGATCGCCGATGGAGAAGAAACTTCGCAATCTCAACGTAAGCAAAGAGTATCTTGCCAAGTTGAAGGCGGATGGGGGAAAGGAGGAGCTTGTCGATTACATCAAAAAACACCTGATTGTCGGTGAGCCAACCGACGTGCCATCGGCGAGCGCAATCTCTGGGATGATTCCAAACGGAATTGTCCCTCGATTCGGGTTCGCCTTGGTAAGTTTCAGAGTAGTCGAATGGGAAGCTCACAAGAGCACGGTCGCTCTAGCTGAATCTCTTCTGGCAAAGGAAATAGAGCTTCACACGGCAGAAGGCGTTCGGCAGAAGGCAATCGGGGAAGGGGCCGCTATCCTAGAGCGATCTGCGGCGGAATCAAGCCGTTATGAGCGGCTCTTGAAAGCCCTCGTCGACAAGGGAGTAACTCCAGATGTCGCTGCCCAAGTCATAGCAACACAGCTCCGGACGGAAAACATCCGGGATGGCAAAGTCACAACCTATGTCGAAGGGGCGGCGTCGGCCACAGTGATGGTTCCTACCGCCTGAACCTCGACACAACAAGGAGGGTGCAATATGAAGTTCTTACTTACTGCGGCCATATCTCTGGCCGCGATTGCCCTGTTTCTTGGGGTGGTGAACATGCTTAAATCAAGGAAGCAAACAGGAAATGGCGATGGGTGGTGGTCCATGAAATACTTATGGGTCATTCCCCTCATCCTCGTCGGTGTTGCAATCTTCTACTTTGGGGTAAATCCATTGGGCTGGAAGTCGCCAAGTCTTGTGGATGTGGTTGCCATGAAGAACGCTTACTGGTTCCACATCCTCATCGTCCTCGGCGTTGTCTACTTTCTCGCCGCCCGTTCGGAAGAAAAAGTGGCGAAGGAAACGGCAACCGCTGTCCTGGCAATCTCGGCATTCATGCTCTTCATCGGGTTCCCGGTGTGGGTGTGGGTCACAGGACCGAGCACGGCAGTAGCCGCAAGCGAAGCACGAGTGCTCTCGATGCCGCCTGGCGGGAAGTCAGCACGCATTCCCGTTCCGTACCAAAAGCAAGTCGTGATGGATGGGAAAGACTTCCGCTATCACTGCGTGTATCAGGACGGACGCGAGGAGTCATTCGGGGAAGGAGAGCGTCCGTGTACGAGCGGCAACCTGCCGTTCGTCTACGCGACGAACCTCCGGGAGAAGGAAAGTAATGTGGTCACCTACTCCTACAAGTAATTTGGCCAGAAGTTCTTTGGCAAAAGCCGCACGGTACTCCCGCGCGGCTTTTTTCTTTTCTCTGTCCTTTTCTTAGTGACCGGTTATTTTCGTAATCGGCGTAATGCCGAATGTGCCGAGCGCGAGATTGATGAGACCGTAGGCACCGAAGATGATCACGAGCCCGACGAGACCCCAGAGGATGGCACTACGCCCTTCGACCCGCTTCCCTTCGTCACCCGCGTGAACGATGAACTCGAATACGCCCCAAAGAAACGCCACGAATGCAGTCGCCGCAAGAAGCAGGATAATCGGGTTGATTATCTGCACGACAACCTTCTCAAGAAATGTTTCGAGGACTGGCATTTAGCCGCCAATCTGGACACCAGCTTTCGGTGTACCGCCTGATACGCCCGACGTATTGCTGAAGCTGACCGTGCCCGTGAGGATGTTGACGAGACCCCAGACAGAAACCATCACGAAGAAACCGATGAGACCCCAGAGCATGAGGTTCTTGCCCTTCTCCTTCACGTCATCAGAGTTAGCTCCCAGGATGAACGTCGTGAACGCACCCCAGATGAAGACGATAAACGCGACCGCGAAGAGTACCGGAACGAGCACGTTGTTAATGATATTGATAATGAAAGAACCGACGTCTGCGATGTTCCCTATCGCGGCATATGAGATGAGTGGCAAAGCGAAGGCGGCGAATGTTCCAGTGGTCAGGGCGAGAGCTTTTTTCATAGAATGAGTGAACGGTTAATAGAGTAATTGTAGCCTGTGGGCGATACGGGTCAATGCACCTGTGTCCGACGTGTGGATAAGCCGAGCTTCCTAAAGGGTTGGGTAGTTCGGGGCCGTCCCTCCGGCTGAGAGACCGAACGTGCTTCCTACGACCGCGACGAGGCCCCACATCGAGAGTATGACGACGAACCCAATGATGCCCCAGAAGACGAAGTCCCGACCTTCCTTGCGCGATTCTTCTTTGGTCGCACCGAGGATGAAGTATTTATATACGCCCCAGAGGAACGTCAAGAACGCGAGGGCGAAGAGTACCGGCACGAACACGTTGTTGATGATATTGATGATGCTCGAAGAATACCCAGTAACGATACCCATATTGATGCCCGTACCTTGGGCAGACGCGAGAAGAGGGGCAGCAAACGTAAGCGGTGCGATGAGCCAGGAGATCTTTTTCATACTTCCTAATACGATCGCGGCAATTGAGGCGCACCAGCACCAGTAAGTCCGAAAGTGTTTGCGACGACATTCACGAGACCCCAGAGCGACACCATCACGACGAACCCTATGAGGCCCCAAAGAACCAGCTTATGCCCTTCTTCAACCTCGCCCGGCTCACCATGAGAAAAGATGTACGCTTTGGCGATGCCGTACAGGAACGTGAGGAATGCAACCGCGAAGAGTACTGGCACGAGGATGCCATTTATGATGTAGAGGATTGTGGAAGCGACGCAGCCGATACCGCCGGAACATGCACCGAAAAACGGTCCCGATGCTGAGATAAAGCCGTATGAATAGCCGGTGTTTACCGTCTGCGGACCGCCACCGACCCCGACCGTCTGCGCGAGCGCGAGCGCGGGAGTGAGAAACACAGCAAGCGATGCGAGGATACGAGCGGGTATTTTCATATGCGATAAGTATGACACACTACACGCCTGATGCGATGCCGAGCGTGGATAACAGTATCTTGACGAAGCTCCAGACTGAGAGGAGTACGACAATGCCGATGATGCCCCAGAAGACGAACTGCCGGCCCTCGGCACGTTTCTCTTCACTGCCGCCATGGAAGAAGAAATAGTTTGCCACACCCCAAATGAACACAGCGAAGGAGAGCGAGAAGATAATCGGCACGATGACAAGATTGATGACGCCGATAATCCCGCTCGAGCTGCCGCCAATGAATTGCGCGAAGGTCATGAATTATCCGCCGAGCGACTTCACCGTCGCCTGGATGGCCAGCGATATAGCCTTGGCACCCAAGAGGACGAGCGCACCGATAATCGTCCAGAGGAGCATATTCTTGGCTTCGTTGAGCTTCGTATCGCTTCCCTGTGCTACGACGAACTTGTACCCGACGAATACGAGCATCAGGATGATAGCAATAGAGCCGATGCGGATGATGAACTCGAGGATGCTTGTGAGGAACGATTCGAGACTCGTACCCGACTTGAGCGGATTCATGAGCGTGACACTCGACCCGGTGTTCTGGCCTCCGGTGAGCTCATAGCCCCCCGTGTTCTGGCCGCCACCAAGAGAGACTGCATGCGCCGCGACCGCCCCGACGGAAAGCGATGAGAGGAAAACGAGTGCAATGAGTAGTGATTTCATATTATTTTTGCAGAAGAGATGAGAGTGAACCCTCGCTGAGCGTGAGCGCCATGCCAGGATCGAGACGGCCGCTTATCACACCGGTAATCATACTTGAGAAGATAGGATCCGTAGCGGCAGGCAGTGGGGACAACCATCCCTTGGCATACAGCGCCTCGGCATACGCAACGGTGGCAATCGGATCGGCTGGTACGGTCGCCAACTGATTCAGGGTCGCTGGAGCGAGTCCGGTCAAGGTTGCGGCGGAGATCTGGGGAGCCGAGCCCGTGAGGAACGCAGCCGCCAGGTACGCCCCGGAAGCGTTCTTCGCACCGCGGGGAATCATGAACGAGTAAACGAGCCCATAGGCACTCTTCAAGTTCGCTGTCGCTGGCTGCGGGAGTGGCGATACGATGAAACTGAGATTCGGGTTTGCCGACCTGAGGAATCGAGCCTCAGAGACGTAGCCGAGATAGAGCGCGAGATCTCCAGCGAGGAATGCTTGCTGCGAGTTCTGGAGCGATGCATTCCAGGTATAGGAGACCTTCGATGGGTCAGCAAACTGCGTATAGAAGTTGAGAACGGCCTGCCCCGGTGTTGCGTTATCGGAAGAAGCTCCGCTTAGATTGGCAGCGAGTTCGCCATTCATATACACAGAGAGCGGAATGCCTGTCTGAAGGAAGAGCGAGGAGAGGATGCCGCGTGCATTACGAACATTTTCGTAGGTACCAAGTGCGATGAGCCCGCGAGTGACCTGTTTCGTCGGAGTAATCTGGGCGACATGCGGCACGAGACCAGTGAGTGCCTCCCATGTCTCCGGAGGCTTCGCAACGCCACTCGACGCGAGGATAGACTGATTCGAGAACAGCACAAGCGGATCGACGAGAAATGGCAGGCCGTAATAGCCCACTCCGTCTGGCGTGGCGAGCATCTTCCCTTCTTCGATAAAAGCGTTGTTGAACGCCGACACCGGGAGCGTCGAGAATGGTATTGGCACGATGATCTTCGTGAGCGCGTGCAGTTCTTCCTGTGAAGTAAGGACCAGGTCAGGAGCCTCACCGACCGCTATCGCAGCAGCGAGGTCTGAAGCAACCGTGCTTCGATCCTTCTGCACATAGGAAACATCTTTCATGGACTCCTCCGCCTGCGCGACCGCAATGAGGACGGCCTGCATATCCGCTTTCGGGAGCGTGCCCCAAATGACGACCGTGCCGATTGCGGTGTTGCCTGCGCGAGAAGCATCACCGGTGTGTGTCGCGAAGACGTAGAGACCAATCATCGCTCCGAGACCGAAGACACCGAACAAAATTCCTTGGAAGAGAGATATTTTCATAGATTACGGTGCGGTGAATATGATTCCATAATGATGCGGGCCGGCGCGAAACGATTTCACTTTATGAAAACCGCTCTGGATGAAGAGTTCCTCGGCATCACGCTCGGATACGACTCGTTCCGGAACCGGGCCCATGCCGCCATAGCTCCCCGCCCAATCGACGACAAGGATCTTGCCTCCTGATTTAATGACTCGCTTCATCTCCGCAATGAGACCAGAGCGGTTTTCAATCTGGAAGAGAGCATTCGCGAGGATAATCGCATCGAGCGACGCGTCCCGCAGGTGTGTGCCTCCTGCCTTCTCAACATCACCCCAGACCGTCTCGATACTGCTCCGATGCTCTTCGTGCGTGTTTAGCTTCAGGTGCTTCAGCACGTCTTCCTGCACGTCTACCGCATACACCTTGCCGTCATATCCCACGATAGGCGCGGCAGCCCGGGCGTAATGCCCCGAGCCGGTGCAGAAATCTCCCACCTTCATGCCTTCGCGCAATCCGAGATGGAGGACGTTCTCTCGTGGTGAACTGAAATGAGCGCTCATGGATGCTTATAAAATACCATGCGCGGGCACGAGAAGCGCGCGCAATCAACAGTACAAAAATAAAACGTCGCGAGGAAAACTGGTCGTTGGTATCCCTCTAGGACAACAACGTACTTCACCAGTTTTCTGCTCGCGGCAACCTACCGCGTCCGCCGAAGTACTTTATCTAGAATTTCCTTCAGTAAGAGGAAGGGGCGGTCAGTCCCATCTCTGGTGGGATAAGGGTACTACAGCGCCGCCATCGAGGCAATCGAATCACCCTCGCGCATCTTCATGACACGCACACCCTGCGTCGCGCGAGAGAGGAGTGATATGGACGCGACCGACGTGCGAATCACCTGACCCTTCTTCGAAACGACGACAATCTCCTCGTCTTCGATACTTCCGGATACGATTTTCGCGCCGATGATTTCGCCGGTCTTGGGCGTGACCTCGGCCGTCTTGATGCCTGAACCGCCGCGACCCTGCACCTTGTATTCGCTCATCTTGGTGCGCTTGCCATACCCCTTGCTCATGATGACGAGGAGAGACGCATCCTTCGCAGAGAGCGCCGGGATAACCTCGGCCGACACGACACGGTCGCCCTTCTTCACGCTCATGCCCTTCACGCCGCCGGCGGTACGGCCCATCTCGCGTGCATCTTCGACATCGAAGCGGATTGATTGACCCTTCGAGGTGACGATCGAGACCGTATCACCTTCTGATGAGTGGTTCGCTGAAACGAGCTTGTCCCCTTTCTTCAGATTGATCGCGATGATCCCTGATCGGCGCACATCAGCGAACGACTTTGCCGCCACACGCTTCACGACGCCCTGCTCGGTCACGAAGACGACCGATGATGCCTCGAGCGCTGCGCCCTTCGGCACGGGCAGTATCGAGGTCACTTTCTCCTCGGCCGCGAGCGACAGGAAGTTCATGATGGACTTCCCCTTGGTCGCGCGACGACCCTCGGGAAGCTCATACATCTTGAGCTGGTATGCCTTGCCGAAATCAGTGAAGAACAAGAGATCGCTATGCGCGCTCGTCACGAGGAAATGCGTCACGATGTCTTCCTCCTTCGTCGCGATATCGACGACGCCCACGCCACCGCGCTTCTGACTCTTATACTCATCGGGGTTCGTGCGCTTCACATAGCCGCCCTGGGTGAGCAGGAGCATTGAGTCCTCGTCCGGCACAAGGTCTTCGACTGAGATGTTCTGCACGCCGCCCTTCACGATGCGCGTACGCCGGTCGTCGCCGTACTTCTCCATGAGCTCTTCGAGTTCCTTCTTCACCACCGCAAGAATCTTCTTCGGCGAAGAGAGGACGTCCTTCAACTTCTTGATGAGTGCCTGCACTTCGGAGAGTTCATCTTCGAGCTTCTTGCGCTCGAGGCCGGCGAGCTTGGAGAGGCGCATCTCAAGGATGGCGGCCGCTTGGAGTACAGAAAAACCAAACTTCTTCTGGAGTGCGGCGCTCGCGCTCGGCACATCAGCAGCTTTCTTGATGATTGCGATGACCTCGTCGATGTGGTCGAGCGCTTTGCAGAGACCGAGGAGGATGTGCTCGCGGGCTTCAGCCTGGCGCAGATCGTATTCGGTGCGGCGCTTCACGACTTCTTGGCGATGCTTGATGAAATGATTGAGCATGCTCTGGAGCGAGAGCATTTCCGGCACGCCATCGACGAGAGCGAGCATGTTGTAGTGGAACGTACTCTCGAGCTCGGTGTGCTTGTAGAGCGCATTCAGGACTGCCTGCGGATGCGCCGTGCCCTTGAGCTCCACGACGACACGCACATCCGGCATGCCACGTTCATCTCCTGCAGACTCGTCACGCAGGTCGCGAATACCCTCTATCTTCTTGTCCTGCACCAGCTCGGCGATACGCGTGATAAGGTCGCTCTTGTTCACGCGGTACGGAATCGACGTGATGATGATGCGCGTATCCTTCTTCCCGTCGTCGACGATCTCGGCCTCCCCACGCACGATGACCGGACCCTTGCCCGTACCATACGCGTGCTTAATATCGGACTGATTGAATGCGACGCCGCCCATCGGAAAATCAGGGCCTTTCACGAATTGGAGGAGGTCTTCAGTCGTCGCGTCGGGATTCTCGATGAGATGGACCGTCGCCGCCACTACTTCGCGGAGGTTGTGTGGCGGGATGTTCGTCGCCATACCCACAGCGATGCCGAGCGTGCCGTTCAGAAGCAGGTTCGGGAGCGCTGCCGGGAGCACGTTCGGCTCTTCGCGCGTCGCATCATAGTTTGGGTTCCACTTGACCGTCTCTTTCTCGAGATCGGCAAGAAGCGCATCGGCGACACGCGACATCTTCGCTTCGGTGTAACGCATCGCCGCCGGACTATCGCCGTCGATCGAGCCAAAGTTACCCTGGCCGAGCACGAGCGGATAACGATGGGAGAATGGCTGTGCCATCTTCGCCATCGAATCGTAGACCGCGACATCACCATGCGGGTGATACTTACCCAGCACTTCGCCGACCACAGTCGCACTCTTGCGGAACTTCGCGCCCGGTACGAGCCCCATGTCTTTCATCGCATAGAGGATGCGACGATGTACCGGCTTCAATCCGTCGCGCACGTCCGGCAGAGCACGCCCCGTGATGACGGTCATCGCATAGTCGATATACGACTGCCGCATCTCCGAGACGATCGGCTGGTCTATGACGTTTGCCGCTACCGGCAGTACGACATCCTTTTCTTCATCTCCCTTTCCGCGTGCCATGATTGAATATAAAAGTTAGAAAGGAAGGATCGTCTGCTCAGACTGCTTCTTAGTCGTTGGCGTGGTATCGATGATCTCGATATGCGCCGGAGCATCCTGCGAGCTCTCGAAAGCGGAAGCGGCACCGACGCCTGCGAGATTCTGATTGTTTACACCATCATTCTCCACCTGGACCGTGGCTCCTTGTCCCGTTGCGTCCGCAAATGAACTGCCGCGGAGCGCAAACGTACCAGACGCGTAATTGCCCGCGAGCCATACAAATGCGATGAGCGCGCTCATGAGTGTCGCTGCACCGAACGCTACCTGCTTGCGGACATGGTGCGGCTTCCCTTTCACGTATTCGATGTGTTCGACGATGTTCTTCATGAAAGTTACGGAGTTAGTACTAGTATACTCCCGTCGCGCCCAGCGAGATCTTTCTTCTTGAGCGTGAGTTTGTCGAGCTTGTCGCTACCGTTCCCAGCATCCTTCAGGAACGTCTCGAGCGATTTCGGGGTGCCCATACCACTCCAATGCATCGGAATGATGATCTTCGGCTCAAGTGAGACGGCGAGCTCATGTGCTTTGGCGGGAGTGAGGACGCCATCACCGCCGACCGGTACGAACAGCACGTCAATCTCATCGATGCTCTCGCGTGCTTCTGCGGAGAGTTCCGTATCGGCAAGCGCACCGAGATGGACAAGGGTCATATCTTCGAGCTCAACGCTATATATAGTGTTCACCGCCGCTTCCTGACCCTTCGAGAGGCCATACGCGCTCTTGGATAGGAACCCTTGGATGACGACGCCCTGGCGCTCGTACTCCCCAGGACCAGTAATGGCAAACGGCTCTTTGTCGCCATACGTCACCTCATCCACGCCGTTCATGTCGGGATGATTGCGCGAGACAAGCGCGATATCCGCACCGAACCGGACCGAGGGAAGCGTCGCGCCTTTCGAGATAGGATCGAAGACGATCGTGAGGTCGCCAAGCGTCACTTTGAAACATTGCCCGCCGTGGTGCGTGATGACCATAAAGTACGTGCATTGTAGCACAAAACCTGGCTACGCGACAGCCTTTCATGCACCCCTACCGGTTGCAATGGGAGGCCTTCCTGTTACAGTTCTGATAGACGTTCTCTCTGAGAATCGAGTGGCGTCTCCCTGAAACTTTTCTGAGGAGAGCACCATGAACAAGCGCATTCCCGACGGCGACGGCATCACCAATGCGATTGGCGGCGGCGGCAACGCAAAGCTCGATGATCCGACCCAACCCTGACACGCCGGCAGTCATTTCAGTCGAATCCACGTCCTCCTATGGAGGGCGTGAACTTTTTATACTCCTGTGCTATAGTCTGCCTATCGCGTGCTGGAGAAGTAGGAAGGCGTTAACCCTGAAAATCGAAAGGTTTCAGTACCCTTCTCGAAAATCCACACCGCTATATATATGTCTGAAGAGACGAAAGTGAAGGCAGCACCGCTGCCGACTATCCATCTCGCCGAGGGGCACCCTATGGCGGGTCTTATTGACGCCATTCCGACGCCTCCGGGTGCCGGTGATCTCGTCGAGGGCACGATTATCGCAATCTCTCGCGGTCGCGTGTACATCGAGCTCGCACCGTTCGGTACCGGCCTCATCTACGGTCGCGAGTACTTGAATGCCGCAGACGTCCTGCGCAAGGCGAACCCTGGCGATCTCATAAGTGCGAAGGTCGTCGACCCAGCGGGGCGCGATGGCTACATCGAGCTCTCGCTCAAAGAAGCGCGCCAGGCAGCTATCTGGGGCGAAGCTGAGACAGCCATCCTCTCTCAGACACCATACTCACTCATTGTCGAGGAAGCGAACAAGGGCGGACTCATCCTCTCGTGGCAGGGCATCCAGGGATTCCTCCCGGCTTCCCAGCTCACGGGCGAGCACTATCCGCGTGTACCGGAGGGCGATAAGGACAAGATCCTCGGTGAACTCATGCGGCTCATCGGTCAATCGCTCTCGGTGCGCATCATCACGGCCGATGCGAAGGAGGGTAAGCTCATCTTCTCGGAGCGTATGGGCAATGAGTCTGAAGAGAAAGCCTCGCTCATCGACAAGTACCAGGTCGGCGACGCCGTCGAAGGCGAAGTCACGGGTATCGTCGACTTCGGTGTCTTCGTGAAGCTCGAATCAGGCCTCGAAGGTCTCGTGCACATCAGCGAGCTCGATTGGGGCCTCGTCGAGGATCCACACACCCTCTTCAATGTGGGTGATAAGGTCCGCGTGAAGGTCATCGAGATCAAAGACGGCAAAGTCTCGCTCTCGATCAAGGCGCTCAAGGAGAATCCGTGGCACACAGCAAGCGAGCGCTACACCAAGGGAATGGAGGTGCCGGGCGTCATCATCAAGTACAACAAGCACGGTGCACTCGCGTCCATCGAGGAAGGCGTCGCCGGGCTCGTCCATGTGAGCGAGTTCACCTCGCCGCAGGAACTGCGCGAGAAGCTCGAGCTTGGGAAGACGTACCCATTCGCCATCTCGCTCTTCGAACCGAAGGACCAGCGCATGACGCTCACCTTCGTCGACAAGAAGAAGTAATCACGTCTTGTACAAGCGAAGCAAAACCCCCGCCGACGCGGGGGTTTTGCTATACTCTCCCGATGAAGCAAGTTGTCGTCATACATGGTGGACATATATTCGAGTCTCAAGAAGAATACCTTTCCCACCTCCAGAATTATAAGATCGGGAGTCTTGAGTATTTTAAGAGAACAGGATGGAAGCCATCCCTCGTGAAGGAGCTCGGAGAAGGTTATGAAGTCATCCTCCCGAGCATGCCGTGCAAAGAGAACGCGAAATACCCTGAATGGAAAATCTGGTTCGAAAAGATGATTCCCTTCCTTGAAGACAACGTAATTCTTGTTGGCCATTCGCTCGGTGGGAAATTCCTAGCAAGGTATTTAGCCGAAGAGACTTTCTCCAGAAAGATTCTCGCGGTGATACTCATCGCGTCTCCTTTTGATCGCAGTTCCCGCAAGCACACTGATTTCTTCTTACCTGACTCGCTTGCGATGTTTGAACGGCAAGGAGGCAACATAATTCTCTTCCATAGCAAAGACGATCCTGTCGTGAACTTCTCTGAACTCGCAAAATATCAAGAACTGCTTCCAGACGCGACAGTGCGCATCTTCGACGACCGCCAGCACTTCAATCAAGCGGGGTTCCCCGAGCTTGTTGCCGAAATTAAGAGCCTTTAGCGCGTATTCGCAAATAGCATCGCCGCCTCGATATCCTCTGTCGCGAAGATGCGTGCTGCTTCGACAACCTTCTTTAGGACCTTCTTCACGAGCACTTCTTCAGTTGGCTTCCATTTCCCTATCACCATTTTAATAACCTTCTCCTCACCCACGACCTTCTTCGCCTGATTCTTCTTCCCTGCGGCACTAATGCCGATGCGGATGCGCGCGAACTCTTTCGTCTTGGTCGCGCGCATGATGCTCTCAACACCTTTGTGTCCGCCACTACCGCGCCCGAAGACCATTTTCACTGTACCGAGCGGAAGATCGAGATCATCGTGGATGACGAGGAGATTCTTCGCCGCTTTCGGTGTCTTCACGAACGCCGCAACGGCCTTCCCGGAGAGATTCATCATCGTCTCGGGCAGGACGAGTGTTGCTTTCTCGCTTCCCACTACACCTTTCGCGACGAGCGCATTGCTTGCCTTGTTAAAAACGAACGCATCGAAGTCCTCTTGTTTCGCGAGAATCTCGACAGCACTTCTTCCCGCGTTGTGTCGCGTCTTTTCGTATTCTTTCCCTGGGTTTCCGAGACCTACAATGACGAGTGCCATGCGCTCGATAGTACCATATCCGCCTATCGCTCCATCGGCAGAGATAGTTTCCGCGCTTCTGAGCGCTCCAGAATTACTTCGCGCGCTCCCAAAACTTGCATGCCAGAAACAGACGCGTACAATACGCGCATGCAAGACATTGGAAAGGGTCTCTTGAAGGATCTTTTCACCCTCGCACTTCTCATTGTCGTCGTGGTCATCCCGATCCGGATGTTCATCGTGTCGCCTTTCGTCGTCGACGGAGCATCGATGCATCCGACGTTCGAGAACCTCGACTACCTCATCATCGACGAGATTGTGTATGCCTTTTCTTCACCAGCGCGTGGCGATGTCGTCGTCTTCCGCTACCCCGGCAACCCATCTATCTTCTACATCAAGAGGATCATTGGGCTTCCGGGAGAGACGGTTTCGATAAATCGCGGAAGTGTCACTATATCGAGCGCAAGCGGTGAGGACATCGCGCTCACCGAGCCGTACATCGTGAATGAGGACGCGACCTACACGAAAAGTATTTCGCTGAATGACGGCGAATACTTCGTCATGGGCGACAATCGTCCTAACAGCTCCGACAGTCGCGTCTGGGGCGTACTGCCGCGCGAGAACATCATCGGACGCGTCGATTTGCGTCTTCTGCCGATTCGGGAAAGTGAATTCTTCCCCGGCAGAGCGACCTATGCAAGCGCGACCACCTCAGTAGCCCTATGATGCGCGAGAGTATCCCAGCGGAAGAACTCCTGCACAAAGCGAGCGCCGTCGGCCAGTACTACGGATTCACCCCGCTCTCGGCGCTCACGCTTAAAGCACGTGGACAAGCGCGGACCAAAGCAGAACTTCCAGAATCACTCTCGAGCATAGCTCTTGATCCAATCGCGAACTCGGTCGTAAGCTTCTTAAAGCAGTGCCAACATATTGAGCACATCCCCTCCCCGCGACAGCCGCTCTTCGTGTGGCACACAAACATCGCGCCTGGACGCCCGGCTCAGAAGAAGGCGACGGTGCAGTTCCACGCACTCGGTACGGATCGCGCGCTTGCTGACGCTGTCATCATCCGCGCACTCCTCGCTCTCGCCCGCGATCTTTTCCATGATGAACCCATCGTGCGTATCAATTCCATGGGTGATAAAGAGACACGCGCTCGCTATGCTCGCGAGCTCGGCGTGTTCTTCAAGAAACGCGCCGTCGGTCTTCCAGAAGAGTGTATGGAGCGCGCGAAATGCGATGCGTTCGCAGCTGCCGAACTCGCCATAGCGCGCGAATGCGCCGACGATCTTCCTGCCCCGACAGAGCATCTCTCGGATGCGAGTCGCAAGCGCTTTGAAGACCTTCTCGAGTATCTCGAAATGACTGAGACGCCCTACGAGCTCGCACGCAATCTGATCAGTCAGGGGACGATCTGGAACGATACCTGCTTCGAGATTGTCGTCGGCGGTCGGAGGGTCGCCTGGGGCTCGCGCTACAGCGATCTCACGAAGCACTTCTTCCCGTCTGCGCCAATAAGTGCGACCGGTGCCGTATTCCAGATAGCGAGCGAGGGTGCAGTGGTGAAGAAAGTGGCCGTTCCGCGCCTTCGCTTCCACTTCGTCCACATCGGCGATGAAGCGAAGCGCATATCCATCCGCCTTGCCGAGGATTTCCGAAAAGCGCGTGTTCCGCTCATCCAGCACATCGGCGTCGAGTCCCTGACCGAACAGCTCCGTCTCGCCGAACACAACGATAGCCCCTATCTCCTCATCATGGGACGTAAGGAAGCGCTTGAGCACTCCGCGATACTCCGCAACCGCCAGACACAGGTGGAAACCACCCTCCCGCTCGCGAACCTCATCGAACGACTGAAGGCAGTCGCCTAGAATTCTCTGCCCAAGTAGACAAGTATTGCCTCGGTGTGCTAGGATTTCCGCATTATGACAGCAGTAACCGCAAGCACCCGCGTCGAAGTACGTCGCGGAAAAAATGAAAGCACAACGGCGCTTATCCGCCGCTTTACGCGCCGTGCACAGGGTCTCGGCCTCGTACGCGAAGTTCGCAATTCTCGTTACTGGGAGCGCCCGATGTCGAAGAATGTGGAGCGCAAGCGTGCCCTCATCTCCAAAGTGCGCCGCGAGAACTATAACGAACAAGTGAAGCTCGGAAAGATCGATCCGGCAGCGAAGAAGACGCGCAAGCGTTAATAAGGAATGGCAGGTGTCGAAATAACGAACCTCACGCGGCGCTCAGTGCCGCGTTTCGCATATACCACGGTGGCTGCAACCGTACTCCCCGGTTGGGACGTATCGCTCGTATTCGTCGGGCCGAAGAAAGCGCAGGAACTGAACCAGCAGCTCCGCAAGAAGTCGTATACGCCGAATGTGCTCTCCTATGCGCCTGGGCAGACGAGCGGGGAGATCTTCATCTGCCTCCAGGAAGCGGAGCGGCAGGCACCCTCTCATGCCATGACGGCTCGAGTGTTCGTCCTCTATTTGTTTATCCACGGTCTCCTGCATTTGAAGGGATGGGCTCATGGCAGTACTATGGAGCAATGCGAACAGAAGCTAGTGAAACGATTCTCTGCACCGCGCGTGCGCACTCTTACTCATGGCACGGAGAATAGCAACCGGAATAGACATCGGAACGTACCAAGTGAAGGTGGTCGTCGTCGAGGAGTTCGCTGATACCAAGAACGGGCGACAGTTGCGCATCATCGGTACCGGCCTCGCGGAGTCGAAAGGCCTCCGCCACGGGTATGTCGTGAACCGCGAAGAAGTCTCCGCCAGCATCCGCGAAGCCAAGCGCCAGGCAGAGGCTGCCGCACGGATCTCGATACGCTCCGCATTCCTCGCGGTTGGCGGTATATCACTCGATGAAGCGCGTGCCACTGGATCTGCAATCATCTCGCGCGCCGATCAGGAGATAACCAGCCTTGATATCGACAAAGCAATCAAGATCGCGCGAGAAGCGGCCGCTCCTGGATTCCTGAACCGGCATGTCCTTCATAGCATCCCGCTCGAGTATCGCGTCGATGGAACGAAGATACTCGGTGACCCTATCGGCATGAAAGGAGTTCGTCTTGAAGTCGATTACCTCTTCATCACGTGTCTCGCACAACACGAAGAGATGCTCGTGAAGTCGATCGAAGATGCCGGTATTGAAATCATCGACCAGATGGCTTCCCCGCTCGCCGGATCCTATGTGCTCCTCTCGGGCGAGCAGAAGATGAAAGGCTGTGTTCTGGCGAATATCGGCGCAGAGACAGTCTCAATTGTCGTCTACGATGAAGGCATCCCCATTTCAATAAAAGTATTCCCCGTTGGGTCAAGCCATATCACCGACGATATTGCGCTCGGATTCCGTATCTCTCTTGATGAAGCGGAGCGCGTGAAGCTCGGCCGTCTCTCCGGGCAGATGTATCCTCGCAAAAAAATAGACGATCTCATCTCGAGTCGACTCACTACGATGTTCGCATCTATCGACAAGCACCTCCGTTCGCTCGGCCGCCGCGGCCCTCTACCTGCGGGCATCATCATCTCAGGTGGTGGCGCCGGTATCGGCAGTATCAGTGATGTCGCAAGAGGATCGCTCAAGCTTCCGGCACGACTCGCGGAGTTCCGTCTCACTTCTGATACAAAGATTCGCGATGCGACCTGGGCGGTCTCCTATGGTCTCGCGCTCTGGGGACTCACCGGTGATACGAATGCACCGAAGAAGAATTTCACTGCGATCATTGAGAAGTTTCTGCAGCAGTTCCTCCCGTAGCACGCTGCAAAATGGGGTCTCTGCCCCGAAACATTTCGCAGAATGTCAATATTTGCATAAAGTCTGGTTCTGCTATGATGACGAAAACTTACTTGCACACACCTATGTCAAAACGCGTTGAACCAGAGATTGAGACATTTGCACGAATCCGTGTCGTTGGTGTCGGTGGTTCAGGGAAAAATGCGATCAATCACATGATCGAATCGAAGGTGCGGGGCGTCGAATTCGTCGCCATCAACTCCGATGCACAGGACCTCCACCGCTCCCTCGCGAAGAAGAAGATCCATATCGGCAAGAATCTCACCCGCGGACTCGGCACAGGAATGAATCCTGAACTCGGCAAGCGAGCTGCTGAAGAGACGCGTCAGGAAATCCAGGAAGCGCTTTCGGGTAGCGACATGGTCTTCATCACGTGCGGCATGGGTGGCGGCACGGGCACGGGTGCATCTGCAGTCGTCGCGAAGATGGCGAAGGAAGTCGGCGCGCTCGTCATCGCTATTGTGACGAAGCCGTTCTCATTCGAAGGCGCACAGCGCAAAGAGATCGCTGAGCGCGGTCTTGCCGACCTCAAGAAGGAAGTCGATGCCTTCATCGTCATCCCGAACGACAAACTGCTCGCGGTCGTCGACATGAACACCTCAGCGAAGAGCGCCTTCGCGATGTGCGACGAAATCCTCCGCCAGGCGGTCGAGGGTGTCTCAGACATCATCACCACTCCAGGCGATATCAATACTGACTTCAACGACATCAAGGCGATTATGGAAAATGCCGGCCCCGCACTCATGGGCATCGGCATCGCCGACGGCGACGATCGCGCAGTCACTGCTGCGAAGCAGGCCGTAAACTCGCCGCTTCTCGATGTCTCCATCGGCGGCGCGAAGGGTATCCTCTTCGTCGTAGCAAGTAATGACGACCTCGGCATCATGGAGGTGCAGGAGGCCGCAAAAGTCATCAACGAATCCGTCGATAAGAGCGCAAAGATTATCTTCGGTATGATGCGCGACGAGAAGCTGAAGAAGGGCCAGGTACGCATCATCGTCATCGCTACCGGCTTCCCGGAGAGCGCAGCGCACGCTTCGCACTCTGGTCCTGAGCGTTCCCTCTTTGCTATGCCTACCGAGCGACGCGAGGAAGAGCGCGGCCGCATCTATCATGAAATCCTCAAGCGCGAGGATAAGAAAGAGGAGGATGTGAAAGAAAAGAAGGAACCCGTCGTGACCGTCGAGAAGATTGAGAAAGAAGAGCCGATTGTCACCGCGATGCCGCATAAGCGCGATGAGGTAACTCCCGCTCCGGAAGATGACGAGGCGTGGGGTGCGATTCCGACCTTCCTTCGCCGACACAAGAAGTAACTCATACGTTGAAACAGCACGGACACCCGCTTGGTGTCCGTGCTGTTTTGCTTCCCTCGAGACGGACGGTATACTGCACGGATATGCACGACCTCATCATCATCGGCGGCGGACCCGCAGGCATCGCCGCCGGAGTCTACGCAGCCCGCAAACAATTACAAGCCGTTCTCATCGCCGAAGAGATTGGCGGGCAGTCGACGGTATCGGAAGGTATTGAGAACTGGGTCGGTTCGGTGAAGATACGCGGTGCAGACCTCGCGAAAGCATTTCATACGCACCTCGACGCCGTGAAGGGTAACATCGTCACCCCGGTCATCGGCGACCGTGTCGTATCACTTGAGAAGGTTGAGGGCGGATTCTCGGTCAAGACACGGGGTGGAAAGGGATTCTCCGCGAAGGCAGTGCTTATCGCGTCTGGAGCCGGGCGGCGCAAGCTCACCGCTCTCGGCGCTCTCAAGTTCGAAAATAAAGGCGTTACCTACTGCGCCTCGTGCGACGGACCGCTGTTCTCCGGCATGGACGTCGCCGTCATCGGTGGCGGCAACGCTGGCTTCGAGACTGCGCTCCAGCTCCTCGCGTATGCGAAGTCAGTCACACTCATCCACCGGCACAAAGAGTTTAAAGCTGATGCCGTCACGGTCGAGAAGGCGCGTGCGCACCCGAATATGCGCGTTATCACGCACGCTGAGCCGGTTGAAGTGAAGGGCGAGCAGTTCGTGACCGGCCTCTCGTATACCGATAAAGACACAGGCGAGTTGAAAGAGCTTCCAGTATCCGGGATTTTCGTTGAGGCAGGTGTCATCCCCAACACGGATTTCGTCGGCAGTCTGCTTGAGCTCGATCCCGTGAAGCGCGTCGTGACCGATCCACGCACCCAACGCACGAGCGTGGAGGGCGTCTGGGCAGCCGGAGACTGCACGGATGAGCTCTATCACCAGAACAACATCGCCGCGGGCGATGGCGTGAAAGCGATTGAGGACCTCTACCTCTGGGTGAAGAAGCAATGAGCACGCCACGTGTCTCGATCGTCATCCCGACCCTCCGAGAGGGTCCATTCCTGGAGCGTACTCTCAAGAATCTCGATGGTCTGACTATTCCTCACGAGATCATCATTACTGACGGTGGAAGCGCTGACGAGACGCTCGACGTCGCCCGTCGCTACACCGACAAGATAACCGTATGGACAGAACCGCGTCGCCAGACCTTCGGTGAGGCTAAGAATGCCGGTGCCGCACTCGCAACCGGCGAATATCTGGTATTCATCGATGCCGACGTGCTCATCCCCTCTCCGCAGGCCTTTTTCGAAGAAATGCTTGCGGCGTTCGACAAAGCTCCGAACCTCGTTGCAATGACCGTTCCACTCAAACCATGGCCCGAGAATCATTCGCTCAAGGATGCGTTCTTCTCTGCTCCGCTCAATTGGTTCTATATCGTTTCCAATAATATATTCCATTCCGGCAATTCCTCTGGGGAGTTCCAGATGGTTCGAGCGGAGGCTTTCAAGAAGATTGGTGGTTTCGGCGAGCAGCTCGCCGCGGGAGAAGATAATGAGTTGTTCCGCCGTCTCGCTGATATCGGTCGCACACTGTCGTACGCTAAACTCTGCGTGCAGCATTCACTCCGCCGTCCCCATAAGCTCGGCTGGCTGCGCACCTATTACATCTGGATTAAAAATGGTATCTCAGTCGCACTGCGAGGCCGTGCGGCGTACAAAGAGTGGTCGGTCGTGCGTTAAAAGATATTCTTGATAAAAGCATCTGCTGAGTGCCCCCAGCTGTACTGTTCCGCTTTCCTGCGACATGCTTCAGGCGATAGTTCGAGACATTTGATAGCCGCCTCTTGTAAATCATCGCTCAAGTACCCATCCTTCCCTTCCGTAAGGATGTCGCCCGGGCCCATCACATCGTGTGCCGCCACGGGTATGCCGCACGCAAGCGCTTCAAGCGCGACCAGCCCGAAGGTTTCGGTTCTCGATGGGAATACGAATACGCTGGCGAGTGAGAGCCAGTCGACAAGCTCTTGCCCATGCTTGTACCCGACGAATCTGTTGCTCTTCCCGTATCGTCTCTCGAGTTTCGAACGGAGCGGACCATCTCCTATCACGAGCTTCGTGCCGGGCAATTCCAGCTTCATGAATTCCTCGGGATTCTTTTCTGGAGCAAGGCGGCTGAAGTACACGAAGACCGGCTTCGGGAGTGTCGGGAGTGCGGGCGCTGGGTTGCGCATAAAGAAATCGACGTCGACGCCGAGCGGCATGATGACGAGGTTCTTGAAACCTACTGCCTCAAGCTCTTTCTTCAAGCTTTCGGTAGAGACCATGGTATGAGCGGCAGGCGCGTGGAACCGCCGTATGAGAGCGTATACAGGGCGCAAGAGCCCGCGCAGGCGCACATCGACATAGAGCTGGAAATGGCTGTGGTACCACGAAGTGAATGGTATGCCGAGTTCCCGGCATACCGCGCGGGCCGCCCAGCCGAGTGGTCCCTCGGTCACGACACAGATCGCATCCGGCTGCGTTTCCTCTATCAGCTTCTTGATACGACGCTTCGAAAAGAGCGCGAGACGGATCTCCGGATACAACGGCAACGGCACGGTCCTGAACTGTCCCGGTTCGATGACGGTAATCTCATATCCACGAGCTTTGAGAATTGGGATAAGCGCCTCAAGCACACGCACGACGCCGTTCACTTGCGGTGCCCACGCGTCTGTCACAAACAGAATCTTTTTCATACCAGCGACTGCTCGGTATCCTTCTCAGCTTTAAGCAACTTGTCGCGCATATACCAGCTAAGCAGGTAGTACCCCGTGATGGCGAGCGCGGTGAATGCGATTACATACTGCACATTACTTATTATGTGAGCGACGCTTCCGCCGAGCGAAGCCCCTAGGAAGTAGCCGGCAAAGAGAAGTGTGCCGTATTCGAGAATGGCAACGAGTGCACCGTAGCGAAAGAACATCCCGAGCGGCAGCTTCACCATGCCCGCCACAACGATGAACGCCGATGCAACGCCGTACGAGAGTTTGCCCATGAACATCGTCATGAACGGACGTCGCGTCCAAAGCTCATGTACTTTATCGAGATGATCGTCCGTGATCTTAAGCTTCGCGAGCATGCGCTTCGCGAATGAGGTCTTTCCGCCGAAATACCCGGTGGCGTAATACGCACCATCAAGCCCCACGTCGCGGACGAAAAAGAGTACCGCGAGGAAGTACATATCGAAGAAACCGAGCGAAGCGAGCGTCCCGGCGACGAACGCGACAACCGGGCCCTCGATGAGAGACAACGGGATAAGAATCCAGTAGCGGTACTGGAGAATAAGCTCAGTGATGAGTTCAACCGACATGATTTCCGGTCAGTATACTATGTTTGGCGGAGGCGGGAGGATTCGAACCTCCGATACCCTTTCGAGCATACTTGTTTTCGAAACAAGCGCGATCGACCACTCTGCCACGCCTCCTTAGAGCGCCGTAGAACGGCTCTCGGGCGATCCGATTACGGATTGAGCCTGTGTCTGCCATCCTAGCATTTCGAAGCAAAAATGATAAGGTTCTACTAACGGCCCTATCGTCTAACGGTTAGGACAGGTCCCTTTCACGGATCAAATCGGGGTTCGATTCCCCGTGGGGTCACAAAATTATCCACTGCAGCAAATCGAACGCTCGTGCGCACTCATGTAGAATACATACATGAGTATCGATTCAGCACTCAAACAAAAAGCCATCCAGTTACGCCTCGAAGGTAAGAGCTATACTGAGATTCTTAAGCAATTGCAGTTGAAATCAAAAGGAACTTTGAGTGTTTGGTTTCGAGAATTAAAATTACCTGCCAAATCCAAAAGACTTCTGGAGAAGAATACCGCTCGAGCAACGGAACGTGGTCTTCTTGAGTTCAATCGGAAGCGTTCGCAACTGGTACAGGAACAGAATGAAACTGCCTATCGCATCGGATGTGGTGAGGTGGGAAAGATAACTGAGCGCGAACTCTTAGTGCTCGGAGCGGCGCTGTACTGGGGAGAAGGAACGAAATACGAGAGAAAGAATGGATCGATAGCGCTTGTTTTCACAAACTCAGATCCAGAAATGATTCTGGTCTTCATGGAATTCCTGCGTCGAATACTGAAAATTCCTGAAGAAAGAATTCGTGCTGGCATCCACATGTACTCTCAAGCTGAAACCGACATACAGAAGACTCGACAATATTGGTCGGAGATAACGAATTTGCCTGCCGCTCGTTTTTACATTTCTCAATTAGTAAGTGGGGCGAGTTCGCTCAAAAGAGATAAGAAACGACTCCCTTACGGAACTCTCGCAATCCGAGTCAATGACCGGAAAATATTCTTTCGAGTAAAAGGCATGATGAGAGGGTTAATTGAGGGCTTAAAAAAATAATGATATAGTCTCATCAACGCGCCGTTAGCTCAGCTGGTTTAGAGCGTCTCATTGACGTTGAGAAGGTCGGGGATTCGAATTCCTCACGGCGCACCAAAATAAGGAAATTCGTGGTATAATTTCGCCTAATGCGACCGAAACGGAACCCGGTGCGAAAAGAGAAAGTCTATATATACGGCAAGCACGCGCTCATGGAGGCGCTTCAGAATACTCCCCATGTCATAAAGAAGGTCTTCCTTGCGCCGGACCTGCGCGACGTGGAACTCCATACGCTTCTCGAAATGCGCAATATACCGATTGCGAAGCTCACGGCGACGAGCGGCAAAGAGCTCGTCGGGCGCGATGCTGTGCACCAGGGTGTCATCGCTATCATGGACCCCTCTGCCCTCCTCGTCTCGTTCGACGACTTCCTCCTTTCGCTCGATACGAAGACGAACCCGGCGGTAGCTATCCTCGGCGAAGTACAGGACCCGCATAACGTCGGCGCGATTATCCGCTCGGCAGCCGCATTCGGCCTCGCGGGTGTCCTTATCCCCGCACACCATCAAGCGGGCATCACCGGCACGGTCGTGAAGACATCTGCAGGCATGGTCTTCCGCGTCCCGCTCATCTCCATAGGGAATGTGAATACCACGATCAAGACTCTCAAAGAGAAAGGTTTCTGGGTATACGGCCTCGCAATGGATGGGAAGACGTCGCTCAAGACCGAAGCATTCGAAACGCCAACCGTATTCATCGTCGGCAATGAAGGTGCCGGCATCCGCGAGAAGACACTTGAGGCCTGCGACATCACGCTCTCGATACCGATGCACCCGCGCACCGAATCGCTCAACGCGGCAGTCTCAGCGGCAGTCGTGTTCTACGAATGGAGCAAGCGGCATCCTGAGGCGCTATGACACACGACCAGCATCTCACGACCCTCCCCTGGAGCGACTACGAGCTCCTTGATTCGGGTGAGAACATGAAGCTGGAGCGCTTCGGTTCAATCATCATTGCGCGCCCTGAGACACAAGCGCTCTGGAAGAAACAGAGACCTGAACTCTGGGAGACGGCACATGCCGTGTTTGCCTTTCGTGATAAGCGCGGTACGTGGGACACGAAAGCATCGGTACCGGAATCATGGGAGGTCTCCTGGGGCGACACACGCTTCTCTGCACAACTCACCGGATTCAAGCACACAGGCATCTTCCCCGAGCAGGCTCCGAATTGGGAATGGCTAAAGGAACAGACCAAGAAATTAGAGCAACCAAAAGTCTTGAACTTGTTCGGCTACACCGGCATCGCCTCGGTCGTCGCGGCACAGGCGGATGCTTTCGTGACTCATGTCGACGCTTCGAAACAGTCGCTTGATTGGGCGCATGCGAATGCGCGTCGCTCGGGCGTGGGCGAAGATAGGATCCGCTGGGTGCTCGACGACGCACTCGCATTCGTGAAGCGCGAAGCACGCCGCGGGGCCCTCTATGATGGCATCATCCTCGACCCTCCAGCATTCGGACGCGGTGCCAAAGGCGAGGTATGGAAGATCGAAGAGAATCTTCCTGAGCTTCTCGAGGCGCTCAAAAGCATCTTCTCCGACAAGCCCGGCTCCTTCTTCCTCTTAAACGGCTATGCCGCTGGCTATGCCCCTCTCTCGTTTGCACAAGCAGTTGAGAGCACCTTCGGTGCAACAAACGGCGACTGCGGTGAACTTTTCATACAAGAATCCTCCTCCCTGCGCGTCATCCCCGCCGGCATCTACGTCCGCTTTGTGCGGTAGACTACCTCTATGCCCCATAACAAACAGATTGTCGTCATCTACCATAAACGCTGCGAAGACGGATTCGGTGCGGCATATGCGGCATGGAAGAAGTTCGGCGATACCGCCGAATACCTTCCTGCCGGCTATGGCGATAACCTGCCTGAAGGACTTGAGGGGAAAGAGGTCTATATCCTCGACTTCTGCTACGAAATGGAGGGTGCGATGGACCGACTCGCAACAATCACGAAGAAACTCGTCGTACTCGATCATCATGCCAGCTCTCGCGGAATTGTAGAGAGCACACCGAATCATGTCTATGATGCCACTCGTTCCGGGGCGACCATCGCCTGGACATACTTCCACCCCAACACACCGATGCCCCGCCTCATGCGCCATCTCGAAGATGGCGATCTCTATCGTTTCGCCCTTCCCGAAACCGCTGATATTTTCTCCTACCTCGTCGTACAGCCCTATGACTTCACCGTATGGGACGATATGGTTCACCGACTCGAAGATGATAATGGACGCCAGGAGATACTCACGAAAGCATCCATCTATACAGAATATTTCGAAAAGATGAGTCACCTCTGCATTGAAGCAGCGAAGAAAGTCCATTTCGAAGGATACGAATGCTATTTCGCCACGACACTGCCCTCGATAACCATGCGCTCGTATGTCTGCCATCAACTCTATAAGAAACTTCCGCCCATCGCGATCGTCGTCACGGCACATCCTGACGGCTTTGGCGTCTCTATCCGGAGCGATGGTTCTGTCGATGTATCGAAGATAGCTGAAAAATACGGCGGCGGCGGACATCCTGGCTCTTCAGGATTCTTTATTCCGAACGGTACCCACATGCCGTGGGTAGAACTCGACGACTAGCGCGTGAAGAGCGCTCCGCGATAGAACGCGAGCTCAGAGATAGACGCGAGAATGTCGTCCTTTGCGCGATGAGCGCTCTCTCCTTTCCTGCTGCGTGCCTTCTCATAGAGCGCTGGTGCCCAGCGACGCGCGAGCTCCTTAAGAGAAGACACGTCGACACAGCGATAAAAGAGATACTGCTCCACACGCGGCATCTGTAGCCGCAGGAAGTGTCGATCGACATGAATCGAATTGCCACACAGTGGCGCAGAATTCAGCGTGACGTGTTCCTTGAGGAACGCGAGTACCTGGTCCTCGGCTTCGGTGAGTGAGACCGTACTTACGGCAACGAGCGGCATAAGGCCGTTTTTTTCATGCAGTTCCCGTGCCGAAGCTGGGGCGGCATCAAAAAGCCGCTCGTCGGCATGAATGATGATGTCGGGACCCTCCGCGACAATATTTAAGTCTTTATCCGTCAAAATGACGGCTATTTCGATAATCTGATCCACCTGGGCGTCGACCACTGAGGTCATTTCGAGGTCCATCCAGACCATAAGGTCGTCGCGTTGCATACGGGGTATACTACCACCACCATGAAGATCCTCGCCATCGAGACCTCCTGCGACGAGACAGCTATCGCCATCCTTGAGGCTAAAGGGGATGAGCAGAGCGCGCGGTTCCGTGTACTCGGCAACGCGCTCATTTCGCAGATAGATATCCATAAAGAGTATGGCGGCGTCTTCCCTGCGCTCGCTAAGCGCGAACATGCGAAAAACCTCGTCCCGATACTCGAAGCCGCACTCGAGGAAGCCGAACTCCTCGTCGAGGACAGACGAGCGATACCCGAAGAAAAGCAAAACAAGATCGCTGATATGCTCTCGCGCGAGCCCGGTCTTACTGAATCTTTTCTCGAATTCGTTTCTGAGTGCGAAACGCCGGACATCGATGCGATTGCCGTCACGGCTGGTCCCGGCCTCGAACCGGCACTCTGGGTGGGGATTAATTTTGCGAAGGCCCTCGCCCTCCTCTGGGACAAACCTGTCGTTGCCGTAAATCATATGGAGGGACATATCATGGCGGCGCTTGCAAAGACGAGCGGCGACTCACTCCATATCGAACAGGTCGGCATGCCGGTACTCGCACTCCTCATCTCAGGCGGGCACACTGAACTTGTCTTGATGAAAGAGTGGCTCGAGTATGAACTCGTCGGACAGACGCTTGATGATGCGGTCGGCGAAGCGTTCGATAAAGTCGCGCGCATGCTCTCGCTCCCCTATCCTGGCGGTCCTGAAATCTCGCGCCTCGCCGAACTCGTACGCGAGAATCCATCGCAAGAAACCACCCCAGCCTATGTCCTGCCGCGTCCAATGATTAACGACGCGACCTGCAACTTCTCATTCTCAGGACTGAAGACAGCTGTGCTCTACCTCCTGAAGAAGAACCCGGAAATAACCGAGCACGAAAAAAAACACCTTGCGCACGAATTCGAAAATGCCGTCACGGAGGTGCTTTGGAAGAAAACGGCACGCGCTCTCGACGAGACTGGAGCCCAAGCGCTCGCCTTGGGTGGCGGCGTTTCAGCGAATACACACATTCGCCGCACTTTCGCCGCGAACATGAAGAATGAGTACCCGAATGTCGCACTCCGCATCCCTGCAAGTTCGCTCACGACCGATAATGCCATCATGATTGCGATGGCTGGCTTCTACCGTGTACGGCGCGAAGAATCCCCGAACGATATTATCGCAAACGGGAATCGTTCGCTCGCCTAGCCCTTATTTGCTATATTTCTAGGCAATGGATCCTAAATTCCTGAAGCCGTACGACGCGTCGGCGACCGAAGGGCGTATCTATGCCGAGTGGGAGAAGAGTGGACTCTTCAATCCCGATGAATGCATCGCCCAGGGTACGACCGAGGCCGACGCTCCGGCCTACTCGATCATCCTTCCCCCGCCGAACGTCACCGGCCGCCTCCACATGGGCCATGCGCTCATGCTCGCGATTGAAGATGTCATCGTCCGCTATAAGCGCATGCGCGGGTTCCGTACCCTCTGGCTCCCAGGCACCGACCACGCGGCTATCGCGACACAATCGGTCGTCGAGAAGCAGATCAAGAAAGAAGAAGGCAAGAGCCGTCACGACCTCGGACGCGAAGAACTCTTGAAGCGCATCGAGGCATTCGCTACAGCGAGCCACGACACCATTCTAGGACAACTGAAGACGATGGGTGCTTCGCTCGACTGGTCGCGCGAAGCGTTCACACTTGATGAGACGCGCAGTCGCGCCGTACGCACGGTCTTCAAGAAGATGTACGATGCCGGACTCATCTATCGCGGCCATCGCATCGTCAACTGGGATCCGAAGGGTCAGACAACGATTTCTGATGACGAGATTGTCTACGAGGAAGAAAAGACGACGTTCTATTACTTCAAATACGGCCCGTTTACCATCGGCACAGCGCGTCCGGAAACAAAGTTCGGCGACAAGTATGTCGTCATGCACCCGGACGATCCACGTTATGCGCAGTGGGAAGACGGACAAACGTTCGAGACCGAATGGATAAACGGCCCTATCACCGCGACCGTCATCAAAGACGATTCTATCGACATGACGTTCGGTACCGGTGTCATGACTATCACTCCGTGGCACAGCACTGCGGACTTCGAAATCGCAGAACGGCATGGACTCGATAAAGAGCAGGTCATAAACGAATATGGAAAGCTCCTCCCTATCGCCGGAGAATTCGCAGGGATGAAGATCGCCGAGGCACGGCCGAAAATTGTTGAGAAATTGCGCGCAAAAGGATTGGTCGCGAAAGAAGAACCGTATGTCCACAATATCTCAACTGCCGAACGCACCGGCGGTATCATCGAACCGCAGATCAAACTGCAGTGGTTCGTCGATGTGAATAAGGAAGTCTCTGGCCGCGGGAAAACGCTCAAAGAGCTCATGCTCGACTCGGTGCGCTCCGGTGCTATAACAATTATCCCCGAGCACTTCGAGAAGACCTACTTCCACTGGATAGAGAATCTGCGTGACTGGTGCATCAGTCGGCAGATCTGGTACGGACATCGCATCCCGGTATGGTACAAGGGCGAGGAAGTCGCTGTCGGAGAAGCCCCTACCGGCGACGGATGGGTGCAGGACGAAGATACGCTTGATACCTGGTTCTCGTCCGGTCTCTGGACCTTCTCTACACTCGGCTGGCCCGAAGACACGAAAGACAAGCAGACGTATCATCCGACTGACCTCATCGAGACTGGGTACGATATCCTCTTCTTCTGGATCGCCCGTATGATACTTATGACCGAATTCACACTCGGTACGATTCCTTTCAAGACCGTCTACCTCCATGGCCTCGTGCGTGATGCACAGGGGCGCAAGATGAGTAAATCGCTCGGCAACAATCTCGATCCCCTAGATATCGCGGCGAAGTTCGGTGCCGACGCCGCACGCATGGCACTCATCGTCGGCAATACGCCCGGCACCGATATGCGCATGAGTGAAGACAAGATCAAAGGCTATAAGCACTTCGCGAACAAGCTCTGGAATATCGCGCGCTTCGTGTTTGATAATACAAAAGATGCTGACCTCTCGGCAGCACTCACCGCCGGCGATGAAGAACTCCTCTCTGCATATGGAACGCTTGCGCAGGAGATTACAGCCGATATCGAAGAATATCGCATCTATCTCGCTGCAGAGAAGGCCTATCACTATGCGTGGCATGAGCTTGCCGATAAGATTCTAGAGGAATCAAAACCAATCCTCGCGGGCGGCGATCCTGCTGCGAGAGCTTCGCGACAGAGACTTCTCATCACACTCCTCGACCGTACGCTCCGCATCCTCCACCCGTTCATGCCGTTCGTCACCGAAGAAATATACCAATCCATGCCGACCAAAGATGCGAAATTCCTCATGGTCGCGAAATGGCCGTCCTGAGTGCGGTAGAATAAGCGAGTGACTCTCACGACGCTCGGCTACGCATTCATCGGCGGTCTCTTACCGTCTTTCATCTGGCTTTATTTCCTCTTGAAAGAGGATTCTCGCTGTCCTGAACCGCGTACGATCATAGCGATTGCGTTTATCGCTGGAATGGCGGCCGTACCACTTGCAATACCATTCGAGCATTTTGTGAAAATATCCCTCGGAAGCGACCTTTCCGTCCTCACGGCATGGGCAATTATCGAAGAGGTTCTCAAATACGTCATGGCGGCCGCATTCATCCTCTGGCGGCCGGCCGTCGATGAGACGCCCGATTATGTAATCTATATGATCACCGTAGCGCTCGGCTTCGCAGCGGCAGAAAACATGCTTTTCCTGCTTGCGCCGCTTGCTGACGGACAAATTGCCTCAAGTATATACACCGGCGACGTGCGCTTCCTCGGTTCGACACTGCTTCACGTCCTCGCCTCGGCATCAATCGGATTCATGCTCGCGTTCTCTCATGAAAGCCATCCTGTCGTCCGCATAGCCGCCGGAGCGGGCGGACTTATCCTCGCAGGAGCATTGCACACAAGCTTCAACGCGCTTATCATTACTCAAGGTACTTCGACCACGCTTTCTGCGGTCTTCCTCGTTTGGACAGCCGCTGTGATTTTCTTTGCGGCTTTTGAAGTACTCAAGTATTTCCAATATCGTAATTTCCCATTAACATCCCCCCGACCATGACTAAGAAGCGATCGTTCTTTGAACGCCTTTCTGGTAACACCTCGATTGAAGACTCTTTTGACTCCTTCGACGATGAACTCCCCACAGCGGTAACTCCTACGCGCACCGAAACCTCTGCCTCTCGACCGGCACCGCTCAATGACGAACCATCGGTGGGCGACGGACAGCTCCCGGTCGATGTCCATCAGACCGCTGAGGACATCATCATTCGCGCCTTCGTCGCTGGCGTACGTCCTGACGAACTCAATATTTCTATAAGTCGTGATATGGTCGAAATTGAAGGAAACCGCACCGAACGCGAAGAAGTCTCCGGTCCTGACTATTTCACTCGAGAGCTTTTCTGGGGATCATTCTCCCGCACTATCCTCCTCCCTCAGGAAGTCGACGTCGAGGCCTCCTCAGCAAGTGCTAAGGATGGACTGCTCACGCTCATACTTCCGAAACTCGATAAGGCAAAACAGACGAAATTACGCGTAAAGGCGGGCTAACACTTTCAACTTCACAAACAGAAAACAGCGGAGTGGCCTTGCTGCCACTCCGCTGTTTTCTGTTTCTTGGTGCTTGGACCCGGGCTCGAACCGGGGACCCCTTCCTCTTCAGGGAAGTGCTCTACCAACTGAGCTATCCAAGCGTCACGGATGCTATGGCACCGCTTTGAAAGAGTTTATCAGCTTTTGTAGCTCAACGGAAGTCGGGAAACCAAATGGTCCCGAGGTCGTGGTTCCGGACGTTGCAGAGAACTTTTCGACAAATGGCTGGAGATACTGCTGATACAGATAGAGCGGGAGAGCGAGCACGATAGCCCAGACGATAATCCTGCCAAAGAAACCGAGCCACTGGTCGCGGCGGATAGCACGGAGCATGCGGTTATTCTCTCGTGCAAGCACGTGCGTCTCCTCAAGCAACCGTTTCAATTCTGGATCCATGTCCTCATAAGTATACCGTATAAATGTGCCCCCGGCAGGAATCGGACCTGCATCAGCCCATTAGGAGCGGGCCGTTCTATCCATTGAACTACAGGGGCTGTGCGAAAAGCCTAACACGAAACGCGCCCCACGAAAGTGGAGCGCGTTTCGTGCGAACGCTACGCGGCAATACCGAGTGTCGAGGCGAGCCGCTCCTGGTCGAAACCGATAATCATCTCGTCGCCGACGAATATCACCGGTACGCCCATCTGTCCGGACCTCTGAATCATCTCCTGGCGTTTCTCAAGATCGCTCGCCACATTGTGTTCCGTGTAACCAATTCCCTTCTCTTTAAGGAACTCTTTGGCCATCTGACAGAAGTGACACGTCGGTGTGCTGTAAATAGTTACATTTTTATCCATATTCGTAGGTGTTATAGAGCGAGTATATCACGTGCCTCAAAAAGTGGTTTCCGTGGATAAATGCTTGCGAAACATTCGTCCTGTGTCTTTATAACAAAGAGGACTCGTCATGATGACCGAGTCCTCGACGTTTCAATTCCGCCCTTCCTTCTTCACTGCGACGATCAGATAATACGCTTTCAGCTTCGTCGCGGCGGGATAAAAAGGAATGAATTCCGTCACACCGCCCTCGCGCACAAGAAGACGGTATTCCCGAAACTTCTCATCACGAATGGCTGTCCCCAAATGGAACACGGGGTATGCCCTCGTACCCTGATGCATGAGCGTGACCAGGTACGACGCGCTTTCGCTCATGCTCGCGGGATAATATCCCTGTTCATCAAGAGCTTTTCGAAAGTCAGGGATGAGCATCTCTTTTCCGAGCGACACGAGCGCAAGTGTCTTCTCGTATCCTTCCGCACCTTCATAGTCTCGCCAGAGCGGTTCGTGCAAGATGTTCAGAAGAGCGAGACCCTCCTCACTCCGCCGGTCCAAGCGCATCGTACTCAGAATGAATGAGGGGAGGTCATGAAGATGATGCTTCCCTTGGGTAAGCGCGAGTGCGTGAGCGATAGTGGGATGGCGGGTAACGCTGATACCATCTATCTCATGTTCAATGTTCACGAAAGATTCCTTTCACAAGTACAAATCAGCCCACATTATGCCATAAAAACTCTTTGTGCGGGTACCGGGAATCGAACCCGGGTCTCAACCTTGGGAAGGTCGCATTCTGCCACTAAACCATACCCGCTTATTCAGAGAACCAACTCAGCACCTTCTCCCACCACGATTGAGTCGAGGTCGATACCGGTGCTGATGGTGGTACTACTACGATAACCTCTTCTCCAGGCCGCGCAACCCCGAAGGCCGTCCTGATAGCGGCATCCCGCCCGCGCTCGGTCGCAAGAGCTTCGAGATTCGCTGTCAGCGCGATTTTACGGTCTTCAAATGACCGATACTGTTGCTCCACTTCCCTTGCTTGGGAAATGGCCACATGGGCCTTCCCGGCCAATCCCCAGATGAGCGAAAGCAACCAGAAAGAGACGAGGAGGAGGATGCCGACGAGAATGCCCTTCTGCCATTGATTCGTGTGCATAGGGGCAGTATACGATTTATGCGTCGTTCTGCACCATCTTCATGAAGACCTCTTCCGGGATGTTGACCTTCCCTGTCCCCCGCTCGAGCATCTTCTTCTTCCCTCGCTTTTGCTTATCGAGAAGTTTGTTCTTGCGCGACACGTCGCCGCCATAGAGATAGCCCGTAACATCTTTACGCATCGCGGAAAGCGTCTTTGATGCGATGATGCGTCCTTGTGCGCGTGCCTGAATCTTCGTGACGAAAAGCTGCTTCGGCAGGGTCGCATGTAACTTCTCGACCATCTTCTCGGCCTCTTCTTGGATCCGACGACGGGCGACCACACGGGCGAACGCTGGCACTGGTTCTTCGGCGACCAATATATCGAGCCGCACCACGTCAGCCGGACGTTCCGGCAGAATCTCATACGAGAGCGACGCGTATCCTGAAGAGATATTCTTGAGAGTGTCGAAGAAGCCACGCATGAGCTCACGAAGCGGCATCTCGACGATCATTTCGACACGGCCATCCTCATACGTCTCCGTGCTCTGTGTCTGCGCTTCATGCTCATACAGGAGCTGGATGAGCGCTGAGAGCGAATCTGGCGGGATGATGATGGTAACTTTCGCCCACGGCTCTTCGATGAGCGTGATCAAACCGAACTCAGGAAACTTCGCTGGCGTGTATACGACCTCTCGGACCCCGCTCGTATTCGTCACGGCATAGGAGATCGTCGGAATCGTGACGATGAGCGCGAGACCGAACTCCCGGCGTAAGCGTTCCGTGACAATCTCCAGATGCAGGAGGCCGAGGAACCCACAGCGGAATCCTCTGCCAAGCACGCCTGACGACTCCTCTTCGAAAGAGAGCGATGAATCGGAGAGCCGCAACCGCTCGAGCGATTGACGCAGGAGCGGGAGGTCATCCTGACTCTCCGGGTAGATTGATGCCCAGACGACAGGACGCGGGCGCTCATAATCCTCCAGGGCCGGGAGTGTGCCCTTCACCGCGCCTATGGTATCGCCCACCGCGACGACGCCCGGCTCTTTGATACCCGTCACGATATACCCTATTTCGCCGGCAGAGAGAGAATCGGCAGGAGTCTCTTCTGGCGTGAAGATACCGGTCTCAAGCGCGATGAATTCTTTTCCGGCAGCGCGGAAAACGAGTGGCTGGCCTTTCTTAAAAGTGCCATCGAAAACACGTAGATACACTGCAACGCCGCGATGCTTGGAATATGAGAAATCGAAGACGAGTCCGCGTGGTTCGTCGCCAGCGACCGGCGATGAATCATGTGGCGGCGGGATGCGCTCTATGATTGCGGCAAGCAGCTCTTCAACGCCTGCGCCCGTCTTCCCTGATACAGCAATCACCTGGTCCTTCGAGACGTTGATGAGCTTTGCGAGTTCGTTTGAGACGACATCGACGCGCGCGGCAGGAGAATCAATCTTCGAGACGACCGGGATGATGACGCACCCCTGGGCCTGCGCCATCGCGAGCGTAGTAAGCGTCTGCGCCTGTACCCCCTGCGTTGAATCCACCAAGAGGAGCACTCCTTCGACCGCCTTCAGCGCACGCGAAACTTCGTACGAGAAATCGATATGTCCGGGCGTATCGATGAGGTTCAGCGTGTAGTCGCCATAGCGCATACGGACCGGCTGCATCTTGATAGTGATGCCGCGCTCACGCTCGAGATCCATACGATCAAGCACCTGATCGCGCATCTTGCGCTCAGGGATCGCACCGGTTCGCTCGAGCAGGCGATCAGCAAGCGTCGACTTGCCATGGTCGACGTGCGCGATGATAGAAAAATTTCGGATATCCTTTTGGTTCACGGTTGAGTTGGTTCTTCGGCAGAAGGAGGAAGTGCTGTGGACTGCTCTTCCGGAGATCTGATGAGCCGGAGGAGCGCGTTCGTCACAATGCGGAATTCCTCATTCTCGACGAGGAAAAGCGCACACGCAGCAGCCGCAAGACCTACGATACCAGCGATGAGGCCTTGTGTGAAGACGGCCGCAAGCGTCGTGAGTGGCGCGATGCCACCCTCGAATGCGAGGACAGCATACGCAGCAATCCCCCCAGCAACTGCGGCGAGAAAACCATCGGCGAGCGACCGCGTGAGCATACGTCCCAGACCTGGTGCAACGCTCCGGAGGGCGAGCAAGGAAAGAAGCGCAAGAAATACTTGCCCGAGCGTCACCGCAAGCGCGAGCAGTAATATCTCCGTCCCAGGAATATCTGCCACCTTGAGGAGCGAGGAGAGCGATGCGAGCAAGCCATCGCTCGGCATTGCCAAGAATGTCATGGCGAGAAGCACCGTCAATACGCCACCGAGAATCTGATACACAAGCGGGCGCCATGATTGTCGTGCTGCATAGAGCGCACGAGAGAACAGAAGAACGATTCCTTGTGCGACGAGGCCAACCGCAAGGAGTGCGAGAAGCGCCGCTGTGAGGCGTGTCGCGTTCCAGTCGAATGCACCCGTTCCGAGGACGACACGCACGAGATGAGCGCGCAGCACCGCGATGAGTCCGAGCGACACTATCGACCAGAGGATGATGTGCCGCGCGCTGGCAGAAAGAATACGCGTGAACTCTTCCTTCTTTTCGAGAGCCGATGCTTCGGAAAGTGCAGGGAACGCTGCAACGGCATACGAAGAGCCGATGAGAGCGAGTGGGACTGTTTCGAGATTGCTTGCGAACGTGAAGACGGACACCGATCCGGTACCGATCCGAGATGCCATCGCCGTGAGGACAAGCGCTGTGACCGAGCCGACGCCAAGCGCGAGTGAGCGCGGGATGGAATCGCGAACAATCGAAGACATCAGACTCATGCTTGGGAGACGGAAGCGTGGTAAGACGTCTGCGGCGACCACAACCGGGATATTTACCGCGAGATACGCGATGGCACCGAGAATGACACCAATCCCAATCCCAGGCAGGCCCCAGAGCGGGTAGAGCACGACCGCCCCCACAATGATTCCCAGGTTATAGAGAACCGGCGAGATCGCAAAGAGCAAGAAGCGGCGATGCACTTGCGTCACGCTCCCAAGCACACCTGATAGACCGAGCAATATAGGCTGGAACAGGAGCATCCGCGCGAGCAGTACGAACTCGGCGTAGTGCGGCGACGTCGCGAAGCTCGGGTAGAGAAACTCGAGGAACTGCGGCATGAAGAAACCGAGGATGATACAAAAGACCCCGCCGACCACGAACAGGAACGTTGCCGATTCGGAAAGGATCCGACGCGTCATATCCCTATCCATGCCCGTTATACGCGGTATGAGCACGTATGCGCTCACGAGTGAGGACACTAGCGCAAATACGAGATCTGGCACGCGAAACGCGGCATAATACAAGTCGAGTTCTTGCCCGGCACCGAACGTATGGGCGAAGGTCCTATCGCGTAGGAGCGCGAGTACCTGTGAAGCGAGCGTAAGCGCAGCGAGTAGGTACGCCGCTTGATGAAGACTACGTATAGGCCGCATAACAAGCCCGCGTACCGGTGCAGCGATACGCTCGAAAATCTGCCGAATCATGTCTTCTATAATACTCCGAAGCGGCAAAAAGAGGCACCCTCGCTTTACGAGGGTGCCTCTTTTTCTTCTGGATCTATTACTTTACCGGTGCTGGGGTGACCGAGAGGAGATTCGCCGGGAACGGGTTCCTACCTTCTTTGAGGGCGGAGAGTTGAGAAGCGACAGCCTCAGCGTTCTCGGCCGACATGCCTGCTATCGCCTGCATTTCCTCAAGCGCACCCTTCAGATTCCCCTGCTTTGCGTACACAGCCGAGAGGAAGTATCGAGCATTTGCGAACTGTGAGTTTGCCGCAATAGCTGCCGAGAGAGCTGCGACTGCACCTGGGTAGTCCCCTGACGCGGCGCTCAGGATACCGACCTGGAAGAGGATGTTCGGATCGTTCGGCGTGAAGTACGCAGCCGCAAGAGCTGAAGCGAGTGCATCTTTCACATTCCCATCCTGTACCTCAAGTTGCGACAGGAGGAAGATTGCGGCCGTGTAGTCCTGCTTGAGCGCGATTGCGGCCTTCAGATCTTCCTGCGCAGCTTTCGTATTCTTATTTGCGATGTTGAGCTGAGCGAGGATATATGGAATCTGCGGATTCGAAGGATTCAATTCCTGCGCCTTCTGGTATGCCGTCTTGGCACTGTCATAGGCACCTGAGACACCAAGCGGTACCGCTTGCGCGTAGAGGTTTCCAAGTAGGATCCAGCTCTGGTAGTCAGAGGCATTGAGGCTCGTCGCCGTCAGGGCGGCGTTTATACCGGCAGAAAGCGCTGCTTGGTATTCGCGCTGTGCTACGGTCTTGTCGATCGTCGTCGACGCCATAATGACGCCGAGCCGAGCAGCAGCGATGTTCGCCTGCATCTGGTACGCAGCGACTGATGGCGCGAAGGATATCGCATTTTGCGCTTTGAGCTCTGCTGTATCGAGATCGCCCACAGAAAGCGCTGCGGCGGCGTTTGCCGACTGAGCGGCAGCGATGTATCGCTCAACGAGCGAGTACGCGGCAACGACTGATGACAGCAAGAGAATAGTGAGCGAGAACACGATAATGAAGCCCAAGCGAGGACTCCGTGCAAACATGACTCCCCACTGTCGACCATCAAGAGCGAAGCGCGTCGTCGACACAAAGAGACCCGCGAAGACGAATGCCAGCGTGAGAATGACCGTACCTGGCAGATCGAACAGTGCAAGCGCGAAGAGGTAGAGCGAGCCGACGAATGACACTATCGCGACATAGCGGACGTATACATCCTGCGGTGTGCGGAGTATGAGCGTCCGGAGACCAAGCGCGATGAAGAGCACCATGAATGCGAGCCATGCAACGACGCCTATGATACCCGTCGTCACGAACGATGTCGGTATGAAGCCGATACCGGAAGAGAAATCAACATTCCAGAAGACGGTCGAGTTAAGCGACGCGTCACGATACTTCAACCATTCGACACCGAATGTACTCGGACCCGAGCCGAACACAGGGGCCGTACTGAAGGTCTTCTCTGCAACCGCAAACGTCGACTGCCATGAAGGACGGATATTGAGCACATCTACATTGAGAGAGCTCGCGAGTGCCCCGCCGAGCTGACCGCCGATGAGGAAGAAGAGCGAGATTGCGAGCACGCCAAGAGGAAGGACGAGCGAATGATTCCCCTCGCTCTCACCGACCGGCGCCTCTTCGCTCAAAAGGACCGCTTCATCGAGGTCACCATCGGAAGACTTCGACCCGCGGCGCATCACGGCCTCCACGAAAAGACCGAGCGATACGAGCGCAACCAATATCCACACGAGCGAGGAGTTTGCGACAGCAAGGAGGAAGAGTGACACAACACCCATCGCAATGAGTGCGCGATTCGCGCGAGACGGAAGCTCGACGAACCTGAGCGTGATGAGTATAGCGATGACGCCGAGGCCGAGGAGCGAAGCGAGGTCATTGAAAGACCCAATGAACGAGAATGACGGAGAGACTGTCTGAGGAGAGAACTGCCCAACGATGATGACAAGTGCCTCGAGGAAAGCCACTGCGGCAAACGTGTATGCCCCAACACGCATGAATGATCGGTAATGATCAGGACGGCGTAGTACGAGCGCGCCGAGCGTACCGAGACATGCCGCGATGAGCATGAAGCCGAGCGTATCTGGCTCGAGCGCCGTACCCCAGAGAGCATTGGAGAACGATACTCCAGAGAATGCGGCGGAGAGTACATAGGCCGCGACCGGTAGCCAGAGGACGCCAATAAGAAGTGATGACGGGAAGATGACATTCCCCCGCGTAAGCCGCGCGAGAATATAGAGAGCGAGCGTGATAAGCGCACCAGCGGCAAGCACGAACGTCTTCGTCGTTGTGAACGGAATCGATGCAAACGGTGTGATAACGAACAATGCAGCGATGACGGTTACGAAGAGCGCCCAGGTACTTACGGTATCAAGTGAACGACGTTGCGAAATACTGACTGACTGTTGCGGAGGCATGATGAATGGTATTGATGCTATTCGGTAGTAATGCCTTTTAGTATACCTCGCGCTCCGCTTGTCACCGAAAGCCATCCACAATACCCATCACATAAAAATGTGGTATAGTCTGTGGGGACCAAGCTAGACGATCGCTCGATTAAGTCATTCGATCCAATCGGGAGGAAAGTCCGAACATGCTTCCCTGGCTTCGGTCGGAGAAACAATAGGTAGCGGGTAACGCCCGTCGTCCGCAAGGATAGAGGTGACCACAGAAACGCCAACGCCGAAAGGCTGCGGATCCCCTCGCGGGATACGCCCATCGCGAGATGGGAATGCAACGAACAAATCCTTACCCGCATGCAAGGCCGTGCTCCGCTTCGGTGGAGAGTGCCGCTCGAGCCTGCAAGCAATTGCGAGCCCAGATAAATGATCGTCCACGACAGAATTCGGCTTATCGGCTTGGTCTACAATAATGAGAAAACCCACGCTCCTGCTGTGGGTTTTCTCATTTGAGGCCTCGTAGGAAACTCTCCTACCTACATGATATCGCAGACACCGGCGGCACAGGCCAACTCCCGCTTCATATCCGACTCATCCTGCCGCTCGTACGCTGTAAGCTTGGAGTAATCAACTTTCGGGAAACGGGACATGCGTGCCTCATATTCTTCCTTCGTGATTGTTTCATACGGTGCAAGACGGTACACATGATTACTTCGTGGAAGGAACGAGAGTCCGCCGATGATATTCCAGTTCCTTTGAATCCAGTCGACGACACTAATCCACTCGTCTTCGGAGACCGAGATGGTCGCGGACGGGTTGTGCTCGGTGTAATTGAGCTTCACGAGCTTCCAGTACTCGAGCTGGTCAAGCGCGGTGAGGTCGTCCTTGAATCGCGCTTCCTTCGAATGATCAGGCGCTTTGACAGGAAATTCGAGCACATAGGTGTTCGCTTCTTCCATCGACTGCCCAACTTCCGGATAGTATGGGACGCCTTGGTCACGCATGAGCTTGAAGAGCGAATCGGTCGCACTGATGCGCACGCGACGGATGTAGTACGGGGCATGGCGCGGATGGATGCCTGACGCGCAATCAAATGTCTGAGAGACGGTTCCCGATGGCTTCACTGCGGTGACCGCCATCGAGCGCTCCACACCAAAACGCTTCGCATAAGTGGCGTTCGTCTTCACGGCAGCATCACGGACCTTGCGCATCACTTCTGGACGGCGCGCGACAGGACTATCCCACTGCCCTGTCACCGACACACCAAGCAGGCGCTCCGCCGCGCAGTGGTCGACCCAATCTTTCGATATGTAACCGAATTTCGTAAGCGTCGACTGATAGGTGCCGAGTATCGCCGCGAGACGTGCCTTGCGCAGAAGCGAAGCTTCGGTGTCATTGGCACGTGCGATGACCTCGGAAAGATTACAGAACTGCTTGGATTGCAGGATGATTTCGGCGCACGGATTCGTACCGATGGAGCCGCGTACGACACCGTCTTCGCCGATGAAGCCGACCGCTTTGAAATAGTCCTTGCGACGCTTCGGAAACGTCTCGGCAAGCGCACCGCGATTGAATATGCCGCGTTCGCCGCTTCCGCTCTTCATGAGCGCGACCCACTCGTCCATAAGTTCGGCATTCGTCGGCTGTGCCTCATAGACGGCTGAGTTATTCGCCACAGAACGATGAGGATCAGTCATATAGAACTGTCCTTTCTTCGCATCGCGCATCTCAACGTCATCGAGATCGGAAAGCGAAATCATCGCAGTACGCCGCACGCCGCCAGCGACGACACACTCGCCGATCTTGCAGATGATGTCGTGCACGTCGATCGCGCGCAAACGGCGTCCTGCACGAGACAAGATGCGCTCACGAGCAAAAGCAAGGAGCGAACGGAGCGGCTCTGGACCGGAGGCCTTTCCGCCCATCGTCTTCAATCGCGCGCCTGCCGGACGGATCTGGGAATAATCAAACGTAATGTCCTTGCCGGCATACCAAGTCTTCACGCCGAGAGTGAGGGCATCGCACCATCCCTCCTTCGAATCGCCGATGACATGTGTCGTTGCCTTCTGTCCTGCCTGCTTCATGATCTGCGGGAACTGCTCGACATTCTGACTCTCCACTGCGAACCCGACACCGCACCCCTGCATCGAGAGGTACATAATCTCAGCGAAGTCCTCGAGTTTCGTCGGTGCCGTGAACGTACAGTTATACGCACACGTATTGCAGCGGCGTGCCGCTTCGCCAGCGAACTGCATGAGACGCATCGACGGCATCACTTCCTGCTTCAGAATTCCCATACGCACCTCGGCATACTCCTTCTCAGTAAGTTTCGTACCGAGATTTTCGCGCATGAAACTCATATAACGATCAACTGTCTCGACCCATGTCTCGCGGCGACCCTCTTCCGGAATCCATTTCGCATAGGTACGCAAATATACGAACTCACCGAGCACATTGCTGTCGAAATACTTCCTGCTTTCTTCCGCGAGCTTCCGCACATGTTCAGGGACTTCGACATGCGCCGCACGGAGCTGTGCTCGCTTATCACGATAGAGGATGTACGCTTTCGCCGTCTTCACGTAATCGTTCAGGATGAGGTATTTCTCGATAGAATCCTGCATACCTTCAACGGTCGGAAGGAAACTCTTGTACTTCTTGGAGAATCTTCCGAGTTCGCCCGCAACCTGATGGGCCACAAGTACCGCATCTTCCTGACTTCCTTCTTCTGCCGCCATCATCGCCTTCCACACCGCAGTGACGATCTTATCGAAATCGAATTGGACGAGTCTGCCGTCGCGTTTCTCGATCTGAGGAATCATCTCACGATACCGGCGAGTCTCTTTCGAGATCGGCTGTTCGACCGTCACGGCGACACTCGGTGCAGAGGTCTTCGTGCGAACAGAAACTTTTGCGACTTTTGACATGGACGGATCGATTAGGTGGGTATCAATAAATAATTTCACTTCTTACCCTCAAGTTTACTCCTCCTCTCGGTAAACGCCATGTGGATAGGATTACTTCAAAACGGTTGAGAGATTTTTCAATGAAAGCGGGGTGCCGGTCGCTATCCCGTGCTCATCGGCGAACCCCGCCATGGTCTCTAGGACATATCGCGCAGGCTCTGTCGGATAAAAGACACGCGGGTACGACGAGGTCGCGACCCAGGTCGCCATCGAGACGACCTGTCCTTTATCATCGAGCCAGAATATGTCGATTGGGACGAGCATATCCTTCATCCAGAAGCCATAAAGGCCATCTTCTTGGAAAGGGAAAAGCATCCCATAACCATCAGGAACGCTCGTGCGGCCTCCTAACCCCCGCTCTTGAGCTTCCGCAGTCGCTGCGGCTTCGACTCTTAAGGACACACTGCCGAAATCTATCCTCTGCAAGGCCGGCGCTTCTGTCTTATAGGCGTAGAGCACCCCGCCGATGACGACACCAAGGATGAGAATTCCCGCATAGGAATATCGTGTCATACCGGCATTCTACATCTTCCGGAAAATGAAATTCAGATACTCTTTTGACCCAGGTGTGAATGCTTCAAAATAGACGAGCTCGAACCCATATCCCTGGACCAGGGTTTCAATCTCTTCTTTCGAGTAATAACTGAACAGTCGTGGAAGGTTCATTCCCGAACTCTGCCGATACAACTCCCCCTCTCCCTCAATAAGACCGAGACCGAGTATGCCTCCTTCATTCAAGATCCTCTTAATCTCTCCCAATGCCATACCAATGTCGGCCTTCGCTACATGCAGAAGCGAAGTGTATGCCCACACACCATCGAACGATGCGTCAGGGAACGGGAGGTGCATAAAGTCTCCGACGACCGACTCCAACCCACGTTCACTCGAGATCCTCACCATCTCCTCTGAGGCATCGAGACAGGCGACGTCTTTCCCTGCCTTTTGCAGGAGTAATCCGTCGCGACCCGGACCACTGCCGATGTCGAGAATACGCACGCCGCTTGTTGCGATGAATTGATCGAGGAACGTGCGCGGAAACTTCTCCCAAAAGTCAGTTGTTTCCTCGTCATACTCAGCCGCCAGCTGGTTGTAGGTGTCGATGGTCTTCTGATCCATTTCCCTAACAATAGCGTATCTTGAGATCTCTGCGATTCTTCTCTTCGTTCAAAATGCGGAGGCGGGGGGATTCGAACTCCCGAGACCCTTTCGAGTCTGCCGCCTTTCCAAGGCGGTGCACTAGACCACTATGCGACGCCTCCAAGCGTATGACTGTTATATCAGAAAAACCTCGTTCTACACAACCAGCAGAAACTACTTCTTCTTCTCGCTCAAGAAAGCTTTTTCCAATTCCCTATCCGGATCCATTTCCCACGCCTGCTCGAGCGTAAGCTCGCCCTTTTTTCCTCCCAATTTCTTCTCAACATACAGGACGTAATCCGCGTACCGTTTAACTTCGTCCATAGTCGGATGCTGCTCAAGTGTCGTGTATTTGTCGTCACCGAGCTGCCCTTCTCCGTTTATCGTGGCAATGCCGATGCTCGCAGAAGCATTTGTCCGGTATCCTGGATATTCACCGCGCATAATGCCATTTATATCCTCTATGGCAGTGCGTATATTCCGCGCAATACTTAGCGAACTCTCCGCCGGAGCATCGACGAGAAACACGCTGAATTCGTCCCCACCCAAGCGACCAAACACGTCGGCATCACGCACGACACGTCCCACCTTCTCCGCAACGAGCTCCAGGAATCGATCGCCTGCATCATGCCCGACCGTATCATTGATCATCTTGAAATCATCAAGATCAATAGCAAGAAGAGCACTGGGAATGAGGACTCCTTTCGAGCGCTCTCTCTTGAGAAATGTCGTGTAGCGATTCCACTCTTCCTTGAAGCCTCGGCGATTCAGGAGCCCGGTTAGTTCGTCGGTGCGGGACTCTTTCTCGACTCTTTCTGCTTCCTGAGCGAATTCTCGCACCCTTTCGGCATCGCCCTTGGCTTGCTCTGCGAAGGCGCGCAACTTCTTTGCGTCCTCTGGCAGTCCACGCGATTCGAGATCCCCAGCCTGTTCCAAGATGAGAAGCGAGCGCGATTCGAGATCGCGGACATGCGCTTCCATCCTCTGGTACAAAAGAGGGTCCCGCTCTGACCCGACATGGTCAAGACCGGTCTCGGCACGATGCGGTCGTGATCTTTCAATCATGCCTCTATTGTACTCCCGTAAGCGCCCGAATCCTATCCTCTACCGGCGGGTGCGTAGAGAACAAGTGCGCGGCCCAGTTCCCCGCGCCAGCTGCCTTTGCGCCGAACGGATCGCCAATGAAAAGGTGCGCGGTCGCGAGATGCGCGTTCCTCATAGGTGCTCCGTAGTCATTTATCTTCCTCAAGGCAGACGCGAGACCCTCCGGATAGCGAGTGAGGAGAGCACTCGATGCATCAGCAAGATATTCGCGACGTCGCGAGACGGCAAGCTGGATGAGTTTCGCGGCGAGCGGTGCGAGCACAATGCCGACCACGGCGAGAATCATAAGGATTGCATTCCCCTGCTTGCTATCGCTGCTACGGCCACCGCCCAGAAATGACATGCGGAGGAATATATCTGCGACGATGGCGATGAAGCCAGCGAGCACGACCGCGATTGTCATAAGAAGTATGTCGCGGTTCTTGATGTGCGACAACTCATGACCGATAACACCCTCGAGCTCGGGGCGCGTCATCAAAGTAAGCAGTCCAGTCGTCGCGCAGACGACTGCATGTGCCTCATCCCGTCCGGTCGCAAAGGCGTTCGGCGCGGGATCGTCGATCACGTAGAGCCGAGGCTTCGGCAGTCCCGCCGTGATAGCGAGATTTTCCGTGACGGTATAGAAGTCGAAGAACTCTTCACGTGATGCTGGCCGAGCATGATTCATCGAGAGCACGAGCTTATCGCTCTCCCAGTACGCATAGAAATTCGTCGCAAAAGCGAGGAACACGGCGATATAGAGGATGCCTGGATTGCCGTAATACCAGGCGATCGCATACCCGACCGCAATGACAAGAACGAGGAAGCCGAGCACAAGCGCCCATGTCCGGCGGATGTTGCTCGAGCGTTGTGCGTACAGATCCATCCCGTTTAGAACTGTACGTTCACCGGTTCAGCATGAGTAGCGTCAGCAAGCTCAAAAAGGTCCATTTGCATGAATCCGAACGCTGAAGCGATGAGGTTCCCTGGAAACGATTGAATGGCAGTGTTGAGCGTCATGACGCTCGTGTTGTAGAAGCGGCGAGATGCCTGGATCTTGTCCTCGGTATCACCGAGCTCTTTCTGGAGCTGAAGGAAATTCTGATTCGCTTTGAGGTCTGGATAGGCCTCCGAGACAGCAAAGAGCGTCTTCAAAGCACCCGAAAGCTGATTCTCAGCCTGTGCCTGCTCAGCGTGAGACGCATTCCCCGCTCCCATAGCGGCCGACCGTGCCTTGGTCACATTCTCGAAAGCTGCTGATTCGTGCGCGGCATAGCCCTTCACGGTCTCAACAAGGTTCGGAATGAGATCATAACGGCGTTTGAGCTGTACGTTTATATCGGACCATGCTTCTTTTGCACGATTCGTGAGTGTAACGAGGCCATTATAAGAGACGACAACCCAGAGCACGAGCACGGCGACGATAACAAGGATGATTGTGGTGGTGGTAGGCATATCTGAAATTATACTTCCGAGCAGGTAAAAGTCTATCGCACCGAACGAGCGACCGCCGCGACTACTCGCTTATCAAGGAGGTCTGGAATGATCTTCTCTGCGGTCGGCTTCGCCACAAGCTCGGCAAGCGCACGAGCTGCGCGCAACTTCGTCGCGAGAGTTATCTTCTTTACGCCCTTATCGAGAGCACCACGGAATATACCCGGGAACACGAGCGCATTGTTTATCTGGTTCGGGAAGTCGCTTCTACCGGTCGCAATGACCTCTGCCCCAGCTCGCCAGGCTTCGTCAGGCAGTATCTCCGGATCAGGATTCGCAAGCGCGAAGACGATGCTGCCGGAAGCCATTAAAGCGACCTGTTCTGCCTTAAGAATTCCCTTGCCTGAGACACCGACAAAAGCATCGGCGTCCTGCATCGCTTCAGCGAGGCCGCCCTTGACCTTGCGTGGGTTCGTGGATGCCGCGAGCTCAGTCTTATGCGCATTCATGACTGATCGACCAGCATAGAGCGTGCCCGCACGGTCAAGCAGGATGATGTCTTTCACGCCAGCAGCGAGGAGAAGCTTTGCGACGGCCGTCCCCGCAGCACCGGCGCCGCTCACGACGATCCTCAGTTTCTTAAGGTCTTTCTTTACGACCTTTGCGGCATTTATCATCCCCGCGAGGACCACGATGGCGGTGCCATGCTGGTCATCATGCATCACGGGGATATCGAGCTCGTCAATAAGGCGTTGTTCGATACTGAAGCATGCCGGCGCAGCGATATCTTCAAGATTGATACCGCCGAAGTTCGGCGCTATCGCCTTCACGATGCGCACAATCTCGTCCGGGTCCTGCGTATCGAGTACGAGCGGCCAGGCATCGACGTTTCCTTTTTCTTTGAAGATGAGCGCTTTGCCTTCCATCACCGGCAGTGCACCGTACGGGCCGATATTACCGAGTCCGAGCACAGCCGAGCCGTCGGAGACGATGGCGACACTGTTCTGTTTGATCGACATTGTCCGCGCGTCCTTCGGATGCTTCGCTAAGTGGAGCGATGCGGCACCCACGCCGGGAGTGTACCAGAGCGAGAAATCGCTCTTTTCGCGCAGCTTCACGCGTGCTTTCGTCTCTATCCGCGCCCCCTGTTTCTTATACGCCGCCAGTATCTTTTTCGTATCCATAGTAGAGGACTAGTATACTACAGCCATGCATCCTGAGGACCTTGTTGATAAGCATTTCCCGCGTTTGAAACCCGATCAGAAACGGGCGCTGCACAAGCTCGGCATACGAACCATCCACGACCTGCTCTATCACTTCCCTGCCCGTTATGAGAACGCCGGACCAACTGGCACCATCACTGGCATAACGGCCGGTGCTGAAGTGACTCTCTACGGCACAGTGAGAAAACCCGAGATACGGAAGACCTGGAAGAGCCGGAGGCCCATCGCCGAAGCGTGGCTCGAAGATAACTCGGGAAGGATCAAGATGATGTGGTTCAGCCAGCCTTATATCGCGAAGTCCCTGCACGACGGCATGCATGTGAAGGTGAGCGGACGCGTTGCTGGCGAAGGGGCGAAGATATATCTCGCGAATCCGGAGATTGGGAAGACGCCCATCGAGCCAGAAGAGGTTCATGATTCGCTCTTTGCGAAAAGCGAAGGAGCGCCCGATCAAACACTCTATCCAATCTATTCCGAGAGTAAGGGCGTCTCCTCGCTCTGGCTCACGCACGCGGTACGCAAAGTGTTTGAAGCAAAAGCACATGAGCATATCGTCGACCCCATCCCGAAAGAGATTCTCGCACGCTACAACTTGCCCTCCATCACCTCCGCACTCGTCTTCATCCATGCACCGCGCGTGATGCCGGATGCACTCGCGGCACGCAAACGCTTCGCCTTTGAAGAAGTCTTCGCGCTTCAGATTGTGATGCAAGAGCGACGACGGGCGCATCTGCGAGAAGAAGCACTTCCGGTTGCCGTCAATCGTGCGGCACTCGATGAGTTCATTGCATCATTCCCCTTCCCGCCGACAGGAGCGCAGACGCATGCCATCGAATCCATCGTCGGTGATTTCGAAAAGACGCATCCGATGCTCCGTCTTCTCGAAGGCGACGTCGGGAGCGGCAAGACCGCCGTGGCCGCAGCGACAGCCTATCTCGTCGCGACATCGCTTCCGAAGGGCCGGATTGCCGGCACGCTCCAGGTCGCCTATCTTGTCCCGACCGAAATTCTCGCGAAACAACATTTCTCGACCTTCGTCTCCTATTTCAAAGATCACCCTATCCCGATTGGACTCATCACTGGTTCTGAGTGTCGCAAGTTCCCCTCCCGTGTGCGGTATGAAGAATCCGCCAAGCTCTCGAAGCCAGCATTCAAGAAGATGGTAGCGAATGGCGAGATACCCATCGTCATAGGTACGCATGCTCTTGTCGAGAAATCGCTTTCATTCAAGTATTTCGCATATGCCATCATCGACGAGCAGCACCGCTTCGGCACGATGCATCGACAAAAGCTCGCGACCAAGGGTTCGCTTGCCCCGCACCTGCTTTCTATGACCGCGACACCCATCCCGCGCACGCTCGCGCTCACGCTCTATGGCGATCTCGACCTCACACTCCTCGATGAGATGCCGGCAGGCAGGAAGCCGATAAAGACAGAAGTCCTCGGACCCGAAAAGCGAACGGAAGCCTACAAGAGAGTGCACGAGGAGCTCGCTCGCGGCCATCAAGCGTATGTCATTTGCCCGCGTATCGATGAACCCGATCCAGCGAAGGAGCTCGCTCTCCAAGCGAAATCGGTCAAAGCCGAAGCCGCGCGACTGAAAAGAGATATCTTCCCCGAAGCGAATATTGATATTCTGCACAGCAAGATGCGTCCGACCGAGAAAGAAGCTGTCATGAAAAGGTTTGAAAAAGGTGAGATACACATCCTTGTCGCGACGTCAGTCGTCGAAGTGGGTGTAAACGTGCCGAATGCGACCGTCATCCTCATCGAGGGCGCTGAACGCTTCGGTCTCGCTCAGCTCCACCAATTGCGCGGACGTGTCATCCGATCGACGCACCAATCCTACTGCTTCGCACTTCCTGAATCATTCGGTCCGACGACCAAAGAACGTATGAAAGCATTCGTCTCTGCGAAGAATGGTTTTGAACTCGCTGAGTATGACCTCGCGCTGCGCGGTGCAGGGGAACTTGCTGGAGGAAAACAATGGGGCGTCTCGGACATAGCGATGGAAGCCCTGAAGAACTTGAAGCTCGTCGAGGCGGCTCGCTCGGAGGCGGCACGGCTCGTGGAAAGCGATCCTGATTTACGCGAACACCCCGCACTCAAAGCACGCGCCCACACGGCCGATACAGAGATGCACTTGGAATAAAGAAACAATCCCCTCACGGGGATTGTTGGTGTGGCGAGTCTTCACTGCGCCGTGACATGTTCGCGAAGCCATTTCACTTCAGCCGGGAAGTCGATCGCGAACGTGCCGAGGAGAAACGCCGCGTCGAGGCGGGTTATCGTGACACATACTTCCCCGCTCGACCCCCTGTCGACATGCCGGGCTAGGCCTCCACGAACGACTCCTGAGACCATGCGTTCGCGAAGGAGGTCATCGCTCAAGACCTCACGAAGCGTTTGCGGCATGTCGTCACCCACACAGCGCGCGAGGAGATCGAGGAACTCATCACGATGAGCAAGGAGTTTCCACTCTTTCTTGACGCAGAGAATCCAGAGACAGAAAAGCATCTTGCCGACACTCACTGCGCCGATAGTGGACCCTCGTTTCTTGTCGCCGCCATACTCGAGCGCTTCGTAGTCAATGCCAGGAAGAACCAGTTGTTGTCGTGACATCGCACCCTCCAAAAAGGTTATTCAAAGAATCTGCTGAGAAGATACCATTCCTTGACGAGAAGTCAAATTTGTCCGCCCCCCTGGACTCGAACCAGGAACCGCAGAGGTATAAGCTCTGTGCTCTAACCATTGAGCTAGGGGCGGATGTGTCCATACTACAACGAAGCACCGAAGTTGCGAACAGGAGAGGTATTGCCACCCATCATGCTTGATGGTATTGTGCACTCTGCTTTTGTTCTGTCCAACCGTAGTTAAAACTAAGAAGGAGCATCGCATCATGCTAACCAGAGAAGGTGTCAAACATGGGACGATAGTCCCTGTGCAATACAAGACTGGAGCGAGGGTGGGCCAAAGCCCCGTTGTCGCCGCGGCCGCCGTCGCCGATGGCCGAGCCGACGTACTGGACGACAAGGGAGAGATCATCGAACCGACCTTGCTGGGCATCCGGTGCGGGCGGCGAACGGTCGAAATGCTCGCGATCAACCCGGGACCGACGTATCCGTTCCTGATTCTGCCACAGGCGCCGCGAAACGAGGCCCTCGCTGCGAAAGCGAACTCCTTCTGATTTTTCCTTCACCCTACAGAAACCCGGTCCGAGACCGGGTTTTCGATTTTCATACTCAGAGCTGGACTGGCGCGATAGTGTGCCCCTCTTCTTCCTTCTTCTTCGGCGTGATGCCGTTGAGCACGAGAATCTTTTCGAATTCTTCACGCTCGACCGTCTCCTTTTCGATAAGCTCTTTCGCAATAGCGTCGAGTGCACCACGGTGCCCCCTGATGACATCCTCCGCTCGCTTCTTCGCTCCTTCGATGATATGCGACACTTCGACATCAATCTGTGCGGCGACCTGTTCTGAATACGGCTCATTCCCGAGTTGTCGTTCGCCGAAAGCAATGGGGCCGAGCTTGTCGCTCATACCGTAACGGGCGACCATGGAGCGAGCGAGTGCCGTGATGACCATGAGGTCGTTGGAGGGACCGGTCGTCACGTCATCGAAAAGCATCTCTTCTGCGACGTAGCCGCCAAGAGTTGCTGCAATATCATCGAGGAACTGCTTTTTCGACTGCATCTTTTTATCATCAAAAGGAAGCTTCAGTGTGTACCCTGCTGCGCGCCCACGACTGATGATGGATATCTTGTGCACCGGATCGGCATGCTCGAGCACGGAAGAGACGAGCGCATGCCCGGCCTCGTGATATGCCGTCAGCTCCTTCTCCCGCTTGGAGAGCAAATGACTCTTACGCTCAGGACCGAGCATCACCTTCTCTATGGAGCGGATGAGGTCGTATTGAGTTATCTCTTTCCGATCCTCGCGCGCAGCGAGTATCGCTCCTTCGTTCATGAGACTGTAGAGTTCGGCTCCAGAGAATCCCGGAGTGCGCTCGGCGATGACCGAGAGCACAACATCCGGACCGAGCGGCTTCTTGCGCGCATGTGTTACGAGGATCTCTTCGCGGTCTCGACGATCTGGGAGGTCGATCGTGACGCGTCTATCAAAGCGTCCCGGGCGTAGGAGCGCGGGGTCGAGCACATCAGGGCGGTTCGTCGCCGCCATGACCACGACTTTCTCAGTCGGCTCGAAGCCGTCCATCTCGACGAGTATCTGATTGAGGGTCTGTTCGCGCTCATCGTTCCCGCCACCCATACCGCTCCCGCGCACACGACCGACCGCGTCGATTTCATCGACGAAGATGATTGCTGGTGCCGCCTTCTTCGCGAGTTGGAAGAGGTCGCGCACCCTTGAAGCCCCGACTCCCACGAACATCTCAACGAATTCGGAGCCCGAGATAGAGAAGAATGGAACACCCGCTTCGCCCGCAACCGCGCGTGCAAGGAGCGTCTTGCCGGTACCAGGAGCACCCATGAGAAGGATACCCTTCGGGATGCGCGCGCCGATATCGAGGAACTTCTTTGGGCTCTTGAGGAAGTCCACGATTTCAAGAAGTTCTTCTTTCGCCTCCCGCGACCCAGCGACGTCCGCGAAGGTGACCCGTTGCGATATGTCAGCAGGATCTATGACACGCGCCTTCGACTGCCCGAAGCTAAATGCCTGCATACCCGCGCCTCGCACCTGGCGCGAAAGGAACCAGAAGAGGAACACGATGAAGAGTATCGGAATGAAGATCGGTGCGAGATTCAAGAACCAGAACGTGAATCCTGACTGTCCCTGTATCGTGATAGAAACTTTGGTCAGCTCTTCTGGAGTGACGCCATAGGTCGCAAGCGTCTCAGGAAGACCGGCGGAAGGGTCTTTGCGAGACAGCTTCGTCGAGCCATCGGTGTACTCGAGCTCGAGCGAATCGCCATTGACGACGACTGCCTTCACCTTCCCTTCTCCGACGTCGGTCGCAACGACTGAAAGTGGGATAGTGGTGCTCGATGTGGCGAAGCTCTCGACAAGCGAATACACGCTCATGAGAAGGAGGAATATGAGAACCGTCGTCAGAAGATTGCCGAAGAAAGACGGTCCTTTGAAAAAAGTCTTCAACCCCCGCCGCTTCGCCCCTTTTGATGAGAGGAAAGGAGGATTCCCAGGCTTCTTCATCTTCGGTTTCTTTGGAGATATCGCTGCCATAGAAAATACTATACTCTATACCTATGACTCTCGTCGAATATAAGAAGGCGCTCCTGAAGTTCGCTCCTATCGAGACGTTCTCGGCTGGTCTCGAACTCATCGGGTCCGAAGTGAAGGCGCTCAGGAGCAAGCTCGGCTCGCTCGATGGCGCACGCGTTGTGGTGCGCGGCGGCGAAGCGTTCATCGTCGGCATGACCATCCCGCCCTACCAGGCAGCCAACACGCCGAAGGACTATGACCCGGAGCGGGTGCGCCGTCTTCTCCTCACGAAGAAAGAGATCAACACACTCCTCATCGAGGAAGCGAAGAAAGGGTTGACAATCGTACCTCTTGAGGTGTATTCTAGTGGCAGACTCGTGAAAGCCCGTATCGCTATCGCTCGCGGCAAAGGGAAAGCCGACCGTCGCGAAGATTTGAAAAAGCGCGATGCAGGACGAGAGACCGCTCGCGTTCTGAAAAATCGCTAGAGCCTATCAGTCGCAGAAAGTACGTGATGTTCTATCATGTGTTTCCTGGGGGTGACCGGCTTTGACGGTCTGTACTTTGAAAGACGTGCGACGCAGTGCACTCTCGCCTACCACTCTAATCTAGCGAGAAAACATACTTGCAAAGAACACTCTTGCAAGCGTGAAGTCGCCATACTTCGGTATGAAGGACTTCACGTTCGCTTTCGCGACTGCCTAACCGCACCTCGCCAAGCGACGTCTGTATCCTTGGGTTCCTTCAGTTGAGGATACAGGCGGAATTATCTGAAGGATCGATGCCCGGCCTCCCGCCCGGCGCATCTAAATAAGGGATCGGGCAGGAATGGTTTCGTTGGCGTTCCTCGCATCCTGCCTCAAACTTTAACGCCGACTATGCGTCGTAGACTCGCTTTCATAGCCAGATTCGGACCGGAGTTCAACTCTCCGCACCTCCACAACTATAAACACAAAGGCCCAGAGTATCCCTCTGGGCCTTTGTGTATGGCTTTGAGCGGGTTCTAATATCCTCAGAGATCCCTGGACTATTTATTCCATCAACCTGAACCAATCCCTGACAGCTAAGCGCAGGCGCTCAATTTCGTCTTCAGCGAGAGGACTGCAGTGCGCAATCGGTCCTCGCAGTATGTTCAGATTCGCCATCACACGCTCAACCGCTTTCACACTTGAGAAAATCGAGGCAAAGACATCCCAATTGCCTTTAATAATCTGACCCAGCTCGCCAAACGTGCAGAAATCGATCGGCTCATCCGAGCGTGGTGTGACACCAGAATCAATCTCTCTTTGCTGACGACCTTCCGCCTCAGTCCGCAAATCATTTGATACCCGAGTATTCCACCAATTTGGATCTGCAGCGACCAGTGTATCCACGATGAGACGCCTCACCGTTTTTTCGAGCGAATAGAACGTTTCATAGTGAGGTGCCATCGTGGCGGCCTCACTCCGAATATCCTGCTCGATCTGCGGATAATACGACTTATCGACAACAAGCACACTACTATGTTCCCTTCCCAAATCGAGGTTGTATTTAGCCTCAATCTCATCGAGGTTGTGCTCGATGAGCTGGCTTGTCATCGCAAATTCCTTTAGAGACGAGGAGGTGTTGCTCTTCATTAGCTTAAGAGATGATCCTTCAGGCTTTTAAAAATTGCATTGAATACCGCGATATCCGAAGTGGCTGGTAGGTTCAAATTGATTGTATATCCTAGCTTGAGGTCTACAGCCGTCCTAACTTTAGGCGGCCGCTCTTCCTGTACTCCAGATACTTCTTCTTCTCTCTCTTCAACTCCCGAGGGTTCTTCGCCGGTAGCATCGAAATTAGCAAGACTTTTCAAAGCTTCGAAAGATCCAATAATTCCCCTAACTGTACTGGAATTCGCTTCAAGACCAGTCGCTTGTACAACGACCCCCTTCAATTCATTTGCCTTCAAATCGTGAGCGTATTCATTCAACTCGTAAAGCGCCGCGTACCCCGCCTTCACCGCTTGAGCTGCTGCACTAGACCGGAGTGCGGGGTTGCGAAATCTCTTATAAAGATCAGTTGGGGTCCCATCTCCATTGAGAAAACCGGTACGCTTCAGAAAAGGTATGATTGGTTTTGCTGTACCTCCTTTTTGACCCAACTTTGTAGCGAGAAAATCCTGGGTAAACCGATCGGGTGTCGCCGCTTGGACAACACGCTCAAGCGTCTTAGTTATGACGCCGTAAGCATTCATGTAGGGAATTTTTATGCTCCCGTTTGCACTACGCTTAGTTTCTCCGTCAGCCATGGTACATATAGTCCTCCTTTTAGCAGAAAAAGCAAGTCTTTTAGCAGGTTCTAATATTTGACCTTATTACCCCCGCCAAATGACCCCTCGGTCGGCTCAGGTTCACTCAAATTAGGCAGATGTATTGCTCCGCCATATATCAAACAGGTTCTAACATCCTTTAGGAAGTCCCACATATAGAAACTAAGAACCCTCGCACGTGCGAGGGTTCTTAGTTTCTGAAACAATCGCAGTATCTTGCGTGTACTAGAAACTGAGAGCAGAAGAACCACCCGCTTCTCCCTCGCGTCATGGCACTCCTTATCGGGCATCTCGTAACATTCATCATTATGATTGACTTCAAAAAAATTGCGGCCGTCCCTGTATTAGCAGCAACCTTTATCGTGGGCGGTGCAGTAACTGCTCTTGCGACCACCGCTTCCGCGGCAAATCAGGACGGAACCGGGCCAGCACAGAGTGCCCAGAGAGCCCACGGGAGAGGTCCCGGCATCGGCGGCACTATCACCGCGATACAGGGTTCGACTATTACCATCACCGATAAGCGCGATGCCAAGACATACACCATCGACGCGAGCGGCGCGACAGTGAAGAAGATGTCGATAGGCACAGCGCCGGTAACCGAGACGCTCGCTGATCTCGCTGTCGGAGAAATGATCATGGTCCGCGGAACCGTCTCCGGCACTTCGGTCACCGCGACAGAAGTCATGGAGGGCGACTTCCGTTTCGACGGCACAAGGCCGATGCAGGGTAACCGACCAGGCGTCATAGGAACCGTCACTGCTGTACAGGGTTCGACTATCACGGTCACGAACATGGATGGCACCGTGCATACGATCGATGCGAGCGAAGCCATTGTCGAGAAGCATGTGAGTAGCTCCCTTTCAGACATCACTGTCGGTGTCCGCATCAACGCGATGGGCACCATTTCCGGCACTTCAGTGAAAGCGAAAGTAATAGTAACCGGCGCTCCAATACTTCCCGTACGGTAGATTCAGCAGTAGCTCTTGCGCCACCCTAACGACAAGCCCTGCATGGGGCTTGTCGTTTTTTGAAACAAAATCGCCACTCGCCTGTACTATATGAAGGTGGATACCACCCATCAAAACCCGACAGATGAGGAGATTGCTCTACGCGTCCAGCAAGGAGATTCTGAAGTCTTTGGTGTGTTAGTCGATCGCTACGAACAGAAGCTGCTGCGATACGGCAGAAAATTCCTCTCACGCCCTGAAGACGTACAGGATATCGTGCAAGATGTTTTCATCCGCGCTTATCGGAATATCCAGAGCTTCGATCCGGCCCAGCGCTTCAATCCGTGGATCTACCGCATCGCGCACAATGCCTACCTGAACACAATGCGACGTAATTCACTCGCGCCCCTTTCAGTCGACTTCGATACGGTACTGATTCACTTCAAATACGATGATCCGTCCGAGTCGGAACGCGAGCAGAAGGATATGCGCGACCTGATCGAACGTAGTATGAACGACATTCCCGCTAAGTATCGCGAAGTACTCATCCTTCATTATTTTGAAGAGATGCCTTATAAAGATATCGCTGACGTACTAGAGATACCGGTCGGGACAGTCAGCATACGTCTCAGGCGAGCACGAGAAGCACTCAAAAAGAAAATTAACCCCGCACACCTATGAACCCTCACTCCCCCGAAGAAAAACCATCTGCACTCAGAGAACAGATACTCCGTGAGATTGGCTCAGGCAAGGTCGCCATGCGTCCGAAACTATACTTCTCTCTCAAAGTCTTCGCGACTATCTCCGTCGCTCTCGGCATCCTCATACTTTCAACATTCCTATTCAACTTCATACTCTTCAGTATCCGCATCAACGGACAAGACGCCCTACTCGGATTCGGACCTCGTGGCATGCACGCTTTCCTGCGCTTCTTCCCATGGACACTCCTCATAGCTGACATTCTGCTCGTCGTGCTTCTCGGAAAACTCGTCCGGCGATTCCGTTTCGGCTACAAGACCCCGACCCTGCTCGTACTCGGGACTGTCTTCATCGGCACAATACTGATGGCAACCTTTCTCGACCGTGGGACCCATATGAACGACCGTCTCTTCAGAGCATCTCGCCAGCAGCACCTCCCCTCCCCCATGAATTCGCTCTATAGAGGTGCTCGCTTCGCCCCACCTCCCGTTGGGGGCATCCACAAAGGGGAGATCCTATCCATAACGGGGAGTTCCCTTGTCGTCAGACTTCTCGATGAAGAAAGTCGCACGGGCACCACGACCATCACGGTCTTGTTGCCATTGGACAATTTCCGAGCAACCACGACAGGACTACGCTCCGGCGACACTGTCCTCATCGCCGGCGACGAGTCCGACGGCTTTTTGCGAGCCTTCGGTATCCGGAACATCACATCGGAAAATTAAAAACATCGCGAGATAAAGCAACGCTAATTTTTGCTATACTTCCTGAAATGAGTTTCCAGAACCGCAGGAACGGATTCTTGTTGCAGGATGTATTGATTATCGCAGCAAGTATTGGCATTGCGGTGTTCCTGACACAGACAGACACTCTCGTGACACTGCTCGTATCCACGAAAGAATTGGAGTTCCTCGGAAGCTTTCTAGCCGGGCTCTTCTTCACATCGGTCTTCACCACCGCCCCGGCGATAGTGACTCTCGGTGAGATTGCGCGTGCTAATTCGCTCGTGCCGGTCGTCGTATTCGGAACTCTCGGAGCCGTGATCGGCGACCTGCTCATATTCCGATTCGTGCGCGATCGGTTCTCGGAACACTTACTGGAGCTGGCGGGCCACAGAAGCATCGCGCGCCGTGCGCATGCACTGTTCAAGATGCGACTCTTCCGATGGCTCTCGCTCTTCGTCGGCGGAGTGATCATCGCCTCGCCATTCCCAGACGAGCTCGGCATCGGCCTCTTCGGTCTCGCGAAGGTAAAAACGTCGTGGTTCATCCCGCTCTCAGTCCTGTTCAATGCTCTCGGTATCCTCGCGATAGGAATCGTCGCACGAACGCTATGACGATACGTAGCACAGATATCGATAAACTTCTGTCGCATCCTTTCTGGATGCTGCCAGCATCGGAAGTCGCTGCCCTCCTGAAAACAAACATACAGGAAGGGCTTTCCGAGCACGAGGCCGAGAGGCGGCTTGCGATCTTTGGGCCGAACATTATCGAGGAATCGCGGAAGGCTCCGTGGCTCCTCATCCTCCTCAACCAATTCAAGAGTCCGCTTATCCTGATTCTGTTGTTCGCTGGCACAGCCACGGTCTTCATCGCTCACTACCGCGACGCGCTCTTCATTTTCTCTACCATCGTCGTCAATGCGCTCCTCGGCTTCTATCAGGAACATAAAGCTGAGAAGGCGCTCTCCGAAATAAAGACTTATCTCAAACAGCGATCGCGTGTCATCCGCGATGGTGTCGAGCGTGATATAGATGCAGCGCAGGTAGTTCCGGGAGATGTGATACGCATCGCGCAGGGCGATCGCGTGAGCGCAGACGGACGACTCGTGTTCGTAAACGATCTCCAAATCGACGAAGCGATTCTCACCGGAGAATCGCTCCCTTCAGCGAAATCAGCAAGCCCTGCGAGTCTCTCCGCAGGGCTTGCTGATCAGCGCTCTATGGCCTTCGCAGGGACACTCGTCACGCAAGGTATCGGCACGGCGATAGTATGCCGAACCGATTTCTCAACCGAGCTGGGAAAGATTGCAGCGCTCGTCGGCGAATCACACCGGGAGGAGACGCCGCTTCAGAAAGCAATTAAGACATTCAGCCTTCAAGCGGGAGTCCTCTTGAGCATCCTCACGCTCGCGGTTTTCGGTGCGGGGATTGCTCTTGGGTATTCCCATATGGACATGTTCCTCACGTCCGTCGCCATTGCCGTCTCGGCGGTTCCCGAGGGCTTACCAGTGGCGATGACGGTCATCCTCGCAATAGGTGTGCAGCGCATGGCACGGCGCAAAGGCGTCATACGGAAACTCATCGCTGCCGAAGCACTCGGGAGCACGACGATTATCCTGACCGATAAGACCGGGACGCTCACCATGGCGAACATGGCGCTTAGCAAGCTATTGCCCACCCTAGGCGAAACTGAGGAATCGTTGCTCGACATGGCACTCCTCAATACGGACGTCCTCGTGGAGAACCCTGATGATCCTCCCTCAGAGTGGCGCATGAGCGGACGCGTACTGGAGGCCGCACTCACGCGCTCTGCGGCAGGGCGGGGTGGGAGAACTGCTGTGGAGATAAAGCTCGCGACTCCCGTCTTGAGCTTTCTGCCGTTCAATGCCGTTAATAAATTCTCCGCCTCGCTCACACACCTCCATGGGAAATATCTGCTGACCTTCTTCGGAGCGCCTGAAACATTCATCATGCACTCGACACTCTCACCAGTGGAGCAAGAAGAGGCTCTCAAGAAAATCGATGAGCTCGCACAATCGGGCGAACTCGTCATGGGTATAGCGACGAAAGAGATCGAGAAGCCTGATGACTTCACGTTCTCGAATGACTTGAAATTCTCCCACCTTTCTTTCAGAGGGCTACTGACCTTGCGCGACCCTATCCGCCCGAATGTCAAAGAAGCCATACGCGATGTTGAGTTGGCGGGGATACGGACGATTATCATGACGGGAGATCATCGTGGCACAGCCGAGGCAATCGCACGCGAAGTCGGTATGGAAATCGACGAGCATAGCATCCTCGACGCCGGAGAGCTTCGTGGATTGACGGATGAGGAGCTGAAAGAGCGGTTGCCGCATATTCGCGTCATCGCGCGCGTCTCACCGCTCGACAAGATGCGTATCGTACAGATGTTTCAAAGCATGGGCGAAATCGTAGCGATGACTGGCGACGGGGTGAACGACGCGCCAAGCATTAAGCAAGCGGATATCGGCATCGCTATGGGATCAGGCACGGAAGTTTCTCGTAGCGTCGCGGACCTGGTACTCCTGGATGATAATTTTGAAACCATCGTCGCTGCCGTCGAAGAAGGACGGCAGATCATGCATAACATACGCAAGGTACTGGTGTACCTCCTCTCCTCTGTGGCAGACGAGCTCTTTCTTATCGGCGGGGCGCTCGCAACCGGTCTTGTGCTCCCGCTGAATGCGCTCCAGATACTTTGGGTGAATTTCTTTTCAGATAGCTTCCCGGCGGTTGCATTCGCTTTCGAGAAGAATGCTGACGGACGGATGACCCGCCGACCGCAGAGCATACGCGACGGATTGTTCGATCCGGTGATGCGGTTTCTCATCCTTTCTATCGGCCTCTCCACAAGCGTCCTGCTCTTCTTCTTGTACTGGGCACTCCTGCGCGCAGGATTCCCTGAGGACATCGTGCGCACGTTCATCTTCGCAAGCTTCGGGAGCTATTCCTTATTCCTCGCGTTTTCTTTGCGGAGCTTGGAGAAGAGTATCTTCAGCTTCTCCCTGTTTTCTAATCGCTATCTGGTCGGCGGCGTGGGGATCGGCATCACACTCTTGGGCATAGCGATCTATGTGCCTTTCTTCCAATCAATCCTCGACACTGTCGCCCTATCGCTTCCATGGGTTCTCGGCGTGGCGTCTGTCGGTGTGATAAATATCGTCGCAGTGGAGCTCGGTAAGTGGTTTTTCAGTCGGCGGCAGGCAGTATAGTCTTTATTGACTTCCCTCCTGTTTTTACGTAAGGTAACCCTGCAATTAGCCGGATTTCCGGGTGTAATTCGCTGATCTTCAAGCAGCCAATCCCCCACCAACCAGAGGAGAGCTATATGAACGAACTTGAACAAGCCAAGATGATTCTCACCCAGATGGGAGCGGTCATCACCGACAGTCACGTCGTCTACCCGTCGGGCAAACATGGCTCGACGTACATCGAGAAGGATTTGCTCTATCCCTATCCATGGAAGACAGCCCGGCTCTGCGGGATAATCGCCGATCATTTCTGCGACGATAACGTGCGCGTGGTCATCGCTCCGTCGGCCGATGGCATCGCCCTGTCCCAATGGACGGCGCATTTCCTTTCTCTCCCAATCGGAGCCCCTGAAATACTTGCTGTGCATGCCGATGAAGTCGAGGGCGACCTCATCATCAGCCGCGTTTACGAAAGGTTCATCCGCGACAAGCGCGTCCTCGTGGTCGACCACTCCCTCACCACTGATAGCGTCGTGAAGGATACGGTGAAAGCGGCACGGACGGCTGGCGGCATCGTCGTCGGTGTTGGCGTCCTCTGCAACTGCTGTGGCGAGGCGGCGCTCGATCTCGCCAGCGTCCCGAAGATCCTCGCGGTCGTAAACACGCCATTCGACTCGTGGAGCGAGGCAGACTGCCCGCTCTGCAAGCAGGGCATGCCGATCAATACGGATGTCGGCAAGGGACGCGAGTTCCTCGACGCGAAGATGCTGTATCAGGCGTGATCTTCCGGTCCGCCTACTCAAGGCTCGTACTGTGTAGTGCGAGCCTTTCTTTATTTATCGTACGCTCGTGTAGCCGCCAGGGATGCCGGAGGGCGAAAGGACGATCTGCCAGAGATGAATCTTGCGGGCGCGGAATGCTCCAGCGCAGGAGAGCAGATAGTATTTCCACATCCTATAAAACCTCTCTCCATACTTCTCTTTCAAGTTCGGCCACGCCGCATCGAAGTTCTTGAACCACGCCATGAGCGTTGTATCATAATCCGGACCGAAATTGTGCCAGTCCTCCATCACGAAAAGACCCTCGCTCGCTTCCCCTATCCCCTGAATCGAAGGAATCACACCACCTGGAAAGATGTATTTATTAATCCATGGGTCGCTCGTCGTGCGCGAAATATTATCGCCGATGGTGTGCAGGAGGAAGAGTCCGTCAGGCTTCAAGCAGCGGCGTGCGACTTCGAAATAGGTGCGGTAATTCTTCACGCCTACATGCTCGAACATGCCTAGGGAAACGATATGATCGAACTCCTCACGCATTTCGCGATAATCCTGAACGCGAATGTCGATAGGAAGACCTTTGCAGCGCTCACGTGCGAGCGCTGCCTGCTCTACTGAGACGGTGATACCGACAACCGTCGCTCCGTATTTCTCTGCAGCGAACTTCGCGAAACTCCCCCACCCGCACCCGATGTCCAATATCCTATCTCCCGACTTCAGTCCTATCTTCCGGCACACTAAATCAAGCTTCGCCTCCTGCGCTTCATCAAGCGTCGTTGCATCCTTCCAGTACCCGCACGTGTAGACCATTCGTTTGTCCAGCATCGCCTCGTATAGATCGTTCCCGAGATCGTAATGTGCCTCGCCCACGACGAACGCGCGGGCACTCGATTGCAGATTGAATAGAAATGCCTTAGCGATAGCGAAGACGGATGCAACATTGAATTTAATCTCCTCTTCCAAACGCGCCGAGAGCACGTTATGGATGAACGCATCGATATGCTTTGCATCCCACCAGCCGTCCATGTATGCCTCGCCGAGACCGAGCGTTCCGAAGCGGATAACGCGATTGAAGAGCCGCCCGTCGTGGACGGTAATATCCTGCGGACGATTTCCCCCGATGGTTACATCGACTGTCTTGAGAAGATCCTCGACGAAGGCGCGGGCAGAAGCCATACGCCGCACTATACCCCGGTAATTATAAAAAGCTAGCGTCGTGCTTTCGCGCGATCGTTCTCCGTCAAATACTGTTTACGCAATCTCACCGACAGCGGCGTGACCTCGAGATACTCGTCTTCGTTCATGATCTCCATGCCGCGCTCGATCGAAAGGTCGAAGATCGGCACGAGTGTAAGAGCCTCGTCCATACCCGATGAGCGGACGTTCGACTGGTTCTTGCCCTTCGTGGGATTCGCAAGCATTTCCTCGCCCTTTGAAGTATTGCCGATGACCATACCCTCGTACACTTCGGTCGCTGGCTTGATGTAGAGCTGGCCTCGATCCTGCAAGTACCAGAGCGAGTAGCCGAGCGCCTTGCCGCTTGCCATCGAAATCATCGAACCGACTTGGCGGCGCTTGATCTCGCCGGCGTACGGCTTGAACTCGATGAAGCGCGAAGAGAGGATGCCCTCGCCCTTGGTGTCGACGACGAAGATGTTCTTGTAGCCAAGGAGTCCGCGGGTTGGCCCGAGCATCGTGAGGCGCACGAGGTTCTCGTGCTGGGTGAGGTTCTGGAGCACGAAAGCGCGCATGCCGAGCTTCTCAATGATAGCGCCCTGGAACTCGCTCGGCGTATCGATGATGACTTCCTCGAACGGTTCCATCTTCACGCCGTTCTCCTCGCGGATGATGACCTGCGGCTGAGAAACCTGGAGCTCATACCCCTCGCGACGCATGTTCTCAATCAAGACCGCAATGTGGAGCTCGCCACGACCGGAGACCTTGAAGGATTCTGAGCCGGAGAAGTCGACCTTGAGACCGACGTTCACCTCGAGCTCTTTCTCGAGGCGGTCGCGAATCTGGCGGCTCGTCACATACTTGCCTTCTCGCCCGGCAAAAGGAGAGTTATTCACGAGGAAGTTGAGCGAGATTGTCGGCTCATCCACCGCAATAGCCGGGAGTGGCGTTGCGTTCTCGTCAGACGTGATGGTCTCGCCGATATAGGTATCAGGGAGGCCGGCGATGAGCACAATGTCGCCTGCTTTTGCCTCAGCAGTCTCGACGCGCTCGAGACCCTTGAAGGTAAACATCTTCGTAATCTTGCCCGGGATTGTCTCGCCATTCGTTTTCTTCTCGAACACGTTCTGATTCGTACGTACCGTACCCGCGTAGATACGAGCAACGGCAAGTCGACCCAAGAAATTGTCATAAGCGAGATTGAAAGGCTGCATCATGAGCGGTGCCTCGGCATCGGCGTGCATGTTTGCTGCCGGGACCTTCTCGAGGATCATGTCGAGGAGCGGAGTGAGATCCTTACGCTCGTCCGAGAGATTCTTCATCGCAAGACCTTCGCGACCGATTGAATAGATTACCGGGAAATCACACTGTTCGTCAGAAGCCCCGAGTTCCATGAAAAGTTCGAGCACCTGGTCATGCGCGCGCGCAGGATCGGCTGCTGGTTTGTCGATCTTGTTCAAGACGACAATAGGCTTCAATCCGAGATCGAGCGACTTCTTGAGTACGAAACGGGTCTGCGGCATCGGACCCTCCTGAGCATCGACGACAAGGAGCACCGAGTCGATCGAGCGGAGCACGCGCTCCACCTCGCTACCGAAGTCAGCGTGGCCCGGTGTGTCGACGATGTTGATCTTGGTGCCCTTGTACTCGACGGCCGCATTCTTGGCATAGATGGTGATGCCGCGCTCGCGTTCGATAGTATTGCTGTCCATCGTGGTGCCCTCGGGTGAGGCGCCGGTCTGCTTAAGAATAGCGTCAGTCAAAGCCGTCTTCCCGTGGTCGACGTGCGCGATGATAGCGATATTGCGTATTTCCATAAAAATAAAAAAGGCCCGTGGGCGATAGATTCACTATATAACAAATCGTTGTGGATGCAAGTCTTTAGAGAAAGAGGGTCGCAACCGCGGCAATGCCTGAAATTGCCATGATGACGATAGTGACCCAGCCGATGCCGGACGCAAGCGGCCCGTTCGCATGCTCACCCATAAGCCGCTTATTCCCCGAGAGCCGGACGACGAAATACAGTATGACCGGCGCGATGATCCCATTGGCGACGGCGGCATAGATAAGCGCCTTGATGGGGTCGAGGTGCACGAAGTTCGCGGCAATGCCGAGAACCATGGAGATGATGATGACGCCATAAAACGCGTGCGCTTGCTTCAGTTTGCGGTAGAGACCGTACTTCCACCCGAAGCTCTCACTAATCGCGTACGCGGTCGAGCCGGCGAATATTGGCACGGCGAGCAGTCCCGTTCCGACGATACCGAGAGCGAAGAGGAGGAACGCGAACTCGCCGAACGGCTTCAGGGCAGATGCCGCCTGATCCGCCGTCGCAATGTCCGTGATGCCGTTCACATACAGCGTGCCGGCACAAGCGGCGAAGATGAAGAATGAAACGATGTTGGAGAACGCCATGCCGCTCCACACGTCGATCCTCATGTTCTTGATCGCCTCCGGATTCACTTGCGCGCGCCGCGCGGCGATGGTCGTTTCGCCTCGCAAGATATCTTCCTCAACTTCTTGGGAGGTCTGCCAGAAGAAGAGATACGGTGAGATAGTTGTCCCGAGCACGGCGCAGATGAGGAATATCTGCTCTTTCGAGAACGAGAGTGAGGGGATGAGCGTGTGCCGCAGGACGTCAGCCCAGTCGAGATTCACTGAGAACGCGACGACGACATAGGAAAGAAGTACGAATGTCAGGTATTTGAGATATCTTGCGTACTGCGCGTACGACGTGAATATCTGGAGCACGAGACTCACGAGAGCGAAGAACACGACGAGCGAACCGAAACCGATACGCGGGAAGAGCAGCTGCGATGCGGCCGCCATCGCTCCCAGGTCAGCGGCGATGTTGAGCGTATTGGCGAAGAAAAGGAGCCCCGTCGCCACATAGAGCGCACGCGGTGAGTAATGCTTGCGGATATTGGCTGCAAGCCCCTGGCCTGAGACCAGGCCGATGCGGGCACACATCTCCTGCACGGTTGCCATGAGCGGATAGGTGAACAGGGAAAGCCAAATAAGTTGCAATCCGTACTTAGCCCCCACCTGCGAATACGTCGCAATGCCGGACGGATCGTCGTCGGCAGCCCCGGTGGTGAGCCCCGGACCGAGTGTCTTCCAGTATTCCCGAGCGCGCTTCAGAGGGAATCGGGTAACGACGATTTCTTCCTCTCGTTCTATGAAAACAACACTCTCTTCCAGCACGCGCGCGGGCGCTCCCATTGCCTGTTCGAAATCCTTGCCAAGCGCATCTTTCTTCATGTTGGTGCCATTATCATACCCTGTAATGCCGGCCTCACCATTGTGGTGGCTGGATAAGGGAGTGGTTGCCGGACGTGGTTATTTCTCCAAATCGAGAATGTCGTCGATACGAATCTGTTCGACGAATTCCGGCACGTGCGAGACGAGAATCATCGCTCCTTCGTAGGCACTGAGAGCCTTGGCGATGATGGGTAAGTGGCGGAAGTTGATGTGATTCGTCGGTTCGTCGAGGATGAGGAGTCCGGGGCGCTCGAGCACCAACGAAGCAAAGGCGACCAGACCCTTCTGTCCTTCCGAGAGACTGCCGATCTTGGTGTAGACGACATCGCCCGTAAGCAGGAATCCGGCAGCAACCGTACGCATTCGCTTTTCATCTGGTTGCCCCATCGCGACCATGAGCGCGTCGAAGACGGTCTGGTTGAAGTCGAGCGTCGAGAAGTCTTGGCGGTAATAGCCGACCTTCACACCCTCAGTGATAGTCGCGCCCTCTGCCACCCCCTTCGCGATTGCTTCCAAGAGGGTGCTCTTACCGATGCCGTTCGGTCCGCGCAGGAGCAAGTGATTATTCTTACGGAGCGCGATGTTCGCCTTCTTCTCGACCGGTTTTCCTTTCGGCGATAGCACCGAGTATCCCGAGAGAGCGAAGACGACGCCGCTCAAGTCTTCTTGCGCGGGAATCGTGAACGGACGAATAGTCCTGTCCTCTTTGCGCACATCGACCTTCTCCTCTTCCATCTCCTCAACTTCGGTGCGCATCTTCTTGGCAACGAGACGCATCTTCCCTCCCTTCTGCGCGAAGAAGTTCGCCTTATCCTTGTTCTCCTGGATCTTCTTCTCGAGCTGAGCGTTCTTCCGATTCTCCTTGTCGATACGAATCAGGATGTCGCGCTGCACATCGTGATAGTTGCCCGGATACTGCTCTATCTTGCGAGTGAAGACGTCGAGATAGAGGACCCCAGTGGTGAATGCGTTTAAGAACTCAGCATCGTGCGAAATGACGACACAGGTCTTGTCATAATCGACGAGGAACTGTGTGAGGTGCTCGATACCCGCCTTGTCGAGGTTGTTCGTAGGCTCATCCAAGAGCAGTAGATCGGGGTCCTGGATGAGTGCCGAGGCGAGAAGAAGACGTGCCTGCTGCCCACCCGAGAAACTCTTCACAATCCTCTCATGCAGTTTCTCGTGGTGTTTCAGATTCACCACCTCGAGCACCTCATCGATCTTCGGGTCAATATCGTACACCTTCTTATCGAAATAGGATTGGAAGAAATCGCGGACGGTGAGCTCCATCTTCTCGCGAGGAATCACCTGCGACGCTATCGCTACCTTCATACCATGCGATGTGTGTATCTCGCCGTTCTCAGGCTTCAAGCTGCCCGTCATGAGCGAGAAGAGCGTCGACTTCCCTGCGCCGTTCTGACCCATCACGGCCATCTTCATCCCGCGGCGCAGCGTAAAGCTCACCTCGTCGAGGATCGGCTTGTTGTGTCCGTATTCGAAGGAGACTTCTTCGAAATTAATAACGCTCTCTTCGCGTGCCATCATTCCACCCTACCTTACTTCGCATTAAAATGGAAAGGCTGTATAGTGCCCGTATGCCAAAGACGCCTCCCGAAGCTAAAGACGGATACCCAATGCGCATCAACAAATACCTCGCCCATGAGGGTATCGCGACGCGCCGGGCAGCTGACGAGCTCATCGCCAAGAAGCGCGTGCTCATAAACGGCAAGGTTGCCGTCCTCGGCGGCAAGGTGATGGAGAGCGACCGAGTCGAGCTCGTCGGCACGATGACGCCGAAGAAGTTCCTCTACTTCGCGTACAACAAGCCAATCGGCGTCATCACCCACTCGCCGCAGATGGGCGAGAAAGATATCAAGCAGAGCGTTGCGGGAGCGAAGAGGAAAAACAGTGAGATGTCAGACGTCTTCCCCGTCGGCCGCCTCGACAAGGACTCGAGCGGACTCATCATTCTCACCAACGATGGTCGCGTGACCGACCGCCTCCTCAATCCTGACTATGATCACGACAAAGAATACCGCGTACGTACCCTCGAACCTTTGCGCGAGAGTTTCAAGAAAGCGATGGAAGGCGGCGTGAACATCGAAGGCTACCTGACCGCGCCGTGCTCGGTGCGCAAGACTGGCCCGAAGAGTTTCAATATCACCCTCACTGAGGGCAAGAAGCACCAGATCCGCCGCATGGTTGCCGCGCTCCATAACCAAGTCGTTGATCTCGAGCGCGTACGCATTCTTAATATCCGGCTCGAGGACCTCGCCCCGAACGCCACGCGCCCTATCACGGGCGACGAGCTCACGACATTCCTCTCGACTATCGGGATGAAATAATTAGATTTCGTAACCGAAATCACGAACCAATTCTTCAAAAGTCATCAGTTTCCTCCTATCAACCTTTGACTGCGCTCTCTGGATATTAGCATCGAAGTGGGTGAAGAGTCTCCGAATGGAGCGCTCCATGTCCTCAGGAAGACCTTCCAACTCTTTGTCGAGCGATGCTTCGCGGCCCTGCGCGAACGCAATCTGATTCGCTGTCCAATCGAGCATTCTCTTTGTGAGCGCCTCTTTCTGCTCATCAGAGAGCGTCTGCGGCGACTGGAGCGCTTCAAGCACGTCGATATTTTCTTCGCGGAAAATCGCGTTCCCGTCATGCACGAAAGAATCCGGTTCTTCCATGCCCGCCGTCCCGAGATCAGCGAGTGCAAGTGCTCGTGTCACGAGTTCCGATGTTCTCGTCATGAGTCGCTCCTGCACCGTCGCGGCATCGATACTCTCAATCAGGTTCGGCTGCGTGGCCGTCTTCTTTTCCATATCGAAGCCAGGAATCGTCGCCTGAATGGCTTCGCGCACCGTCTCCATATCTTCCTCATCGAAAATCGAAGGATAGGTGCGCATAAACGCAACCGCTTCGTCAGCACTCGCGTCCTCGTTCTTCTCGATAAACCGAACCCGCTTTTTCACGCCGCTGTTCGCATCCACGGTTATCTCGTATTCCTGGACGGTGTCGTGACTCGCCGCGACGAATTCCCCAAGCCGGACGAGGCGCTCGCTCGCCCCCACCGCTTCAAGGATCTTTTTTGTCCGCTCGATGACGCCCCTGGTGTGTTGGGTATTGTGAAAGGCGAGATTATCAAACGGATTGTCCGAGTACTCAAACCGCTGACTGATAATCGTAAGCGCCTTGATAATACCGTCCTCAATAGCCTTCTCAAACGTGACGCGGTGCGCTTCTGGTGCCCCGCCAACATGTAGCCATTCCATATCTGATTAGTATATCAGGATACCAGTCTCACCCCATCCGCAATACCATCACCCCATCATGACCATAGGGGTCATTCCAGAATTCCCAGTTCCAGTCAGTATCAGCGAGCATTTTCTTGAGTTCCTCGGCTTGCGTCATATCGCACTCGACGTAGAGCACACCACGCTCGGTGAGATACTTCTTCCCTTCCCGTATGAGTTCGCGATGATGACCATAGCCATCGCTTGAGCCGAAGAAAGCGATGTGCGGTTCATACTTCATCTCAGGATCCATGTCTGCTTCGCCCGCGGGATCGACATACGGCGGATTCGCACAGATGATGTCGAACGTGCCGGTGATCTTCTCCAGACTGTCGCCGACGATAAGCGTCGCACGTGAGGCGTCGATGCCATTGCGCTCCAGCGACTTCGCGATTTGTGGCATGAGGTTTGCATCGATTTCATTGAACGTCACGTGTGATTCAGGCAAGTACTTCAGGAGCGCAATGCCGATGTTACCCGCACCCGCGTACGCATCGAGTGCCGTAATCGACCCTTTATCTTTCCATTCTTCTATTACTCTCTTCGTCCAAAAGGCCGTCTCGTCGCGCGGGACCATCGGCTTGTAGGAGAGGTCAATGCGACAATCGAGGAAGTCGGCATAACCGAGTATATATTCAAATGGCTCATGTGCATCGATGCGCGCGCAATCAGCGCAGTAAGCATCGTTCTCGACTCCTCCGTATTTCTCTCTTAGCACCTTCTGCTTCGCTGCTTCGTCTGACAGATACATGACTAGTCTTCAAGAATCTTCTGTATGAGCGCGTCTCGCTCTTTCGGCGTTGCCTTCACTGCTGAATACAGCACGACCGTTGCCTCATGGGCCGCTTCCTTTATCGCGCGCATCTGTGCGATCGTCTCTTTCTGATTCAACTTGTCGGCTTTGTTCGCGACGATGAGATACGGATGTCCCTGTTCGCGGAGCACACGTATCATCTCTTCGTCGAAAGCTGTGAGTCCTGCCTTGCTGTCGAGGATGAGCACGATCTTCGCAATCGTCGCCTCCGAGTACATGAGGTACCACAGGATAAGCTTCTCGATACTCTCTTTCTGCTTGGGTGATGCCTCAGCATAGCCGTAGCCAGGCAGGTCGACGAAGTAGCACTTCTTCCCATTCACACCGAAGAAATTAATCTCGGTCGTCTTACCCGGCTTCTTGCCGACCTTCACCAAATCCTTGCGGTTGACGACCGAATTGACGAGGCTCGACTTGCCGACATTTGAGCGCCCGACGAAAGCGTACTCAGGTACGCCATCATAGAGGATTTCGTCCGTCCCAACGATTCCCTTCAGGAACTCTGCCGAATTAATCTTCGTAATGACTGCCATATATCCAAACACTACCCTACTCCCTGATTTTTGCGAATTATAAAAAACGGCACGCCATAATAGCGCGCCTCCCATATCAACGTCAGAGACCTATTTCAAGGGTGGCTCCGCATCACCTGGCGACAATGCTTCACAGCCTCAGTCCTATCCTACACAAACATCGATGTGGTTTCGTGACTTTACCATAAAACTATTACGCGTGGCTACCGGCAACGTAGCCAGTCGTCCAACAGAGCTGGAGCGAGTAGCCACCTGAGGGACGGCTGATATGGAGCAGGTCGCCCGTGATGAAAAGATTATCGAGGATCTTGCTCTTCATCGTGTGCGTATCCACTTCAGTGAGGGGAAGCCCGCCATCAGCGACAACCGCACGATCGAGACCCATGAGTCCGGTGATAGTCATCGGCAGGCATTTGAGCAGTGCGCCCAGCGACTTGCGATTCTCCTTCGTCACGCTATGCACTTTTGTTTCCGGATTGATGTCCGGTGTGAGCGATAAAAGCGTTTCAGACATGCCAGGCGGTACGATGTCTTTCAGGACGTTCTTCAACAGCTTGTTCTTATTCGTATCAAAAATCTCGGTGATTTTTCTATCGAGCGCCCCGATATCCATCCCCGGGAAGAGATCGACGGTCGCCGTGACGACACCTTCCGGAAGCAAGCTCGCCACCTTCCCTGCACTGTTCAAGACCGTCGGACCCGAGATGCCGAAGTGCGTGAACAAGAGCGGACCAGTCTTCGAGAACTGCTTCACTCTATCGACGCAGAACGTAATCTTCATCGCACTGAGCGAGACGCCCGCGAGCGCCTTCACCCACCCCTCCTGCACCTTCAAAGGTACGATGGTCGGTGTCGGCTTCGCTACAGTGTGCCCGAGCTCTTTGAGCCAAGCGAAGCCGTCGCCCGTCGAACCAGTCTCCGGATGTGAGACGCCCCCGGTCGCGAGGATATACGAGTGCGCAGAGAAGTCTCCGGCACTCGTCTCTACCCTCACTATATGACCGCCGGCGACGACGATCTTCTTCACGGTCACCCCGGTGCGCACCTCGACTTTCCCCTGTGTGAGATACTTCTCAAGCGCCCTGACCACATCGCTCGCGCGTTCACTCGCAGGGAATGCCCGCTTATATGCCTGGACCACCAGCGGCAGACCGTGTGATTCAAAAAATGAAAATGTGTCCTTCATGCCGAATTGCGAGAAGGCTGAATACAAAAACTTATCAGCTACTCCGTACCTCGCGAGCAACACACGCTCGTCCTCTTCGGCATTCGTGATGTTACAGCGCCCGCCGCCCGTTATAGAGAGCTTAGCACCGAGCTCTGCGTTCTTCTCAATGAGAAGAACGCTCTTTCCGAGCTCTGCGGCACGCCCCGCCGTCATCATACCGGACGCCCCGCCGCCGATTACCAGCACGTCGTAGGAAGAGAGAGACCTCATAGAGGCTTGCTGCGCTTACTACTGATCCGAGATGACGCGCGTCTGCGCCTCAATAGCGGAGATGAGTCGGTCGAGCTTCGTGTTCAAGATGCTGAACTGCTTCTTCAGATCGTTTGAGCCGTCTTCCTTGTATTCGGTCGGACGAGAAAATGGCTGTCCCGTGAAAGACGTCGTAGTCTCCTTGCCTTTGTAGCAGTTGCGGCAATAGACCGGTTTCTTGCCGTTTGGCTTGAATGGAACTTCGCATGGCGCGTGGCACCCGTCGCAAGTCGTCTTGTGCGTCTCATTCGAGCGGTCGTCAGAACCGAAGGAAGGACGTCTCGGGCCGAAGCTATGTGATTTCTTAAAGTCTTTCATGGAGGTGATGATTAAACTGCAAAATAACATATTTCCTAAAGAAAGGCAAGGAGCATGAGAAAAGCCGCTTCGGATGCGGCTTTTCTGTACAAAGCACTCGAATTCCTATTCCGTCGTATGACCGTCGAAATGTTCCCCTTCGTCAGCCTCGGCGTCAGCCTTCGTCGCATGGACGGTGCCGTCCTTATGGTTCGGCGGAGCGTAGATTGTGTAGAGCTTCATCGGCTGGTCAGAAGAGGTGTTGACGATGTTATGCATCGCTCCATGCGGTACGACGATGGCGGAGCCGTCTTTTAGTTCGTGGGTGACGCCGTCCAGAATCGCCTGCCCTTCCCCTGCCTCGACGCGGATGAACTGATCCAAGTGGTGCACCTCCGCACCGATCTCCTCACCTGGTGCGAGACTCATCAGTACCAGCTGCACGTGCTGTCCGGTGTAGAGCACTTTTCTAAAATGCTCGTTTTCGATGGATGCTTGTTCTATGTTGGTGACGAATCCTTTCATACCTCCAGATTACTTCAAACGAACCGGTATCTCAAGCGCATCGTCATGCTCGGGCAGGCCAGAAGGATTGTCTTTCTTCAAGATGAGCGTGCCACTACGCGAATACTGCCCCGATATGAGAGCGGTGTCGAAGGTGAGCGTTGCTTTGAAGGGAACGAATTCGGTCGTCATCCAGTCACTCTCTGCTTCCGCAATTCCCTGACCGATTATCTTTCCATCCCAGTCGGTGAGGAATATGGGGAAACTGGCCTCGAAATACCAATTGCCACGTGCTTCTCCGGTGATGGTCACGGGGCTTCCTATCTCGGCGTTAGGAAGCGGACTCGTGAGCCGGATCAGATGACTCTTGTCGATAACAAGAATCGTCCCTTCGACTTTCAGATACTTGCTCACGCCAACGGATGGCTGGGTGGTCATCGGCTCACCAGACCTCCTGTCTGCGTAATTCACGATCAGCTGACCCTCTCTGATCTCCGTCGTCTGCGGAGCGATCCTGTCGCCGAGCAATACTGCGTTCGTACCCTGATATCCATCACTTGTCTTAAGGGCAACAACCGAGTAATAGAATGTTCCACTCCCACCTGCGTCCTGCGTGAGGAGGAACGCGACATCAGGCATGCCGTCATTATTCAGGTCTCCGGTCGCCTCATTACCGAAGTACTGCGTCACCATCTTGGAGGCCGAGCCTGGTGCGGCGACTGTCTCTGCACGACCATCGATGAGCGTCACCGACTGCCCTTCGATGATGTACGTGGCGTTTTTGTAATCTGCCTGGGGTACTACTACTTGATCCTGGCTCATCCAAAACCATACTCCGATAATAAGAAGCAACGCAGCACCTCCCACTGTTATCGATGTTTTCATACCGTAAGTATACCAACTCGGATAGCGAACCTCGGCGGATGACGTGCTACCCTATCTCGTTCCTTCTTCTGTAAATATTTCCTCCGAGACCCTCTCAATCAGGACTTCTTCTGCACCGATGAGTCGCTTTTTCTTCCAGTCCCCTCGTGCGTATATGCCGACCGTAACCAGAGCGATGATGATGCTTGAAATCGGAAATGCCCACCAGATGCCGACGGTACCCAGTGCGGTATGTTTTGAGAGAATATATGCGAGCGGGAATTGAAGGACCCACTGCGACACGAGCGTGAGGATCATAGCGGTGACCATGTTCCCCGAAGCACGCAGTACCCCGGTAAGTGCAAGCTGCGCGCCCATGAAGCCCCATGACAGTGCCACGATACGCAGGAACACTGAACCGGCGGCAATGACATCAGGAGCACCAGGAATGAAGAACGAAATGATTTGCGATGCGAACAGAAACACGACAACGCCCAAACCGGTAAGCATCCCGAACCCGAGCCAGGCCCCGAGCCGTCCAATACGCGCTGCGCGATCGACATTACCAGCGCCGATATTCTGACCAACGAGGGTAGAGACCGCCATCGAGAGACCCATGGCAGGAATCATGATGACCTGCAGCACCGTTGATCCGACTCCGTAGGCGGCAATGGCGAGCGTTCCGAAACTCGTGATGAGAAACGTCATCATAGTAAGTCCGAGTGCTCGAGCCGATTGCTCGATCGATGCCGGGAAACCGAGGAGAAAGGCTCGTTGTATGTACTCAAAATCGGGTATGAAATCTTTGCGCCGGACATGCACGCCGCTCTTCCCGAGCCATAGTACTGCCATGCCGATGATTGCGGCGATGCCCTGCGTACTGAGAGTAGCAATGGCCGCGCCCATGACGCCGTACGCTTTAATCGGTCCCCATCCGAATATGAGTAGCGGGTCAAGGACGAAGTTGAGCAGAACGGTGCCGGACACGATGTAAATAGGAAGAGTTACGTTGCCGACGCCGCGCATGATCGCCTGGAAGACAAAGAACGTGAAGTTGAAAATGAGCGCAATGAAGGACACGCGCATGAAGCCGAGTGCTCCAGCATACACGTCCGGCGCGACGCCCATGAGCCGCAGCAGAGTTGGCGCGGCGATGTATCCGATAGCCCCGAGGACAACCGAGACAACTGCGACCATAAGAAGTGTCTGCGCTGCGACATGACTCACCATCTCGTGATTTCTTGCACCGATATATTGCGCGATAAGGGTCGAACCGGCTATGGCCAGTCCCGCACCCAATGCAATCATCAAAAAGGTCACTGGGAAGCTGACCGACACGGCAGCGACTGCGGCATCGCCCAACCGGCCGACCCAAAAGGCGTCAGTAATCTGATAACCTGCCTGGAGAATATTCGCCGCCACAATCGGTATTGCGAGCGTAAGAAGTGAACGAAGGATAGAACCTTCGAACAGCGCGTTGTTTCGTTCAGGCATAGATTTGTTGATTATACACAGGGTGATTCTAATCACCCGATGTGCTACGACATGACTTCCGTTTCCTAAATCATGAGAACCGCCCCGATGGTTATCAGAGCCGCCCCGAAGAGCGCCTTCCAAGAAAACTGCGTACCTAGAAATAAGAGGGAGAGGAGGAGGACAAACACGACGCTTGTCCGGTCGATGGCAGACACGCCAGGCGCCGGACCAATCTTGAGTGCAGAGAACATGGCGAGCCACGAGAGCGCGCCAGCGATGCCAGAGAGCGTAATGAAAAGAAGCGCCCGCCCGTGCGGCAAAGATGCGAGATTAATCTTACCCAACCCTAAAGATACGACGACGAGGAATCCCGCCATTATGACCGCCCGTACTGTCGTCGCGACGGTCGTATCAACACCCTGAAGACCGATTTTCCCGAGCACTGCCACCAGAGCAGCAAAGACTGCCCCGACGAGTGCCAGCAACATCCATGTCATAGGGAAATCATACCGCGCGAATTACTCCTGGCCAGGATTCGGTATGAAATGGATTGACTCAAGAAGCGGCTGGAAATCGCGTCGAATGTCGGAGTCCTTGTCCAAGAACTGTCCTGTTATGACGTAAACACTGTCTCCATGAGCAACCACGGCGTTCTCTGATGCATAGAGGCCGTCTGCTATATAGCGTATCGCATTGGCTCCACCAACCGTAGTCTCTGAAACATCGCCCGTCTTGAGGTTGATATTGCTGTACGGAATGTGTGTATCAGCCCACGTCTGCGGCCACTGCTTCTGCGGATTCTCAAAGATATATATCGCTATGACCGCAGGTCCCTCGCCGCCGACAGGCATTTCTCGCGACGCGTCCTCGGCACGGATGAGAGTGAGTGCCTTCACGAGACCCGCTTGCGCATCTGCAGGCGCTGATTCTTCGAGCACATAGCCCTGCGGCCCAGAACGATAAGAAAACTCAATGCCAAGCTCGCTACTACTAAAGGTCGAGTACTGAGTATTTAGTCCCAGATTAATTTCTGTGACATCTGTTCGAAGCAGGACGAGCCCTGCCACGGCGAGCACTGCCACAAGGATGAGTAGCATTTTCTTCATGTTCACATCAGATCTGCGCGCCGTCACCGAGATTCACCTCAGCCTTATAACGCTCAATTACCTCAGGATGCTTGCCTTCTTTGCACTCAGCGACGAATTTCTCAGCACTCGCGCCATCGGGGAAGGTCATGTAAGAGAGAGATCCCTCGCACACCGCATTGATGTCGATCTTGCCCTGTGAAGCCGTATCGGTTTGCCTTTGTGTGGAGAGACCATAGCCTATACCCACAATAACGAGCCCTGCAAGAATAATTAAAGCTGTTTTCATAGCGGCGAGTGTTTTCCTCATGATGATAATTATACGCTCCTAACCCGTCTAGGTCGCCGGGTACCAAAAACTAAGCTGCTGGCCTCCTCGGATTCGTACATTGTACCGTGAGGCACTATAAGGGTTTTCTGGCGCCTTTTTTCAGCCCCTTTCGACCCTCCTCGGAATGGCGCTTTCGTCGCTAAATGTTACTAACTCTATTGTGGATATACGCTGACGCCTCCTGACGGAAGGATTCAATAAATTCGTTGGGGATATTGTGTTCTCCTCGTATCGCATAAGCTCTCATATTACTCAGGTACTCCCACTCAACTATCGCCATAATGACTTGTTCGAGAGTTTTGTTTGGAAGCTGAATTAGATCAGTGTAATAACCGTCTGCACCGAGGTCTTGTGCATCGAACTTTCTCCGAGTATCAAGAATGATATTTAGGATATCGTTTTCCGAATATGACGGAACAAACTTATTTTCAGCATTTTCTTGCCTGAATTTCTTTATATCCCCAACCGTCGCATCATTCCGGAGCCCACTTTCATTTGTGAGGCTCTCAATGTTAACAGACGGTTTTGCGGTTTTTGCCCATGCTTTAAAAGCGGAAGAATTCTCATCCTTCAGCTTCTTATAAATCCTTATCTGGTGGCTTACTACTCCCTTATATCCAAGAAACGGCAATGCCTTTACGAGCAATCCGGCGAGAAATCCCCTAGAATTCAAAATCTGCATTTCTGTATTTTATCACCTTCAAACTCCCGATGGGTCAAAGTGGCCAATCTCCTTCATGATTGTTACTTCATATATCCTCCTCCAGAACCCATTTGCTCTCCAAATTTATATAAGAAATTCTGTTGCGTCTCATATGTCTTCTCAGGAAAACCGGCAATGGCGGCGTTATACTTAATGGTAAGCGAACAAACCATATCTTCACCGCCCTGCAAACTTATAGATTTTACGATACTTTGGTTGATGCCTATAACATCATTTTTCGACACAAACGTCGGTGGTTCTTTAGACGGACAATCCATAGCCTGGTATAAAATTCTTGCAGGTAAATTCCCAGAATTTTTTATAAAAATCCGATAGTCTGATTTTTTAGATACTAAATCCGTATTTCCTTCAACATTTTCAATTGTCAGGTATGGTCTCGTCCTGAGTTCGAATTCAATGCCTGCTCTTTGTGTCGCAAGCCAAGAGAAAATCATACTTGAAACAGCAACAATGGCTAAAATTCTATTTGTTAAAATTGAATTTCTTCTTTCCAAATTTATTGCTTCATTTTCTTTTTCGTAAACGTTTGATTTTTCAATCTCCATATCCATCTCATCCTTAAAATCATCCGCTAGGCTCTTTTCGGCTCTTTCTCTCACACTGGAAAAGGCAAGTCCACGTTCAGCGAAGTTGTTTTGCATCTCTAACAAATCCCGGTCGTGCTTTCTTTTACGGAACCTTAACCAAATCTCAAGATATTTATGATTCATATTGTGATCTCTGCTGCGGGTCAGGGACTCGAACCCCAATACCATCCTCCAGAGGGATGTGTCCTACCATTAGACGAACCCGCAAGAGCACGACACCGAAGTGCCGTGCTCCATAGAAGATACTTGAAAACGGTCCTTTATTCAACCAGCACTATTGAGTCCAGAACAGGTGGTAGATAAATGAAACGAGAGGATCGGCATCCGGACCGTAGACGATAGCTGCGCCGAGTGCCCCAGTTATAGTCATACCAACGAGAGCAATGAGCGCGAGGAGGGGCAGGAACCAGGTATCAAGCACGAGGTGAGTAAAGTATCGTCTGAGACTGAGAACGCGCAGCAAGAAAGGATTCGTCCCGAAGATACGATTGCTCCACCCTCTCTGATCACAGATGCGCGTGAGGTAGGCCGCGGCAAGCACGAGATACACGAGTGTCGTTGCAGCAGCAAAAGGTGCATGCACTTCAAGAATGAAATCATTGGGAACAAGTCCTTCGACGAGTTCCTCTGCCATACCGCCAGTGACGAGAGCCGCAAAGGCCGCGAGTACGCCAGCAAAGAGAAGGAAGGCTTTTACTGGGAATGCCCATGCCTGGCGACGTACCATGGGGAACGCATAGACGCCTAGCTCAAGGAGCGAATATACCGCGAGCAGGCCTATCGGGAAATGCACAAAGAGAGGGTGGATGTTCATGTTTACTATGGTTATCTTCGCTTCCTAGTAGCGACGGCAGCCTTCAGGAACTCCGTGAAAAGAGGGTGTGGATCGAGTGGGCGTGCCTGCAGCTCCGGATGGAATTGCGTACCCAACATGAACGGATGCACCGTGCGTGGGAGCTCGGCGATTTCCATAAGGACACCATCGGGACTCGTACCCGAGAACACTAGACCAGCATCCTGGAGCGGCTTCACGTATTCAAAATTGATCTCGTATCGGTGCCGGTGCCGCTCTTCAACAAGTTCTTTCTTGTACGCGGCGCGAGCGAGCGTTCCCTTCTTCAGGTACGCAGGATAGGCACCGAGACGCATCGTACCGCCGTACTTGTTCGCCGCGAGATGCTTCTTCTGCTCGAGCATCACGTCCACCACCGGATCCTGCGCGTTCTTCTGAATCTCGGTCGTGTGCGCATTCTTGAGCTTGAGCACATTGCGAGCGTACTCTATGACCATGAGCTGCATGCCGTAGCAGAGACCGAAATACGGAATCTTATGCTCGCGTGCGAACTGTATCGCTTTAATCTTCCCTTCAATGCCACTCTCGCCGAAACCGCCCGGGACGATAATGCCGTCGAAGCCGGCAAGCAGCGCCGAAGGTTTCGCACCGGCTTTCTCAAGATGCTTCGAGTTGATCCAGGTAATCTTCGGATAGCGCCCGAGCTTGGCAGCCGAGAACTTGATAGCTTCGATGACCGACAGATACGCATCGGAAAGCACGAAATCGCCCGAATCGAAATATTTCCCGACAATCGCTATGGAAACCTCAGGAGCTTTCTTATTCGCCACCGCCGTAGCGAACTTTCTCCATGCCGCGAGCGACGCCTTCCTCTTCTCAGGCAGCCTGAGCGCATCGAGGAGCGTATCACTGAACTTGTCCTTCTCGAAATTGAGAGGAGCTTCGTAGATGCTGCTGATATCCGGAGCAGCGATGATGCGATCCTTGCGCACATTACACCAGACAGCGAGCTTCTCCTTACGCTTTTCGTCGATGGGTTCCTTGGAACGAGCCACGATGAAGTCCGGCTGGACGCCATATGAGTTCAGGTCGCGCACGGCCGACTGAGTCGGCTTCGTCTTCATCTCGCCGAGCGTACCGGGCGTCGGTAGGTACGTGACCATAACGAACAACACGTCCTCTGGATAATTCATCTTCAAGACACGGGCGGCCTCGATGAAGAGTGCGTTCTGGAAATCGCCTATCGTGCCGCCGATCTCGATGACGGACATGCGGCTGCCATTATGCGCTGCGGCGGCCTCAATGCGATGTAATATCTCATCGCGCACGTGGGGAATCGCTTCGACGCACTTGCCGCCGTACTCAAGTGCGCGCTCACGGGCGATAACCGATTGGTACACCATACCGCTTGTCATATAGTCCTCATTCGTGAGATCGCGCCCGAGGAAGCGCTCGTAGTTCCCCATGTCCTGGTCGGTCTCGAGCCCGCTCCGGAGCACGAAGGTCTCGCCATGCTCGGTCGGATTCATCGTACCGGCATCGACATTCAGATACGGATCGACCTTCACCAGATTCACCGGATACCCTTTCTGTTGGAGCAGGAGACCGATCGAACTCGTAACGACACCCTTCCCGACGCCGCTCATGACACCGCCCAGGACGAATATATATTTGTGACCTTGTTTTGCCATGTTACACCGTCAGATACTTACGAATAGCCAAGACGGAAGCCACGGCACCGAGTACGATGCCCGAAAACATGACGATGGCGAAGACGAGGAAGAAGTGATCGCCGTAGTAGCTTGCGATATTGAACCCGCCGAACCATGTTGCCGTCTTCATCCCTGCATACCAGGTCGCCGGATACAGAAGGACGAGCACGATGGCTGCCGCAGTAACGCCAGTGATAATCCCGGTGACGATAAATGGGCCCTGGATATAGGCGTTACTCGCGCCCACGAGCCGCATCACCGCTACTTCATCCTTAGCGACATAGATTGCAAGGCGGATCGTCGCAAAGGCAATGAGAATTGAAGCTATTGCAAAGAGGATGACCACGGCGAACCCAATCTCCCGCGTTGCGCGTATGGCGAGCGAGAGCCGGTCGATAACGTCCTTGTTCTGAGCATAGTTGATCCTATCGACGATCGACGCGCCGCCGGTCGAGAGCGTCGGCGATGCCTCGAGGAACTTCACGATGCTTTCGTATTCTGAGGGATCCTTCGCGCGTATCTCAAGCGATGCATCGAGCGGGTTACCGCCGAGTTCATCGAGCGCCTGAAGCGTGAGCTGATCATTCGCATGACGCTCGCGGAACGCAAGGAGCGTTTCCTCTGCAGACGTGTAGGAGACGTTTGCCACCTGCGGTAGTTTCTCGAGCTGACTCTTCACGGCGAGGATGTCCGCTTCGCTCGCTGTCGTCACGAAGTACACCGACACGTCGACCTTTTCCTTAATCGTCGTCAACGTGAAGGTGAGAAGCGCCGAGAGGAAGATGAGCGAGCTAATAATCGCAAGCGTCACCGTCATGATGAGCACTGTCGCAGCCGACACGGCACCGCCGCGTCTAAAGCTCTTACCGCCGCTTATGAGCACCCGTTTGAAAATCATCCAGTCCATATAGCTACAGTATATACTTCCCGCCCATGTCATCACGCACCATCTTCCCGCGGTCGATAGTGATGACGCGCTTCCCGATGGCGTCGACAATACCCTTGTTGTGAGTCGTGATGATGATCGTCGTGCCGAGTTCATTTATCTTCTTGAGGATCTCGACGATCTCATATGTATTAATAGGGTCGAGATTCCCCGTCGGCTCGTCGGCGATGATGAGGTCCGGCTGATTGACGATCGCACGGCCGATGGCGATGCGCTGCTTCTCGCCCCCTGAGAGCTGATCAGGGAAATGCTTCGCCTTGTCAGCGAGATTCACGAGCTCAAGGATGTAGGGCACATCGCTCGCTATCTCATCGTCCGAACGGCCGGCGGCTTCCATCGCAAAGGCGATATTCTCATAGGCCGTCTTATTAGGAATCAGACGGAAGTCCTGGAACACCATGCCTATCTTGCGACGGTAGTGGTGCAACGCTGAGCTCGGCAGGTCATTCACATCAATCGACTCAAAGAAAACATTGCCGTTGGTCGGACGCTCCTCTGCCAAGAGCAGCTTGAGGAGTGTCGTCTTGCCTGCGCCCGAGTGGCCGACGATGGAAACGAATTCTTTCGGGGCGACAGAGAGCGTGATATCCTCGAGCGCTGCGGTGTCTCCGTACTGTTTCGTTACCTTGTCGAAATAGATCATGCGTTCCTCCTATTGTACCGTACTCGCGGCGGCTGCGTCTATAAACCCATCAAGGTCTCCCTCAAGCACTTTCTCTGGATTGGAGGATTCATACCCGGTGCGATGGTCTTTGACCATCTTATACGGGTGGAGCACGTAGGAGCGGATCTGGCTTCCCCACTCGTTTGCCGTCGTCGCGGCGATTGAGCGGCCTTTCGCCTCAGCCTGGCGCTGTGCCTCTTCTTTGGCAAATATCTTCGCCTTCAAGAGTTCCATCGCCTTCTCGCGGTTGGCCAACTGACTGCGCTCTGAAGAGACATGCACTGCGAGGCCCGTCGGCTTGTGGAGGAGACGCACTGCCGTCTCGACTTTGTTCACATTCTGACCGCCGGCGCCGCCCGAGCGCGCGAAGGAGACCTCGATATCAGCCGGATTGATAGCAACCGCGTCGGTCGCGACCAGGGCTGGCAGGACTTCGACAAGCGCAAAGCTCGTCTGACGCTTCGCATTAGCATTGAAGGGCGAGATGCGCACAAGCCGGTGCACGCCCGCTTCATGCTTCAAGCGCCCGTACGCACCGACACCACTTATCTCAAGCAGCACGTTGCGGTACCCGCCTTTATCGTTCTCATTAGCGTGCAGCTCGCGAACGCGCCAGCCCTGCCGAGCAGCGTATCCCTCATACATGCGGCGGAGCAGATGCGCGAAGTCTTCGGCGTCATCACCACCAGCGCCAGCGAGCACCGCGAGCGTCGCGTCGCCTGCGTCATGAGGATCGCCCGAGCCGCCTTCCTTCAAGTTCTGATACTCCCGCACGAGCTCTTGTGCTTTGTCCTTGTCCGCCCAGAAATCAGGCGATGCCATCATCGCTTCCAATTCGGCAAGCCGTGTTTCCCGTTCGTCAGGCATTATGCACGAGAATCAATGAACGGTATCGTTGTCCACGCTGCCGCCCATCGCCTCTATTTTCTCTTTCAATTCTGCCTTGTTCGCTTCAAGATCCTCAATCTCACCAGTGATTTTCCTGCCGAGCTCGATAAGCCCGTTGCGAAAGGCTTCCGCCTGGGGATCTTCCCTATCCACCGCGATATGAATGCTCTGGATGCCCTTATCGCGACTATCTCGTAATTCAATGAGTTTCATCTGCACCTCCCGATATTCCCGACGAAGTCCCTGGAGCTCTATCTTTTCCAGTTCTTCCCTATGCTCGGCAGCTCTCACCACCGCCCGAGGATTCTCTCGATGCGGTACCGCCTCGTCTCCTTGCGCGCTTTTCAGGTTTTCCATATGCCTCGTATTCTACGAGTTTTAGAGGGTATGCACAACTGCGATTACTGCTGAGCCGCCTCCCAGGTTTGAACTGGGGACCTACGGTTTACGATACCGTCGCTCTACCAACTGAGCTAAGGCGGCAATCCCTCATTTCTAGCACAGAAACCGATTCTGAAAAAGTGAGTCCCTATTCTTTATCGGCAAAGACGACGAGACGCTTAGCATAGCTTCTGGAAACAGTGTTCCAGGCCCCACCGCACGTAACGAGATTGAGATGCGCCTTTCCGTCGAGTGAACCGAACACCTCCGGGACATCTTCATATTCCCCATAGATTCGAAGTTCGCGCACCACAAATGCAGTGCGTACTCCGTTCTCGTCTTCAACATACACAGTATCCCCTCTCTGCAATGCAGACAGATTGTCAAACACTGCCGGCAAACCATCTTTCCATCCGTAGTGTCCGGCGATGACGGCACTGCCTTCCTCGCCGGGGCGCGGACCGAGGGAGAACCATGCCGCATTCACGGGACCTGTAGGCACATCCATTGCTCCCTTCGGGGTGAGGCCTACCGACTCCAGAGCCGTATCGACGCCGATGCTTGGTATCGTCAGGCGTGCCGGCAATCCAGATCGTATTTCTTCCTCTCCAAGAGACGGCAACGGACCACTCTCTCCGGGGCTTTTCAGGCCAAAGGAGAAAAGTATCAGAACGAGCGCGCACCCAGTAAGGGCGGCTACGAGCTGCGAGTTTTGTTTCTCGTGTCTTTCCATCCAGCTTTTAGTTTCTTCGCGAGCGCTTTTATTTCCGGCGCATGTTCCTTGTATTGTTTGCTATAGGTTGCGGCAACGGTGTCGATCGCCTCCCGATACAGCGGCAGAGTGACGCTCTTTGTCTTCTTAAGCTTCTTCTCGATGTCTGTTTCCATCTTCGTCATCCAGACCTCAGCTTTTTCCCGATGCTGTTTCCCTTTCGGTCCGAGGAAGTAATACGCCCCGGCACCCACAGCCGCTACGCCCACGCCGATTGCTGCCGCTGTGCCTGCCGACATTCCGCTTTTCTTCTTTTTCACGACTTTTTTCTTTGTCACTGCTTTTTTCTTTGTCATAAGAGGGGTAGGTAATTGGAGATTAATGAGTACTGCTTTTCTGTTTTCTTTTCCGTCGGAAGAGGAATTGAAAGACACTGCTCTCTCGCATATCGTCGAGCATCTCTTTCGTCGTATCGCCGATGGCATCAATGTCTTTTTCCGCTTTTTCCAATATCCTCGAGAACGCGCGAAATGCGCGAAGGATGAAGACCAGGATGGCGGTGGTCAACACCCCCAGGATGATGAACCCTATCGAGGAGATGAAGAAGAATATCTCTGATTGCATTAGGGTAGTCATGCGTTCATTTTGACTACTGGTACAGCTGAGGTTATGCAGTACGCTTCTTCAGCGTGACGCTCCGCACTGCCGCGATAACTCCGAGGATGCCAGCGAGAAGGACGACATTCCAGGGAGTTGTCGCGCGAGGAGGGAGTCCTGTGCTCGGCAGTTTCGGCGAAGCGACGACGACTGTCGCAAACGCGAGGTCTGTTGCGGTCAGCCCATTTGCGCTTCCCGAGGCTGTCGCAATGTTCGTTGTCGTTTGCGTCAGGTTCGTTTTGCAGGAGAACACCCACGACTCATTGCTTTCAAGCAGGTTGTTCTTATTCAGGTCTCCTGGATGATCCGAGACGCGTCCAGGCAATCCGGTACACTTATCGTCAGTGATGCTGACGTTGCTCAGGGTCGCAGTACCGGGGTTGCTCACGATATACCGATAGGTAACCGCACCGGGGGCGGAAAGCGTCAGTACGCTCGGCACCTTCTCCACGTGAATGAGCGGCGACACAATTGATGCGCCGACGACAACCGTAGCGCTTGCAACATCGATTGCGCTAATGCCGTTCGCCCATCCGGTCGCGGTGACGGTGTTCGTGTGCGTCACAGAAAGTGTTGTAGAGCATCGGTATACCCAAGTCTCGTTCACCTCGAGCTTACCGTTTGCATTTGCGTCTCCAGAGGAGAGCACGAGCGGGCTGCAACTATCGCCGACCATCGTGATGGAGGACACCGGAACTGTTCCGGTATTGCGAAGTGTGTAGGTGTAGGTCACCGGTCCGGGACCGCTGGGAAGTGCCATAGGATTTGCCGTCTTCACCACATCGATTAGTGGCGGCACGACGGGTGCAGGCACACCGATGTCGTTGTTCGTGATAACACAGATCTTATTGTCGCCCGGGGAGAGCGTCAGACGGCCATTGCTGTCGCACGCACCAGAGAACGTCCGTGTGTAGTTGGCATTGCCGGTTTCAGTCACGGTGTACACAGCTGCTGGCGCCGGGAACGTGTTGGTCACGCCCGAGATGACCGGTTTGCCATTCACAAAGAGTGGGAAGTCGGTAACAGTCTTCGTCCCGCCACTATCGTTGATGACCGTCTTGACGACGTTGATTGTCCCCTGCTGCGGATTGCTTCCCGGTATCGTAGTTCCGGTCGCACATCCGGAAATATCGGTAACACCGGCCGTTGACAGAGTTCCGGTAAGCGCCATTAGTCGACCGACAACGGTTGCTCCGGACACCAGAGATACGTTGTTGTTCGCAATAAGCGTTCCGACAAACTGATTGCCGGGACTCCCGTTGATGGTAGCGTCTCGATCAATCTGCCAATAGACGTTGCAGGCATTCACTCCGGCACCCAAGACGACTGTGGCGGCATTCGTGAACGTAAGGTCGTTATTGATTTGGAAAATCCAGATCGACGAAGCATCGCCGTTCAATGTAAGAGTGGTGCTAATCGTAGCGTCACCGGAGCGGGTGTACAGGCCTGGTACCGGAGTCATATCAGGAGGAGAGGCGGGGTCCCAGGTAGTACCGAGGGGCTGGTTCGTGGGATTCATACTTGTCCAAGCGGCCGTAGCGGCCGTCTTGGCAGTCCCCGACAGACCACCGGTGCCGAAGTATCTTGTACCTCCTACGGTCCAGGGTCCGCTTACCGAGAGACCCGGATTAACACCGAGATCACCAGCGACCGTGGCACCCAGGGCATCGGCAGTCATCGCCGAGCCGGCAAAGACCGAGAAGCTCGCCGCTGTCCCGAGATCCGGCGCTACTGCCGCTGTTGCGAAGGCAGTCGTTGGTCCGACAAGAATAAGCACCAGAGAAACGGTGAGCGCACTTATCGCGATTTTGTGAGATAGGTTCATAAGTAATTATGTTTTAGACGTTCTAGTAGGTACTAGCGTTGACTGCCTCGCGTGTAAGCGGCCCGAAATATCCGCTTGCCGGAATGATGCCCTTCGCCTTCTGATATTTCACGAGGGCCGCCCTCGTTGCTGCACCAAAGGTCGCTGTCTCATTCCCCGAAGAACCTGCACCGCTCGTGGCAACGGTATAGCCATGCGCGTTCAGGAATTCCTGAAGGGCCTTTACCTCCTTCCCGAGAGAACCGACCGTGAGATTCGCTTTGAACACGGCTACAGCCGCACTCGTCACCGAGCCGGTGGCAGTACCCCCGAGCGAAGCTTTCACATTCGCAATGACTGAGGCATCGGCGTTGAACGATGCGAGTACGTCAAGAATTGCCTGGACCTGTGAGGTCGAGAGTCCCGAAGCGGATGATGCCGATGTCGTCTGCTGTGTCGAGGGAGTTGCTGGCGTAGCGGGAGTGGCCGGCGTTGTCGTTGTCGTTGCTGGCGTAGCGGGAGTGGTAGCAGTTGTGGTTGGCGCAGTAACGGTATTCGCGTCGAGCGTAACCGCGGCCTGTGCGAGCGCTCGGCCGTTCAGTACGGCGCCGGTATTCAGCACAATCGACGTTTGGTCCAATATAGTCCCGTTCATGACGGCGGTCGTGCCGAGAGTCGTCTGCCCCGCGACCTGCCAGAAGACATTGGAGGCCTGTGCACCACCGGAGAGAGTAACGCGCGCACCGGAACTCATAGTAAGATTCTGCGCTATCTGGAAGATCCAAACGTCTTGCGCACTGCCCGAGAGTGTAACGTCCGTCGGTATGGTGACACCGGTACTCCATTTGTAGAGACCCGGAGCAAGCGTCATGCCGCCGATATTCCCGGCACCGAGCTCAGTCGCGGTTGGGTTGGTTCTTCCAGCGGCGTCAGTGTAAGCGTTTTGCATATCGAGTACCGCGGTGGTAAGAATCGCGGGCGTCGGATCCGCATATCCAGGTGCATATACTTTCCCGGAAACTATGGCCGACGTAGAGAACGCACCCGCCGAAGGAAGCGTGAGCGCAAATCCGGTCAGATAGCTCGCAGCCGCCGGACTGAGACCGACATCTCCGGTAATGGAGGTAGCTCCGGTCGTTGAGACACCTGTCTTTGCCAAGATGGTATACCCACCGGATGTTCCGAGGTTTACCGCTGACGGGCCGGCCGCAAGCGCGACCATCGGCCCCGTAAGAACGAGTGCTAAGGAAAAAACAGACGTGGCGATAGAAACGCTTGTAGCTGTTTTCATACCTGCAATTGATTATGTGTAAGACCTTTTCTGACGGAGTGACATTATCGTGCGTACTCAAGCTAGCACACGCACAGAACGCTACCTTCAGTATAGCACTTTCTCATGGTCTTTTTGTGTCAATACCCTTCCTGTTGATAACAAGCTCAAAATACCCCGAGAAACCCCGGTGTGTCAGGAGAATTCCGTTATCTTTGATTCTGGAGCCGAGAGTCGGGATTGAACCGACGACCTGCGCCTTACCATGGCGCTGCTCTACCAACTGAGCTATCTCGGCGAGCGAGGAAACGTGGGAGGACACGCCTTCGTGTATTCCCACGTTCTCCGAGCGAGCCGAGACAAGCGTGCAAGCAATGCTTATATCGGCGAACTCGTATTTCCCGCACCTGTGCATACTAGCCGAGTTTCCCTATTCTTTCAATTTTTAATACAGCAGCACGCCGACGACTATTACGCAGTTAGAGAGTCCCATGAGGACATTTGCGAGGAATATATGCTTGTCTTTGTGCACCGCGCCATATGTGGCCCACAGCACGTTGATGAGGACGAACAAGAGCCATGACGGCAGCGATAGGCCATCGCCGTTTTTCGTCGTGTAGATCTGGAGTATCTGCGGCACGAGCGCCAGGGGCGCGAAGACACCGACGCCGTACATAAGATAGTCGAGGAAGCGCTTCGGCAAGCTTCGTGCAGGGAATGGTTCGAGTCCTTGCGTAGCGAGCGCACGCGAGCGCATGTGGTGGAGACCGAGCATAGAGTACGGAAAGCTTGATATACTTATACCATGGAAGGCCTAGCCCAGTATGAAAAAGAAGAACGCCCGTGGGGAAACTTTGAACGCTTCACCATGAATGAGAAAACGACGGTCAAACTCGTGACGGTCAACGCTGGAGAATCTATCAGCCTGCAGACCCACGATAATCGCGACGAGTTCTGGCGCATCATTAAAGGAACTGGCATCATCACTATTGACGACACTGCGCATGATGCCAAAGAAGGCGACGCATTCTTCACCCCGCGACACTCGAAGCACCGCGTCTCTGGCGGTCCAGAGGGACTCTCCTTCCTTGAGATAGCCTTCGGTGACTTCGACGAGCACGATATCAAACGTCTCGAAGATCTCTACGGGCGCACAACGAAAGTCGGTTAGCGCAGGACCCACACAAAATACAAAAGACCCGGAAAGGGTCTTTTGTATTTTGCGCGAGGGACGGGACTCGAACCCGCAACCTTCCGCGTGACAGGCGGATGCTCTAACCAGTTGAGCTACCCCCGCAGTTTCTACCTGCGCGCACGAACGTCATCTTACCAAACTCTCTCAGAAATGTCCTCTGTGCCGGTGGCAGGGATCGAACCTGCGACCTCAGCTTTATGAATGCTGTGCTCTAACCAACTGAGCTACACCGGCATGCAAACTCCGAGTCTGGCGAAAGCACGTGAGAAACGCTTACGCCCGACTCTTAAGACACTAGCAAATTATGCAGGTAATTCAACGATAAACGTCGAACCCTTCCCCTGTCCTTCGCTTTCAGCACGGATGGTACCGCCATGTGCCTCAGTGATTTGCTTCGCGATGAAGAGCCCATAGCCGGTGGAGTGGACGTTCACCCTCTGTGAATCCTTGCCATGACCGCCCTCCGTGAAGAGCTTCTTCTTGTCCTCGGCATCTATCCCGATGCCCGTATCCTGTACTGAGAACAATATCTTCCCTGCCTCCTTCTTGAGCGACACGATGATGGAGCCCGAGAGGGTGTAATTTATTGAATTGTCGATAAGATTGCGCAACACATGATCGCCTATCTCGCCTCTATCTCCAATGAATGAGAAGTGTTCATCTCCCGCTATGAAGGAGAGCATGAGGCCTTTCTTTTCGGCCGCGGCCTTCGACTTCTCTACTACTTCGGTCGCGAGTGCCTTGAAATCGAATGGCTCTTTCACATAGAGCACCGTCCCCTTCTTCAGGTTCGAGGCCTTAAGGATGCTCGAGACTGATTCCACGCCATGACGCGTCTCCAAAAGAGAGTTCTCGACGAACGGCTTGAGTTCTTCCGGCAATGCACCGAAATCACCATCGGTAAGCGAAGCGAACGCGCCCTCAGCCTTGGTGAGGAATCCTTTCACTTCGTGTCCAATGAAGTGGATGAGTCCTTCTTGTCGGTCATTGGTCTCCCTGAGTTCCTCGGCGAGTCTCTTGAGACTGAGAGTGTCGAGCACAATCCTAAAGCTCCCGATGAGCACGATGAGAAACGCTGTGATATTCATGGCGATCTCGCTCGTATCGGTCGAGTAGAGGATGTTCACGAACGTGAATATCGTCACCATAAACCCGAGGAATGTCGTCGTCGCGACCTTCAAGTCGAAGAGATTGTGGCGATGAATCGCGTAGGACGTCATTATCACGAACGGAAGCAGGAAGAGCGCGCCGAGCGGAATGAACCGGGGATTATTGAATACTGCCGGTATGATGAAATTGAATATGAGAAGGAGGACGAATGTTAGGACTATCCCTGAGAGCATCAATGAGTAAGGGCGACGTTGTTCTTTCGGTGCCCGAGCCGTCTTCTGAACCATCTTCCAGATGGCCGAGATGATGAGGCTGAAGACGAGTATCCCAAACAAGGGGATAGCCGGACCATTCTGTACTCCGCCGATCGCACCGTCGACACCGACTATGTTCACCCGCTCGAAGACGTAAGAGGAAAGCGTCAGTACCGATACGACACCTGTAAGCGGGATCAGCAGGAACGTGTGCCAGAAGGGCTGATCGTACTTGTCCTCCGGGAAGACACTCGCGAGATGGAAGAACGTGAACGCGTGCCACACAGCAAAACACATCACCCCCCGAAGTAGCCAGAGGGCGGCATCGCCAGCGGGTAGCTGATAGTAAGAATAATTGAGGATACTCCAACACACCGATATAACCGCGAAGTAGAAGAAGGATCGATTCGTCGCGGATCGGATATCATTAAGGAGAATAGCGAATCCGAGCAGACCGATACCCGCGACGGAGATGCCGACGGAGAGGAGATCAAGGTGGGAGATCGCGTTCATGACGATTTAATGTGCTTCGGTGATGGCGGGCTGGACGCGGAATGACACCGCGCTTGGCGGTGCGGCACGGCCCACGCGGAATGTGAGGAACGGCTCGTCCTCGCCTCCGAGAACCTCACGTATCCGCTTACTCGCGTGCCGTACGCTTGCGCGCTCCTGCGCAGAGAAGACATCCGAGCTGTTGTGCTCCAATGCACGCGCAAGGAATAGCAGTCCCGTCACAATCTGGAGAGACAGGCCACGTGCGGCCGCTGCCAGCCAAACCCGCTCAAGCAAGCGCCCGGCCTCGATGTAGTTCTTCCGGTCGAAATGATCAATCGTAATGACACCGAACGCCGAAGCGCTTGCGTTCTGTCGCGCGTTCGTCTCAGCGACCATACGCGGGAAGCCAATCTTCGCGAGAAGCGACGCGACCGGCCAATACGGCAACACTTTAAAAAGAAGCTGTGCCGGTGGTGGCAACTCAAGCGTTTTTATAAATAGACCATGCCCCCCTGCGACATTCCTCTCTTCCGACCAGAAGATGCTCTCGAAGAAAATCTTATGGAGCGTCTTATTCTTGAGCGCTATCTCTTCCATGGTCGTGAGCGCACGCGAGATGCGAGACATGGACTCCCTGTCCTCGACGAGCGCAAGTGAGACTCCCTCTGTCTCCCCTGCTGCTTCGATTAATGCCCGTCGAACATCTTCCGCTAAGGGGACCTTCTCATATGCTTTCCGGTTCGTGTGTCGAAGAGGTATCGCCCGCTGGAGCTCCTGCTCCATTCTGGAAAGATTTCCTTCTCCATGAAAGACGAATGTCGCAGTAAGCGAGTCCTCAGCGCCGTAACGGATCTCTGGATTGAATCCGAGTGCTTTAGCTTCGAGCTCGGCATTCTGAATAGCCGCACCAAGCGCTATAAACGTCCCGCTGTCGTCGACGTTCAACAGAGCATTATCCCGCTCTGGCAGGGCGTGGAACTCGAGCATGTCCGGAGCGCGGAAGACGAAGCGCCACGGCTGCGAATTATCCCCAGAAGGGGCCGTCGCGGCCGCCGTGACTATCTTCGTCAACTTCTCCTTATATGCCGTATCCATAGGGACTAAAGGCCGATCGTTGAAAAGAAATCCGCTCGAGCCTTCTCACGACCGGCCTTCACGTGCGGCAAGTGGTGGTCCGGATCGAGAAGCGCGTCAAGACTGATTTCGCATTTCTCTTCGTTTACGGCCTGCCCGAGCGCAAGACGCTTCAGGATGTACGCGATCGCGACGCCGGACAGCGTCGCAGCGTCGCCGAGCTGGGGCCAGGAGTAGATCTCGCGACCGACCTGCAAGAGCGAACTCATCATGCGTTCGGTCACGAACTGCGGCCCAGCGATTTTCGTCGCGAGCTTCGGCAGATCTGATGGTGTGAACGACTTGAACATCTCAAGGTTCACTTCGCCGATGACGCCATTGAAGAGCTCTTTCGATGTATCAAGGTCGAATCGTTCGACTTCGACGATGATGTTATCTCCATTGTCTGTTGCCATGACAACCGGAAGCCCTCGCTTACGTGCCTCAAGCCGCAGCCGTATCTTCACTTCGAGATTATCGGTCTCTTCTACGACGACGTCGGCATCCTTGAAGAAAGCATCCATGTTCTCCTCGTTTACTCCAGCATCGAACGTCTCGATCTCGGCATACGGATTCAGCTGGTACACGTACTCACGCACGAGATCCGTCTTCTTGCGGCCGACTGCGAGGAAATCGAAACGGATGCGGTTCAAGTTCGACGGCGACACCTCGTCCGGATCAGCGATCTTGATGCGGCGCGCGCCGCCCATGAGCGCGAACGTGAGTGCACCATGACTGCCAACACTGAGACCAGCATAGGCGACGGTGAGGTCATAGAGCTTCTGCTGTTCCTCCTCCGTTATGATGTTGCGATTGCGGGCAGTCCGTATCTCCTGATGCTCTTCATGCGGCAAATAGTGCGCAAGAGTCTTGTTCCATGGAAAGAAGAACCACTCTCCTACCTCGTCGAGAGGCTTTCCTGCACAGTATTCACGAGAGAAGTCCTCGACTTCGCTCGCATGGTCTTTGATGAACTTGAACCGCGGATTCCGGATAAGAAATAGATCTTCGAGAAGAAGATCATAGCGATCGATGATGACTAAGGGGTGAAGGCGCTCACGAAATGCAGCGAGAGATTCTCTCGTACGATCAAGACGTTCTGGTGTCATACCAGAATGGTACCACGTCCGATGATTAGGACTGATGCACTACCCACGACTGCTTGATGCCCGGTTTGAAATACAGCGGATCTTCGTAGGACCAGAAGACGAGTCTCGGTTCGGCGCGTTTTCCAAGGAAATTCGAGAGTTCGTGGAATTCTGAATTCTTCTCGCGCAGGTTCTTCACTATCTCGGTCACCAGTTGTGCCGAGAGGGTCTTGTGTATATCCGCATTCGGTTTCCGTTCAAGATTGATTTCCAGATACTGGTCTTGGTTATCATCATATTTCGTAATGAGCGTGAGCTTGCCCGTGAGATATTCGACGAACCGCTTATCCAGAAGAACTTCCTTGATGGTCTCAGGGTATACCTGCAGCCCGTACAGCGTCGTCGCGAGGTCAATGCGCTCATAGACGTACACAAATGGCAGTTCATGTACGTGCTTCTTGATACCCGCCGTGGAGGCCTCCTTCATGAGGTCGACACCATGCGCTTTGAAGCATTCGATGAGTTCGCGGAATGAGTACACGCCTCCATGATCGCCGATGGAGTAGCGCAAAAGAGGGAGCGCGCTGTCTCCTGAGATGAGGATTTCGCCATTCGGCGCTTCGAACGAAACGAAGTTCGGGATGTACTGTGCAAAGGTCGGTGTCTTCGATGTGCCGCCGAAGAGATCTGCAAACAACTTCTCATTCTTGAGAGCGAGACGACGAGCAAGGATTGAGATCGGCGTCTCGAACGCCATGGAGCCGATGTCCGCACTGCCATAGATATTAATGGCATCGGTAAGCGGGTTCTCTATACCAACCTTCTTGGCAAGATGATCACGGAAGTTCTCGGTGAAAGCTTCGGCAGCAAAAAGGAGCGCTACCTTATGCTTTGCGAATGAGATGCCGCGTGCGAGCGCTTCGTCAATAACATCCTTCAGGAAGGGCGGGTACCCGGCAAGAATAATCTGCTCATACTGCGGTGCAATGTCCGTGAGAGCCTTCAATATCTCCGCTTTGTTGATACCCGGCGTAATCACTGATATCGGATACCCGCGGCGCCCCATGAATTCAAACGCCTGGTACGTAATGAGGCCGCCAATCCATACGCCCATACCAAAGCACACGATGACGAGCGTTGATTTTTCTTCTTTCAGGGAACTAGTACGAAAAATAAGCTCATGGATGAAGGACGAGTGTTGGTCGACCTCATACGAGCGCGCGAAATATGTCGGCTTCCCCGTCGAACCAGAAGTGGAGGTGAGCACTTGCGGCAGTCGAAGGGAGCCGTCCCAGAACAGGTCGTGGAATTCGTTCTGGGAGAGATAATTCGCTTTAGATATCGGAGGCACCGTAGCGAAGTCCTTAGCCGTATGGATGTCTTCCTTCCGCACATTATTCGCTCGAAGGAAACGCTTATAGGCAGGAACTTGGGCCGACATTCGTTTGAAAAGCGATGGGAGATACGTCTTCTGGACGCGAGACCAGTCGTCACTCTTATTGATGTTCAGCTTCGTAAAGAAAGGATGCACGACAATTGGAGAACGAGACTTCTTTACCGGATTTGCACGAACCGGCGAACGACTAGGGCGCATGATGCGCGCACACTACCATATAAATACTACCTTGTGAATAGACCCGAGAGGACAGTGATGAAATCCGGTAGGTCGCGAGGAGCTGGTACAGCGATACGCAGTGTGTCTTTCAGAAGCGCCTTTGCCTCAGGGAAATGACTCATAGGTTCACCAAGCGCGACACGGATATTCTGCTCCAAAAGCTCGTCGCGAACGCGAGAAGCATGTGCTACGCGCACAAGAACGAAGTTGGTTTTCGACGGATATACTACAACCCCCGAGATGGAGCTCAGCATCTCTGCAAAGTGGTCACGTGCGGCGAGGACAATCGTGCGACGTTCCTCAACCTTGTCTGCCTGTGCGAGAAGTGTGAGCGCAGCTGCGGCGCTCGGGTGGGCGACCGGCCAGGGTAGCATGAGCTGTTCGATCCGCTTCACTACGAAGGGAGCAGCGATTGCGTACCCGACACGCGCACCTGAAAGAGCAAAGGACTTCGAGAGACTCCTGATGATGACCAGATTCGGAAGTAGAGCGAGATACGGCAAGAACGATACCCCGGAAGAAAATTCAAAATAAGCTTCATCGGAGACGACAAGCGTCGTGCTCCCGCGCACGGCCTCCACAAGAGCTTCGATATCCCCTCTCGACAGCGGGCAACCGAGTGGATTATTCGGATGACAGAGGAATAATACCCCTGCCGCGTTACTTTTGAGCATCTCTATCGTCTTCGCGAGCGGAAATACAAACCGACCTTCTCGCTCTTCATATGCAATAGGTACAGTCTCCGCTCCAACGCGATCAAGAATAGTCTCGTAACCGTAGAACGTCGGCACGGGAAGTAGTGCCTTCCCGCCACTTCCCGCATACGAGCGCGCGATGTGCTCTATCGCAGCATCGGATCCGGGTGTAACCAGCAGCTGGTCCTTCGATACGCCGGCATACGAGGCGAGCGCGTGCTTGAGAGCGGCATAATCCGGATAGGTTGAGAGCTCGCGCACACCGAGAGTGCCCGCCGCCTCTACGAGTTCGTCATCGAGCAACCAGTAGCTCTCATTCCGATCAAGCGGCATCATCTCCATAATGGTATCACGCGATACCTACATGCGGACTCTATCTTATGAAAGAGCACCGAACCCGCTCGTCATAATCGCTCCGCCGTCCCTGTCGATCGCGTACCCATCGAAACCCGCGAGACTCTCAATGAAAGCGATGCCCGTCTTCCCCATCGCAAAGGCCGCCGTCGCAAATCGATCAGCTTCAAGCACGTCTGGACCGATGACCGTGATACTCACAATGTCTTCCAGCTTTTCTTCTGGCGCATGAGGGTTATAGATATGATCACCGCGAATGTATGAGCCCGAGGTCGCAATACCCTTCCCGCGCGGATATACCACCTTCACTATTTCGTGGATATTGAAAGGATTGCGGATGCCGACGCTCCATTCTTCGCCTCTAGCATTCTTGCCGCTCATCGCTATGTCACCACCAGCATTCACGAAATAATCCTCGTATCCTGCTTCCCTAATGAGAGCCGCAGCATTCCGCACCGCCCACCCTTTCACGACACCTGACGGGTCGATAAGACCATCGGGGCGGCGAATGTCGAAATACCCGCGTGTCTCCACCTTCGTCTTCCCGGCAAGAGCGAAGACCTCGGACATCTCCGCGCTCAGGGCGTTGTTGGCGACCTCGCCACGATTGATACGGGAAATCTCACTGTCTTCTTTATAGGTACTGAATCGGTTGTCGACAGAGGCAAAGTAGGCGAAGACTTCTTCGAGTGTTTCGCGCGCTCCAGCATCTACGATTTCAATCTCAATCGGCATGCCCATGATAATCCGCGTCTCTTTCATCTCTTCATATTACTACTTCACCTGCACTTCCATTTCACAGAATCTGTTCTAGAATGGGGAGCATGCACGACTACACCATACGCCAATCCGCATTTGCCCACTTCTTCACCGCAAACACTGCGAGCGCGCCGCTCTGGCTTCTTGTCCGTCTCTATCTCGGCTACGAGTGGCTCATGGCTGGCTGGGATAAGATGATGAACCCCGCCTGGTTCGGGAGTGACGCAGGAGCTGCGCTGAACGGATTCGTGCAGGGGGCACTTGCCAAGACAGCCGGGGCTCATCCCGATGTGCAGATGTGGTACGCAGGATTTCTTAAGGCAACCGTCCTCCCTCATCTCGTCGTTTGGTCGAACATGGTCACTCTCGGCGAAGTACTCGTCGGACTCGGACTCATCGTCGGACTCTTCACTGGCGTTGCCGCACTCTTCGGCTTCTTCATGAATCTCAATTTCATGCTTGCCGGGACAGTGAGCGTCAATCCTATATTCCTCGTACTTGCACTCGGCATCATGCTCGCCCACCGGGTCGCTGGCTACTGGGGTCTCGATCGGTTCGTTCTGCCGCGTCTGTGCCGACGCTCGCGCGGATTCCCCCCGAGGGCATAACGTACTGTGGAAAAGTGGATTAAAGAATTGCCTATGTCGCGGGTAGCCTACCCGTCGTCGCTAGGTGACCGTTTTAAATTCTGGTTCTGGAAGGCGTATTCTCCGTTCCATCCGTTCGTGCGCGATATCTCGTACCGCATTGGTATCGGGAAGTTCCTCCTTACGCGCGTCGTCCCGGAGATACAGCATGTCGGACGTCAGGACTTCCTCCTTGGCGTACTGAATCCAATATATTCCGTTCAGGAATTCGTATCGTTCCTCATCAAGCAAGGGTTCGGTAACCACTTCGTTGCATGGAAGGATGCCGACGAGATCGTGAGCTTGCGTCGGACTGTCGAATTCAAGCATCAGTACCACCTCCGTATCTTCACGGATGGAGAGGTGCGCTGTCATTTTGAATACACGCCGGAATATCATCCCTTCCTCCACCTTGTGCGAGTCGGCTTCGAAGATAGAACGGCAGAATTCAAGGAACTCCTACACGGATGGATACTAGCCCCAGACAATTCCGAACGAACAAGCTCATAATCATCAGGTATAGTGGAAGTAATGGATCGATCCATACGCAACTTCGAGTCGCTTGCCGAGAATGAACTGCGTCTCTCTGCGCTTGCCATTGCCGAAGCAGGCTATGCAGCTATCGATGTCGGTGCGGCGCTCATTCGGAAGCTTCATATCGAAAATGACGAGCTTCATATTAATGACACACGCTTCCGTCTCGCCGGCCGCCGTGTATTCTTCGTAGGAGTCGGCAAGTGCGCCGTCGCTGCGGCGGAAACGATAGAGACCTTGCTGGGTGACCGCCTTACCGGCGGCATTGCGCTCGACGTCGCATCTTCCACGCATTCAAATCTGACGAAAATAGAGACCCTCATCGGCACGCATCCGCTCCCGAGCGAGGCCAATGAAACCGCAACGGAGCGAATTATCTCACTTCTCTCTGGATGCACGGGGGATGATCTTGTGATTATGCTCATCTCAGGAGGAGGTTCGACACTACTCTGTTTGAACAAAGCTCCTATGACCTGTGTCGATGAGAGTATACTCTTCTCCAGTCTGACAGCACGCGGCGCATCGATACAGGATATAAATACAGTGCGGAAGCATACCTCGTTTGCGCGCGGCGGCGGACTCGCCAAGACAGCCTACCCGGCCGAAGTTATCTCGCTCATTGTCTCTGATGTTCCTGATAACGACATTGGATTCATCGCTTCTGGTCCAACCGTGCGCGACACATCGACAATTGAAGACGCTCGAGCGATTCTCAAGCGGTACGACGTACTCCCGTCAGAAGGATTTGAATTCTTAGAAACACCAAAGGATCAGAAATATTTCGACCACGTAGATAACATCCTCTTTCTTACAAACCAGGATGCCCTTTTCGCCATGAGAGAAGAGTCGGCGCGGCGAGGATACACTGCCACCATCATGGACGATCACGTGACGGGAGAAGCGGCGCAGGTTGGACGCACCATTGTAGAAGCGCTTCATGGCGCTCCGTCAAAGAGCGTCCTTTTGTATGCTGGCGAGAGCACCGTGACGGTGAAAGGACGTTCTGGAGCAGGAGGACGCAATCAGGAAATGGCACTCAGTGCACTTGAGCATCTCCATCCTAACGAACTCCTGCTTCCTCTTGCCTCTGACGGCCATGACAATACCGATCATGCTGGCGCGATTGCTGACGCGACAACCCAGGCGCACGCCGATGCTCATAATCTCTCAATCAGAGAGCATCTCGACGTCCATGCTTCGTATGATTTCTTCACAACATCTGGCGATGCCGTTTTGACGGGCTATACTGGATCAAACGTGTCCGACATTATTATCGCTATAAAAGACTAACTCATGAATACCTACCCCAATATCCTCTGGATGCGCGACATCGGCATGGATGATGTGCCCCACGTGGGCGGGAAGAACGCCTCGCTTGGCGAGATGATTCGCACGCTCGTCCCACAGGGTATCCGCGTTCCCGAGGGATTCTGCATCACAGCCGAGGCTTACTATTTTTATCTTAAAGAAACCGGGCTTGATGTTTTCATAGAGACGACACTTAAGGATCTTGACACAAGAAACCTAAAAGAACTCTCGCGTTCGGCAAAGCTTGTGCGCGAAAAGATGCGCGCCACGCCTTTCCCCGCGACTCTCGAAAAAGAGATCGCGGAAGCCTATGCGCTCATGGAGGAGCAGTATGGAAAGAACGTCGACTGCGCCGTCCGCTCTTCGGCAACAGCCGAAGACCTGCCGGGTGCTTCGTTCGCGGGAGAGCAAGAGACCTATCTCAATATCCGCGGCGAGAAAGATATCGTCCGCGCTGCCGTCTGGACGATGGCTTCCCTCTTTACCGACCGCGCTATCTCCTATCGCGCTGACAAGGGATTCGACCACATGAAAGTCGCCCTCTCTGTCGGCGTGCAGAAGATGGTCCGTTCGGATAAGGGTGCTTCTGGTGTCATGTTTTCGGTCGACACCGAGAGCGGTTTCCGCGATGTCGTCGTCGTGAATGCGACCTACGGCCTCGGAGAGATGATTGTACAAGGACACGTCACGCCGGACGAATACCTCGTCTCTAAATCGAGAATCGGCAAAGTACCATCACCCATCATCCTGAAGAAGCTCGGTACGAACCTCAAGAAGATGATATACGACACCGGCAAGAGCGGTGTGCAGCAGACGAAAGTCATTGCGACGCCTCCTGCTCTCACACGGCGATTCGTGCTCACCGATGATGAAATCCTGACCATGGCTTCATGGGGAGCCCTCATCGAGAAGCACTACACCGAACGGGCACATACATGGACACCGATGGATATGGAGTGGGCAAAGGATGGTGTGACCGGAGAGCTCTTCATCGTGCAGGCACGACCCGAGACCGTACAAGCCGAGCGCGATTACACCAAGCTCGTCGAATATAAAGTTACCAAGCAAGGCAAAGAGCTTGCTCGTGGCATCTCGGTCGGATCGAAGGTCGCCACCGGCACCGTGCACGTGATTATGAACCCAAAACAAATCAAAGAGTTTAAAGAGGGTGAAATCCTCGTCACGACGATGACCGATCCTGACTGGGAGCCAATTATGAAGATGGCGAGCGCCATCGTGACCGACAAGGGCGGCCGCACGAGCCACGCGGCCATCGTGTCGCGCGAGCTCGGTCTTCCCGCGATCGTAGGTACCGGAACTGCGACCCGCGTCCTGAAGAATGGCACGATGATTACTGTCGACACCACTGGAAGCGCCGGCATCATCACGGCCGGAAAAGCGAACATCGTGATGCACGAGCACTCGCTCGGAGCTCTTCCCCCGACGAAGACCAAGATCATGGTAAATATCGCTTCGCCGGATATCGCGTTCGAGCGGTCGTTCCTGCCAGTCGCAGGCGTCGGACTCGCACGCGAGGAGTTCATCATCGCGTCGACTATCGGCATGCACCCGCTCGCACTCCTCAATTTCAAGAAGCTCTCACCGAAACTCCGTGCCGCCATCAAGGAGAAGATTGCCGGCTGGGATGATCCGGTCGAGTTCTACGTCGACAACCTCGCCTATGGCATCGCAAAGATTGGTGCCGCTTTCAGCCCACGTCCGGTCATCGTCCGATTCTCCGATTTCAAGACGAACGAATACTCCACGCTCCTCGGCGGTGAAGATTATGAACCGGATGAAGAGAATCCGATGATTGGCTGGCGCGGTGCTTCGCGCTATTACGACCCGAAATTCAAAGAAGCATTCGCGCTTGAGTGCCGCGCATTCGTGAAAGTTCGCGAAGAGATGGGACTCGATAATGTCATCCCGATGATTCCCTTCTGCCGCACCGTGCGTGAGGCGGAGCAGGTGCTCGCTACCATGAAAGAGCACGGACTCGTCGCGAAATCGCTTGGGAAAGGAGGCGAAAAGACGACACCGGTCTATATGATGTGCGAGATACCGTCGAATGTACTCCTTGCGGAGGAATTCCTCGATCTGTTCGATGGCATGTCGATCGGGTCAAACGACCTCACCCAACTCACGCTCGGTCTCGATCGCGATTCTGGCATCGTCACGCATATTGGTAACGAGAATGATGAAGCCGTCCGCGCGCTCATTAGCATGATCATCCGCAAGTGCCGTGCGCGCGGGAAATATCTCGGCATCTGCGGACAAGGACCTTCCGATCTCCCTGACTTCGCCGAGTTCCTCGTGAAGGAAGGTATCGAGAGTATGTCGCTCAACCCTGATTCCGTCGTGAAGACGGTCGAGCATGTCGCCCAGATAGAAGAACGACTCTCTCATTAATATGCGTATCGACACGATTAGTGCCCGAACGATTCTCGACACGCGCGGACGTCCGACCATAGAGACGACCCTTTCTTCCGAAAGTCTCTCGGCCACAGCTTCCGTTCCCTCAGGGAAGAGCACCGGCTCGCATGAAGCTCTTGAGCTGCGCGATACTGACGGCGGCGTTGCGACGGCGATTGAGCATGTAACCAATGAGATTGCACGGACCATCACTGGACGTGATTTCGCTTCACCTGACGAAATAGACGAGCTCCTCATTACTCTCGATGGCACACCGAACAAGTCACGGCTCGGAGCAAATGCGATTCTCTCAGTCTCAATCGCGACAGAGCGGCTTTTTGCAGCCGCAGCAGGTCAACCGCTTTGGAAAGCAATCGCCCATCGAGCCGGGACGACACCGCGTGCGCCGCGACTTTTTATGAACGTAATGAACGGCGGCGTTCATGCAGATTTCAAACTGCCATTTCAGGAATACATCCTTGTTGTCGAGGGTACGACAAGCGAGGCACTCCCTATTGCGCGCGAGGCATTTACGAAATTGGGAGAGCAGCTCGGCAATGTCCCCATGGGCGACGAGGGGGGCTACGCTCCGACATTCGATACGCTCGAACGTCCCTTTGAATTGCTTGCCAGTATCGTCGCGGAGTTTCCAGGCACATCGATAGCGATCGACGCTGCTGCAAGCGAATTCTTCAAAGAAGACAGGTATCACCTCCTCGGAGCGTCATATACTGCCGAGGAGCTTTTGCGAATATACGAGAACCTGGTTGAACGCTTCCCCCTCAAGAGTATTGAGGATCCTTTTGACGAAGACGCGGCGAGCGACTTCGCGCGACTTACTTCCGCACTCTCCGAAAAGGCGCTCATCGTCGGCGATGACTTCACCGTCACCAATCCCGCACGTATTGAGAGCGCGATAGCACAAAAGGCAATCAACGCGGTACTCATCAAACCGAACCAGATTGGTACGGTACGCGAAGTCATCCGTGCTGTGCAGATGACCCATGCCGCAGGACTCGAGACTATCGCGTCGCACCGGTCCGGAGAGACCGATGACACCTTCATCGCGGACTTTGCCTATGGCACGAGTGCTTACGGCATTAAAGCCGGCGGTCTCGGCCAGAAGGAACGTCTGGAGAAATACGAGCGTCTGCTCGCCATAGAGCAAGAAAGCAAAACCGTGTAGAATATACAGCATCTATGAAAATCCATTATTTCTCGAGCGAGTCGTGGGAGGAAGAGTTCGTCCGTGCGAGACTACCAGATACCGAAATCGTCTTCCATGAAGACTCACTCGCCACATATCCGGATCTGACCGACTCGGATGCGACCGTGCTCTGCACGTTCATCGAATCCCCTATCGGGGCGACAGAGATGGACCGCTTCCCTTCTTTGAAGCTTATCGCAACACGCTCGACTGGCTTCGATCATATCGACCTCGCTGCCGCTGAGGAACGCGGTATCTTGGTGGCGAACGTCCCTTCGTATGGAGAGAACACGGTCGCTGAATTTACATTCGCGCTTATCCTCTCACTCTCACGACGCATCCCTGAGGCGCGTGAGAGCGTTGTGCGGGGGGCATTTTCACCGGCAGACCTGCGCGGCTTCGATCTTGCTGGGAAGACTCTCGGCGTCATCGGCTGCGGGCACATCGGTGCGCACGTCATCCGCATGGCAAATGGCTTCGGCATGAACGTTCTCGGATTCGAGACGCATCAGGATGCGGAGCGGGCTCGCTCGCTCGGGTTCACCTATGCGTCGCTCCCTGATCTGCTCGCCGCCTCCGACGTCGTCTCGCTTCATGTCCCGTACAACGTCCATACGCATCACCTCATCAACAAAGAGAATATTGGTCTCCTGAAGAAAGGAGCGTACCTCATCAACACCGCCCGCGGTGCAGTCGTCGAGACGGAGGCACTCACTGCTGCACTCGAGAGCGGCGCGCTTGCCGGCGCAGGACTCGACGTCCTCGAGGAGGAAGGCGACCTCGACGATGAAATGAAGCTCCTCTCAATGCCGCATCCAAATGCGGAGTCACTCAAGATTACACTTGAGAATCACTACCTGATCAGCCATCCACGCGTCCTCGTGACGCCACACCTTGCTTTCAACACGACTGAGGCTATTGAACGTATTCTCGATACCACGATTAGCAATATCAGTTCATTCTCTGCCGGATCGCCAGTGAATACGGTTGCTCGCTCGTAGTAAATCTCGCATGTCGATTCCAAAAAGACCGTTCCCGGGCAGTCATATCTTACTTTCCGTAGGGATGATACTCTCCTCATCCGCGTATGCGGTATGGCAATACATGCACGGACAGCAATCCGTCGTATCTCCGTCTGAACAATTTAGGAATGCAAATAAGACCTTCCAAGAAGCGCTCCGGACTGGTCCGACACCGACTGGTTCGCCGATGATGGGCAGTGGGCCTATGATGCGTCTTGGTTCTTATGTCGACGGTTCATACACTGGAAGCACCGAAGACGCTTACTACGGCATGGTTCAAGTGAAGGCCATCGTGACGAATGGGAAGATCGTTGATGTGCAGTTCCTCCAGCATCCTAGTTCCCATGAGAACTCTATCTTCATCAACGGCCGCGCGATGCCGCTCCTCACCCAAGAAGCACTCCGAGTCCAGAGCGCACAAGTAGACGGCGTCTCTGGTGCGACCTTCACCAGCGGAGCTTTCAAGCAATCGCTTGCCACGGCTCTCGCGCAGGCACAATAATATGCTGTCCTTCGTTGACACGTTCCTCAATAAGATCACGATGTATCGCCTCGTGTTGCAGTACCTCATGGTCCTGCTCGGCGCTGCAGCCATTGCGAGTTTGTTCGGCCTTCTTTCATTCAGTTTCTTCGATCTCATATTCTCGACCGCAATCATCCTCGCGACATGCTGGATATCTAATGCGGTGTTCGCTCGAGGCTTTGGCGCAGCACGGAATGTCGAGTCTGCGTATATCACCGGGTTCATCCTTGCACTCATCGTGAGTCCGGTCGCCCCTTCCGACGGCGCTGGCGTCGGGTTCCTTATCTTCGTTTCGGCATGGGCAATGGCTTCGAAATACATATTCGCCATCGGCAAGAAGCATATCTTCAATCCAGCCGCATTCGGTGTTGCGCTCGGCGCACTCATGCTCGGACAATCAGCGACCTGGTGGGTCGCAAGCAGCACGGTACTCATGCCGCTCGTCGTAATCGGCGGATTCCTCGTCGTCCATAAGATACGCCGATTCGACCTGGTAGCCGCCTTCTCGGTCGTGGCGCTCACGGCCGTCGTCGTCACATCCTCTTCTGGCGGTGCCCTGACTCATCTCGCGCAAACGGTTCTGTATTCCCCATTTTCTTTCCTTACGCTCGTGATGCTCACCGAGCCCCTGACGATGCCGCCGAGTCGCTTCTTGCGGGTGGGATATGCAGCAATCGTCGGCGTCCTGTTTGGTTCCCTGTATCTATCGCCTGAGCTCGCGCTTCTTGTGGGGAACGTCTTCGTATATATAGTCAGTCCGAAGAGACGCTTTATCCTGACCCTAGTAGAGAAAAACAAGATTGCTGATGCCACCTATGAATTCGTTTTCGCACCAGATCATGCACTCAGCTTCCGCCCAGGACAGTACTTAGAATGGACGCTCGGACACCCCGCTGCTGACAATCGCGGCAATCGCCGGTTCTTCACGATCGCTTCATCACCGACCGAGAAGACCGTGCGGCTCGGAGTGAAATTCTATGCTCCCGAGAGCAGCTTCAAACAAGCGCTTCTGGCGATGCAGCCGGACGACACGATATCGGCCGCGCAGGTCGCAGGAGACTTCGTGATGCCACGCGATAAAAAGAAGAAGCTTGTCTTCATCGCTGGCGGCATTGGTGTCACCCCCTTCCGCAGCATGGTGCAGTACCTCATCGATACTAAAGAGGAACGGGCAGTGACGCTCCTTTATTCAAACAAGACCGTGAACGAAGTCGCTTATAAGGACGTATTTGACCAAGCCGCACGAGAAATCGGCATGAAGACGGTCTATGCATTTACAGACGAACCGAATCCTGTACCGAATGCCCATAACGGATTCATTGACCGGGCACTCATCGAGAGAGAGCTTCCTGACTACAAAGATTGCGTCTTCTATATTTCCGGCCCACACGGCATGGTGGTCGCATTCAAGAAGACATTGAGCGATATGGGTGTATCCCGTTTCAACATCAAGACGGATTACTTCCCTGGTTTTGCTTAGAAATCAGCCGTCTTACCTGGTGCGTAGTCAACGCAAAAGCCGCTCTTTCGAGCGGCTTTTGCTTACGTGATGCCTGGCGGTACTGTGGCCGGTACTGGTTCCTGGAGTCACAACCGTGTTGCGGGGTCCATTATCGAACTGGACTTTCTACGGCCTAGATGCTCAAAGTCTTAGTTCGATTCCGGTGCCCGTCTTTCTCAATACTGAGAACCCGTGCTCATAAATTACTGCTAGAATATGATGGGAGCTTTTACTCAGACTAAATTAGGATATCTTATGGACATCACCGTATTTCTTGCTCAGATCTGGGGGCCAGTTATCATCGCAGTCGGAATCGGCGTCTATACGAGTCGCAGTTACTACCTCAAGATCTACCATGAACTCGAGAATGAGGCGTTTGCTGTTCTTATCTTCGGTATGGTGGCTCTTGCGGCGGGTATTGTTCACATACAGGTTCATAACCTATGGGATACGCTTCCGCAGATTGTGGTGAGTCTTCTCGGTTGGGGACTTCTCCTTAAGGGAATTGTTTGCACCTCCTTCCCGCGTATTGCCGATCGCGCTGGGGACTGGTGGGTCAGTACGAAACTGATTCCTGTAGCTGGTGGTTTTATGTTCTTTCTTGGAGCATATCTCTCTTGGTTCGGGTACTTCGCATAGTCTCTACTCGTGACGAACGGAAAGAGAACTTACGGGCTTGAAAGACGTGCATACACTACAACTCGGACGTTGCTTAGGTTATTGCGGTCTGAACCTATAAAACGCGTACCGAAGCAGTTAGCACGCAAGAAAATCAAGATCGCTTTTATTCATAACGAAAAGAAGATTCATGTCGGTGCGCATACTGGAGCCGCACAAATCAATCGGCTCATGTCTGCCGCGCTCGCAGAACATGGGATAGAGGTTCGCAACTTCTATCCACGAACACAACTCACCGATACTCCCGTGCATTTGAAAGGTCTCGCTAATATCCTTTTCTTCTACTCCCTGCTTGAACATAAAGAGGCCATGCTCAAGTATGACATCATTCAAGGAACGACATATACTCCGCTCCCTCTTCTTTCATTCAACGTACCGACGGTATGCCACTTTGGATCAACCGCGCGAGGATACCTCGAATCTACCCCCCGCACCTCGGACATGTCCGAAGAAGAGCGTAGTGTCTTCAAGGAAATATTGCGGCTCGCCATCATACCGGAGTTTGACCTTAAGACCATGCGTCCGATCGAGGATATTGCAGATATTGAAGCTATTACCGCGACACGCGCGACGGCCTGTATCGCCACATCGCAAAAAGTGCGAGACGAACTCATTCAGATAGGTGTTGCCGTCGACCGTATTCGCGTTATTCATAACGCGATCGAAGATTATTGGTTTGACCCTCCGCGCGATGTCATTCGACAACCCCCACACTTAGTATTCCTCGGCCGGCTCGGTAATGATGTATTTACTCTCAAGCTAAAAGGACTGTCTCGGTTGGTGCAACTGTACCGAGCGTTTCCCGATACGCCTAAGACAACCGTCTGTATGACTACGAATCGCAAACTCAAAGAGTGGTTGCGAGTCTCTTTCCCGAAGCACTATATGTACGTCAATCTTCGCAAGGACCTCATTCCGGGTGCGCTCGCGCCGCTGTACGGTAGCATCCTCCTCCTGACTTCTCGTTATGAAGGGTTCTCTCTTAGTCTTGTCGAGGGAATGTCGCAAGGACTTGTGCCGATTACGTTTTCTGTGGGGGTCGCGCCTGAAATCATCCGCCATGGAGAGAACGGATTTTTAGTATCAACGATGAGCGAAGCGATATCCTGCGTTAAGGAGCTGCTCGCTAACGAAGAGAAGCGTCTTGCTATGGCGGATGCCGCGAAGCAAACTGCTGAACAATTCCGAAGTACGCGTATCGCAATGGAACTTGAAATGCTCTACCGAAGTATTAAGGAAAATCGCATCTGCGAGAACCATTCTGCTCTTTCACCCGAATCAGAGAAAAAGAATCGCACAGACAAGAATGATGCTCGCCAGAATATTAAACACGGAAGCGATACCGAGTGAGATGAGTCCGCGGTGCAAGGCATATAAAAGCCACACGATGCTGTTCAGCAGAATCAGCAAAAAGGTCGGCAAAGAAACTCCAGCCGTTGAGCCGCTTGAGAGAACTGCCCACACTTGGGGGTACAGTGCGACACCGGACACGAAGCCGTTGAGGAGCGCAAGACGGTCGATAAAATGATGATGTAAAGTGGGCATGAACAAATAGTATAACGCAACCCTTGAAAGTCGCCTGACCAAATAGCGATTATCACACTCTTGATGCCTATGAGTTAGGAGGTGCGATTTTTCTTATGCATGTATTTAAAGCATATCTCCGGTTTGAAGTTCAATACCTGCCCCCATGCACCAGGGCGGGAAGTAGGAACTGTGGTAGATGCTGGACGCCACCAGTTCGATTCCAATGCCCATGTTCAAAATCTGATGAATTTCGATGTGATTGCGACACGAAACACCGTTGAATACGAGAGTCGGAATCGAACTGGAAATATGTTGGAAATGCTGCATGACAGAAAAAGCGCCTCTAGTATTTAGGCGCTTTTTCTGGTGACCACGGGGGTCGGTACAGTACCGATTTTGCCATGGGGGCAGGAATGGTTCCTGCGTCACAACCGTGTTGCGGGGGCCGGAATCGAACCGGCGTCTGGAGGTTATGAGCCTCCCGAGGTACCTCTCCTCTACCCCGCTATTCGCCTAGTGTAATGAATTGCTTATATTTCCGCAACCTCAACGATTCTAAATCGCACGGAATTCGCGGAAGACCGCTTCATACTGTGCGATGGTGCGACGAGCGAGCGTATCGGAAAGGTCGAATGCCGATCCTTGGTGTGCAATCTGATTGCGTACTTTATGCGCCTCCCATGCCTCGTTCAGAGTATTGAAGTCTGACGACTCGACGGACTTCAATTTCTCACCGACACCCTCGCCGTCATATCCCTGCTTCGTGAGCATGTCATCGAGCATGATGTCCGCTTCGATAATCGCCGAGCGCCAATCGCTCGGGTTCACACTGCGAGCGAGTTCCTCAATGTGAAGCCAGCGCGGATTCACACCTCCCACACTCTCAGGTGCGAGGAGAATCGTGCCGTAATACTCCTCCTCACGATTGCGTAGTTCAAAGAGTCGTACCGTCGAGTAGATAATGAAAACCAAAGCCAGGATGGCGAGGATGTAGCCGATGATGATAATCCAAATCCAGACATGCGCTATCCACGCCGAGAATTCCGTCAGGTCTACCGACCCGTAGCATGAGCCATGCAGGCACTCGTAGAGGAGACGAAACCAATATTCAACGTTGGTCTGATTGCCGGCCATCACTCTCTAGTATAAACGAAAAATACTAGATGCTGCGCACCTTCTCCACCATACTGCTTGCAACAAAGAGAGCGCCTTCCGCTTGATGCGGCGCGGTGAAGTGGATGCCGACCGGGAGCGGCGATCCTTCCCGCTCGACCGTACCCATCGGAACGGAGATTGCTGGCATGCCAGTGAGGTTGGCGGTTACGGTAAATATATCCTCCAGATACATCGCTATCGGATCGCTCTTCTCACCGAACTTGAACGCTGGAGAGAGCGTCGTAGGGAAAGCGATGACATCGCATCTCTCGAACGCTTTGTCATATTCGCGGCGCAGCACTGCACGAGCAGCATCAGCCTTCTTGTAATAGGCATCGATGTAGCCCGAGGAGAGCACAAACGTGCCGAGCAAGATGCGGCGACGCGTCTCTTCGCCAAACCCTTCGGTGCGGGAGAGTAGGTAATCATCAAGCAGCGTCTCACCACGTGCGGCGTGGCCGTAGCGAATGCCATCGAGCCGGGCAAGATTCGCCGAGACCTCCGCAGGCATGATGACGTAATACGCCGCGAGAGCATGTGAGCTCATTGGCAGTTCGATATCGACGAGAGTGTTCCCTGCCGTCTCAAGCTGTGCGAGCGTCGCATCAAATGCGGCACGTACATCGGTATCAAGACCTTCGGTGAGCAGGTGGCGCGGTACACCGATACGTAGAGACGTTGCTGCCGGACGAGCAGGATACATACCATCAGCAATCGTCGTCGAATCGAGCACGTCTATACCCTGAATTGCTTCATACAGAATGCGGGCATCCTCGACAGTTTTCGTAAGAGGGCCGATTTGATCAAGCGACGAACCCATCGCGATGAGTCCTGAGCGCGAGACAGCCCCATAGGTCGGCTTCAGTCCCACGAGGCCGGTAAGCGCAGCTGGCTGGCGGATAGAACCGCCCGTGTCAGAGCCGAGCGCTGCAATCGCAAGGTGCGCTGCGACGGCAGCGGCAGACCCGCCAGACGATCCTCCTGGCACACGCGCAGTGTCGACTGGGTTGAGCGTCTTACCGAACGCCGAATGCTCGGTCGATGAACCCATGGCGAATTCATCCATATTAGTACGCCCGACGAAGAGTGCGCCGGCGTCTTTAAGCTTCTTTATCACCGTCGCGTCATACGTTGCGCGATAGTTCTCGAGCATCTTGCTTGCCGCGCTCGCAATATGTCCTTCTATCAAAATATTGTCCTTAATCGCGAGCGGAATGCCGCAGAGAAACGGTGCGGACTCCCCTTCCGTATCAATACGTTCCTGCGCGCGAGCTATTGCCGCATCGTCGGCATCGAAAATCTCAAGATACGCGTTCAGTTCAGGATTCTTTTCTCGTGCCGCCGCGCTACACGCATTCCACAGATCGCGCACAGAAATCTCCCTTGCGCGGAGTGCGCGGGCTGCTTCGGCTATCGAGAGCTCATTCGGTCGCTTAGTCATGAGTGATAATCTGCTTCACAGCAAGCGCGTCGCCATCGCGAGCAGGAAACTGTTCAGCGACTTTCTCGGTAAATGCTCCGGTCGGATGCGGTTCGCCATCGATCCGCATCACATTGCGCACAGGGGGTTTCTCTCCGGTGATATCAACGGGCATATCCAGCTTTTCGAGCTGTCCCACATACGCGAGGATTGCATCGAATTCGCTCGTGAATTTCTCGAGATCTGCGTCGTTTATTCTGATCCGCGCCAATTCCGCGAGTTTCTTTACTTCTGCTACTGTCGCCATGCTAGAGACTCTATCACTTTTGAGCTGATTTCGGAATTCGCGCCAGAAATGCCAGAGTGTTCAGAAAAAAGTATACCCTCTCCCGCGCAAAGCGAGAAAGGGTATGTTGACGCCCGAATACAGAGAACAGGGATCAGAGTTTCGAAGCGCCCAAGTCGCGGATGAGGAAACAGCGGCCGCCAGAGTACCAACGATTTGGGTGGTCGAGCCTGCGGACGTGCGCGTTCCAACCGAGATTCTCGCAGTTGACCGCGCCAACCGAGACGGGATTGTTTCCATTGCCAGTCGCGACGAAAAAGAAATTGCCGTAACCGTCAATACCCACACCGGTCTTTTCGCCGAGACCGGTCTTTTTGACCATTTCTTCAGCTTGCGGCAAGGTCATGATGTAACCGTTTTCGATGAGCCTCTCACCCAGAAGTACGGGGTTCATCCGCGAGCTCACGCCGAGGATTGCAGCCGCTGCTTCTGCAAACGTCCATGTTTCGGTGAAACCAACCGCCGTGATGATGCATGCGGCGGATTCCGGCTGAGTGGATGGGAGCCACCTGTCGAAATCTTTGTCGCGGAATACGTATCGCGAGCTGGGGAAGCAATTCCTTGTTTCCTCGGCAGCAATTGCGATGAGGTTGGTTGTGGCGATGATGGAAAACGAGGGATGCTCCCCCATCTCAACCGCGAGTGATTTGAAGCCGGCAAGAACTTGTTTCGTTCCTTCCGGGTCATTCATCCAGCGGTCCATGTCCACATCGGACGGGACATTCTGGATGAGCCAGCCCGCGAACGCCGCGGTTTTTTTGCAGTAGGCCTTCGCATCCATGATGCGCTTCTCCTTGCTGGTAGCCCCGACCGAATAGTCGAGTTTCGCCACAGCAGAAAATGGCTTAGCATGTAGGCCTTTCTCTGCTGTGGCAAATGTACCCTCACAACAAACTTGACTTCTAAAAGTTATGGTACGCTGCTAGCGCATTTTGTCAAAAAACTCCGCTTCGCTCAAGATCGCAACGCCGAGCGAGAGAGCTTTCTCGTGCTTACTGCCTGGATTCTCACCCGCAACGACGAACGACGTCTTCGCTGAGACCGAAGCAGTGGCCTTACCACCCGCCTTACGCACGAGAGCCTCAGCTTCTTCGCGGGAGAGTGTCGGGAGTGTGCCGGTAATGACGACAGTCTGCCCCGTAAGAGGACCACGCAGCGGTGCTGCGACCTTCTGGACCTTGAGGTGCCTCATGAGCCGCGCAAGCAACGTACGGTCGTCTTCATTCCTGAACCATTCGGCAACCGAGCGTCCGATGATGGGACCGATGCCTTCTATGGTCGAGAGAGATGCTTCACGTGCGGAACCAAGCTTCGCCGCTGTCTCGAAGTGCGTCGCGAGCAGATATGCCGTCTCCCCTCCTACATGAGGAATGCCGAGTCCGATGAGCAGTCGATCAAACGGCACGTTGCGGGAAGCCGCGATTGCCTCGATAAGATTCTTTGCCTTCGTCTCCTCAAACCCTTCGAGCTCAAGCAACTCATCTTTGGTTAAATCGAAAATATCATCGAAATCAGACACGAGATTATGCTCCATGAGCAGTTTGACGGTTTCTCTTCCCAATCCGTCGATGTCGAGCGCATGCTTCCCAGCGAAATGGATAAGCCGCCTCGCCTGTTGTTCAAACGAGCCAGCCACTTTGCAGCGATGCGCCGCTTCGCCAGGAATCCGCTCGATTGCGCCGTCTCCACCACACAAAGGCGAATGCGTCGGAAATTTCCACGCTTTTGCCGACTTCGGTCGCAACTCCCCTATGACTGAAACAATCTCAGGAATGATGTCGCCTGCCTTCTGCAGGATGACGGTGTCACCGATGCGGATGTCTTTCTCCCGTATGAAATCTTCGTTGTGGAGCGTTGCGCGTGCGACCGTCGATCCGGCCACTGCAACCGGACGCAGGTGCGCAACTGGTGTAAGCTTCCCTGTCCTCCCGACCTGGAGCGTAATATCCTCGACTATCGTCTCCACTTGTTCTGGTGGAAATTTGTAGGCGATGCCGTATCGCGGCGCTTTGCCCGTGTAACCGAGCGTCTCTTGTACTTCCCGTGACTCAACCTTAAGCACGATACCGTCAATCTGGTAATCGACCTTGTCACGAGCACTCCCCTTCCATTTCTCCCAATACGCAAAGATGTCTTCAAGTGCCTCAGCATGTCGATGCTCAGGATTGACCGGCAGCCCGAGCTCCTCGAGATAGCGGAGCTCTTCACTCTGCGACACTGGAAATGATTCCGATGTCGCCGCGACATCGTACGCAAAGAAACCAAGTGGCCGAGCCGCAGCAATCTCCGGATCAAGCTGACGGATGGAGCCCGCTGCGGCATTGCGCGGATTAGCAAAGAGTGGCTCTCCGGCTTTCTCGCGAAGCGCATTCAGTTTCTGGAAGCCTGATCGCGTGAGATACACCTCGCCCTCAGCGACGAGATATATCGGCCGGGTAAGCCGTTCCGGTACGGACGCAATCGTGCGGATATTGTGCGTGACGTCCTCGCCCACAAGTCCATCGCCGCGAGTTGCTGCCGTCTTAAGCATTCCCTTCTCATACGTACAGACGATCTTTAACCCGTCTATCTTGAGTTCAAGATCATATGTCGGCACGACTCCGCTCATCTTCCGCACGCGTTCATCAAATGCTCGGATGTCCTCTTCAGTAAAGGCGTCATTGAAGGACCACTGAGGAACCGCATGGCGCACCTTCTTAAGGAACGGCACGGGCGCCCCCGCCACGACCTGCGTCGGTGAATCAGACGTCACAAGCTCCGGATATTCCTGCTCGAGCTGTGCGAGCTCATATTTAAGAGAATCGAGCGCCTCTGGAGAAATTGGGGAGGTATCCTTCTCGTGCTGAAGCGCGCGATACTTCGTTATCGCGCTTCGCAGTTGAGCTGCCCGCTCGTACGCCTCGTCTGTGGCTCTCATGCGGACAGTATACCTGACCTTAATAATGAGCGTTTATACCGCGAGAAGCGAACCGAGCGCCTCCTGGATTATCCACGACATCGCATGAGACATCGTACCCCTGGGCGAATAAGCGCGTCGGATCAGTGCGCACCGCCGGCTTCAAGACCATCACGTCTGCGCAGTGCCTGCCGTCATCCATCGAGAAACGCCCTGCTATGATCCAGTTCGCGAGCGTATGACTGCTCACCGATGAAGAAATTGCATCAATTCCGTCGCAGGTCATCGTCGGAGCAGGTGCCGACATGTCTGATGTATACGCGAATAGATTCTGCTGCTGGTCGGCCTGAAGCACGCACTCAAGAGCGGCATCCGCGACGTAGAACGCATACTGCGACCCGAGCGAACTTGAAGCGAGCACTTTCTGCTTATAGCCGAGCGAACCGAGTGCGAGGCCGAACGTAAGCATGACCGACATGAAGATAATCGAGACGAGGAGCGCAAACCCTCGCGAGCCGATATCATTCTTCCTGTTGTTTTCTTTTTTTATTGCCATGGTGTGAGATGACTGGTGACGGTCACGACATAGGGAGTCTCATGAAATGTCCACGACACCCTCGACACAATGCGCTCGTCTCCGGCTGAAACGTCAATCGCCTGAACCGTGCGGGTAAACGGCGTTCGTTCTGCCCCTCCGAGCTCGCTCTGTATAGTATAAATCCCATTCGTTAGATAGAGCGGTGAGCAAGTTTCCCCCGAGCACGGCACGAGCGCGAAACCGCTTCCCGAACCCATGCTGCGGGACGGATCAAGCGTGCAGGTCGTTGTCCGGCACTGCGTAATCGATCCGGCGTTCGACCCGTTAAGGAAATTGCTCCACGCCGTGTCGGAAACGGTCGCCCCTCCCGTCTGATACGCCGCGAGATATTCAGTATCGCGCATAGCGCGCACATATTCGACGCCCTCCTGCGCGAGATACGACGCTGTCAATTGGTCGCGGGCGATTTCCGCAGCAACAAGCGCACGGCTTGCGGTAAACAGCGGACCGGACACGGCAAACGTAAGAATGGTCACCGCAATCATGGTTTCGATGAGCGTAAAGGCTCTCGGAGTTTTTACGTCGAGCGGTATATATGACCGGAGAATAGGTTTTTTCATGTTCATATATCGGTGCCGCGCATTGTCGCGGATGTCTCGACCGTGAATGGCTCTTCCTTCCCTGGCCCTGTCGAGACCGTACCCGACACGATGATAACGACACGAGACTGCTGATAATCGCTCGGCGCGGGGCTCGTACCGGAAGCATAGAACAGGAGCGATGAGATGGTGACCGACGGGTCAGTCAGTGTACTTTGTATCGAATTGCTCGTCTTCACGAGCGAAGCGCCGGAGAGGCTGTAGGAAACCAAAACGCCATGTCTATTCCTAAACACGAAGCTGCTTGCGCCGCTCGGACAATCGCCGATTCCTCCGCAGTTATATGCAGAGCCGGTTCGTATGTCGCGCGTCATGGTCTCGAGCGCGAAGGAGAGATCGTCGATCCCGGTCGCAACCCCCTGAGCCTGACGATTCAGACCGATCATCACGAGATAAGCCCCGGAGGAAAGCGTCATGACAAAGGCGAACAGGCCGACCGCCACGATGAGCTCAACGAGAGTGTATCCCGAGTGCCGAGTATGTTTTTTCGCAGGGGTCATGGGCATGATGTGGCGTTTGCGGTTATGCGACCGGTGGAAGAAACCGCGACGTAGCGTTCTCCGCCGAGGGGAGAAGAGATTGTGAGACAGGCATTCGTGACCGGAGAGAGAGCTGAATAAGCTCGGTTGACGCTCATAAACGGATCAGCATCCGGACGCGCAAACACAATGTCGAGGGCGGTCAGGCCGCCACCCTGTGCATACGCGCACGACCATGCCCCGGATGCAAAGGCACAGAAATCACCAACGGTGATGTTGTTTCCGAGCGTATAAGTCGTCACCATCAGATCCTGTCCCGATTCATAACTGCAGTTCCCCGGCTGCGCATCAAGCGTGGACGGATCATCTACGGAATGGCAGACGGACAACGCGGACGGCGCGGGATAGGTGTCGGCAAAAAGAGTGAATGATCCAGGTGTCGATAATTCAAAGTGCATGCCGTACCCGGTCGGCATCATATTAATCGCATGTCCCCCGAGTCCGTAGGTTGCGGCGGAACGAAGCGAGAGCGCCACATCATACGCCGTATTCGCAAGAATAAGCGTCTTATTGAAAGCGCTCTGACTCGTGAGCACGACCGACGTGATCGTGACGATGATCGCGAATACGACCAAGAGCTCGACGAGTGTAAACCCTCGTGCCGTTTTCATTGGACGGTCATAAAGGGCAGAGCCGCGATGAGAGTAAGAGGATTCCATTGGGTAAAGTACGCGAGGAGGAAGCCAGCGGCCAGAAATGGCGCGAACGGCACCTCAACTCCCATTCTAGAGCCAGCAGGCCTCCTAGCCAACAGTGCTATGCCGATAACTGCCCCGATCCAGAACGAAAACATGAAGCCTGAGAGCGCAACGGGACCAGTAAGGAGCGCGAGACCGAATGCAAGTGGCGCGTCTGCGAATCCCATCGCGCGTCCGCGCGAAAACACATGGAGCGCAGCGAGAAACATCGCAATAAGGAGGGCTGTGAGAAGCGTTGTGGACAAGACATCCTTCGAAGGGGACGCGAAGAAAGCGGACAAAGCGCTTGCTGCAATAAACACATAGAGAAGCGGGGACGGCAGTATTTGATGCAAGAGGTCATACGAAACAAGCGCGAGGAGCAACGAGAGAGAGAGGAGTGTCCAGAAGAGCGCCGCGGACACCCCAAGCGTGAGATACGCAAGAACAAAAAGGCTTCCGAGAAGGACTTCGGAAAGCGGTGCGACGTACGAAATACGAGACTTGCAACAACGGGAGCGTCCGCGCGAAGCGACATAGGAAATGATAGGCAGCAGGGATGCATATTTGAGTGTGGAATTGCAAGCATCGCAGCGCGAATGTCCGGTCAGGAAACTCTGCCCGGTATGAAGACGAGCGACAATCACTCCGACGAAACTCGCAATGGCTGCGCCAGTCAAGAAAAAAGCGCCCGGTACCACTAACGTCATATGCTAGCCAGTATAACGTAACAGACCCTGTCAGAGACAGGGTCTGTTAGCTCAAAACGTATCGTTAGCAGTTGGTTGCTGTAGCTGTGAGAGCTGCAGCGGTCGTCGTCCCCGCACCAGAACTGTCGACGCAGAAGAACGTGCCCGGTGTCGAAACGAGTTCGGCTGACACGGCGTATGCTGCCCCGTCTGCGGCGACATTACACACTACTGAACCTGTCCCATTCGCGGTATCAGCTGCCTGTACCTGCCTCAGGATGGTCGTATCGGCGAAAAGGTTATCAGCTGCGGTACAACTACTCTCGACAGTAGCGTTCGTGCCGTAATTATTGTTGCTCGTGTAGTAGATCTGAGCCTGAGTGCGAACCCCGGCAAGATCAGACTGGATAGCAGCATCGCTTCCCTTCGAGCGCGCGGTGTTGAGGGAGGCGAGCACGACTGACGAGAGGATACCGATGATAGCGATAACGACGAGCAATTCGATGAGGGTGAAGCCTCGGTGAGTGCGGTTCATGATGATAGAGGACTACGAACGATTAGCTTGCTGGGCAAACCGTAGCACCCGCGACAAGATTCGTCACTCTTGAGCCACCGAAACCGGTCGAGTCGACGCACCAGAAGGTCGAAGCTGAGGACGAGAGCGGCGAAGAGATTGCGTAGGCGGTGCCTGAATTTCCGCACACCATAGCGCCAGCACCGTTCGCAGCGTCTGCGCCAGTAATAGCCTTTGCGATTGTTGTGTCAGCAAAGAGACTTCCTACAGCGGTACAGGTCGAGCCGGTCGTACCATAGGAGTTGCTCGTACTACCATAGAAAATCTCAGCCTGAGTCTGGATGGTTGAGAGGTCAGATTGAATAGCGGCGTCATTACCCTTCGAGCGCGCGGTGTTGAGGGAGGCGAGCACGACTGACGAGAGGATACCGATGATAGCGATAACGACGAGCAATTCGATGAGGGTGAAGCCGTGTGAACGATTCTTGGACATAATATGTTGTATGCGGTTAATAGCTAAATTGTACGCTATGCGAACCCTGAAAGGAACCGGGGTGTGGATAAACTGCTAGAGCGCCCCGGCGAGATTGTAGATAGGCAGGAGCACAGCGGCAAGGAGCGTTCCGACGCCGAGACCGAGGAGGACGATCATAATCGGCTCAATGAGGCCAACCAGCGTGTCCACAGCATTCATCACTTCGCGGTTATAGAACTTCGCAAGCGTCGAGAGTATTTTGCCGAGTTCTCCTGTCTCTTCGCCGACCTTCGTCATCGCGACCATAATGCTTGGGATTTCTGGATGCTTGTCGAGTGCGGCAGAGATAGGCGACCCGCCCTTCACATCCAACGCAACGTCAGCAAGAACCGCTTCATACGCAGCATTACCAACGACCGAGCCGGTGATATCGATGGCTTCAACAACCGAGATGCCGGAAAGGAGCATGGTGGAGAAGTTGTCCGCAATACGAGAGAGATAGAGCTTCGTATACAGATCGCCGATATAGGGGACGGTGACTTTCACTCTATCGAGGACGAGCCGACCGGATTCAGTCTTGCTGAGCTCCCATAGATAGAAGCCGCCAGCTATGATCGCGATGAGGATGAAGATTCCGTAGTGCACGAGGAAATTAGAGAAGTTTATGACGATACTCGTATAGAGTGGTATCGCCTGGCCAGAATCGACTAGAACGGCACTAATCTTCGGAATCACGAGCGTCAGCATGAGCCCCATCACGCCGAAGAAGACCGCGACGACGAAAATCGGGTAGATGAGCGCATTCTCTGCCTTGTTCATGATCTCGTATGTGCGGTCGAGATAGTCTGCAAGATAGGAGAACGTCTCTGACAGTTTTCCTGATTCTTCACCGGCACGAACCATGTTCACATAGAATGTTTGGAAGACCTTCGGGTGGCGTGCGAGCGCTTTATGGATTGGCGTACCTCCCTGGAGGTCGTCGCCAACCGCAGAGAGGATGATGGCGAGTTGCTTATTCTCCACTTCGGAGGCAAGCAGACGAAACACGCGCAGTGCGGAGACCTGCGCCTCGAACAGTGTTGCTATCTGCCGCGATAGGATAACGACTTCTTTGTTACTGATGCGACTGAAGAATGAGATGTTGAGCTCGAGGAGCGAGCTTTTTTCGGCGGACTCGATCGATGAAATGATAAGATTGCGCCGCTGGAGCGACGAGACAGCAATATCCTGCGACGGCGCTTCTATCGTGCCCTGCCGTTCGTGTCCGTCTTGATCGATAGCGTGGTAGGAAAAAAGCATAGGAATCGATTATAGATAATTCTCGAAGGTCTTCGGGTCGAGCGCGTGCTCATACGCATGCTCGACCGTCACTTCCCCGCGCTGTACAAGCTCGGCGAGCGAGCGGTCCATGTCGATCATGCCTTCCTGCGAAGAGGTCTGGACCACGGCGCTAATCTCATGCGTTCGCGAATCGCGAATGAGAGTGCTCACGGCGCTGTTGTTGATGAGAAGCTCGCACGCCGGAATGAGCCCTCCTGATATGCGAGGAATGAGACGCTGGGAGAAGATGCCTGCGAGGCTTCCTGCGAGCTGTACGCGCACCTGACCCTGCTGCTCTGCAGGGAACATGTCGATGATGCGATCGATAGTCTGCGCGGCATTATTGGTGTGCAGCGTGGATAGCACGAGGTGACCAGTCTCGGCGGCGGTCACCGCCGAAGAAATGGTCTCGTAATCGCGCATTTCACCGACCATGATGACGTCGACGTCTTCGCGGAATGCGCCTTGTAGTGCGGTGTGGAAATCCGGCGTATCGATATAGATCTCGCGCTGATGAATGAGCGACTTTTTCGGTGCGAAAAGATATTCGACAGGATCTTCAATAGTGAGGATGTGCTCTGAGCGCGACTCATTGATACGGTCGATCATAGCGGCGAGCGTTGTCGATTTCCCCTGCCCCACCGGCCCAACGACGAGGAAGAATCCCTGCTTATGCTGCGTAAAGGTCTCAAGGATAGAAGGGAGATTCAATTCGGTGAACGTACGAAGTGCATGTGGTATGAGACGGAGCGCGAGCGCGATCGTTCCCTGTGCGTAAAAACCGTTGATGCGGAAACGCGAGTCCGACTTGTGCGTATAAGAGAGATCGATAGCCTGATTCTCCCTGAAAGCTTCCCATCGATCCGACGGCACGAGGCTTTTCAATATCGCTTCGGTCTCCTCGCTGGTAAATGCTGGGTATTTCGTGATGGGAATGAGCGTGCTCGCGACACGGATCATCGGCGACCCACCGGCAAAAATATGGAGATCCGAGCCGCCCTGACTGACGACGAGATCCAAAAGCTCCTCGAGACGCTTGTCGCTTGTCATAGCATTACCGGGGTTGGCGCGTTCAGTCCAAGAATACGCACCGTCTCCGCGAACACTTCCGAAGGGATTGCCGATGCTTTGATGATGTAGCCATCTGCGGCAAGCTGTTTCGCTTTCTCGACATCCGAATCCTGTCCTTGGTTCGAAAGGAAGATGATTTTCGCCCCCTTGGCGAGACCTTCTTTCCGTATCATCTCAAGCGTCTCAAACCCTGTCATGCCCGGCATGATGACATCGAGCAGGATCGCATGCGGTGCGGCCACTCCTTCCTTCCGAAGAGCAGCCAGGAGTTCTTCACCGCCGCCGAACACACTGACTTCATGTCCGGCACTCTTAAACTTCACCGCGTAAAGATCGAGAAGGAATCTGTCATCATCGACAAGGTATACACGATAGACCATGCGTACAAGTATACTATATATTCCTCGTCAATTCGTATCCCCACACTTAAAACAGCGGCTACTTCGCAGTTTCTTCCTCTTGGAAAATTTCTCCACCAAGAGTATTCACGTCTTCAAAGGGTACTTCCCCAGCGAGTGCCTTCAGGATAGCGTTCTCTCGCATGGTAAGCATGCCGTTCGCTCGGGCGGCAGCAAAGACCTTCTCTTCGACCGGATTCGTAAGGACGATATGCTCCAAATCCTTGTTCATGCGCAAGATCTCGAAAACAGCCGTGCGCCCGCGCGTGCCATTCGGACACTCGGGCGTCGGCGTTGCGTGGTAGAACTGCTTAAAGGGCGGCAGTGCGGCATGATATTTTTCAGGGAGATCCGCAAACTGCCGATCGAGGAAGTCCTTGAGGCTGTCAGTTACTGGGAAAGGAGTGCCCCCGCCAGGACAGAGTGTCCGGATTAGTCTCTGTCCGATGACCGCAACTAAAGTCGGCGCGATAAGGAACGGATCGACACCCATATCGACGAGGCGCGGAATCGCACCGGCGGAGGTATTCGTGTGAATGGTCGAAAAAACGAGGTGGCCAGTAAGCGCAGCCTGAACGGCGAGCACGGCCGTCTCCTTGTCGCGGATCTCGCCGACCATGATGATGTCTGGGTCTTGGCGCAAGATAGAGCGTAGTCCGCTCGCGAATGTGTACCCGATCTCCGGCCGCACCTGGCTCTGCGCGACGCCGGCAATTTGATATTCGACTGGATCCTCAAGTGACACGACATTGTTCTTTTCCCGATCAAGTTCGGAGAGCATCGAGAAAAGAGTCGTCGACTTTCCTGAACCGGTCGGACCGGCGATGAGGATGATGCCGTACGGCGTTTTCATCATGTCGCGAACCATCTGAAGTTCCTCGTCTGTAAATCCAACCGATGTCAGTGTCGCCGTCGCATCTGATTGATCGAGGATACGCATCACGACCTTTTCGCCGTACTCGGTCGGGAACGTCGAGACGCGGAAGTCAATACGGCGCTTCTCAACCGTTGCCGAGAAACGTCCGTCCTGCGGTTTCCGTTTCTCATCAAGACGGAGCTTCGCGAGAATCTTGATGCGCGCAACCACTGCTTCGTGCACTCTCGCCGGGAGTTCAAGCGACGTATGAAGGTTGCCGTCCATGCGGAAACGAACGCGCGTCTTTTCGGGTGACGGTTCGATGTGCACGTCAGATGAATGCCCCTCAATGGCGTAGCGCAGTATGGTTGAGACGATTTTCGTCACCGGGGCGTCTTCCTTTAGGGATTCTCCTGTACCCGTGAGACTGAGTACGTCATCCCCCGTCAGGTTCCCGTCGCCAGGAGCACCAATATCCAGATTGGATGACTCCTCAGAGGACATAGACGTCTTGAGCGTCTCGTATTCAGAGAGAGCTCTGCCGACCTCGCCTGAAAGATTCTGATATGCATCAATCACCCGGTCGAAATCTTGTCTCGTTATAAAAAACACTTTATACGGCATCCCTATCTTCCCTGATATGAACTGCAGCGCGTCGAGCGCCTCTATATTGTCTGGGTCGGTGATACCGATCTCGAGAGCACCGTCTACAGAATCAATCGGTACAAACCCATAGTGGCGTGCTGATTCAATCGGAATGTATTTGAACACTTCCTGATTTGCAGGAGGATCACCGAGCACACGGGTCGGAAGCCCATAGGCAGCGCCCATCTGAGCGAACACCTCGTCAAATGATATGCCCTGTGCGGCAAGTGCATCAGGCAGCGAATGTTTATCGGCAAATTCTGCTTCGACCTCCGCGCGGCCTTTCGGGGAGAGGAGACCCTTGTCGACGAGTAGTCCGAGAAAATTCATCCTTATTTTTCTATAACGCCAGGGATAGGAGCAAAAGGATCGATACGCCCGGGCGTTTCAGGCGTGACGGGCGTCGTAATATCAACAAGCGACATGAAATTCGGATCGGAGAATATCGCGCTATTGAACGAAATCGGCTTCAGTTCGCTCACGAGCACCTGAAACTGTGTTTGCGCAGCATTCTGAGAAGAAGATGTCGTAAGTGCTGGCTGCTCCCCCTCCCCGGTGGACATAAACCAATACGCGCCGGCTGCAACGACGAGCGTGACGATGATGAGCGTTACAGGATTTGTTTTCATAGCGTGAAGGAATCGATCTTATCGCAGCCAATAAAGGCGAAGCGCCATCTGATAATCATACACACCAGTATTAGAGCCTCGCACGACAAGATCACGGACATCGAGGAGACGCGCGCTCCCTTCGACACCTCGTAAGAAGGTCTGAAGAGCGGTGAACGTGCCGACAGCTGAGAGAGAAAGGTCGACCGAGCCCACGAGATCTGTCGTCGCTGGCAATGCACCCGAGCTCTGGCTCCGTGCGGAGGAGTCCCCGGTGACGACATCGATGTTTGCGACCGAGAGCCCCGAACGAGCCGCGAGGGCGTTGAGATCAAGAATGAGTCCGACATTATCAACCGAATCAGGCAAGAAGATGGCCAATGAGGATAGGTTCGATGGATCGATAGAGTCACGAGCGGCGGCAAGCTGGTTCTGCTGGGCTGAATACTGCTGGGCAGCGGCAAGCGCTTCATCATCAAAGGCAATTGATTCTTTCGTGGAAGCAATCGAGCCGTTCCATACCGGATTCACATACACGAAGAATATGCCTACGGCGATGATGAGAGCTATCGAGGGAAGGATGCGGCTGTTCATAGAGAAGGTACGGGGGCTTCGCCCGGAGAGAAGACGATCAGCTTCGGATCAAGCGACGCGGAGAAACCGAAAGAGACAGAAGAGTCTGGGAGAATGCCTATCTTCGAGAAGATAACGTCCTTGATGCGTCCATCAGAAGCGAAGGCCGCCGATGCGGCTGCGAGCGCATTAAAGTTTTTTGCAGCCCCTGATCCCTCAACCCGCGCTTTCCCCGTTGAGTCGATGGATATATGCAAAGAGGAGAACCGGACATTCGCAGGAAGGAGCTCCTCGAGCGACGAAAAGAAGTTGGACAAGGCGACATGATTCTTCAGGAGCGATTGGCTCGCGTTCAACCGGTCGCGCAGTCGGACAAACCCTTCGACCGTGGCCGGATCGATGGCGGCGGCGGCCTTCGCAAGCGCTGCTTCACGAGACTCGAGTGTCGACGAAAGTATGCGGCCGTAGAAGAAAACACCGATCGCGAGAATGAAGATGATGCCGAGAACTGCATACGCGAAGATATCAAACAGACCAGAAAGGTTCGCGCGCGGACGTGCACGCGACGCCAATGTCTCGCGTGGCACGAATGATGTGGGGATTGTAGGAAGAAGTGCCATCTCGCTTTTCAGTATACGCTACCTGTTCAAGCTACGGCGGTAGCATCTGTGCAAAACCGCGTGCAATCAAATCTCTTCGAGCTTGCGGAGCGCCAGGCCGACGGCTACAGCGAACTCCGGACCGATCTCCTCAAGGACTGGGCGCATGAATGCCGGCGCTTCGGTCTTTACAAAAGGATCCGCGACGCGCACATCGATTGAGAACGTCTCTTTCGCATAGGCGGCAAGCTCCTTTGTAACGCCGCCACCGCCAGTGAGCACGATCGAAACGACCGATTTCTTATGTGATGTCTCATACTGCATGAGCACGCGGCGCGCCTCTGAGAATATCCGCGAGAAGACGAGCTCCGGACTTCCGAGAGGAGCATCCCCATCCCCGAGACCTTTTTCCTTCTTCAGAGCTTCAGCACGGGCGAGCGAGACGCCACTCGAAATCGAGATAGCGCGTGTGATGTCCTGACTACCCGTACTGATAGCGTGCGAAAGAGCCACGATTCCGTGCTCGACGACATAGGTCTTCGTCGAAGCCGCGCCGATGTCGAGCACCATGACGGGCTTTATCGGTTCATCGACGACCGCGCGTATGGTGCTGAATATCTCAATCTCAAAGAAGCTTGCATTGAGTCCTGCGCCGGCAGCGACTCTCTGAAGCAGGGCGAGCTCGTCGTTATGGACAGCCACAACAAGCACTTCTACGGTCTTGCGCTCTTCTTCCTTCTCCGAGGGGTCCATCTTCGGCACGACGAACCAATCGAGCTGAATCTCGCTCATCGGTACCGGGATATACTTCCGCGCCTCGAGCTCGATGATGGTCTTCTGCTCTTCTTTATCCTTGCTGTACGGCAGCTCGACGAGAGAAAGGAGCGAACGAGCGAATGGAACGGAGACGCCGCAGCTTGTCGTCGTCACTTTCGCTTCGCGCAGAAGATCTGTCAGGGTCTCGGTAACCTGCTCGGCGGAAAGATTCGTGGCTTGTCCCACTTCCCCGCCCCCATACGGACCGAGCGCAAGCTCTCCATACGTCTCGAGTATCGCCTTGCCTCCCTCCTTGCGCAGCTGCACTACCTTCAAAGAAGAAGAGCCTATATCGACGCCGAGAACGCTCTGTTCTTTCTTTGCGAATAGAAAATCCAAGAATGCCATGTGAGAATAATACCATGTTACGATTTTTCGACTTCCTCTTTCCTCCACGTCAGGATGAGATCACCTTGCGAGCGGTCTCTGATGACGGGTTCCTTGCACGCACCAATCCACAACTCGTGCCCCACACAGAGCCGGCGACGATCGCTCTCTTCTCGTTTTCAGACGACGTAGTGCGTGCGGCAATCCACGAAGCCAAATATCACGGGTCATCGCGTGCCTTTCGCCTCCTTGCGCTCGCGCTCTCTGAATACCTTCGCGACGCCGATGATCTAGGACGAGGTACGCTCTATATCGTGCCGATACCGCTCGGGGAGAAGCGGAAGAAAGAACGGGGTCTGAACCAAATCGAGGAAGTGGTACGACGGTCGCTGTCCGGTGGCTCATCTACATTTTCTTTGGAGACCGACCTCCTGCGACGTACCCGGGAGACGGCTTCGCAGGTCACCCTTCCCCGTACTGAGAGGGAGGAGAACATGCGCGGAGCCTTTTCTGCGATATTCCCCGCCAACCCTGCGCACACATATATCGTCATCGACGACGTTATCACCACCGGCGCGACGCTCCAAGCCGCTATCGATGCGCTCCGCGACGCCGGGGCGCATCATATCGTCCCGCTCGCCTTGGCGCATTAAAGAGTTAAAAATGGTCTGTTCGACATGGTAGAATGGAGGTATGGCTAAACAGTTGAAAGATAGAAGAGCCGTATTCCCCGCTGGTAAGCAAAAGTTCTTTTTAGAAAGCGTCGGACAAAAGATGACGATCGTGGACATGGCTCGCATCTGTCACTGCTCCGAACGCACGATTCGCGATTGGCGGCGAGAAAAGTTTTCTATGCCGCTTCCAGCGGTTCATACACTCTCAGCACGAACACAGGTTTCAATTCCTAAAAACATTGAGATTAAAGATGCATACGCGCATATCGCAAAAGCAAGCAGGATGGGTGCTGCCGCAACCATTGAGAGATATGGTCGCATTCCTCGCGATGAGCAGTACCGTAAAGAGCAGTGGCAAGCCTGGTGGGAATCAGAAGGTAAGTTCAAGAAGAATCCGATTCTTGAATCAAAAGAAATTGATAAACCAAGACGCAGCGTGGAGCTCGCAGAATTCATCGGAGTCATGATGGGCGATGGAGGCATCAGTACCTATCAGGCTACCATCACACTCCATCACGAGGATGACCTGGAATACGCCGCCTTTGTAACAAAACTTATCAAAAGACTCTTTAAGATAACGCCGAGCGTTTATCATTTTCCGAAGAGATCTGTAAATAACATCGTCGTATCTCGGAAAGAATTGGTTGAGTATTTGTGTGCGCTTGGATTACCTATTGGAAACAAGGTGAAACAGCAACTCAATATCCCCGAATGGATAAAGAGAAATCAGAAATTCTCGATTGCCTGCTTACGAGGACTTGTCGATACCGATGGGTGTATTTTCACCCATCGGTATCGTGCGAAAGGCATCTGGTACGCTTATAAGAAAATTTCTTTCACGAGCGCTTCAGAGCCATTGCGAAAGTCAGTCCACGCCATTCTGCAAGAACTAGGATTTCATCCACGAGTAGCTACTCACGATGTACGCCTCGATCGGATTGAGGATGTGAAGCGATATTTTGCAATCATCGGCAGCCATAATCCGAAACATTTGAGAAGATACGGAAATACGCTAGGATAGCCATACGGGATGGGTGACTGAGTGGCCGAAAGTACCACACTGCTAACGTGGCAGGGGCGTTAAAACCCCTCGAGGGTTCGAATCCCTCCCCATCCGCACATCAATACAACAGCCGGCGCATGTAGCGCCGGCTGTTGTATATGTCCGCTAAAGCGCGGAAGGAGTTTCTACATCCCTGCTGGGTTGCATTCGCGGCAATCACCCTTGTGCGAGAACATGAGGGAAAGTGCTGAGAGACCGACAAGCAGGTAGACGAGGTTCTCGACTGCCGGCCATGAGCCGAGGACGAGGTTTACGACGTTCCAGTTGGCGCTCATGTATGTGCCGAGTGCGACGAGACCCCAGTTGAGTCCGCCGATAACGACGAGAGCGAACGAAATCCAATGCAATGATTTCATGCTGGTGAGTATATTACTGCGGGGGATAATCCGCTTCCTATAGTATGACTCTCTTTGAGACCGCAAAAAGTCCTCCTGTGCAAAACTCGATATTACTCAAACTTAATCTGGAAACCGTACATTCCCATAGAACAGAGCCCTTGCAGGGTGCCATTCGCCTTCTCCGCGGGAATCAGTATCTCTTCCGTGCCGGATGAACCGAGGAATTTCTGATACGAGAGGCTCGGAATGACCAAGCTCGCCGAGCAATCGAACGTACCGCTCGTATTCACCCGCAGTACGGTCGGCATACCAGCCTTCGCCACCACGACGCGCGGCGAGTAGCCACCCTTCGCGGTGATATCGACGATCTGTTGACCATCGACGATGACTGCGGTCGGTATAGCCCCCTCGACGTCAGCGTCCTCCGGTCTTGCAGAAACGAGCCAGAATGCCCACCCCACAAGAGCAATACTTATTGCGAACGAGATGAGGATTCGTATGTTCATACGCATTAGAGATTAAAGAGTGGATTGATAATCCCTGCAGTAGCGAGCGCATTCGCAAGGTTCAGGAGTGCGAGCACGATGACGATGATGCCTGCGGTCTTGAAGAATATCCCCTTCCACGATTGGTGCGCGATATTAAGCGAGCCGAAGGAAAGAACGGCGAGCATCGGGAGCGTCCCGAGCGCGAAGACGAACATCGTGAGCGCGCCCTGCATGAAGCTTCCAGTCGAGAGCGCATAGAGCTGCATTGACTGGGTGAATCCGCATGGAAGGAAGAAGGTCCCGATACCAACCAAAAGCGGTGCGAGATAATGGTCGTGCGTGCTGCCCGCTACGACCCGCTTCGAGAAGCGTGCCGGCATCGTAAGCTGTAATCGCTTCGTGAAATGAAAGACATCGAGCAAGTTAATGCCGAGGATGAGCATCACGAGCGCGACGATGCCGGCGAGTATTGCATTCGCCGTGAGACCGAGATGTAGCGAGTTCCCTAGCAAGCCGACCAGGCCGCCGAGCAAGAAGAATCCGCCGATCCGTCCGATATGGAAGAACCCCACCGTCCGCCAGGTACCGCCCTCGCGCGCCGAGCTTGCCGAGAGCGAGAGCACCAGTCCGCCAACGATAGCGAGACAAGAGGAAACGGAGGCGATGAGGCCGATGAAGAATGCCGTTCCGTAGCTCACGTCCGAAGACGTAATGAGGTTCGTCAGTCCGGCCTTCTGCAAGAAGATAAACGCCGCTATGAGCAGGAGCGCGATAGGGAGCGCGTAGGTGAAATCGCCCCATCCGGCATCGTGCGAGCCCTTCTCCGCCCTGATGACATACCCATGCTCGCTCACCAGCTTCGTGAGCTCTCCCGCGACTTCTTCCGATGAGCCGATGAAGTCCCCCTCCACGGACACTTGCTGCTTCCCGAACGACACTTCGGCAGTCGCCACTCGCGGATCATCTTTGATAGCCTGTTCTATCCGCAATGCGCACGATGCGCAGTGCATGCCTCGTATGTGAAAAGTATTCTTTGTTGTCATAGCTATTTCCGCTTGAGCTTATACACCTTCAAGACCTCCTGAACCGCTTTCCCTGTCTGACCGGAAGTCATTTGTTTGTGCACACAACTATTTAAGTGATTCTCGAGGAGGATATCCTCCACGGTCGAGAGTCCCTGCTTAATGGCTGAGGTCTGCGCGATAATGTCGATACAATATGTGCTCTTCTCAAGCATTGAGACAAGTCCGCGCACTTGCCCTTCGATTATTTTCAATCGCCGCACCAACTTCGACCTCTCCGTATCGGACATATGCGTCATGTGCACTCTACTCTATACCCCCAGGGGGTATTATTCAAGCTCTGTTGGTAATTCGCTGATGCGTGCTGAAAGCTTCCATGCATTCCCATGCCGGAGCATCCCCCGATACGACGCAACCGTGGCTTCGCTCGGATTACCACTCATCGCCCGCAGCATCCTCCTCTTCGTACTCGTGCGGAGTACGCGATGGTCAGGAAAATGCACCCAGCCGAGAAAATCGATGCCTGAAGTGAGCGTTGCTATGGAGACTTTTTTTGGATGTAGCTCAAGCTTTAGTTTCTCGTGCAAGAAGTCTCGGATGCGTGGCAGAAGCGAGACAAGCTGATCGCGGTCACGAGAGAGGAAGACGAAATCATCAGCATAGCGGATGTAGTGTCTCGCTTTCAGTGTGTGTTTCGCAAATTGATCGAACTCGTTCATATAAATGTTCACGAGGAGCTGGCTTGTGAGGTTACCGAGCGGGAGACCCTTCCCTGTTTCTGTGCTTGAGAAGCTTCCGATGATGTTCTTCATGAGCGAGAGAGTACGTTCGTCGGGAATATATGAGTGCAGTATCTCCATGAGTGTTTGCTGGTCAATGGAAGCGAAGAACTTCCGTATGTCGCATTTGAGTACCCAGCAGATGCGTGTATCGTTCTGCGATACTTTCTGAGCACATGATCGGAATTGGTTCATCGCCCGGTGCGTACCCTTCCCCACGCGACAGGAATACGAGTCAGCGACAAAGGTACGGTCGAAGAATGGGTAGAGCTGGCGATAGAGGGCATGGTGCACAAGCCGGTCGCGGACTGAGGCCTTGTGAATGTCGCGCGGCTTCGGGTCCGCAATCTTGAAGTGGTGGTAGCCGCCGTGCTGATAGGTGCCAATGGCGAGGTCGTGATGGAGCACGAGGATGTGGTGCATTAGATGTCGACCGAACTCCTGCACGTCAGCACGCTTCTTCTTTCCTCTTACGAATTCCTGCCACGCATCGAGAAGATTTTCGATTGAGATGATATCCTCATACACAAGACTCCATGAGCAACCCCCCCCCCGACAGTTTCTTCCGGTACTTGAGAGATTGAAAAGTGCATACCTGCTTTGGTATGGATATTATCAGACACTCCCTAAGACGCATCGCCACACACTCGGCGGAAGAGTGGACACGCTTTTTGTCGAAGTAATCGAGGCGATAGCTTCAGCGACATTTCTCTCCCGTAGCGAGAAGCAGCCCTGGGTGCGGCTCGCTATCCGAAAACTCGACACGCTGAAAGTACTGCTTCTCGTGCTCTGGGAGACCAAATCTCTTGAGACGAAAAAATACGCCGCACTTTCGCTCCCGCTTGAAGAGGTTGGCAAAATGCTCGGCGGATGGAATGGACAGCTCACGAAGCAAAACTCAACCCCGCTAGTGCGGGGCGAAGAGTGAAGATAGTTGCGGGCAGGGACACCGGACAGGAACCAGTTGTCGTTCCAATCGTTGTCGTTGCGATTGCAGTTCACGTTCCGATCGTCATTCCAACGATTGAACGTCAGGTAGCAATGTGTGGAGCGCCATCCGTATCACCACCCTTCGAGTACTCTCAGGGCTGTCTGCGGGGGTTCCGCGGTCTTCGGCATCATAATGCCATAGCACTCCACACCAAGTATCTTCATTTTTTGAAGTGTCTGCGTGCATCCTCCATGTGCAACCGTAATCACAAATGTTCTCAACGCACGGATACTGGGTTCAGCAGGAAGAAACCATGATCGCCCCCATATTCGCCTACTACCGTGTGTATACTATCAAATACAAAATGGGCCCGCATTCCGGAGAATGCGGGCCCAAGGACAAAGTCTCAAGGTTCCAAAGAGAACCGAGTGACCGAGCCCCGAGTACCTACTTGCGGGCAGGGACACCGGACAGGAACCAGTAGTCGAGCCAAGCGCTGTCGTAGCGATTGCAGCCCACGCCCCGACCGTCACTCCAACGATTGAACGTCAGGTAGCAATTGTCGCCCCACTGCGAGCCATTCGGGTACTTGTCGGCGAAAGCGGGATCCTCTTCGTTCACTGCGGCTGTCGCGCGCGGGTCAGGCACGAGGCCATACTGCGCGAGAAATGCCGGAACCTCGGCCACGGGCACAAGGCGCTTGGTCGGAACGAAGTACACATCGACTTCGTCACCCTCACCTTGCGGCATCGTGGCGACCACATCGTCGTTCAGGTACTTGTTGCGGCCGGTCTTATCGATGACTTCCTGCGGAGTGCGAGTGCGATCGACGCGGACGCGGCGGATGATGATATCGCTCTGTGCTTCGACATACTTGCGGAGAGTCGCAACCATCTCATCGATAGCCGGATTCCCGGGCATCTCGAGGACTTTCTGCACACTTTCCGACAGAAGACCGGACTCGCGAAGTTTCGTTGCAAGCCGGTCATTGATCTGGCCAATCTGGCCGTTGGTGATGGACTGGGTCCTGACATTGGTTGTCATTACGTTATCCTCTCAAGGAAAGCTGTACGACTCGACCCAGACGGGTTTTCGCCACAGCAGAAAAAAGCTTAGCGAATATGCCGTTTTCTGCTGGGGCGAACACTGGTCTCAAAGAGCGGAATAACTAGGACATAGTATACACGATATATGTATCCTGTCAATAGCCTTGGTACTACATCAGGAGATGCCGTGCCCATCAAATGCGTTCGTCAGAGACAATCTTACCATCATCGATCTTGATAATGCGCTCGGCGAATCGCGAGAACTCCTCCTCGTGCGTGACCATGATGATGGTCTGCCCTCCGGCATGCAGCTCCTTAAAGATATTCATGACGGTCGCGGAAGACTCGAGATCGAGGTTCGCGGTCGGCTCATCGGCGAAGAGGATGTCCGGCGTATGCGCGATGGCGCGGGAAATAGAGACGCGCTGCTGCTCGCCGCCAGAGAGCTGACTTGGGAGATTGTTCAGGCGACTACCGAGACCGACTCGGCTGAGCGCCTCAGCAGCCTTCGCTTCTGCGGCACTCTTCGATGACCCCTGCATGTAGAGCGGCAGGGCGACATTCTCTATCGCTGTCAGCTCCGGCAAGAGCGCATAATCCTGGAACACATAGCCGAACTCGGCGAGTCGGAACAGCATCTTCTCATGCTCGCTCATCAGATGGGTCTCTTTCCCGTTGATGCGTATCTCGCCGCTGGTCGGCTCATCAAGGAGCGACAGCTGATACAGGAGCGTGCTCTTCCCTGCTCCCGAGCGACCCATAATCGCGATGAATTCCCCGTCTCTTACGGAGAGGTCAATACCCTTCAGCACGCGCGTCTCAATCGGGCCGTCCTTGAACGACCTGGTGAGACTTTTTATTTCCAGAAGCTGTGGTGATGAGGATGGTTGAGACATATTCATTTAATTGCGGCCGAGAATGGCGTCGAGTGTATTGCGTCGCACAATCATGCGCGATGGCAAGTATCCTGCGATGACGGTCGTGAAGACCAGTAGTAGGACGCGCACGAATGTCCCGTCGATCGGGGCGACGAGGATGCCATCGCTAAACGGGAAATCGATCGGGTGCGCCGCTACCACCGGCACGAGGATGCCATACAAGACGAGTAGCCCAAGTGCTGATCCGATGACAGCATAGAAGAGCGACTGGAAGATATACGAAATCTCGATAGCTTCGCCCGAGATGCCGATACCCTTCAGGATGCCGATGAATTTCCGCCGTGTGATTGCGTTGATGAAAATGACGATGAAGATCGTGATGGCCGCAACGACAAGTCCAATGGAGCTGAAACCGTTTCCGAGCATAGCAAAGGTCGTCTTGACGTCGGCGACGCCGTTCGGAATGGAATCTTCGAAGGTTTGCACCTTCGCTTTCTTTCCGATGCCGCTTGAAAGCAGGAAGTTCTTGAAAGCAACCGGATCATTCCCGGGCATGAGACGTATGGCTATCTGCGCAACATTCTGGTCGGCCCGCCCCATGAGCGTGCGGAGCTCAGTGGCAGGTATGAAGACACTCATCCCCAGTTCGCTGATTTTACTTTTCACGACACCCTTCACGATGACTTCGCGAGTCACACCGTTTACTGTCAACCGTACTTTAGTTCCAGGAGCCACATCGGTGAGCGGCGTAAGACCTGGTTGTTCACCGAAAGCATAGTTCGCGAGCAAAAAATTGCCGATGAGTATCTGGTCATAGTCACCTTCGGCGAGATACTGTCCTTCGATAACATGATTGCTGAGACCGGTAAATGCATCTTCAGCAATTGGTTCGACACCGATGATCTGTGCGCCCGTCGCATTCGGTTTGTCCCTATCGCTCGTACGGGAAAGATAGTTCGCCTCGATCGTACCGCCTGTCTGATATCGCTTGGTCAGAAGCTCTACTTGCGGCAACGTCTTAATGAAAGCGACGACGCTCGGAGTGTCTTCGATATAGTCCTTGGTCGAGAGAGCGGAGAGGATGACATCTCCCGTGTACTGAGTACGGTAGCTTTCGTTGATGCCTTCGATGAGCCCGACCAGCACGCCCGTGACAACGACAAGGTTCAAGAACGTAAGCAACATCACGAATACGATGAGGCTCGTCGTCCACAAGCTTGCACGGCGAAGTTGCCGCACGGCGAGATAGAAACCGACGCGAATGTTGAGCAGTGAGAACATGGGCGCTAGGGCGCAGGAGCGAGGAGAATGACGTCACCCGCAGAAAGACCCGAGAGAATATGCGCCTGTCCGAGCATCGGAGACGCTCCAGTCGTGACCGGGCGGTTTTCTACCTCCCCTCGACGGAGGACCGACACATAGGGCGCACCATCATTCGTACCGACCGCACCGGCAGGAATGACGATCGCGTCCGGCAGCATACCGGTCTCCATGATGACATTCGCCGTCATACCGCTCCGAATGCGAGCGTCTTTCGTGAGAAATGCGAGCGTCGTCTTATATGCCGGGATACCGTCCTTCACCGTCTCGGCAGGATCGACCGCGATGACAACTGAGGGGAACTCGACTGATGACCCGTATGCATCGAGCGTCGTTGTCGCAGGATTGCCCACCGCAACACGCGCGATAGACACTTCAGGCACATACGTCTCTATCTGGAAGATGCCGTCGCTCTGCATCGATATCTTCGACGCGTCTGACGAGACCGCCTCGCCGACCTTTGCATCCATGCGAGTAACAATACCGCCAAACGGAGCGATGATGCGTGTCTTTGCGAGCAATGCGCGCGCGCTCTCGACATCAGCCGCCGCCGCCGCGACCGTCGACTCTTGCGCGGCTATGGCCTCGGCCGTTGAGCCAGCCTGTTTCAAGGAAAGATTCTTTTGTGCTGAGTTGAGTGCCGTGCTATCCGTCGTGAGCGCCGATGCGGCACTGTTCACGTTCGTACGAGCGGTGGCGAGTGTCGTCCCGTATGACGTGAGCGTCGCCGCCGTAGTGACCGAGTCAGGCACTCCTTGGTTTACGGCGATGTTCATGTCTGCGAGAAATGTCGTTATCTGTGCAAGATATGCCTGAGACTGTCTGGCCGATTCGACAATGTTCGAGTCAGCGAGAGTAGTGACAAGAAGTGCCCACTTCGCGAGCATCGGTTCTATGGCCGCGCGCTGACTTTCAACCCCCGTCTCCAAACTCGCATTCGATACTGTGAACGAGAGGTTCGGATTCGTCCGCGGATTGGTGAAGAGAGCGTCCGACTTGTTATGAATGGCATCATCAGAGGAGGTGTATGCACTCTGTATCGCGTCGGCGAGTGCAGCCTTTGCATTCGCAACGGAAGCGGCTGCGACGGAAAGTTCTTCCGGTCGTGTGCCAGAACGAAGCGAAGCAAGATCCGCCTCAGCTCCTGCGAGCACTGACCGTTTCTGTGTGAGTGCGGCAACGAGATCGCCATTCTCTATCTCTGCAAGCACTGTTCCCTGCGCGACATACTGGCCAACTTCCGCATACACACGAGCAAGCCGACCGTTTGTCGCAAATCCGAGGGCGACGTCCTTGGCTGCAATGACTGTACCCGACACACTCACCTGCTCCCTGAAGTCACCTGAGGAAACGGTGAGTGTCGCTCCCTGCTCACTCCCCCTCCCGAAAAAGAAGTACCCGCCTAGAACGAGAACAATGAGGGCGGCGACCATGAGGCGCCATTGAGGAACTGCGGAAATCTTGAAAGGTAACTGCATATACTTACGAGTGTACCACTCGGCTTTGCTGCGTGCATCATGCCCCGCTAGGCGACCCGCATGCGTTTACTAAAAACAATACGACGCCCTGGGCGCCGTATTGTTTTTCTTTATCGTACTGGAATTGGATTGTGGACTAGTACCCCATACCGCCCATATCCCCACCCGCTGCTGGAGCTTTTGGTTCAGGAATCTCTGCGATAGCCGCTTCGGTGGTGAGGAGGATGGCCGCAGCAGACACAGCATTCTCGAGCGCCATGCGTGGCATCTTCACCGGGTCGACGATACCTGCAGCAAGCATGTCATCAGTCATCTCATCCGTAAGGGCATTGTAGCCGGCATTCGCCTTGCCTGACTGCACCTTCGAGACAATGACCGCAGCATCATCCTTGCCGGCATTGATCGCTATCTGCGCGAGCGGCATCTCAAGCGCGCGCACAACGATGTCGAAACCTGCCTTCTCGTCTACCGTCATCTTCCCTGTCTGAGCAGCGAGCTTCTTTGCGATCTTCGCGAGCGCGGTGCCACCGCCCGGGACGATACCTTCTTCGATCGAGGCCTTCGTCGCTTTCACCGCATCGTCAATCTTATCCTTCAAATACTTCATCTCGGTCTCCGTCGCCGCACCGACCGATATGACTGCGACACCGCCCGAGAGCTTCGCAACACGTTCTTCGAGTTTCTCCTTATCGAACTTCGATTCTGTGAGCTCTATCTGCGCTTTCAGCTGACCGACGCGAGACGCGATGTCGGTCTTCTTGCCTTTACCACCGACGACCGTCGTCGTGTCCTTCGTCGACACGACACGCGCTGCCTTACCGAGCATTGAGAGCGTCGCATTCTCAAAGGTCATGCCGACCTCATTGCTGATGACCTGCGCGCCGATGACAGTCGCAATGTCAGCAAGCAATTCTTTCTTCCTATCGCCGTAGCCGGGAGCCTTCACCGCAAGCACGCTGAAGGTACCGCGCAATTTATTTACGATGAAGGTTGAGAGTGCATCGCCTTCGACATCGTCTGCAATGATGACGAGCTCCTTCTTACCCGACTGCACGATCTTCTCGAGAAGCGGGAGAATCTCCTGCACGCTACCGATCTTCTTGTCGGTGATGAGGATAGGGACATCCTTCATCTCTGCTTCCATGCGCTCCGGGTTCGTCACCATATACGGCGACACGTAGCCCTTATCAATCTGCAACCCTTCGACGATGTCATAGGAGAGCTCCATGCCCTGACTCTCCTCGACCGTCACGACGCCGGAGGCACCCACTTTCTCGACGGCCTCTGCGATGATGCTGCCGAGCTCCTCGGACTCCGCCGAAATGGACGCAACCTGCTTCACCTCTGCCTTGCCGGAGACCGGCTTCGCCATCTTCTTGAGCTCGATGAGCGCTGCAGTACGAGCTTTCTCCATACCATTCCTGATGCCCATCGCGTTGGCACCCTTCATCACATGCTGGAGCCCTTCTTCGACGAGTGCCTCGAGAAGCACGACTGAGGTCGTCGTGCCGTCGCCCGCAGTATCGTTCGTCTTGCTTGCCACTTCCTTCACAATCTCAGCGCCCATATTCTCGAACTTGTCCTTGAATGAAATTTCCTTAGCAATGGAGACCCCGTCATTCGTGATGCGCGGCCCGCCATAGGACTTCTCGATGACGACATTGCGTCCTTTGGGACCAAGCGTGATCTTCACCGCGCGCGCTGCTTGCGCGATACCCTTCGCAATAGCCTTGCGTGCGTCCTCAGAAAAAAGAATTTGCTTTGCCATAGTAGGTTGTTAGGAGATAAGCGACTAATTCACGATGCCGAGAATGTTTGACTCTGAAAGGATGTAGTATTCCTCACCTTCGATCTTCACTTCGTCATAGCCATATTTACTGAAAATCACCGTATTGCCGACCTTCACCTGCATCGGGACGCGTGTGCCGTCTTCGTATTTGCCAGGACCGACAGCGACGACAACGCCCTGAGCTGGCCGCTCTTTATCGACAGTCTCAGGAATGATGATGCCCGACGCGAGTTTCTTCTCCCCTTCCTTTCCGGCGGGCTTCACAAGGATGCGATCGCCAAGCGGCGTAAGTGACAGTTTCTTTGCCATAGTCCTATATATAAATGAATAAAACTCCCCTACGCACCAGTAGCATGAGTATAGCGGAAGTCAGAGAGCAACAGAAGTTGACATATAGAGAGATTCCGGCATAATAGCCCCAGAATCAGCTTTTGGCTGATAGGTGCGCTTCGGCGCTTTTGTAGTTCCCTGATATGAGGAGGATCAAATGAAATTCCCAGATGCCTACACCATCGGTCGGCACTTGCAAACGACGACAGCAAGTCTCGCCTTTGCCCTGCTCTGCGGAGCCATAGTCGCTGTGGCCGCACTTACGGACTACTACTCGCACGAAAATCAGTTGCGGCTCAAGAGCGCACAAGCCGCCGGGAAGTTCGTCGCCACAACCGAAACCGACTTCCCGAGGAACCGGGTCTCCGTCCTGTACGCCCTGCACGATATGCGCTCGGCATACGAAGAGACCGGAGAGAACGACCCTGTCCGCCTCGGGCAACTCGCTCGACTCGAGGACTGGCTGGTGCGGTCGCATACGGCGGGCGAGGAGCAAGCGTTCCTCACCGAGGTCCGCCTCCACGGCAAGGTCGCAGCACTGTCACTATGGTTCGGTTCCCCGGGCAGAATTTCGATCTCGGTTCTCGTCGCCAGCATCTTCGGATTCCTCTTCCTTATGGCGCTAAACGCGATTGTCGGACAGATGGATCCTCGTCTACGGCCGAGCCGCGCGGCCGGCTGCTAAACCCTCCTGCACAGGAGTTACACGGGCCGTCCTGACTTTCAGGCGGCCCGTATCTTTTTATATGCACAGCTTGCACAGCCTTCCATTATCATGGTATCTTTAGCGCTACAGATGGAGGCACTCGTATCGGCACTACCGTACGCGGAAATCATACTCTCAATACTCCTCATCGTCGGCATCGTGCTTCAGCGGCGCGGTGCGACTCTCGGAGGAGCCTTCGGAGGCGATAATTTCGCATCGACATTCTACAAGCGCAGAGGCGCTGAGAAGTTCCTATTTAATGCGACCGTTCTTATCGCGATTCTCCTCGTGCTTGCGGCTATAGCGAACTTCCTTCTGGCGGGGTCATGATCGACCTAGACCGTTCTCACTGGCGAGAACAACTTGCGCTTACGCGAAGCATTCCTATGCTCGATCGAGTAAGCACCTATATCAGTTCGCTTTCGTCAGGTGATCGGGTCGTCTTCTATATCCTCACGACTATCGTCGGCATCGCCTCTCTTTTGAGCTTGTACGCCCTTGAGCAGTCTCTCCTCACGGAGATACCTGCATATGGAGGAACACTCATTGAGGGCGAGATCGGAAATCCTCAGTTCATAAACCCATTGCTCGCTATCAGCGATGCGGACCGCGATCTCTCGACTCTGACCCATTCCGGACTCATGGGACTCTCGAAATCAGGTTCTCTCGTTCCCGTCCTCGCTGAGAGCTACGACGTGAGCCCTGACAGCAAGACGTATACGTTTATTCTGAAGGAGGGCGCAAAGTTCACGGATGGCTCGCCTGTCACCGCGAACGATGTCGTGTTCACCGTAAGGAAGGCTCAAGATCCAGCGCTCAAGAGCCCTGAATACGCAAACTGGTCGGGAGTGAACGTCGTCGCCGTCGACCAGCAGACCGTCCGCTTCACACTCTCCAAACCCTACGCCCCGTTCCTCGGTCTCACGACACTCGGCATCCTTCCGGCGCGGCTCTGGCAGAACATTTCGGACGCCGAATTCCCATTCTCTTCCCTTGAGACGAATCCGGTCGGAACCGGCCCGTTCAAAGTCGCAGATGTCTCTCGCGATGCACGCGGACTGATCCAGAGCGTGTCGCTTGTCGCAAACCCGAATTATGTGCTCGGCCGTCCGTACCTTGATAGTATCCGCTTCAACTTCTACTCGAATGCTGAGGATCTCGCGCGAGCAATCAAGAGCGGTGCGGTCGAGAGCGCGTATGGCGTCATGGGACAGAAGGTTCTGACGGCCCCCTATGCGCGGGTCTTCGGAGTGTTCTTCAACCCGAATGAGAAGCAGGTGTACACCCGCATCGAAGTCCGCAAGGCGCTCTCACTCGCTCTTGATCGAACGGCAATCATTGCTTCAGCGCTCGGAGGATATGCGACGCCCATTGCGGGTCCCGTGCCGCCGGGAGAAAGCGTGAGGCAGTTCCCGGTTCCGCAATCGAGCGACTTCACAGCCGCGGCAGCCAAAACTCTCGAATCCGCCGGATGGATCTATGACGGAGAAGCGCGGATGTGGAAGAACGCGAAAGCAAAACAATCGCTCGATACCATCACGATTCGCACATCGAACGTACCCGAGTTGAAGAGTGTCGCAAGTGCTGTGAAGAGCGATTGGGAGAAGCTCGGTATCGCTGTCGATATAGAGCTCTACGAACCAGGCGATCTCTCTCAGAATGTCATCCGCCCGCGGAAGTATGGTGCACTCCTCTACGGCATGGTGATCGGCCGCGATCAGGATCTCTACGCTTTCTGGGATTCCCAGGAACGCAATGATCCGGGTCTCAATATCGCGCTTTATGCAAACAAGAACGTCGATGCTCTGCTCGAACACGCACGGAGCACGGCCGATGAGGCCAGTCGCGTGAAAGATCTTCAGAAAATCGAAGATATCATCGCGGCGGACTATCCAGCAGCGTTCATCTATGCACCAAATTTCATCTATACCCTTCCAGAAGACATGAAGGGCGTGGACCTCCCTCAGATCATCACTCCTGCCGACCGATTCGCGACCGTAGCATCATGGTACCGATTTACTGATGCCGTCTGGCCATTTTTCGATCGGAGGAATCAGTAATCATTTTCGTACGGGTTTATCTTTATTCATTTTGCAAGCCCGAATAACCAACTAATCGTTATGAATCCAGCACCAGCTCCCGCTCCCGCACCGACACCGGCACAGCCGAACCCGGCACGAAGAGCGCCGACCGAGCACGAGCGTCCGGCCAAGCGCTTCACGCGCGGCGGCGATCGCACAGGCCGCGCGACACCACGACCAGGCGGCGCGACCAGGCGCATACAGCGCATCTTGCGTCGTCCGACCTCGTCGTCCTCTCCGCGTGCGCATGCCACGGCAGATTATTATCCGGAACAACCAGGACCGACGACGGTCCGCATCATCCCGCTTGGCGGTGTCGAAGAAGTCGGACGCAACATGATTGCGGTCGAAGTCGGTGCGACGGGCGATATCATCGTCTTCGACGCCGGCTTCCAGTTCGTCTCTGAAGACACGTCTCCAGGAGTTGATTACATCCTTCCGAATACGAAATATCTCGAGAAGAATGCACATCGGGTGAAAGGTGTCGTCATTACGCACGGACACCTCGACCACATCGGCGGTATTCCCTTCATCCTGCCGCGCTTCGGCACGCCGCCTATCTATACCCAGAACCTTACGTCCGTGATGATCCAGAGACGGCAAGAAGAATATCCTGACGTTCCAAAACCGGAGATGAACATCGTCGAGGTCGGCCAGACCGTAACCATCGGCTCAACGCGTGTGAAGTTCTTCCCGGTCACACACTCAATCCCTGATTCCATGGGTGCTTCGGTGGAGACGCCGCAAGGAAACGTCGTCATCTCTGGCGATTTGAAACTCGACCATGATGACAGCATCCCTTCCGCGCGAGAAGTGAAGACGTGGGGCGAACTCGGCAAAGACAAGAACATCTTCATGGTTGCCGATTCGACCAACGCCGAGAAGGATGGTTTCTCCATTCCTGAAATACGTGTCATTCAGACACTCGAAGACATCATCAAGACCGTGTCAGGCCGCCTCATCATCGGGACGTTCGCCTCGCAGTTCGAGCGCATGATTCACATCATGGAAGCTGCTGAGAAACATAATAAGAAGATTGTCCTCGAGGGACGATCTATCAAGACCAACCTCGAGATTGCTGAGAAAACAGGGCTTCTTAAGATTAACAAGAGCACCTTCATACAGGCGCAAGAGTTGAGCGATTATCCACCGGACAAGGTTGTCATCCTCTCGACGGGCGCGCAGGGTGAGGAATTCGCAGCGCTTATGCGCATCGCAACGCGCCAGCATAAATACATCACGTTGAACGAGCGCGATACCATTGTCCTCTCCTCTTCGGTCATTCCGGGGAACGAAATCGCCGTGCAGAAGCTCAAGGATAACCTCTACCGTCACGGAGTGACGCTCATCCATTACCGCTCGAGCGACGTCCACTCGACCGGCCACGGAAACACCGGTGAACTCGTCTGGATCAATAAGCAGGTGCACCCGACATTCTTCATGCCAGGGTACGGCTATCGATCGATGACGACCTGTCATGCGAAAGCGGTCGAACAATCGGGCTTCCCGCGCGAGAATATCATTCTCGCAGACAATGGCACGGTCATCGACATTGAGGACGGCGTCCGACTGAATGTGCACAAGCAGAAGGTTCCCTCTTCCCCGATGGTCGTCGACGGATTCACAATCGGCGATATACAAGAGGTGGTCATTCGTGACCGCCAGTCGCTCGCTAAGGACGGTATGTTCGTGATTATCGCGAGCGTGAACTTGAAGACGGGCAAGCTGCGCAAGTCCCCGGACATCATCAGCCGCGGATTCGTGTATCTGCGCGAGTCGCAGATGCTTCTGAATGAAGCGCGTCTTCTCATTAAGAAAACAATCGAGGATTCGACCCGCAACATGAACCCGGTCGATCTTGATTACGTAAAGAACAATCTCACCGATGTTATGGCCGGATTCCTCTTCGCGCGCACCAATAAGGCGCCGATGGTGATCCCGGTGTTGATTGGAATGTAATCGCAAACACAGTGTTTGAAGAAAGTGCGGCTCGCTAAAAGCGAGTCGCACTTTCTATATGCTATCCTCTACCACAATGCATCCGCGCGTCATACTCTTTGTCGGGAACTTCTTCTTCTCGATATTCACCGCTCTCACGATCTACATTCTCCTCCCCTTCCTCTCTTCGTTTATGCCAGCGGCATACACCGGACTCGTCGTTGCGTGCGGAGGACTCGTTGCGCTCATCCTCTTCCCGTACTTACCGCGACTCGTCGCACGCCATGGCGCCCAACAGATGGCGCTCGTCTTCGCGATTATAGAAATGGTCGCCCTCTTCGCTCTCGCGGTAGCACCAGGGGCAATCTCGGGCTCGCTCCTCATCATTGTCGCGGTAGCACTCCAGCCCTTTATCTCCTACGAACTCGACCTCCTGCTTGAAGCTGTCGATACTCCGAAGGAGATGGTCGGTCGTGTACGTACGACATTCCTCACCGCACACAACTCAGGTTCACTTGCCGCGCCACTTCTCCTGGGAGCGCTTCTCGTGAATTCGAACGCCTATGGACGAATCTTCCTTGCGGCTGCGGCGATGCTCGTGCCGTTCATCGTCCTGCTCGCTGCACGAAGTCTCCCGAAAGGGATCCCGCATCAACATGCGCACATGAAAGACACACTCATTTGTATCTCCCGTGACCGTGATTTGTCTGCCGTTACGTTCGCTCACTTCCTCCTATACCTCTTCTACATCTGGGCGCCGCTCTACGCACCAATCTATCTGCACACAGTACTCGGCATTCCCTGGTCGACGCTCGGCTGGATGTTCTCGATTATGCTCATCCCCTACGCACTCCTTGAGTATCCGGCAGGATGGGTCGCTGACCGATTCCTCGGAGATAAAGAACTCATGTTCGCGGGATTCGTCGTCGCTGGGAGCGCACTTGCCGCACTGGGAACTCTTTCTCCCGCGTCTTCCATTCCGCTCATATTACTCATCCTTGTGAGCTCACGCATAGGAGCAGCACTCATCGAAGGTATGACCGAGGGACATTTCTTCCGACGTGTCTCAAGCGAAGACATCAACTCGATGAGTATCTTTCGCGGCATCTGGCCCCTCGCGAACGTCATCGGACCCACGGTTGGCAGTTTGATTCTCTACTTCGGAAACTATTCTCTCTTCTTCTTCATCACCGGAGGATTTATCGCAGTCGCTGGCGCGGTTGCAACTCTTTTCATCAGAGATTTCCGCTAACGTGGGAGGGCATATCGGCCCGCCCTGACCTGCACGAGACCTTCGGCACAGAGGGCACTGAGCGCTCGAAGAGTCTGTTCGCGCCGAGGAGCTCCTAAGAGCTCTGCTATCTGCTTTTTGCTCCGCACCCCCTTACTCATGAGCTCGCGAAGAATCGCGCCGCGCGCCTCTCGAAGCGATCCTGTGAACTTTGACTGCTTCGTATGGGTTGTGCTTCGTGCATTGTGCGAGATGCCGGAACGTTTTAGGTATGCCCCATAATCCATGAGCGCGCTGTACCACTCACGCGCCTTCCCTTTCGGCAGAACCTCCATCAAAATCTTCTTTATCTCTGTATCTGAAACCTTCTTCTTGCGAGGGAAGAAATGATGTATGACCGCAGTACGAATATTCGTCTCGATGACGGTGACGTCTTCATTAAACGCAAATGCCGCCACGGCGCGTGCCGTGTACGGTCCCACGCCCGGTAGTGTTTCCAGTTCAGGGACTGTCGTAACTTTCCGGGCAGAAAGCTCGTGTGCGGCAACATGCAGCATCAATGCACGGCGGTTATACCCAAGCCCTTGCCAGCTCGTGAGCACCTCTCCAAGCGACGCTGCAGCAAGTCTTTTCGCTGTCGGGAACTTCTTAATGAAATCGACATAGAACGGCAGGGCCCGTGCTACCTGTGTCTGCTGTAGCATAATTTCAGAGACAAGAATCTTGTAGGTATCATGTGTCTTCCTCCACGGCAGATCATGTCGCCCGTGCGTGCGATAGTGTTTCCACACGAGCGAACGGAACTTTGTCGGCGTCATAGATTATTTCGCCTTCGGCCAGCGAAGCGCAGCTGGAGGCCAGAGTTTCGTGAGCGGGTGCTCTGCGCATTCATGCGGCCGCGCTGGGCACACATACCGACCATAAAGCACGAAACCATTATTCACATACTTCCAATCCTTTTTTGGGATGAGCGCTTCGAGATCTTTCGAGATTTTCGTGAGATCGGAATTATCCGTAAGGTCAAAGCGTTTTGCAAAACGCCTCACATGCGTGTCGGTCGCAATACCCTCCCAGACGCCATAGAGCTCACCGAGGATGACATGAGCTGTCTTATATCCCACGCCCGGTAGCTCGATAAGCTCAACTTCTGTTTTCGGTATCTTCCCGGCAAATCTTTCGATCACCACCTTCGCTGCACCGAGTATCGCCTTCGCTTTATTACGGAAGAACGGGATAGAGGAGATCTCTTTCGTGAAGACAGCAAGATCCGCTTCGGCGAAGTCACGGGGGGTCTTATATTTCTTGAAAAGCGATGCCGTCAACTTATTCACAGCCTTATCCGTGCACTGTGCCGAGAGAATCACTGCAACGACGAACTGAAACGGTGTTCGGTGTACGAGCTCGCTTGAAGGGTTTGGATACGCCTTCTTCAGGAAAGAAACCAGTTTTCTTGCACGAGTCTTCCGCTCGATGTCTTTCGTAGAGACCATCAGCTACCGTGCTCCGACGTCACTACCCTCATGGCGAGGGAACGCGAATCGGAAGAAAGTCTGGAGAAGTATCCCTGCCGCAAAAAGCATGAGGAGGAGCGCGATGGGCGGACCAATGACCGGCACGAGCGCAATGAGCGAGAGTATCGCCGTCCCAAGGACGCCATCATGCCACAGGATTTGTTCGCGTTTGATGAAGCGCCGGGAGAGCATGCCGCCTATCAATATACCCGCATAGACGAGAGAGAGGAGGAGGAGAAGCGCATAGAGAATGAGGATGAGCAGAGCGAGACCGATGCCTACAAACGTGAGCAGGAGCATAGCCACGACAATCGGCGTCGCGACGAGTATAGCGAATCCAAGAAGCTCAGCCAGGAGAATATCACGCGGACGATCTTGGAAAACACGATCAACAATCGCTTCTGCGAACTTTGGGAAAAGACCAGCGAGGATACCGGCGAGAATGAGTGCTCCGATAATCCGCGCGATGATGAAAAAGCCAATACTCACAAACGCAAGCATGCGCGATGTACTGACATCAGGAAGATACGCGGCGTTCGTATAGGTAATGCCACCGACAACCGTCGCCGATGCAGGGATTACCGCCTTGTCCGGCGACTCATACGCGAGACTGCCACGGATCATCGTGCCAGGAGCGAGTGCGACACGGCCGCTCGCGATAATCGAGACATCACTCGAGAAATCTCCAGCGAGTGAGATGTTGTTCCCGTAGATGGTGACCGGCCCGAGAGCGCCATCGCTTATAGTTGCGTTCGCCGCGACAATGAACACACTTCCTCTGACACGACCTGTATCACGCACGGAGTAGCCGAGAGCAACGAGATCGCCCGCAATAGACTCATTGACGTCGATGCTTCCACCAGCGGCCCTGAAGTCACCCTTCATACTTGCGCGTGAGCTTATGGACCCGGCGAGGATGAAATTATCCCCTGAAACCGGAGCCGCGATGATGACCGATCCCCCGCACGCGAGGAAGTCACCGGCAACCGGAGCGGTCAGTACGATTGAAGCACCCGCAGCGTATGAGTTTCCCGGTGAAGAACTCGTGGCGACGAGTGACTGTGCTGCCGAGAACGATGCTGGAGCAGCGATTGCCTGACGCGTGATGATAGTGGCGCCCGCCGGTATGAGACAGAGAGCGATGACAGCAAGAACGGCGCGCTTCATGGCAGGATCAGGACACCGGTGGCATCGGAAGATGCGGCGGACTCTCTTTCGGGAGATTACCCACAAAGGAGTGCTGCTCCTTGCTGCGACTCAATGGTTCAATGAGACTCGCAAGGATGAATATGAAAAGCGCGATAAGAGAGGACGCGAGGCAGTATATGCAGAATGCACCGATGAGGAAGACTTGTACGCCGGTGAAGTAGAGCGATGCAAGAATGCCGGCAAAGGAGACGCCCTGCAAGACGCGGCGCAAGAGCCGATCAAAAAGGACGAGCTCGAGTGCGGCAAGGACGAAAAGTATCCCGTAGAACAGGACACCGTATTCGGCGAGCGGTATGCCAAAAAGCTGAGAATATTGGCTGTTAGCGACAATATTACAGCCGGAAAGATTCTGGATATTGCAGAGGAGCGGCGTACCGCTGATCCTGCTTTGGGCGATGTACGTGGCATTCGCAATCCCACAAAAGGCGAGGATTAATATACCGACAACTCCAATGCGTTTCATACCCTAAAGGATACGCGCCTTACGAGCTCTACGCAAATGGCGTATGCCGCCCTGCGCCTCGATGAAAGGAATCTGTTAGACTGGAGCGATTCACATGATTGAGTCCTTTTTCCTTTCCAATCTCATAGCAGGCTCTGCTAGCAGTGCCGCGCTTCTCGCGCTCCTAATCGTCGTGGGGGTCATCTTCCTCGAAGATACCACCGTAGTGGTGGTCGGTATGCTTGCCGCCGACGGACTCCTGTCTATACCGTTCGCGCTCTTTTCGCTCTATGTCGGCGTCGTGATTGGCGACATCGCGCTCTACTCCCTCGGACGTCTCGCACGCACCCACCCACGTCTCGCGCACTACGTCGATCATGATTTCACCGCTCCATTCCGCATATGGCTCGAGACACGGTTCGTACTCACTGTATTCTCAGCACGGTTCATCCCGGGTGCGCGCTTGCCGGCCTATACCGCGAGCGGATTCTTCCATTCGCCTCTTTCCGTTTTTCTGTTCACGACAATCGGCGCGACGGCTATCTGGACGACATTCTTGTTCTCCGCCTCCTACCTGTTCGGAAATCTCACTGCAGGATGGATGGGACCGGCGCGATGGGGTATCGCGCTCGGATTCCTCATCGCCCTCTTCCTCATCGGGAGGCACAATGTCCTCTCGTATCGCGCTAGAAGGGACGGTGCTGATACCTGCGCCGATACTCATGCGCCGTCAGCAGAAGGAGAGTAAAGTCGAAAGCCGCAATCGCCTTGAGCAGAGTCTCGTCGAGAATGAATCCTCGATACGCTTCATACGACCCGAAGATTGCAAGCGAGATCATGAAGAGCGGGTACGCGGCCTTCTTCTTGGCGAAGATGCCGAGCACGAGCAGGATCTTTATGCCGCCATGGAGTGCGAGATACAAGGCGAGGAAATAGTGCGAGTGCACGGCAAACGCGGCCGCTGAACTTTGAATAGCGGTCGCGATAGGGTCGTCGATATCCTGTGCGAGCTCACGGCTCGTCGCGAATTCAGCGAGCTTGAGTACGAGCGATGGGGGAACGAAGAGTACGAGGAGCGCCGCGAGCGCTTCGAGCGCACCATTGACGATCTTCAGTATGAGCGCGAGATCGAAGAGCCAAAGAATGTTCTTCTCGACTCTCTCCTCCTTCATTTCAGGCGATGGCTCCATCGCCGTAGCGTATCACGCCACGCGGTTTCCCAGTGTCTCAAGCGCCTTTGTGAGTAATTCTTTTGTCGAAGCGTCGGTGATGTTCCCCTCCCCGTCAAACACCTCGCTTGCCGGACCGATGTAGAGCTCAGGCTGACCAATCACCTGCATATCAAGATAGGCGAGGACCTGCTTCAGATGATTCTGTGCAACGGCTGTGCTTATCTTCCCCACCGAGACACCCATAGTGAGTACCGGTTTGCCAGCAAATGAGTTCTTGCCCCACGGGCGGCTTGCCCAATCAATCGCATTCTTCAGGACACCCGGGAACGAGCGGTTGTACTCCGGCGTCGCGATGATGATGCCGTCTGCCGCTTCAATACTGTCCTTAAGCATCTGTGCAGTGGCCGGGAACGACGCTTCTTCATCCTGGTTGAAGAACGGCAGCGCGCTGATATCAACAACCTGTATGTTCATACCCACCGGCGTGAGTGCTTGGAGTGAGCGCAAGAGCGCCGTATTAAACGAACCCTTTCTCAAGCTCCCCGAAATGGCGACTATGTTCATAGTGATTCAAATTATTTAACTTACTGTTTGAGCCTACCTTACTTGAAAATGAAGCCGTGTGGGGATAACTAGTTATTCTCTCGCCCTGGGAGAATCGACTGCCGGGTATACTGAACGTATGAAGCAGCGACTTATTCGCGCAAGCGCGGCGGCGTTCATCGCCTTTGCAGCGGGATTCATCGGCTATTCTGCGGGCACAGGAGTACAAGCAGCGGGCGTGAGCATTCCAGCGCAGACGGTGCCTGCACCCGTCGCCGGCTCGACACGCATTATCTACAGTCTCGATCAGAAACAGAATGATCAGGAGCTCATCGCGCTCATCAATGAGGCAGAAGACCATATCTTCTTCGCTATCTATACCTTCACCCTCCCCTCTATCGCGGACGCCCTCGTCGCAGCAAAGAAGCGCGGTGTGGACGTACGCGGCATCATGGACTCAGAGCAGAGTAGCAACAGTTACGGCGCTCCCATCACCGCACGCCTGCGTGCTGCAGACATTCCCCTCTTCGTGGAGCGCCATGCAACCGGGAACGGAATCATGCACATCAAGCTCCTGGTGACCGAACAAGCATATGCATTCGGCAGTTACAACTGGACTCGATCCGCGACAACAATTAACGATGAGATCATTGAGATCGGCACTGACCCGGCACTTCGGCAAGCATACGAGAACATAGTAAAGAAACTGCTCGACGCCTATAAAGGCAACGCGGCCGCGGGAGCGGCCGCGCCCGTTTCTATCGGCACCATCGACTACACCGATGCCAGCAAACATATCGGCGAGTACGCCTCGGTGCACGGCACGCTCGTGAAGGCGCATACATCGGCAAGCGGCACGGTCTTCCTCGACTTCTGTGCCAACTACAAGACCTGTCCCTTCTCGGGCGTCATCTTCGCCGACGATGCCAAGCAGTTCGGTGACCTCTCCCGCTACAACGGAACGACCGTGACCCTCACGGGCAAGATACAGAGCTATCAAGGCAAAGCGGAAATCGTCCTCTCTGACCCGAATCAACTTTCAAATTGACGTTCATCTGACTCTGTGCTTTTATCTTTCCAGAACAATCCGTTCTTGCGATACTCAACCAACCGAAGGAGGCGTCATGCCCGAACTGTTACCTGAATTCCCCACCAAAGGGATTGCTGCAAAAATCATGGCGGATGTCGCCCTATTCGTCGCCGGTTCTTTCTCGATAAAGCGGGAAACATTCCACATCGTCATGCTGGTACCCTCGATGGACACGTCAGGGACCTATCCCGACTACCCCATCAAGCCGCACCTGCTCGCCGAGTACTCGTATGGCGGCAAGAACGGTTGGGAACACGATTTCGCCAACATCGCGCAATGCAAAGCTCTCCAGCTCTGGCACGACCGGAATGACGGCGGCCCCGACTCAGTGGCCCACCTACTCTTCCCGGGCGATACGCCTTTCTGGGGTGGCGTGAAGCGCAGCGGTATCGTCGTGGCCTGCTCGGGAGTACAGCCATGGTTCGACCGGATGATTTCCGGCATGGTGGCTGACGCCTATATTGCGGTCGCACACGGTGAGAAAGTCGCTTGGGCAGAAATGCACCCTCGCGACGGATTCATCTGACTACCTTCGCTTCATAGCGCCGACCCCTGGGTCGGCGTCTTTGTTTCTATTGCGTATTCCCGCCTTTTTGTGCTATATTTATGTGACTTCCAGTGGCTACCGACCGACTTCGCATAAATAACGAGATACGCGCGGCTGAGCTGCGCGTTATTGGCGCAGAAGGCGAAAACCTGGGAGTTCTCTCGCTCGAAGCGGCCCTCGCGGCAGCCAAGACGGCCGGGCAGGATCTTATCGAGATTTCGCCCTCAGCCGTCCCGCCCGTTGCGAAGATCATGGATTATGGTAAATTCGAATACGAGCGAAGCAAGAAGGAAAAGGTAGCAAAAGCCAAGGTAAAAGTGTCGGAAACGAAGGAGGTCCAGATCAAAGTGGGCACCGGAGACAACGATATGGCGCTGAAGGCTAAGAAGGCCGCTGAGTGGCTCGCAGAGGGCCACCGAGTGCGCGCAGAGCTCTTCCTGAAGGGTCGCTACAAGGGAATGAGCGAGGAGTTCCTCAAGGTTCGCCTTGAGAAGTTCCTTTCTCGCATCCCGTACGCGTATAAGATCGCCGAACCGATCACTCGCAGTCCGAAAGGATTTGCCGGCGTCATCGAACGCGATCTCATAGCGCAAGCGAAACGAGAGAAAGGAGGGGCAGCCGTTGAACCACAACCACAATATGAAAACTAACAAATCTTATACGAAACGGATCCGCGTCACGCGCACGGGTAAGCTCATGGCGCGCAAAGCGGGCCAGAACCATTTCAATGCAAAGCAGAGCGGCTCAACTCGCTCCGGCAAGCGCCGCGCGGTCACCATCACTCTCACAGCAAAGGTGCAGCGCCGCTTCCTTCCAGGAACCTAATTAAGTAATCATTTACGTATGACAAGAATCAAAGGTGGAGTACACGCGAATAAGCGCCGCAAGAACATCCTCGAGAGAGCGAAGGGATATCGCGGCATCCGCTCCAAGAAGCTCAACTTCGCCCATGAAGCCCTCATGCGCGCCGGCCGCTACGCGTTCGCTCACCGCCGCGACAAGAAGACCGACTTCCGCCAGCTCTGGATCGTCCGCCTGAATGCCGCTGTCCGCGCAAACGGCCACGCTTCCTACAGTACGTTCATCAACAAGCTCAAGAAAGCCGGGTTCGCGCTCGACCGTAAAGTCCTCGCTGAATTCGCAACTGATCGTCCTGAGATATTCGAACGCATCAGTAAGCAAGTCGTCTAACCGACATGAAAACCGCCCGAAAGGGCGGTTTTCATTTACGCGTTGACAAACACCTCCACCAGGAACAGGATAAAAGTCTGTTCTTTAAGAGGAGGTAAGCACAATCATGGAAATGCCGACCATCACAACCCTGCTGGACCTGCTTCACGCCCTGCACATCGACATCTTCCACGGCAGAAAGACGGCCGCGTACGTAGTGAGTTACCGGCAAGGAGAAGCCGAGGTCCGGGAGCACTTCGACGACGGGAAAGGACACTCTGGCGCTTTCACGTGCGATACGTCGCCATTGGACTGGACCGTGTTCGCAGAAGCGAAGGACGCGAGATATATCACTGGTGTCCTCGAGCCAGGACGTGTCTCCACCACCAAGTTCAAGCTCTCCGAGCAAGGGGAACGAGAATTGTCCCGACTCATTGAAGAAGCCGCCGTAGCGCACATTGCGGGAGCGGCCGAATCAACAGCGGAATAGAAACCCGCACCCATCCAGGTCACCGTTCGCGGTGGCCTGGTTTTCTTTCGCACCGCCTTATATCTTCTTTACTGACTCTTTCGTAATCTCCCACGTCTGCCCTGCCTCAGGGACGACTGCACTCGCATCATTACCTATCCCTTATTCATCACGGTCGTGAAGTATAGAGGATAAGATTGCTCGGAAACATGTCGTCATGCTATCGATTTCTTCAATATCCCATTTATGAATTCGATTTTCCGTCGATAGTACTCTCTCACACTTAGTCCAGCACTTCTTTCCTTCAACTTCCGATATGCATCCAAATCATCAGGATGATTCTTCAGATGAGTTTCAAAGGCGATACTCCTGAGCCAGTCATCACTGCTCTCAGTGATTAGGAATACATCCGCGTGTTTACCATCCACATCCGTCACGAATCGAGCTCTCCGCAAAGGATACGTACTTCGCGGCTCTCCGAACAGCTCTTTCAATAATTCGAGAAACGCATCAAATTTTTCCATTGGTATGGGCACATAAATATCAATTTCATCTTGTCCTGAAATCCCTAGGCTCGCCGCACCATGATGTTCAACTGGCACATACGCGCCAAGCGCTGACCGAATTCGTTCTTTAACAAAAATGAATTTCTCTTCTGCAGTTTGATCAAACGGAACGATTGAGATTGTGTCTGTATCGGAAAGATGATCTACCCACTTCTGCTGTTCGGACGTCAACATCTGAATATTTAGACCTTCTTCACCGATTCTTTCGTAATCTCCCACGTCTGCCCTGCCTCAGGGACGATGGCAGAGCCGCCGAGGTAGTCGTGGATGCGCTGGGCGAGGAATCGTTCGGCAGAAGGCTCGCCATGAGCTGTGAAGATGGCTTTCGTCCGTTTATCGGCAAGCGCTGCTTCGGCAAATGCGAGGAGCCCGTCGCGATCGGCATGGGCTGACCAGCCTTCAAGTTTCTCTATCTTCGCCTTTATCTTTACTTCAGCACCGGCGATACGCACACTCGATGCGCCCTCCATCATGCGTCGCCCCGGCGTGCCAGGGGCCTGGTAGCCGACCATAAAGAGCGTGGTGGCGGGGTCGGGCAGATAGCGTGTCTCCCAGCGACCGATGCGGCCGCCATGACTCATCCCCGCGCCGGCGATGATGATTTTCGGCCCCGGTACCTTCTCTATCGCCATCGACTCTTCGCTTGAAAGTGTCTGTTTCAAGAATGGGAATTCGAAAATACTCCCTTCTCGCCTCATCTCATCCTCTGTCTCTTTTTTGAAGTATGTCATCCCCCACTTCTCGTACACTGCAGTCACATGTATGGCGAGTGGTGAATCGAGAAAGACGGGAACCTTCGGCAGATCTCCTGCGTCAAAGAAGTTGGAGAGCTCGTAGAGCATGAGCTGAGTGCGTTCGACCGAGAAAGCGGGAATGAGGATTGTACCTCCTCTTGCTATGGCTCGCTTCATCTCTTCAAGCAAAAGAGGTCCGCGATTTTCTTGATTCGGGTGCTGTTTGTCTCCGTACGTGCTCTCCATCACAAGCGCATCAGCATCCGGCACTGGCTCCCAGTCAGGGAGAAGCGGCGAAGGAGAGTTACCGATGTCGCCGGTAAATGCGACACTCGTCCCTTCCTCGTCTCTGATGCGCACACTCGCCGAGCCGAGGATGTGACCCGTGTTGCGCAAGTAGGCCGAGAGCCCGGGCGCGACCTCTTTCTCCGTATGATATTCGAGCGTCTCGACGAGCGAGAAGGCAGTCTCGACATCGTTGATGTCGTATAAAGGAAGCCTCCCTAGACGCCCAGCTTCTTCTGCGAGGATGTGCGAGGAATCGAGCAGGATAAGAGCTGCGAGGTCCCGCGTTGCTGGCGTCATGAATATCTTTCCACGGAAGCCATCCCGCACAAGCTTCGGTATGCGACCGACATGGTCGAGGTGAGAATGCGTCACGATAAGAGCGTCAATCGTTGTGACGTCATACGGGAACGGCCCGTACATGCACTCTTCGCAGAAGTCACCTCCCTGCTCGATACCGCAATCAACAAGAATCCTTCCCTTCGCTCCGGTGATTAAAAAGTTTGAGCCGGTCACCTTGCCTGCTCCGCCGTAGAAACCGAGTCGTAATGCCATGTAGCAACTTTACCATGGAGCTATTGCTACTAAGCGCAAAAATCCCGTCTTTTTGAGACGGGATTTTTGCGGAACTGTCCTCTCCGGCAACTTTATTGTGCCAGGTGGGATAAACAACGGCGGCTATCGGATTCCTTCACAGGCTTCACCAAGCACGTCTTAATAGTTATTCTCCCTTGTAGGAAGTAAGTTGCGTTTTTAAGAACAGCTCCACTTACTAGTATACCTGCTCCCCGGAGTGGGCGTGTGGAAAACAAAAATCCCGCCATGAGCGGGATTTTCTGTCTATCCGAACAAATGTTCCCTAGAACGCCTCTTCGGCGCTGATGAAGTCGAAATCATTACGCTTGTATCCGAAGAGCTCATCTCCTTTGAAGAAGCGTTCTACTTCCACAATCCCATTCTCGATACTGTCAGATGCGTGGACAAGATTCGATTGTGTCGAGAGCGAGAGGTCGCCGCGGATGGTACCTGCTGCGCCTTCGTAGGCTTTCGTCGGCCCCACGATAAGTCGAGTTGCGGCAACCGCATTTATACCCGAAAGCGCCAGCACCACCACCGGCGACGTCTTCATGAACGTCTTGATGCCGGAGAAGAACGGCTTGTCCTTGATGTGTGCATAGTGCGCTTCAAGGAGTGCGTCCTCGAGCTCAATCATTTTCATGCCTACAATCCTCAGCCCTTTGCGTTCGAAGCGGCCAATAACCTCTCCCATGAGTCCGCGATGCACTGCGTCCGGCTTCAATATAATGAGTGTCTTTTCTTCTTTCGGATGTGCCATAGTTTTTTAAAATAAATACCGCCAACAGGCGGACACGGTTATATCGTTATGATACGCGCTCCCTGCTTTTCCAGCAAGATAGTATGCTCGAAGTGAGCGCTCTTGCTGCCATCCTTGGTGCGGAACGTGTAACCGTCCGGGCACAGTATGACCGCCGCTTTCCCGGCGGTTGAGATAGGCTCGAGTGCTAGCACCATACCCTCTTCGAGTAGCTCACCCTCTCCTTTGCGCCCATAATTCGGGATGAACGGATCTTCGTGCACAACATCGCCCACACCGTGACCGCCGAGCTCCTTCACTACTTTGAATCCGGCTCTTTCGATCACTTCCTGAATCGCGTGCGAGATATCACCGATATGATTCCCCGGAACGGCCGCATCGATGCCGGCGGCAAGCGCTTCTTCCGTTACTCGAAGAAGCTTCTTCGTCTCCTCGCTCACCGTGCCCACCGGTACCGTGATGGCAGCATCGACGATGATGCCATTGTGCGTGAGTCCAAGGTCGAGCCCGACGATATCACCCTCCTTCAAGGTCTTCACCGATTCATTCGGTATACCATGCACGACTTCATCATTTATCGAGACGCAGAGCGTTGCTGGATACGGACGATTCCCTCCTTCAGGCGTATAGCCGAGGAAGCATGGCTCATCGCCGCCATCGCGAATCATCTGTTCTGCCAGGTCATCGAGTTCCTCAGTCGTGACGCCCGGCGCAACCTTCGCCCTGAGGGCGGCGAGCACGGCAGCAAGCCGCTTGCCGCCTTCGATGAGATTCGCCCGCTCGGTATCGTTTCTGATAATCATTTAAATCTTGAGGATACTCCTCACTTCCTCTGCGATAACTTCAGGCGGCCGATGGCCATCAACCTCGGTGAGGATACCTGCCTGGCGCAGATAGTCGATTGCTCCTTCTGTGCTTGAGTAATATTCCTCAAGACGCTTGTGGACGACCTCTGCATGGTCGTCAGGCCGAGATCCGTTCTCGCGACGCAGCGCGATACGCGTATGAACCTCTTCATCGGGGACACCGAGATGGAAGATGTAGAACGGTCGGTTGAGCCACTTGAGCGACTCGGCAACGATTTCTGCTTCAGGCACGGTACGGCTTGTACCATCGAAGATGACATTTCCACCCTCCGGGATACCGAAGAGGATTTTGAGGTAGACGTACGAAGCGAACCAGTAAGGAGTAAGCATTCCGGTATCCATGGTCTCCTTGAGCTTGTGCCCGACGGGACCGCCTGTCGCCACGATCTCGCGTAGTCCACCGCTCGTGCCAACCACCGGCCAGCCCGTCACATCTGACAGTAGCTTGGCCTGCGTCCCCTTCCCGCTCCCCGGTTTCCCGATAAAAAATATGATTGGCTTTTCCATCTGCCCACTCTAGCATCACAACACAAAACACGCGACAGCAGAGCTGTCGCGTGTTTTGTGTTGTGAAATTAGTACTCGCGGAGGGAAACTTGCGCGTCTATCTTGCGAGCAAGATCAAGTGTGACCTGGACAGCGATGAGGAGCGCAGTGCCGCCGAGGACGAGCGTCGTGACACCCGTGAGACCCTGAATGATCGACGGAGCAACCGCAAGGAGGCCGAGGAAACACGCGCCAGGGAGCGTGATACGGTTCACGACGTTCCCGATGTACTCCTCAGTCTCGCGGCCAGGGCGTACGCCTGGGACGAAGGCTCCTGTCTTCTGGAGGTTCTCAGCGACACGCTTCGGTTCGAAAGTGACGGCCGTGTAGAAGTACGTGAAGAGCACGACGAGCGCGAAGTAGACAGCTCCGTACTTCCAAGGATTAGAGAGGAAAGCCGTGTACCAGAGCGCCGCCGAAGAGGCGAAGGATACATGGATTGCATTCAACATCGAAAGCGCCATCTGCGGCACAAGAAGAAGCGAGAGTGCGAAAATGATAGGAATCACGCCTGCCTGAAGGAGGCGAATCGGGAGGTACGTCGCCGCACCCTGCGCGAGCGCCGCGCCGCGCATCGCCCGAGCATAGGCAATCGGGATAGAACGCTCAGCATCAGAAACAACAACCACCGCATAGACCAGTGCCGCGGCGAGGAACGTAAATGCCAAGTACGAAGGGATATTCGCGGCAGTCGCGGCAAAGATAGTCTGCGCGATGCTTGCCGGGACGCTCGCAAGGATGCCCGAGAGAATAATAAGTGAGACGCCGTTGCCGATGCCGAACTCGGTCACGAGCTCGCCAATCCACATAAGAAGGAGTGATCCGGCGGCGATAAGCGCGATATTCGCGATGAGTGCGACCGTATCGAGCTGCCCTATGACATTCTGACCCTGGAGAAGGAAGAGGAATCCAACGGCCTGCAATACTGCAATCGGGATTGTCAGGAGACGGCTCCACTCGATGAATTTCGCGCGGCCGGCCTCCCCTTCCTCAAAATATGCGGTCTTCACCTGTGGGAAGATGATGGTCGCGAGCTGCATGATGATCGATGCAGTGATGTATGGACCGACGCCGAGCATTACGATAGAGAGCTGAGCGAGACCGCCGCCCGAGAAGATATTCAAAAGACCGAAGAACTGGTTGCTCGCGAAGAAAGATGCGAGCGCAGCTTTGTCGACGCCCGGGATAGGCACGGCAGCGAGGAAGCGGAAAAGCGCGAGTGCGCCGATGACGAACAAGATGCGAGCGCGGATTTCTGAATCGCCAAAAGCGAGTTTGACCTTGCGAAAGAAGGAGTTAATCATGGCTGGTCCCGCCGACCGCGAGAAGCGCCGTACGCGCTGCGGTAGACAAGGTGCAGTTCCTGATGACGAGAGCTTTCGTGAGGGTGCCAGTGCCGAGAATCTTCACGACCGGCGCGCGACCCTTTGCGCGTCGCACGAGTCCTCGCGCCACGAGTGATGCTGGCGAAACGGTCTCTCCTGCCTTGTAGGCTGCCTCGAGCGCTGTGAGGTTCACCGCTGAATCAGCGATGCGATTAGTTCGTACGGTGCGTGCGCGATTCTTGCCGTGTCCGCGGCGCTTCGGAAGCTTCTTGATGAGATCACGAACTTCCGGACGAATCTTGTGTCCCGCGCGTGCAGTCTGTCCTTTGCCGCCACGACCAGACGTCTTGCCGCGCTTGCCGCCACGACCGACCGGTTCTGGCTTGTTTACTTTCGTGCGAGGAGAAATGGTGTTCAGTTGCATACGTAAATGATTACTTCGCGCGGAGCTTCTTCAATGCTGCGACCGTAGCGCGTGCGATAGTGAGCTTGTTCTTCGAGCGAGAGTGGATCTTCGTGACGACATCGGTCACGCCAGCGAGATCGAGGACGGTGCGCATCGCCGAGCCAGCAACGAGACCGCGACCGCGTGACGGGATGATCTCGACGGTCGAAGACGCATACTTCGTCGATACTTCATGCGGAATCGAGCCAGATGCTGTACGAGGAATCGTAAAGAGATGCTTCTTCGCATCACGCGTCGCCTTATCAATAGCGAGCGCCGTATCGATACCCTTACCGAGACCGACGCCAACGCGACCCTTGCGATCACCAATGACGACAACGAGGCTGAAGTTGAAGCGGCGACCACCTGCCATAACACGAGCGACACGGCGTGCATCGATTGTAACCTGATCGAACTCGCCACGCTCACGTGGTGGACGCGCGCCTCGACTCCCGCCGCGGGATGCATGCGGGGAACGTCCGCGAATCGGTCCGCGTGCACCCGGGCGTGCCGCCGGAGCGACGACTCCTTCTACGGCCTCTGCGACAACAGGCGTAGCTGGCGTCTCAGCAACGCTTTCCACGGCTTCCTGAATTACTTCCTGTTCTGGTGTCATAGTCATGATATTAAAATGTGAGACCTCCTTCGCGAGCTGCGTCCGCAAGCGTCTTCACCTGGCCGCCGTAGCGGTAGCCAGCTCGGTCGAAGACAATCGCACCGATGCCGAGTGCCTTTGCCTTCGCTGCGATTGCGGAGCCGACTTCCTTCGCCTGCACCGACTGCGGGCCCTTGAATTCGCGACCGTGCGCTGCGGCAAGCGTCTTCCCTGCTGCATCGTCGATGAGCTGTGCTGAGACGAAGCGATTGCTGCGGTACACCGCCAAGCGCGGTCGCTCTGCAGTACCTTTGATCGTAGCTCGCACGCGCGCGTGGCGGCGCTTGCGGAGTACACTTTTCGTTGCGGGTGCGTGTTGCATAAATGATTAGACTGCTTTCTTACCCTGCTTGCGGCGGATAACTTCCCCATCGTAGCGGATACCCTTGCCGAGATACGGCTCAGGCGGCTTCACGCGGCGGATGTTCGCGGCGAACTGACCGACTGACTCCTTGTTGATGCTCTCAAGCTTGATGGCGTTCTTCTCGACCGTTGCGGTGACATCTTCCGGAATTGCGAGTGGCACCGTGTGCGAGAAACCGACTGTGAGCACGAGATCCTTGCCCTTGAGTTCAACGCGATAACCGACTCCTTCGAGGATGAGCTTCTTCATGAACGGCGTCTCAACACCCTGGACCATATTCTTCACATGGGAAGCGAATGTGCCCGTGAGCGCCTTGGCGAGGCGGGAACGGTCCTTCGGCGACACTGTCACCTTCCCATCTGCGACGGCGATATCGATCGTCGGATGCACGCGCTTGGTGAGCGTACCCTTCGGACCCTTAACGGTCAGGACTCCACCGGCGACCGAGACATCGGTCTTTCCTATTACTGTTGGTTTTTTTGCGAGGCGGCTCATAGTATTACCAGATCTCAAAGAGATTCTCTCCACCTGTGTTGGTCTTGCGCGCCTCAGTATCAGTGATGACACCTGCTGACGAGGAGAGGATGCGTGCACCCGTACCACCCTTCACGCGATGCGCTTCCGCAGACGGAACATACAGCCGACGACCCGGCTTACTGATACGCTTTACGCCACGAAGCTTCGCCTGTCCGCGTTCGTCAAAGGCGAGTGTTACCAGAATATCCTTCTTTACGTCACTCTCCCCCTTTGTCTTCACTTCTACTGAAGCGATGAACCCAAGCTCTTTGAGTTTCTTCGCAATTGCGAGGACGTGCGAAGAGTGCGGGACAGACACCAACGGCTTGCCGATCTTAGCGGCATTCTGGAGACGGATTATGAAATCGCCGATGCGGTCAGTTACCATGATGCTTTCTTTACGCCTGGTATCTTCCCTTCAAGCGCGAGCTCGCGGAACTGAATGCGTGAGAGACCGAACGCGCGCATATAGCCGCGGGAGCGGCCCGTGATCGCACAGCGGTTCTTCAACCGCACTGGCGAGGAGTTCTTCGGAAGCTTCTGGAGTCCCGCAGAATCACCCGCAGCTTTGAGGGCTGCGCGCTTAACTGCATATTTCGCGACGAGTTTCGTCTTTTTGACGAGCCGAGCGAGTTGGGACTTTTTTGCCATAAAAAATAAAGCTCCGAGGAGCGTATTCAGAGATTATCAGCGTTTTACGCCCGAGTCAACGATGAGCGGCATTCCGAGGTGGCGGAGGAACGCTTCAGCTTCGGCCTTCGACTTGGCAGAAGTAACAATGGTGACGGCGAGACCGAAGACATCCTTCAGGTCCTCATCGCTCGTCTCCGGGAAGATTGTGTTGTCTTTGATACCAATAGTGAAGTTCCCCATGGCATCAATCGCCGACGCCTTCAATCCGCGGAAGTCGCGCGTACGTGGAAGCGCAATATGAATCATCTTGTCGATGAAGTCATACATGCGCGCGCCGCGGAGCGTCACCTGCATACCGACGATATCGCCCTCACGCAGCTTGAAGGAAGCGATTGAGAGACGTGCCGGTCGGAGCGCTGGCTTCTGACCCGTAATCTTTGCGAGCCGATCCTGGATGAGCTCGAGCTGCTTCTTATCACGCTTCTTGCCGACGCCGGAAGATACGATTACCTTCTCGATGCGCGGACCCTGCATCGTGCTGGTATAGCCGAACTGCTCCGCAAGTGCGGCATAGGCTGTCTGCTGTTTTTGTTTGGTGATAGACATATTATTTTCCTTCAACACGCTGCACGTTCGACACGTGAATCGGGCGCGGGCGCTCACTGATGTGGCCAACCTTCCCTCCGACGCCCTTCACGTGGCGCTTCGCGATTGCGATACCCTCGATAACTACTTTATCGTCCTTCGGCAGAGCGCGCAGAATGACGCCGGACTTCCCTTTGTCCTTCCCTGCGATGATCTTCACTTTGTCTCCTTTTTTTACGTGCATACTGAAAATATTAGACGACTTCTGGGGCGAGAGACACGATGGAGTGCCATCCCATCTCGGAGAGCTCGCGGGGCACCGGACCGAAGATACGGTTCCCTTTCGGACCCATCTCCTTACCCTGCTTCTCGATGAGCACGACCGCGTTCTCATCGAAGCGCACATACGAACCGTCCTTACGACCGAAAGGCTTCACCTGGCGCACGACAATCGCGCGGAAGATATCCTTCTTCTTCACTGCCTTACGCGGCTCCGCGCTCTGGATAGAGACGACGACCGAGTCACCAATCTCCGCATAGCGGCGCTTGCTGCCGCCGAGCACCTTGAAGATGCGCGCGACCTTGCCGCCGGAATTATCTGCAACTGTGACGATGGATTGAGGCTGCAACATATATATTATTCGCCGCGTTCTGCGGAAACCGTCTTGGTCGGATCAATCGCGAAGCTCTTCAGCTTCGAGATCGGGCGCACCGCGACGATCGTAACCGTGTCCCCTACCTGTACGGTGTTCCCCGGATCATGCGCGAGGAACTTCTTCGAGCGCACGAAATACTTCTTGTATTTCGCGTTCTTCACGTAGCGATCGACTTTGACCGTAGCCGTGTCCTTCATCGCCGTCTTAACGACAGTACCGACGAATGATTGGGGGCGGGAGATTTTTTGTTCCATATGATTTAAATAGCGGTGAACGTACGAGCGTGCTTCTCGGTGAGAACGCGGGCGACCACAGCACGGAACTTCTTCGGCGCATTGCTGTCCTTGGCGCGGGCGCCAGCCGCAGAGAAGCGGACCGTGCGGAGTTCCGCGCGTGTGTCAGCGAGGAGCTTGGTGAGCTCCTGATCGGTTTTCTTCGTCATTACTTCTTTTTTTGTCATATATGGAGAGAAAAAGCAATTATTGGCGCGTGACGATTGCCGTCTTGACTGGCAACTTCATGCCCGCCTGGCGCAGGTGCGCGCGAGCGATATCTTCCGGTACGCCGTCCATCTCGAAGAGGACGCGCCCAGGGCGCACCTGGAACACATAGTGCTTCGGGTCGCCCTTGCCGCTACCCATGCCGACCTCAGCAGGCTTCGCCGTCACCGGACGATCAGGGAAGATGCGGATCCAGAGCTTACCAGTCTTCGCCGTTGCGCGCGTAAGCACTTTACGTGCCGACTCTATCTGATTGCTCGTCACGCGAGCCGGCGTGAGCGCCTTGAGTCCAAACGAGCCAAACACGACACTGATGCCGCGAGTATCGGGGCGATTGAGGCGCTTCTCGCTCAAACGCTGCGTCTGCCACTTACGATGTTTTACTTTTTTAGGAAACAACATATTCAAATATTAGCCGCGAGCCGGAGCCGCTTCAGGCATGCGAACCGATGCCCGCTTGTCCTGGTACACATTGCCGCGGAAGATCCACACCTTGATGCCGATGACGCCGTACGGAAGGTACGCCTGCTCGTGAGCGAAGTCGATGTCAGCGCGGAACGTCTGGAGCGGGATGCGACCCTTCTTCAGCTCCTCCTTACGGCTCATTTCTGCACCGCCCAAGCGGCCTGAAACGGCGATACGCACACCCTCGACCTCGCGGGCGGCTATCACCTTCTCGATCGTCTGCTTGAGCACGCGACGGAACGGCATGCGCTTCTCAAGACCCTCAGCAACCATATAAGCAACAACAGCAGCGTCGGTCTCAGGCTGGCGAATCTCGACGATGTCGAGCTTGAGCGTGCGGCGATCCAGCGGCGCTACCTTGTGCACAACAGCACCGAGTTCAGTGCGTAGTTTCGTCGCGTTCTCGCCAGAGCGACCGATGACGAGCCCTGGGCGTGCCGTCGAAATCATGACGCGCAGCTCATTTGCCGAGCGCTCAATCTCAATACCGCTTGTATAGGTACCGCGCAACTTCTTCGTGAGGAAACGGCGAATGGTCTCATCAACCTTGATATTTTCGCGATAGCTCTTGCTGTCAGCAGCGAACCAACGGCTCTTCCAGTCCCGGATGATGCCGAGGCGGTGTGCGTAAGGATGTACGGTGTGTGTCATGGAAAATTACGAGAGCGTTACGATGACGCGACTCTTGCGGCGGCGGATAGGTGCAGCACGGCCGAATGCGCGCGGCATGTACTTCTTCATCATGCCGGCGCTCTCGACGATGATGTTCTTAATCGTGAGCTCGTCAGGATTCTGGCCTTGAGACTTCGCGTTCGCAGCGGCACTCTTGATGACCTTTGCGACCGGTTCAGAGGCACGGCGCGGGAGGAACTCGAGCGCGATGAGCGCGGCAGGGACTTTCTTCCCTTTGACGAGATCAGTCACAAGGCGGACCTTGCGCGGGGACTGGTTATGACTCTTGAGGGTTGCGTTTGCCATATATTATTTCTTCTTCGCAGGAGACTTTGCTGGCGCAGCCTTTGCAGCCTTCGCAGAAGCTATCTCAGCCTGCTGCTTCTTCTGCTCGAGCTCCTTCTGCATCTTGCCGCCGTGTCGGATGAACTTCTTGGTCGGAGAGAACTCGCCAAGACGATGTCCGACCATCTCTTCGGAGATGGTGATTTCGATGTGCGACTTGCCGTTATGCACTCCGAACGAGAACCCGACCATCTCCGGACTTATTTGGCTGCGACGCGCCCATGTCTTTATCACGCCGGCGGTTGCCGGTTTCTTGTCGAGGATCTTCTTCATGAGCTTAGCGTCCACGAAGGGTCCTTTCTTGAGTGAGCGTGACATGGAAGTAATGAAAAGCCCGCGCAGCGGGATACTGCAAAGATACAGGAAGCCGTCCACGGAGTCAAATGTACCGTTCCGAAACACCCTCATAAATCCTACGCCGTTTCAGAACCTTGACATATACGGAAAGTAAGTCGTGAGATAAAAACATGACCCGGACACATGTGCCGGGCCATAAAAACCTCAAGAATGGGGACTTCAGGAACGCAGAAGACTGTTGAGGGCTGTCGCCGCGTCCGTCTGCTCGTCTCGGTATTTCACGATGTGCGGACAGATGAGGCCGTTCTCGGGATTGACCCCCATCATGACGACCGCGTACGGGGGGACTTCGCCGCGAATGACGCGGTTCCCGGCGGTACGATCAACAATCGGCGTATTCTTGCCGATGAAGACGCCCATGGAAAGAACTGCCCCGGTGCGGACAATCACCCCCTCGACCACTTCCGAGCGCGCACCGATGAAGCAATTATCTTCGATGATCGTCGGATTGGCCTGCAGAGGCTCGAGCACGCCGCCGATGCCGACACCGCCCGAGAGGTGGCAGTTCGAGCCGATCTGCGCACAGGAACCGACCGTCGCCCACGTGTCGACCATCGTACCTTCATCGACATACGCGCCGATATTCACGAAGCTCGGCATCAGCACGACATTCTTGCCGATGAAGCTGCCCCGCCGGACGACCGCGCCAGGGACGACGCGGAAACCCGCCTCGCGGAAGGTCGTTTCTTTCCAGCGCCTGAACTTGAGCGGCACCTTGTCGAAATACAGAGGACCGTCATCAAATCCCACCACGCCGGTATCGCCCATCACCTTGTTATCGCTCAGCCGAAAGGACAAAAGCACGGCTTTCTTCAGCGCCTGATTCGTAAACCATCCGTCCCCGAGCTTCATGGCAGTGCGCCATTGACCGCTGTCGAGCATGCTCATTGCCGTGTCGACGGCGAGGAAGAGGTCCTTCGGCGCATTCTCCGGCGAAAAGCTCGCGCGGTCTTCCCAGGCATCCTCGATAATCTTGAACGGCGAATGGAGACGAATGCCGCCGTCGTAGAAGGTCACCCCGGACAAGCCCTGCTTCAGGAAGGCGCGGATGTTCGGATGATTCGTTCCGTCCGGGTCTTTCAGGACCTCTTCGGCTGCCTCACCGAACAGGGAGAGCACCTGGTCTTCCCTCAGACCATACAGCTTCGCAAAGCCAAGGATCGTGAGCGACCCCATGTTTTCGCCAGAAGCGTTACGGTGCAGACCAACCGAGAACCCTTGTACGGGGACGTGGTGGACTGACTGGATTGCCTTGATGTTGGCTTCCAACTTCGGATACTTCGCGGGTTGAGCATGGCTCATGGTTTCTCCTTCAGAGAGTGTGCCGTTTACACGGCGGATTGAGATGTTTTTGTGCTTCTATTCCTCGAGCATATGAACACAGGATGTTGTAAAAAGCAAAACTCGCGACCATAAGGTCGCGAGTTTTGCTTGAATCGTGAAATGAGTCCTAACGCTTCTTGCCGACTTTGCGGCGGGAGACGATGAAGACGTTCGAGTACTTCTTCGGGGTGCGAGTCTTCTGTCCCTTGCCGGACGGCTTGCCCCACTTCGTCTTCGCGCGTCGGAGTCCTCGGCCCTGACGACCCTCGCCGCCGCCGTGCGGATGGTCAACCGGGTTCATCGCGGTACCGCGGACGGTCGGACGGATGCCGAGCCAGCGAGAGCGGCCTGCCTTGCCGATGACGACGAGATTGTACTCTTCGTTGCCGACCGCACCGATAGAAGCCCAGGCGAGGTCAGAGACTTTGCGAATCTCGGTCGACGGCAGCTTGATCTGCGCATAGCCAGCATCGTGCGCGACGACCTCGGCGAAGTTGCCTGCCGAGCGAACGAGGGAAGCGCCGGTTCCCGGAGCAATTTCGATGTTGTACACCGCGGTACCAACCGGGATCTTGCCGAGCGGAAGGCGATTGCCGGTCGTGAGCGGAGCGTCTTCTGCGACGATGAACGTGCTACCGACTTTCATCTCCTTAGGGAGGATGACGTAGCGGCGCTCGCCGTCTCGGTAGAGCGCGAGGCCGATGAATGCCGAGCGGAACGGATCGTACTCGACCGTCTCGATGACTGCCGGAATGCCCTTCTTGTTGTATGAGAAGTCGATCTCGCGCAGGCGACGCTTGTGTCCGCCTCCCTGATGACGCACTGTGATGCGACCGAACGCGTTGCGACCCGCGCGATTCTTGTTCTTCGAAAGCAGCGGCTTGTACGGCTTATCACCAGAAAGAAGCTCCTTGTACGGCAAGGTGGTCATCTGGCGGCGGCTGTCGGTTGTTGGCTTGTACGTTTTCATACGGAAATGATTATGCGAACTGGATGCTGTCGCCCGCATTCAGGTAGACATAGGCCTTCGTGCGCGCTGCACGCGTGCCAACACCGCGGCGGGTACGCATCGCCTTCGTCTTAGCGGGAAGGTTCACGATGCGGACAGCCTTCGGGGCGACATTGTAGATCTCCTTGATAGCACCGGCGATCTCTGACTTGGTCGCGCGCGGCGAGACCGCGAAGGCGTAGACGCCTTTCTCAGTCGCGATGAGCGCCTTCTCCGAGAACCACGGTGCGCGGATGATGTCGTGCGCAGCACCCTGCCCCGACTTGATAGCGTGCGCGTGATGCTTCACGACCACACCTTCCTTCTTTACTTTCTTTTTGTCGCCGAAGATTGCCATAATGATTTATTTAGCTTTCGCCCGAGCGATGAGCGCGGCGAACGACTCCTCCGGCTTCTCGATGACGAGGTACTTCGCCGTCATCACGTTAAGCGGATTCAGATTGCGCACTTCCTCGGTCATCACGTTGCCGAAATTGCTGAAGCTCTTGATCGCGTTCAGGTCGTACGAAGCGAGTGCGAGGAGCGCTGCGTTCTTCTTCTTAGACACGAGATAGGTCGCTGCTGCGCCCTCGGCGAGCTTGCCGAGCGCCAACTTCGCTACCTTCGCCTTCGGCTCTGCGAACGCGAACTTGTCGACGAGGATAAGTTCGCCATCCTTTGCCTTGCGCGAAAGTACCGAAATAAGTGCCTGCGTACGCATCTTCTTATTGATCTTCTCGCTGTAGTCGCGTTCTGAGCGTGGGCCGAACGTGACACCGCCGTGACGCCAGATTGGCGAGCGCGTGGAGCTGTGGCGAGCCTGGCCAGTGCCCTTCTGCGCCCATGGCTTCTTGCCGCCGCCAGACACCTCAGAGCGGTCCTTGGTGTTCGCGCGGTTCTGGCGAGCATTTGCCTGCATCGCAGTGGTGACCTGGTGCACGAGGTCTGCGCGCCATGGTGCGGTGAAAAGGCTCTCCGGAAGAGTGAACATACCAACCTTTGTGCCGTCCATGGAGAAGACCGGCATCTCGAGCGAGACTGCTACTTTTTCCTTCTTCGTCGTTTTCTTTGGAGTAGTCATGGTATGAAAATTATGCAGACACGACTTCGAGCAGCGTGCCGCGGCGGCCCGGTACGGCACCCGAGATGACGATATGGCCTGCCTTCGCATCGACCGCGAGGACCTTGAGGTTCGTGACGGTTACCCGGTCCGTACCCATACGGCCGGCCATCTTCTTTCCCTTCACGACACGACCGCCAGCGCGACCGCCTGAACCGCCGATAGAACCAGGGGAGCGCTCGGTGTGCTTCTGACCGTGACTGCGCGGACCGCCATGGAAACCGTGGCGCTTCACGACGCCTGAGAAGCCCTTACCCTTGGAAAGGCCTGAGACACGTACGACATCACCGACTGCAAAAGTCGATACGTCGATAACCGCTCCCTCCTCCACGCCTTCTGCGCCACGGAATTCGCGGAGCGCTTCAAAGCCCTTGCCGTCCGTGTGACCGAGGACCGCCTTACTCACGTTCTTCGTCTTGCGAGAACCCATACCGACCTGGACAGCTGCATAGCCGTCCTTCCCCGTCTCAGTCTTCACCTGCGTGACCGTCACCGGAGCGACATTCAGAATCGTACCTGCATAGGCACGACCATCATCCGCGAAGACGCGGATCATATTCTCTTTGGTGGCGAGGATGAATTTCATTTTTTAAAGCAAAACGCGCGACAGCAAATCGCGTCGCGCGAGTTGCCATAGGTCCGAGCTGACTGCAGCTCGTACGTAGCTTTAGGAGCACTCTACACGAACCCAGAAAAAGATGCAAGAAACACAAAATCCCGCTAAGCGGGATTGTTTCGTGAAAGATCAATAGGGAGCGAAGGCCTCCGAGGGTCGTGTGCGCATCTGCCTTGAGCGAGAGCCCGTCGACTGGGATGGCACAAAGTGGCGCCTGAAGCACACACGAATCCCCGGAGGTTACCTGGCACAATAGCATGCTCGGACAGAAAAACACACAACCGCCTTTACGGGCGGTTGTGTGAGCTGTCTTATGGCGATAGCTAGACCATCTTGACGTCGATCGTCACTCCACTTGGGAGATTGAGGTTCGTGAGGGCCTCTATCACCTTCGGTGAAGGATTCATGATGTCGATGAGGCGCTTATGGATGCGCATTTCGAACTGTTCGCGAGCGTCTTTGTGGACGAACGTCGAACGGTTCACTGTCCAACGCTTGATCTCAGTCGGGAGCGGCACGGGGCCGACGACGACAGCATCGAAGCGGGCTGCAGTATCCATAATCTGCTTCACCGAGAGATCAAGAATCTTGTGCTCATAGGCACGGACGCGGATACGGAGCTTGTGCTCCACCGGAGCAGCTGTCGCAGCTGCCTTCTTCGAAACACGTTTTGCTTTTGGCTTTGTCTCCGTCTCTGTTTCCATATGAGTTTCGATTCACTCCAGGCTTACGCCGTAATCTTCGTCACGACACCTGCACCGACGGTCTTGCCGCCTTCGCGGATAGCGAAGCGCTGCTGCTCCTCAAGAGCAACCGGGGCGGTGAGCTTCACCTTGAAGGTGACCGTATCGCCCGGCATGACCATCTCCTTGCCTTCTGGAAGGGTGACTTCGCCAGTCACGTCCGTAGTACGGATGTAGAACTGCGGCTTGTAACCCGAGAAGAACGGAGTGTGACGTCCGCCTTCATCCTTGGAGAGGATGTAGACTTCCGAATCGAATTCAGTGTGCGGCGTGACCGAGCCGGTCTTTGCGAGCACCTGGCCGCGATGCACGTCTTCCTTCTTTGTACCGCGGAGAAGGATACCGGCGTTGTCGCCTGCCTGGCCTTCGCCGAGCTGCTTGTTGAACATTTCGATGCCGGTGACGGTCGTCTTCATCGTCGGCTTGATACCGACAATCTCGACTTCCTCGCCCACCTTGATCACACCGCGCTCGATGCGGCCGGTAACCACGGTGCCGCGACCTTCAATCGAGAAGATGTCCTCAATCGGCATAAGGAACGGCTTGGAGACTTCACGCTCCGGCATATCGAAGTACGAGTCCATCGTGTCGATGAGCTGCTTCGCCTTCTGTGCCCACTCGTCAGAGACATCCTTTGCTTCGAGCGCCTTCAAGCCCGAACCGCGGATAATCGGCGTATTTGCGCCGTCGTAGCCCTGCTTCGTGAGAAGCTCGCGGATTTCCTCTTCGACGAGGTCGATGAGGTCAGGCTCTTCCACCATGTCCACCTTGTTCAAGAAGACGATGAGCTTCTTAAGGCCCACCTGCTTCGCGAGGAGGATGTGCTCGCGCGTCTGAGGCATCACGCCGTCAGTTGCTGCGACCACGAGGACTGCGCCGTCCATCTGAGCGGCACCAGTGATCATGTTCTTGATGTAGTCAGCGTGACCCGGTGCATCGATGTGCGCGTAGTGACGGTTCGGTGACTCATACTCCGAGTGGTGGAGCGCGATAGTGATACCGCGTGCCTTCTCCTCCGGTGCGGAGTCGATGTTATCGACACCTTCGACGCGGGCGCTGTAGCCCTCAGCGGTCAACATCGAAAGGACATTGAGGATGCCGGCGGTAAGGGTCGTCTTGCCGTGGTCAACGTGGCCGATGGTGCCTACGTTCAGGTGCGGCTTGTTGCGATTGAATTCTGCCATAGTGAATCGGTTAATTTATTGGTTAAATCACGAATTAATCCGACGCTAGTCGGAAAAAGCTCCGGCCAGCTGATTACAGAAAGCAGACAAGCCAAAGAGCGACGCCAAGATGCGTTATAGAGACTATACGCAAGGGTGGTAAGAAATGCAACTTGTCGCAGGGACAAAACAACGGCCGCGGCCTTCAATCATGCAGGGTATTGCATATTAATAAATATGTGCTATCATACTAAACGGTGTGCAGTTATGCACCGCCCTTTCCACTGTTATTGGAGACTACTATGTCCAACGTTCTTATGGTTCCAACAAAGCTGTATCAGATTAACAGTTACGACGGTTCTGAACTATCGATTGCAGGGTGGTGGAAGATCCCGAAGAAACTCTTCCCGAGTTCGTTACCTCAGCCGATTGGAAGCAATTTCGACCTACTGTACCTGTGCCTCGAGCTCAAGGTCGTCCAAGATGAAGAGAGCTGGCAGGATGATGGCCCTTTCGTTGCCGAACTAGAGATCGGCACGGTGGAGGTGGGCTTTCTTTCCCCACCAATCTTTCTTGCACACAGGACTCTCTCCATCGGACACTTGTGGTCCATAAACGATCGGCGATCTGGGTTTCCAATCAAACTCCCCGTACCGGCTTATGGAAGGGCGACGTTTGAGGGTTTCCAAAACGAACTGTTCACGAGCATGCTCGCTGGAATCATTCGGAGTCCGAAGGCCACAGTGCGCTGGGACGAAGAAGGCCTGGTCGCCACGATTAACTTCGGAAACACGTACATTTCGACGCGCGAACACGCAGTAGAGCCAGATTGATTGGCTCTGAAGCGCAAAACGGCAAGCCATCTGGCTTGCCGTTTTTACTTTTGTGAAATTCCCTGTGCATACCAGGTATGCACAACAAGAATCGAGTTATTTACGCGACGCGATGATATCCGTCGCGACGTTCGTCGGGACGACATCGTAATGATCGAACTCCATGGTCATGTTGCCACGACCTTCGGTCATCGAGCGGAGCGTGGTCGTGTAGCCAAACATTTCGGAGAGCGGAACCTTGGCATGAACGGCTTTGTTCATACCACGATCCTCCATACCCTCGATCTGTCCGCGCTTGCCCGAAATCGAGCCTGTGATGTCGCCCATGAACTTCTCTGGCACGACAACTTCGACACGCATAATAGGTTCGAGGATGACTGCCTTCGCTCGGCTTGCCGCCTCCTGGAACGCCATAGAAGCAGCGATCTTGTAGGCGATTTCTGAAGAGTCGACATCGTGATACGAGCCGTCGTAGAGGTCGATAGAGATATCCACCATCGGGAAGCCGGCGAGCACGCCGCGGCTCATCGCTTCGCGCATACCCTTCTCGACAGGGTTGATGAATTCCTGAGGAATGGCACCTCCCTTGATGTTGTTGATGAACTCGAAATGCTCCTCGCGCGTGACGTTCTTCGCGACCTTCGCTTCTGGGTCGACTGGCTCCATCTTCTTCATGCGGATCTTCACATGGCCATACTGACCCTTCCCTCCAGTCTGCTTGATGTACTTGCCCTCGGCCTCGGACGAACCGAGAATCGTCTCGCGGTATGCCACCTGCGGCTTCCCCACATCAGCAACGACGTTGAATTCGCGCTTCATGCGGTCAACGAGAATCTCAAGGTGCAGCTCACCCATGCCCGAGATGATAGTCTCATTCGTCTCTTCGTCGGTTTTGATGCGGAAGGTCGGATCTTCGTCAGAGAGCTTGCGGAGTGCAATACCCATCTTCTCCTGATCAGCCTTGGTCTTCGGTTCGATACGGAGGCTGACCACCGGCTCAGGGAATTTGATTTCCTCGAGAATGATCGGGTTCGCCTCGTCGCAGAGCGTATGCGAGGTCTTCGTATCCTTGAGACCCACGGCAGCAGCGATTTCTCCCGTAAAGACCTTTTCGACTTCTTCGCGCTTATCCGCCTGGAGGCGCACGATGCGGCCGACGCGCTCCTTGGTGCCCGTCGTCGAGTTATACACATACGAACCGGCCGTAAGCGTCCCTGAGTAGACACGGAAGAACGTGAGCGCACCAACGAACGGGTCAGTCTGGAGCTTGAAAGCGAGCGCGCAGAACGGTTCATCGTCGCTTGCATGACGCTCAACCGGCTCGCCAGTCTTCGGGTTCGTGCCGGTGACCGGCTTCAAATCGAGTGGGGATGGCAGATAATCGACGACGGCATCGAGTACGAGCTGCACGCCCTTATTCTTGAGAGCGCTACCGCAATACACTGGGAAGATATCATTATTGATGACCGCCTTGCGGAGAAGGGCGTTCAAAACCTCGAGCGATGGCTCGACGCCCTCGAGATAGGCGCTCATCGCAGTATCGTCCTGCTCGACAATACGCTCGACGAGAAGAGCGCGGTATTTCTTCGCATCTTCAAGAAGATGCTCAGGAATTTCGCCCTCGATAACCTCCTCGCCCATAGAACCTGCGTAGGAGTATGCCTTCATCTTGAGAAGATCAATCGCACCCTCGTGCTTTTCTTCCTCGCCAACAGGGATCTGCATGCGAATAGCTTTCGGAGAGAGACGATCGATGATGCTTGCGTACGAATTCTCAAATGATGCGCCAGTGCGGTCGAGTTTATTGATAAAACAGACGCGCGGCACAGCGGCCTCGTCGGCATAGCGCCAGTTCGTCTCGGACTGCGGTTCGACACCAGCAACGCCATCGAAGACGACGATAGCGCCGTCGAGCACGCGCATCGAACGCTTCACCTCAGCGGTGAAGTCGATGTGTCCCGGGGTGTCGATGATATTGAAACGGAATTTCTTGGACGTGTCCTTCTTATCCTTCTCGGCGGTCTTGGTCCAGAAACAGGTGATTGCGGCCGACGTGATGGTGATACCGCGCTCGCGCTCCTGTTCCATCCAGTCGGTCGTGGTCTCGCCCTCGTGCACTTCGCCGATCTTGTGCTGGCTGCCAGTATAGAATAGGACGCGTTCGCTGGTCGTCGTCTTACCGGCATCGATGTGGGCGATGATACCGAAGTTGCGCACCTTCTCGAGTGGATAGTCGCGATTCATAAAGGATTTGAAAAAATAATCCGCCTACTGGCGGACGCCGAAGCGTTGCTTAGAGGATAGCCCAAACCGGAGAAATTGCAAAGCGTGACCGGACGAAGTACTATCGTAGACGGAAGTCCAACAACAACTGGAGAAGCATCATGGCACGCGAGAAACCAGAACTTGAAATAGACCTTGACTGGGTCGAACGTGAAGTAGCATTGGTTGCCAGGCAGGGCGACCAGAAACTACGGGCGTTCGTGGAAGACACTACCCAGAGACTGCAAGCAGGCAGGACACATTTCGAAAGGATCCATTCGGGGAAACCCATCGGGAACAATCTTCTGATCATGCAGCTCCATTTCTTCATTCTCGAGAAAATCGGACATGGAGACCCCGGCCCTATATGATCTTGCTCCATCAATGAAAAGCCCGTCTCACGACGGGCTTTAGACTTTTCTATCAAATGTTTATTACCAGGCGAAGTGGGCGAAGGCCTTGTTGGCATCAGCCATGCGATGCATCTCGTCCTTCTTCTTGATAGCATCGCCTTCATTCTTGGCAGCAAGCAGGAGCTCGGCGGCAAGTTTTTCTGCCATCGGCTTCCCTTTCTTATTGCGCGCGGCATTGATAATCCAACGGAATGAGAGCGCGAGACGACGGTTCTGCGGAACTTCGCGCGGGACCTGATAGTTCGCGCCGCCGACGCGACGGCTGCGCACTTCCATGAGCGGGGACGCATTGCGGAGCGCTGATTCAAAGGTCTCGAGGGCGTTTGCGCCATCGGTCTCTTCTATCTTGGCAAATGCACCGTAGACGACTGCACGAGCAGTATCCTTCTTACCGTCCCACATGACGGCGTTGATGAAACGAGTGAGCGTCTCTGAACCGTACTTGAGGTCCGGTCGCCAGGTTCGCTGCTTTTTAAGAGGTCGGCGCATAGAAAATATTATTTAGGACGCTTCGCGCCATATCGCGAACGGGATGTGCGGCGCTTATCGAGACCGGCAGTGTCGAGCTTGCCGCGCACGATCGTGTACTGCACGCCGATGTCTTTCACGCGACCGCCACGAAGGAGGACGACGGAGTGTTCCTGCAGGTTGTGCGTCTCGCCTGGGACATAGGCAGTTACTTCCATGCCATTGGTCAGGCGGACGCGGGCGATCTTACGGATAGCGGAGTTCGGCTTGCGTGGGGTCTTCGTGGTCACCTTGGTGCAGACGCCGCGCTTGAAAGGCGAAGCGTAGAAGGTCGGACGATTCTTGAGCGCGTTGAAGCCGCGGGCAAGCGCAGGCTTGCTCGTCTTCGAGGTCTTGGTCGTGCGTCCCTTCTTGGACAGCTGATTGATGGTTGCCATTTAGAAAACCCGCGAACGCGGGATACAGGCACTATATATAAAGGTGCGAGAGAATGCAACTATCAGCCCTTATCCTCATCAATTGGCTCGCGGTACGGGTCGGTAGCATAGGACCTATTGGAAGGGAGAGGGGCAGGCTTTGGCGTTTCGACTGAAAGAGGAGTGCTGGGTTCTGGCTGCGACGAAACAGTCGGCATAGACACCTCCGGCAGGGTGCCCGGAAGATTCACCGGAATGGAGTTTGGGACAATTCGGCTTCCGAAAACCTGTGGCTGTTCGTCCTTCTTTTCGATTACCGAAGGGGTCTTGGGCGGCTCTGCAGGCTTTGGGGTCGGAGTCTCTATACTCTTGAGCGATGGAGAAGGCTCTTCATGATCTTCGAGAAGCAGTCTGCTATCAAGCAGCCTCGCTGGCGCAAGCAAAACGGATCGCACAACATCCCCGAGCGTTGTTGAAGGACGGGCGGGTTTCGTCGGCTTCGGTGGTAGCGGCGTGAGAGGTTCGTCTTTCTTTATCAGATTGGTAATGCCTTTCGGCGGCATGATTGCCGGCTCCGACATCTTGCTCATGCCGATTTTCTGCTCCTCGGTGCGAAGCGGTATGAACACCTGCTCGTTCACATCGAGCGCGATACTGTCGACTATTTTCTTATCAAGTCGCGCTTCTTCCGTAAGCGCCTGTGCGAACTCTTGCGGAGTCTCAATACCCATAAGGAGAAGCATGATTTCGCGCTCGAGAACGCCTGCCTGATCAATACGCAAGCCGTATTTGGTCGTGAGATTCCGTGCGACTGTGGTGTATTTCCCCGCCGACAGGTAGTCCCGTATGATCGGCGGCAGTGTCCGCATCACCTGCGAGATGCTTTCTTCAAGATTTGGTGTTTGTTGGTCTTCGTTCATAGCTCAATTAGTGTGCCGCTTCGGCTTTTGGCTCTTCTTTCTTCTCTTCCTTCGGTTTCTCCTCCTTGGCTTTCTCCTCGATAAGTTTCTTGAAGTTTTCGAAATCCTTTTCTGCCTTACTCTTCTTCGCTTCCTTGAGAATATTCTCAGCGGCTTTCGTATTACGGAGTGGGTTGAGCACGCCGACCGCTCCTCTCAGGAATCCTCCCTTTTCTTTGTCTATGTATAAGTTGAGACCCTTTGCGTATCCCGCTTGTGGAGCTATCTTAATATTCTTTACTTCAGCCTGCGCTCTCCCTAGTGCACCCTCAGCCGTTTTTATAGCAGCTTCATCATTTCCGGACTTTGCGACCCTAAGATTAGCTTCCGCGGCCCTGACTTCAGCTTCCGCATCTTTCTGTTTATCAACTTCTCCCTTTGCATATTTCAGCCCCATAAACTTACCCGTCGTCTGCTGGAGATCCTTCGCATAATCCTCGCGTTCTTTGGTCTTCCCCTTCTCCCAGTCACGGAATCCTCCCTTCTGCGCCGCACCGGCATCGACACCAATACCTTTCAGGCCACCTGCAATCGCAGCGCCACGAACATCAAAATTCGCTTTCGCTCCGCTATCAAGCGCACCAGAGACCGCCCGGCCTATGATCGGAGCGCGAGAAAGAGCTGTCTTCCTCCACCCTGTCGAAGCGCGCTGGAGTCCCCATCCCGCCGTCCCTCGCAAACCTGCAGCAGTGAGACCGAACGAGAGTTTACCGGCCGTCTGCGACGCCCATCCAGCACCGAACGCAGAGAGCTTCTTCGACGCAACCACGACGAAGAGGAGAAGTCCCATTGCGACGAGGAATGAGAGCATGACACCTCCGAACCCTGCAAGATTATTGTTATTAACGAAATCGAGCAGACCTCCTTTCGTCGGATTGAAGCCAGTGAGGAACTGGGCATCGGTAATCACCGCGAGCGCTACATAGAGCATGAGCAAAAGGACCGGCGCGGTAAGCGTCTGCTCGAAGAGCGCGTCCCACCACTGCTTTGCCCGTGCGCGAAGCTGCGGCACCGCCAGTCCGGCGAACCCGACCGGCGCAAGGATGATGAGGAATATAAGTATGACAAAGCGTGCTATGAGCACGAAGGCGAGCGAGAACATCACGAATGCCGTGACGATGAAGAGAAGGATACCCATGAACCCGATGAGCCACGGACTCGTTCCTGCAAATACTTCTTTGTTCACCTTCCCGCTATTCACGTTGTAGAGGGTCTGAAGACCGAGCTGCGCCATGAGCTTGTTCGAGATGCCCTCATTCTGCACCGTTGCGGACTGAGTCATCGCGGCTGTCGGGAGATTACCTCCGTTTATCTGCTTATAGAATTGCGTTGCGAAGAGATTGCCCGTATCGATCACCGCCTCAGTGATGAAAAGAGAAAAGTTGAGGAAGATTGCTCCGATAAATAGCATGGGGAGCATCTTCTTCCCCCCGCCATACCACTCGACGTTCAATATCGTGGTGATGCCGATGGCGAGGAAGCCGAATATGAGCATGATGTTCCCGACGTCGCGCAGGATACTCCAAGCGACACCGATAGCGGCGAGCTTATTCACGTAAGCTCCCATCTGAACCACGGTATAGAACACCGCAGTATCGAGCGTGAGCGCCGCCACACCGACGAGCCACGCGAAGAGCTCCATGATCTTCTGCATGACGATGTTATATGCGTCATCAGAGGATGCCTTGGGAGTTATCGGCGTTCCTCCTCCCGCACTCTGCGCAGTACTTGCGGTCGCGGCCGCCGAAAGAGCCTTCGTGTCGGCGGCGCTTGCTTCGGCTGGCGTAGAATACGCGTTTCCGAAGGCATCATAAGAATTGGTTTGTGCATTCACCTCAGGAACGCCCGCGAGAAGTGCGAGTGAGAAGAAGAAAGTGATGAGGATTCGGCGCATATCAGAAGACGGTCGCCTGTGCCGGGGTACAGACCGAAGTCTTGAGCGCAGTCGCATTGGCACTCAAGAGATTCATCTGATCGACAGTCGAGGAAGACCCTGCCACAATTGAGAGCGAACCCGCTGGACTTGCAGTCGCATTACCGAATGCTTGCGCGTTCTGCTGTGCTCGTGCGACGTCCTGCGGCGTCGGCGGCATAGTCTGCAGTCTTTGCATGTCAGCAGCATACGTACTCCCTACCCCTTCCGATCCAGACCTGAGATCGTTCTGAACTTTCAGTATCATCGCATTCGCCCCGGCGATGACGAGAGACGCATCGATAGATTGTTCAAGCACGGGAGCAATAAGTGTCGCGAGAGCAGCGTCCGCTGCCGCAGCCTGCGCGAGACTCGCGTCCCTGAACAAGGAGAGAGAAGGGTCTGACTTTGCAGTGTTCGCAGCATCCAAACAGAAACTTGCGAGCGATGCGACGCTTGAAGACGCTGTCTGCGTAGCAGCGGTTATGGTATCCCATGCACCCTGATATAGCGCGATTTGGTTTGCCATGTTCGAACCATTGATATTCCGGTCGACGGCGGCGCTCTGATACACGCTTGCAGCGGTACCACCGAGAGACGGAGCACTCTGGAACTCCGCAAGCCGCGAAGTCGAATTCGACCCGGAGCCGCTGTCGACGCCGAACAACCCACCTGAACCGCTTCCTCCCAAGAGGCTCGCTGCAAAGTTCACGGTCTTCATAATCGACGCGATGTTGCCCAGAATCTGATTGATCTGCGGACCAACATTACCCATGCGAACGATCTGGTCCTGTTGACCGCCGAGCACCTTGTCCAGCGTCGCCTTGATAGTCGAACCAGGAGTCCTGATCGTGCCCGGAGTACCATCGCTATTGGTGCAAGGATCGCCAGGGTTTACACCAGCGGCAGACTGCTCATCTGGGTTATTGCCAGCAGCGTATGTGTCTGAGGACGCTTCATCCGGGTTATTCCCCGCTGGCTGTGTAGCCGTATCGCTCGCGCCGCACCACGACATGAAGCCCTGGCCCCAATCGAGCTGCGCCGCACGCACGCCGACCGCGCCGCCGCCGCCAGGAGGACTACCTATCACGCCGGCGAGCTGGGCCTGCGAGTTCTGGTAGAGACGATAAGGATTATTCTCCGATCGCGTCGTGAGCGCGAACCACGCCGCGACGCCGCCCTGCGACCAGTTTCCCGAGAGATATGCCGGCACGTTCGGTGACGAGGCCGCGAGAGAATTCATATTCGCCGCCCAGAATCCGGAGAGGCTCGATTTTGTGAGGTAATCATTACGCAAAGCGGAAGAGATCGAGCCAGCAAACGGTGAATTCGTATTATTCACTTGCTTCAGATATGAAAGAGCAGCGCTATCCGCCACAGTCTGATACGACTTCATCACATCGACCACGAATTGCGGCGCGCCGGTACCGTTGGCCTTGCCAATGACGAACGCTATGACACCCGCTGTGAGCGCTTTCATCAAGTCTCCCGAGAGTACGAAAGCGAGCGGCTGGAGCACATACGCATCGATTTGCATCGCGACGTTCGCTGCGGCGCTTATAGGAGTAGCGATGGCAGTGATGGTGTTCTGGATAGCGCTGATGGTACTCTCGACCAAATTCTTTCCCACCTCAACCACGGCATACTGCGCGTGCACCTTCTGCGGAGCAACGAGAAACGCCGATGGCACTATGAAAGAGATGGTGAGGAGTATCGCGAGCACCGCCGAGAGAGGTCTCTTGCTCATGATTTCTTCGCCGCCTGTTTATCAGCGACGTCCTGTATGAGATTCACGAACGACGCCCCGGGGGCACCCTTCGGGAGCGTAATACCCGCATTCTTGTAGATAGTGCCTATCCGTATGAAAGCGTTGCCGAGATCGAGCACGGCTTGTGGATATTGCTGGAGCGCAAGCATCGTCGCAAGCGGGTCAGTATGCACCCGAGAGAAGTCGGTTGTTATCTCACCCACGCGCATGAGCGCGTTCACGAGCGCCAGATCTTCCGTAGCGAGCTCTGCCGGCACCGGGAGCACCGCAAGTCCTGCCGCAGAACCGCGGTAGGCCTTTGCTATCGAGACAATGTGCGCAAGCGCCTCGGCGTCATCGTTCTGGACAGCTGCCGTCAGGTAATGTATCTCGCTTGTCGTCGCATTGCTCGTGTTCTTCAGGAGGATTGCCTCGGCACTCACTGCAAATGCGAGGAGTGCCTCACTGCCCGACCCTGAAACCAGAATGTCGCTCGCTTTCTTATAGTCAGGAGCGGCAGACATGGTCGACGCTAGCGAATTCATGGCTTCCGTTGCAACATCGTTCATCTCGCTTTCAGAAAGATCGCCACCACCATTCTTCTGCTTCGCTTCTAGGAAGAGCGTGAAGAAGGTTTTCGCGAATGCCGCAGTAAGTGTCCCTTCTGCTGGAGGCGGAGGGAGACCGTCCGAGTCAAGAGAGGATGGGGATGATGCTGCAATCGGAACATCCGCGACTGCTTTCGGCACGACGAGCCCTTTCGCAACCGCCTCGCCATCCGTCATCCCGAGGTGGAACGTATCGGTGCTACGCGAATCCGATCCATACAGCGACTCCTCCCAATCCGGGAGACCGTCAGCATCGGTGTCTTTCGTCGCGATAGCCTTCAGGAGTTCCGATTCGGCTGACGCTTCCGCCACGCGCGGCTGCTCGACGCCCCGTGCGAGCACATATGCGCCGATGATGAGCACCGCCGAAAAGAGCGTTGCAGCCAGTACGCGTCGATTTACGGAAATGCCCGCTTCCATTGCTCTAAAGTATATCACTCCGCGCTGCACAGGCGTGGAGAATGTGGTGATATGAACTGGTCAGAACAGCCTCTCAATCAGGCTCGCAGTACAGAGAACCATACTGAGAGCGGCAAATCTTCGGCACGGGCTTTTTCTGGAATGTCGCCACACGGGAGCCCTGCTTCCGATAAGTTCTTCCTCACGAATTTGCGCTTATGCGCGAAACCGGCGTGCAAGAGCGTAAAAAACATCTCTTCTTCAGAGCGAGAAGAGAAATTCTTCCGTGAAATATCTCTGACGGAGAGCACTGCTGAATCCACCTTCGGGGCAGGCCGGAAAGCCCCGCGAGGAACCGTGAATTCATATTTCGGCATACCGTAGGCCTTTACTGAAAGCGAGAGGAGGCTCTCTTTGTCTGACCGCGCGATACGTTCGGCGACTTCTTTCTGCACGAGGAGGGTCATCGCTGCTGGCTGATTATCCGTTTCTAGGAACATCCTGAATATCTCACCGGTGAGGTAGTACGGGATATTCGCGACAAGCAAATATCCGTGTGGAAGCGTCCTTATGTCAAACGTGCGGATGTCGCCGCTTATGAGTTCCAACCGCCCTTCTGCTATTTCATCCGCGAAACTAGTTTGCAGTGTATTAAAAAGCTCGTAATCCGCTTCAAGTGCGATGACTTTTTTCGCAAGCTTCAGGAGTTCTCGCGTGAGCATGCCCGTGCCCGGTCCTATCTCAAACACGATGCCGCCCGGAGTGATGTCGGCGGTGATAGCAATACGTTCAGCGATGCGCGCGTGCATCAAGAAATTCTGTCCGAGTGATTTCTTAGCGTACATAGTATCTCTACCTGATAACCCAATCATCATCTGTCTCTCGCGTCGACCCTGTCTCGTCATATACCAGAAGCGAGTTGTCGATATCGGCAAGGAATGCGGATGGCTCCGCATACGTATCGCTCCCGTAAATCTTACGTACGCGTGCGAGCGTAAGAAAAAGGCGCGTTTTTGCGCGAGTCACTGCGACATAGAAGAGCCGACGCTCCTCTTCCTCGTCGCGATGCGTGTCGGAACCCATACCACCATGAGGGAAGAGCCCTTCTTCCATTCCGCTCACGAATACTGTATCGAACTCAAGACCCTTGGCCGCATGGACGGTCATGAGCGTAACGCCGGTCTTCTCTCCCTGGTCGAGCTCGTCCTGATCTCCTGCAAGCGCGGCCTCGGCAAGAAAAAGCGCGATGCCCTCCTGCCCTGGCATATCATCATGCCGAGTGGCGACGGTGGCAAGCTCTTCGATATTTTCAAAGCGTTCACGGTCTTCTTCGCTTCCCTCTTCTAGCAACGCACGGCGCATACCGTTCTTCTGCACAACGAGCTTCACGAACTCGGATGGTACGAGCGTAAGCGCGGCGAGGGCAAGTTCATCGATGATTTTCTCAAACTGCTCGACCTTCGCCAGGTCCGAAGGGCGAAGAGAAGAGCGCTGTCCAGCAGCAAGTTTACCGAGCGTGACCGCACCGAGACCGCGCGGTGGTGACGCGGCGGCGCGCATCTTGTCGGCCTCGCGCGAAGGGTCCATAGCCAGACGCATCCACGCGAGAGCATCTTTCACTTCCTTGCGGCCGAAGAATCGCGTTCCGAGCAACTTATACGGCACGGCCGCACGCAACAATCCTTCCTCAAGTGCTCGCGATTGGAAATTGGTGCGGAAAAGTATTGCGATCTCCTCCGGGCGAACGCCGCGACTCATGAGCTCGCGTATCTTCTGCGCTATCCAGCGAGCTTCATCCTCGGCATCCGATGCCATATGCAGGACGATAGGCTCGCCCGGACCCTGCTCGGTCGTCGAGCGTTTCTCCTTTCGGTTCTTATTCTTCTCGATGATTGCATTCGCCGCATCGACGAGATTCTTTGACGAGCGATAGTTACGCTCAAGGATGACTGTCTCTGCTTCCGGGTAGGTCTTATCGAACTCGAGTAAATTCTCAATCGTCGCGCCACGCCACGTATAGATAGTCTGATCGATGTCTCCGACAACGAAGAGGTTCTTGTGCCGTGCCGCAAGGAGGTTCGCGAGCCGACCTTGGAGCTCGTTCGTGTCCTGATACTCATCTATATGGATATACTCCCAGCGGTCCTGCGCTGCCTTGCGCACGTCAGCGTGTTCCTCCAAGAGTCGTACCGGAAGGGCGATGAGGTCGTCGAAGTCGAGCGCCTTCTCCGCCGTGAGAGTCTTTTCGTAGCGAAGCCATGCTTCAGCCGCAATGCGTCCGCCAAAGCTAGAGCGCCCATATTTCTCGTAAAACTCTGCAGCGCGCATGCCGGCGCCTTTCGCCTTCGAGATGCGGCCGAGCACCGCCCGCGGCGAAAGTTCCTTGGTCGAAACATCGAGCGCCTTAAGCGCTACGGCAATCGCCTTTTCTGAGTCATCGCGATCATACACGCTGAAAAAGCGCGGAATGCCAACAGACGAACCATAACTTTCTAGAAGCTCCCGCCCGAGGCCATGGAACGTGGCGATGAACGGAACGATACTGTCGTCCCCAAGCATCGTCCGCACCCGCTCGCGCATTTCGCGCGCGGCTTTGTTAGTGAACGTGACCGCGAGAATCCGGTCCGCCTTCACTCCTCCGCGGATGAGGTGGTAGACCCTCGTCGCAAGGACCCGCGTCTTCCCGCTTCCGGCTCCCGCCAGCACCGAGAGAGGGCCGTCCTTCGTGAGGACCGCTCGCTTCTGGGCGTCATTCAATCCTTCGAGATAGATCACTCTCCGAATATACCTTATAAACCACTCTCCACAGGCATGGGATAAGTCGATTGACTCTCGCCCTACCTCCGCTATACTCAGCTCATCGACTGATACGGAAGTACTCAAGAAATGGCTTATGTACGTTGTATGTAAGCCATTTTTGTATTCGAAAGACCCGCCGCCCACCTTCGTTTTCCTATTAAATCCCATTCCCAATTTCTCATAACCGGTCTTGCCGTCGTCACTCTCGTAGTGGCAGCGGTACCGCACCAAGCAAGCGCCTTCTGGCTTTTTTCTTCAGACGCGAACGCGGCTGCAAATGCTCCCGCACCTAATCCTGCGACCCCAACTCTCCGTGCGGCTATAAATTTCGATCCGAACCCGAACAAAGGTCTGGGCGACAATATCCCGACGAGCGATAATGCGGTCATCGCCTACACGGGCCCGTCCGGTACTATTGCTGACGTCGCGAGCTCAACTCCGCCGGACCGCATCTCGATCTACGTCGTCCGCTCGGGCGATACTCTCTCCGAAATTGCGAAGATGTTCAATGTCTCGGCGAATACCATCATTTGGGCAAACAACATGAGCGGTCCAAAAGATATGCACGTGGGTGATACGCTCGTCATCCTCCCTATCTCTGGAGTTGAACGTACGATCGTCAAGGGCGACACGCTCAAATCGATCGCGAAGAAATATAACGGCGATGCGAACGAAATAGCCCAATACAACGGTCTCGATCCGGAAGCTCCACTTGCCATCGGCACGACGATTATCATTCCTGGCGGCGACATCACGCCCCAGGCATCAAAAACAAAGAAGACTCCTTCGCTCAAAAATCTGTATGAGCCGTATCTCGGCGGCGGCGGCGCGGTTCAGTCCGGGTACTATGGCAACCCTGTTCCGGGAGCGATCATCACGCAAGGGCTTCATGGATGGAATGGCATCGATTTCGGTGCGGCCCGCGGCACTCCTATTCGCGCGGCAGCAGACGGCGTAGTCATCGTGGCGCGTGGTGGTGGCGGATGGAACGGCGGCTACGGGAATTACGTCGTAATCACCCACGATAACGGCAGCCAGACGCTCTACTCGCACATGAAGAATGTCATCGCCTCTTCGGGACAATCCGTCTCGCAAGGACAGGTCATCGGCTATCTCGGCTCGACCGGCCTCTCAACTGGTCCACACCTTCACTTCGAAGTGCGCGGCGCGGCGAATCCTTTCCGTAATTGCTCTATAGGCAGCGTCTGTTCTCCTCAATAATCTCTGCATAAAAAATCCCGCAGTGCCTTCATGCACTGCGGGATTTTTTATGCGAAATACCTACACGTGCGCGATGCAGGTCGTTGCGGCAGGATCGGCAGCCAGGCGAGCTTCTTCTATGGTGCTACCACAGACTTCACAGATGCCATACTTCCCTTTCTCAATCCGGGAGAGGGCCGCGATGACCGTATCATATTGCGTCTCGAGATCAGCAAGTAGAGAAGCATTGCTTTCGTTGCTCGTAATAACGTCTGCTTGATCGACAAGATCAGGTTCGGTACCCATCACAGACGGTACCGCTTCCCAGTCGCCTGGGACTGACGGATTCTTCCTCCCAACGCTTCCCATCTCCGACTCCAACTTCTCCTTCTCCTCTTCAAGCCTCTGTTTATAGAGTTCAATATTCATAGGACGAATGATAGCAGAAAAGAGGATTACCGTCCGTGCGAAGTCGCTAAGCGTGCGAGTATTTCTGCAAACGCCGCGGGATCTCGTACAATCACCAGTGTCTTCTGATCCCAGTAGCCATAGAGCAAGACACTTCGGCCATCGGCGTCGCGATAGACCCGCACGTCATGATTACTCACCACTTCATCGCGGAATCCCGACCTCGCAAGAATGGCTGCCGTTGTCGCGGGAGTTGTTGTGGACGAAGAAGCCGTTGTCGTTTTAGCGACAGGATACATAGGGAAGAACGGCCCAAGATCGGTCAGCATTGTCCGTTCCCATGAAAGCATTCCCGAGAACGTGGCGCGATACGAGCCGACGGACAGTATGAAGAAAGGTGCTTGTCCGCTATTTGTATTCACGATGCCCGCCATGCTTCCTGCCGCATCTATGTTGCGCAAGAGGATGTCCGGTGCGTGCACACTAAGCGAAGAAAAGACGGTCGCACCATCCGGCGCTCCGGTAAGGGAGAGGGCGCGAACCGTATTTAAGAGAAGCGGTTTGCTGGCCGACTGCTTAATCGCCTGAGTGAGCGCGTTGTCATTGCCGGAAATCTGTTCGTGACTGTCAACAAATATCGGTGTCGCTGCTCCTGGAGCAACGATGACCGGCATGAGTGCAGCAGCATATCGGGAATAGACGAAATAGCCTCCTGCGCTACCAGCGATGAGCAGGAAGATGCCGCCGGCGATGAGCCAATAATTATGCCGCGGAGGTTCCTGTTGCACCTCTCCTGGTGAGGACGGCCACGAGGCGGCGTCCTGCTCTGCTGCAAGCACCGTCGCTGTCGAAGCGTGCGTCTCGTGTACTCTTTCTGAAAAATCACCAGAATACGTCTTAAGAGGGGTCGGCTTTTCCTCTTCTGTTGGAACAGTCGGCTTCGATTCTAGGACAGGAGGAAGCGGTGCCGGAGGAGGGACTGGCTGAGGTACGGAAGAAAAAGGTGACGCTTCGATAAGACGCTCCGAAGGAGAAGATTTCGATTCTTCAAGTGGCGTGAGGTCTGGAGTGTCCCCTTTCTTGAATGTCTGCATGTCCCCCGCGAACGTGCGGATATATTTCTTCGGCAATGAGCCGTTTTCTGAAGCGGGAGATGTCGTCTCGTTCGTGTCCATTCGCTCTTTATAGTACCGTATCGCGCCGCATGCGCTACGCGTTATGCGCGCGAAGAGATCGTGAACCGATGAGGATCATCGCACATATCGGTAAACGCATGGGCGGCTTCCTTGAGTTTGCCTGAAGAAGATTTGCCGAACGAGATGACCTCCACCTGACATCCTTCATTCATATCGAGGTACTGGATGAGTGGTACGAAATCGCCATCGCCGGTAACAAGCACGACCGTGTCGAGTTTCGGAGCGAGCTTGACCGCATCGATTGCGAGCCCGACATCCCAATCGGCTTTCTTCGCGCCGTCAGCGAATATCTGAAGGTCCTTCACTTTCGTCTCGATGCCCATTTTCGTGAGTGCTTCAAAGAAATTCTTTTCTTCCCCGCTCTCCGTTGAGATTACGTACGCGATTGCGCGCACGAGTATGCGCCCGCCAACAGCCTCTTCGAGGATTTCGCCGAAATTGACGCGTAATTTATAAAGATGCTTCGCGCTGTGATAGAGATTCTGTGTATCGATGAATACACCGACACGCTGAGCTGGATGCTTAATGACTGCCATAAAAGTAAATAGTTATGAAAAAACGAAATAATGAAAAATAGCCAAGGCTACTCACCCAAGTTTACCACCAAAATAAGAACCCCCCACCGGGTAACCCCGACCTCGCAAACCTACTTCTTCAAACCAAGCTTCTTGATCAACGCCGTATAGCGACGCTTGTTGTTCGTCTCGAGGTAGCGCAAGTGTACGCGACGGTCAGCGACCATCTGGAGCAAGCCGCGGCGCGAATGGAAATCTTTCGGATTCTTCTTGAGGTGCTTGGCGAGCTCGTCGATCTGCTTGGAGAGAAGCGCAACCTGCACATCGGCTGAGCCGGTGTCTGTGTCGTGTACCGCGACGCCCTTTATAATGGTCGCCTTTTTCTTGGTGGTAAGCATGGATTCCCCTACCCTACCACGCCTTGCCTAAATACGCAAGTGTCGCGGAATCACATCTGGATTCTCTCGTCCTTTTGGGTAGCAATATTGTGCGCACTTGGGTGCTACACTTTTCACATGGACGCTGTAGCGGCAAAACGCCAATTTCTTGAATATATCGAGATTGAACGCGGACGTGCGGTAAAGACCATTGAGAATTATGATCATTATCTCAGCCGCTTTTTCGAGCAAATGAAGATACAGAAGGTTGGCGACATCAGCGAGCAGAATGTGCGCGAGTTCCGCTTGTGGCTCAATCGTCAGCCCGGCACGAAGAGCGACTCGATGAAGCGCCGTACCCAGAATTACTACATGATCGCACTCCGCGCCTTCCTCAAGTTCCTGCGTAAGCGCGATATCGACGCCATCTCCCCCGAGAAGATAGAGCTCGCGAAACTCCCCGAGCGCCAGATAGACCTCATCACGTCCGCTGAGCTTAATCGGCTCATGAAAGCACCTCGTGAAGCCTACGAGAAAGAAGAAGATCCTGCCGTAGCGAGGAAATACCTACGGGACTGCGCGATACTTGAAATGCTGTTCTCGACGGGACTGCGCGTTTCCGAGCTGTGCGCGCTTAATTCCGATATCGACCTGTCCCGCGATGAGTTATCCGTACGCGGCAAGGGCGAGAAAGTTCGCGTCGTGTTCCTCTCCCCCACCGCAAAAGAGGTGGTGCGTGAATATTTGAAAGCGCGAAATGATATGGAAGAGGCGCTTTTCGTCGATGGGCGACCAGATAAGATGCACCGCATCACTCCTCGCGACGTGCAGCGCCATTTGAAGACGTATGTCGCCCGAGCGGGCATCACGAGCGTCGTCACGCCCCATACATTACGCCACGCTTTTGCAACCGACCTCCTCTCCAACGGCGCTGACATCCGTTCGGTGCAGCAGCTTCTCGGTCACGCTTCGATAAACACCACTCAGATTTACACACATATCACTGACAGTCATTTGAAAGAAATACATCGAAAATATCACGGAAAATCTCGTGGTTAAAAGCGAAGTCCAGCTCTAGAGGTTGTACAATAGACCCATGGACACCGTATTTGTAGAAAACCTTGAGATCATCGGTACCCACGGAGTCCTCGACCACGAGCGTCAGTTCGAGCAGAAGTTCCACCTCGACATCGTCGCCGCCTTTGACGCGAGTGCGGCGGGAGTCTCCGATAATCTTAAAGACACCCTCGATTACGTCGCCTTCTGCCGTATCGCGCGTGAGACCATCGAAGCAGAACCGGTATACCTTATCGAGAAGCTCGCCCTCACCATCGCCAACCGAATCTTAGAAGATACTCGGATTGCCACGGTGTCGGTTACTATCCGGAAGCCATCCGTCCTAGCCTCGGGTGTCCCCGGCGTAACGCTCACCCGAACGAGATAATCTTATGAAAATCGTCTCCTGGAATGTAAACGGACTACGCTCGCTCGCGAAAAACGGGTACTGGGAATCGTTCCTGAAGAACACGAAGCCAGATATCTTCTGTCTTCAGGAAACCAAAGCGAGTCCGGACCAGCTGTCCGAAGTCTTCCTCTCCCCTCTCGGATATTCGGCATTCTTCTCTTCAAGCCAAGTGAAGAAGGGCTATAGCGGCGTCGCTATCTACTCCAGAATTGAGCCGCTGTCCGTTATCTACGGCATGGGAATACGGGAGTTTGATCAGGAAGGTCGCTTTATCGGAGCTGAATACGAGGACTTCTGGCTTCTGAATGCGTACTTCCCCAACGGAGGACAAGGACCGGAACGTCTTGATTACAAATTGCGTTTCTACGATGCATTTCTCACCTTCGCAGAAAAACTGCGTAAGCAGAAGCCGGTAATCTTCTGCGGCGATGTGAACACTGCTCATGAGGAAATCGATCTCGCCAGACCAAAAGAAAACGAGGGAAATACTGGGTTTTTACCAGAAGAGCGCGCATGGATTGATGAAGTCGTGAATGCCGGCTATATCGATTCTTTCCGACACTTCTCCCCTAATACAAAGCAGGCGTACACCTACTGGGACATGAAGACTCATGCGCGCGATAGAAATGTCGGTTGGCGACTCGATTATTTTTTTGCTACAGGCGAGTTCATGAAGCGCATCACCAAGGCCGAAATTCATTCCGACATATACGGAAGCGACCACTGCCCTGTTTCCATCACCCTACGATAAAAGACAGTTATCCACAGTAGTGTCCTTTACACTGTCCTTTAGTAGCGTATCTTTAACAAAGGACGGGACGTTCTTTCATCGCTCTTTCTCATCATCAGTGCGCCGAGTGTCCCCGCCTACGTCCGCGGCGATCCGCGTTTACCAAAAGGGTGAGGTTACACGTGAAAGCGCCAAAACATAATAAAAAGCTGCCCACATTTCTCTGGTCAGAAGCACCACATCATTACGCCCCCGCTCCTTTTTGCTTCTCACCGCCCTGGGCGGCTTTTTTGTTTATATACGCCGTATTATAGATGTTACACGTGAACCAACCCTGCCCTAACAAACGTGGTGTTTCTCCATTATCTGGCGTACTTCCTCATCTTCTGCGGATTCACGACGTACCTTTCCCGCTTCACCTAGCTCACAAAGCTCCTTTTCAGGCATTTCAAGCAACTCTGCCGTCCGTTTGTCGAGATATTCCTCTATGTTCTTATCAGAGTCATCAAGGACTTCCTCGAGGAGCGCGTTGAGGACGTACCCAATCTTCGGACCTGGTTTCATGTGGAACGTCTCCATGATGTGTACGCCGTCTGTCTTTAGCATTTTCACAGAGATAGGGTCGCGGAGCGCCTGCTCGACCATAGCTTTGTATTTGCGGAACCTGAACGGCTGTTCCTTCGGTCTGCCAGTCCCAATACGGTCGCAGATGCGGATATTGAGCAAATCCCATATGTTTTCCTCCCCGACGTTGGCTATCATGCGCCGCACGGCTGAGAGCGTAATCTGCTCAGGATCTGAGAAAAACATATGCCAACGAACCAATTTAACGACTTTTTCTATCGTTTCGCGTGAAAAGTGGAGGTTCTCGAGCGCTTTCTTAGTTACACGTGAACCAACGACTTCGTGGCCATGGAATGTCCAATCTTTCTTCTCCTCAGACCAGCGGCGCGTTTCGGGCTTCGAGACGTCGTGAAAGAGCCCGGCAAGACGTATGTCGAAACTCCAGTTCTTATCTGCAGCATGCTGCATGGTTCGCATGAGATGTCCGAAAACGTCATAACTGTGTGCCTGGTTCTGTTCTACGCCAATGCCACGAATAAGATCTGGTGAAATAAACTCAAGAATGCCGAGCTGTTGAGCGAGGACAAGGGCATTCATCGGCTGACTCGAATTCAGGATCCTCGTGAACTCATCGCGAACCCTTTCACGTGAAACATGGCTTAAATGCTTGTTATTTTCGCTTATCGCTGACGCCGTATCGCCATCTATCCCAAAATCAAGCTCGGCAACGAGACGTACCGCACGAAGCATTCGTAGTGCGTCTTCATTAAACCGTTCCCGCGCATCACCGACAGCTCGAATCAGTTTGTCTTTTATGTCCTTTTGGCCATCATAGGGGTCAACAATCTGTCCTTTATCTTCATCGAAGGCGATCGCATTGATTGTGAAATCCCGACGTGCGAGATCTTCGAGCAGGGAAGTACCGAACTCCACCTTGTCGGGTCGGCGGCGGTCAGAATATGCGGACTCGGTACGATAGGGGGTAACCTCGACGATGGAGAACCGCGGATCTTCCGCCCCGGTCTTTACACCAACAGTACCGAAGTCGTTTTCATAGAAAGAGTCAGGAAATACGGCCTGAATTTGCTCTGGTGTGGCGTTCGTGGTGATGTCCCAATCCTTCGGCTCTCGCCTTATAAGCAAGTCGCGAACACAGCCGCCGACAAGGTATGACTCGAAACCAGCCTTTCGCAGGCCGTCACCTATAGCTCGCACTTCCCGCGGGACACGATACATCATGAGCAAATCGTACCACAGTGCACCTGGTTTTTTACCGTATGTGCCGTACTATGCAAGTAAGCCCCGATGGTGAAACGGATATCACATCAGTCTTCGGAACTGACGGTCCAGGTTCGATTCCTGGTCGGGGCACTAGAAATCAACACGGGTGACATGCTACTATGGTGCAACGCGGATATGGTTTAGTGGTAGAACGCGTCCTTGCCAAGGACGAGACGGGAGTCCGATTCTCCCTATCCGCACCAAAAAGGGGAGCGCACAAAAACGGCTCGAATGGGCCGTTTTTGCGTTTAAAAACTTCTATGTCGAACTGTGCATAAAGGTGTTGGTACTGGGGATAAAAGACATCAGCATATTTTCATTTCGTGAGAGAGTCTCAGATTATAATCTGTAAATAAGCCGTATTTATAAAAGCCGTGAGTATTTCTTCTAAGACTCGGAAAGAGGTGGGAAACTTGGGTAAAAGTGTTGCCGCCGAGTACCTGAAACGGCATGGGTTCAAGATCCGAGACCGCAATGTCGCACGGAAGACTGGCGAGCTGGACATCATCGCAGAGAAGGAAGATACGCTGTATTTCGTCGAAGTTAAGACAAACCTCGTCGATGAATTTCCAAGTGACGGGAACACAAGCGAAGAGTATGATCCGTCACTTAACCTGCACGAAATGAAAATCCGGAAGGTCGCCTGCACGGGCGAGTGGTATGTCCTTGAGGATGACTGGGAAGGGGAGTGGCAGGTGGACGGAGTCCTCGTGTGGCTGCGACGGCGCGATGGGATGGCGAGGGTCCGCTACCTGCCACAAATTGTGTAATCCACTCTTATGAATTTGGGAGTAAATCTACTATCCCAAAGGGGATATAATAGTGATATGCCAGAGAAGAAATGCGACTATTGTGGGGTCTTTTATCCCGAAAATGCTTTCGGAGTATCCGTGACAACGCCGACGAAGGTTTATCGTCGTCGGAAATGTCGTAATTGTTATCGCACGATGAAACAAGCTCTTATAGAAAAGCATTATGTGTGGCTTAGTGAGTACAAACGAGGAGTGGGGTGCGCTCGATGTGGCATCAAAGATCCTCGCGTGCTTGATTTTCATCACAAAAAAGGCGAAGATAAACTGTTCACTATAGGTGGCTTCAGACGAGAAGTCGGATTTGGAAAACTTCAAGGGGAAATAGATAAATGTGAAGTCGTCTGCGCAAACTGCCACAGAATCATTCACGACGAGTTGAGGGTGGAGAGAAAGAAAACCGGGCCGTAGTATACCGGTAGTACACTTGCTTTGGGAGCAAGAAGACCGAGTCCGATTCTCGGCGGCCCGACAATCAAGGAAGCTGTGAAGTCAGGATAGATCCGAGTGCAGATATCTGTGGTGCGAAGTCAGAAACTGCCATCGCAACTGGCTTCGCTAGGAGTATATCGAGCGAAGAACCCGTCTCACGGGCGTATTCGGAGCGTATATACGAGGCGGTGATAGCATCGAGCGACCGTGTTGCCGTTGCACCCTGCACGGTACTCGTCGTGATGGTACCTATGAGCGTGCCCGATGCGTCAGCGACGCCTCCACCGGAAGAACCCTCTTGTGCCGCCGCCGAACCACCAAGAGCGAGTATGTCTATGGTATTGAGCACAAACGTGTAAACATCTTTCACCGAGCCGAATACGACCGTGGGGAAGAGGGAAGACTGTATCTGCCCTGCCTCAAGAAACTGAGCGCCATAAGAAGCGATAACGACTGGCGTGCCAGAGGCAGGCGGGAGCTGCGCGAGCGGTATGGAAGGGAGGGAAGAAGGGAGATCACTGCTCGTCGCGCTCTTGGTCACCGCAAGGAGAGCGAAGTCATACTCACCCGTTCCGATAGGGTCGGTCTTCGTGAGTATGTCGGCATTTGCATTCACCCACGAGTAGGGGAGATAGATGAGAGCTGCCTTGTATTTATCGATAGCGGGCCCTCCCGACCGGATGACGCAGGAGACGCCACGACTCGCGAGCAGGAAATACTGGGCGACATGCGCGTTCGTGAGAATAATTCCTTTTGAATCAATGAACACGCCGCTACCAGAGATCGATTGGAGTTTACTTCCACTCGACGCATAGCAGATAATATTCACCAATGCTTCGCGTAACACTGAGGCAGCCGCATCGAGCCCCATGTCCCCTGATGACGGGACAGCGGGAGCAGCAGATACGACTGGTGTAGAGGCAACCACCGGGGCTGGTGCGGGAACAAGAGGAGACGTTGAGGTCGCTATTTCCCCGCGAGGTTTTGTCTTCTTTGGGGCAGGTGTCTCAACCGTTGAAGATGCGGAAAGGGTATCTTCCTTTACTCCAATCTCTGGCAGAGCAATGGGCGGAAGAATGAAACCAGGCAATACGGAAAGAGTAGCGGACGAAGTAGCGTTAGTATCCAGAGCGGGCGGAGGGGAGACGGTTACCCCGCCAGAAAAAACAGCAATAAATACTCCCGTGAGAAGCGCCAGGAATATGCCTAGGTAGGGCGAAAGGCGAGACATGTTTATACGCTAGCGCAAAAATGGTATTCTCGCACTATAAGCGGGATTAGTTTAATGGTAGAACGTCAGTTTTCCAAACTGAGAGCAGGAGTCCGATTCTCCTATCCCGCACCAACAATCATTTCTTTCCCCGAACTAAGGTTTGGGAGTTGAGAAATAATATCTTGAGGAAGCTTAAGTTTGATATGTAGTTTGTGGGGTAGTTTTTGCCCCTCACGCTTTTTCCCTGCGATTTTCGGGTCGCTAGCGTCCACATCACGAGAGAACACCACAACCTCCTCTATGAGTTCGTGTAAGACGCTGTAGAGTGCCTTACGGTCTGCGAAGCTCTTGTCTAACGTATCCGCATATTTCTTTGAAAATAGCTCCAAGGAGCGCATATACTCCTGCGAAACATTGCTTTGGGCAATCTGGCTCCGTATATCCTTTAACTCTTTGTTGTATCTCTTTTCTACCTCCTCAAGATTTTTGAACTCGGCTTTTAATTTAGCCATAGTTATATAGTTTCCTGCGTGCTGTTCCCGTATACGGTCTTTTCTGGCAGGGAGGGCATTGGAAAGATTTACTATCTCCTCCTCTTTCTTCCTCAAATGCTTCAGTGCGCTTAGTCTTGACTTCAACTTCTCCTGATGATTGAAAACCGCAATTGGATTGCTGAGTAGTTTTCGGCTAAATTTCACAATGTATTGCTCAATCTCGTCAGCAGGTAGTGGTACGGCAGGACACCACTTAGTCCCTTTGGATTTGTTCTTGCGCACACACTTGTAGTAGTAGGTATAGTGCTTAGTCCCTTTACCGAGTTCGCGTCGCTCTCCCGCCCAACGAACCCTACCGTCAGTATCTTTTTCAGCGTCAAAACAACAATCACACCTCAAAAGACCGCTTAGTAAATAAATGTGGCCGTCTTTCGCGACCCTCTTTTGATGTACCGATTGGGCGTATAAACGTTGGGCTTTTTCAAACGTTAGGAGGTCAACAATTGCTGGCGCTCTCGTTCCAGACAGTTTCCATTGCTCTTTAGGCATTAGCTTTCCTTTGCTGAACTTGTTGCTATAAATCTTCCCAATATAGATTTCGTCTTGGAGCATTCTCCGAATAGAGTCGGGAAACCAGAAATAGAGTTCGTTTTTCCTAGTGATTTCACCCTTTCGCTTTTTGTGAATGATTGCTGACGCTTGAGGTGATAGTACTTCGTCGGTACGCAACTGCCTTGCTATGTAGTCCGTACTCCGTGCCTCGTTCACAAACATACTGAAAATGCGTCTAACGGTTTCTGCTTCTGCGTCTAAGATTTTATGCCGCTTAAATTCGTCCTTATCAAAGCCATAAGGAACGTTTGCGCCCATAGCTACACCTGCCTCAACAGCTTGCTCCCGCCCGTCCCTAGTTCTTCCAAGTAAGGTTTCTCTTTCCAACTCTGCAATAACGCCAATAATACTTAGCATTGCATTACCAAACGGTGTGGAGGTATCAAGCATTTCATTAGCTGACATAAACTGGACTTCGTTTTTGCGAAAGAAATCAATAACATCAAGGAGAATCCTTAATTTTCGCGCAAAGCGGTCAATCTTATAGACAGCAACAGCGTCAAATGGGCGCTCGTCTTTTGGGTGTAGCGTTATGTCTTCAATCAACCTCGCAAAAGCTGGTCTTTCCGCTAATTCGTTGGTTCCGCTTATCCCGTCGTCTATGTAAATATACTGTTCACCCGCAAGCTCTAGGGCGCCGCCACGCGACTTAATCAACCCAAGTAGAGCCTCTTTTTGCATAGGAATCCCGTATTTAAGAGTCTGCTCCTCCGTGGAAACTCGGATATATAAGGCGACTCTTAGCTTCGGTTCATTTTCAGGCGATTTCATTTGCGTGGGTTATATAAGCAATAGGGTATAGAACTATCCCTCTATACTCTCTAGTTGAGAGTATTTGGCCTATGTAATATGATGTTAACAAATGTTAACTCGCGTAACAATCGTCTATGGCCAAGAAAACGCATAAAAACGAGGACGAAATCCTGACTCTCAAGGAGGCTTGCGAGTTTTTGAAGTGCCACCCTAATACTCTACGCGCGTGGGATAACAAGGGTCTTTTGAAAGCCATTCGTATTGGTGTGCGTGGCGACAGACGCTACCGTAGGGCAGACATTCTGAAGTTTATAAAGGCAAAAGTATGAAAATTGAACTGACACAGCGCGAAAGACTTTTCACAACCCTACTCTACTTTTCGTGTCTGATATTCCTCTACAAGGTCGTTGGCGGCGACTTTGATGTGATATTTGGTCAGGCTTCAAACGACAATGTAATTTGGTTCTTTTCAGGGGCGTTAATGATTGTTCTAGGGAAGTACCTTATTGAAACCTACTTCACGAAACCGTCTGACGCACTGGCTAACTCCATTGCGGCTCTCATTGCCTTGGTTGGTCTTGCAGATAAAACGGCCTTCTGGGCGTACTCGGCGGTATTTGGTTACGCGGCATTTGTTCTACTAGCAAGCATTTTCTCCATAGCCACGAAAGATACTCTTTCTCAAAAGTTGAAGCTGGCCAGTCAGTTCGCCTATAAACTGGTCGGAATCTTTGGTAGGGCAGACGTTATTTTCTCCATAATTTATCTATCCGCCTCGTATTCATACTTCGCAAGAGTTGGTGATACGACTTCGTTCATTATCCTAATCGCTTTCTGGATTGTTCTGGTGTTCTTTGATGTCGGCGGATTGGCAGTAAAGGCGATATTCAAGCTTTTCGGTGTGTTTACGCACAAGTCAGTTGATGAATTGGGAACAGCTATTGGTTGCGAAAACCCTTTCTTTTATAGGGTGGAAATAGACCTGTTTAAGAATTCAAATGCGCCGAACGTGAAATATGGGGATTTGATTGCGATTGAGACTGCCCAAAATGTTGGCTCAGTTGGTATGGTCGTTGATAAGAAACACCTCTTGAGTAAAAGGTGGCTCAGTATCTACTTATTCCGTGATGAGTCTGATAATCAAATTAAGATTGACCTCCGTTCAAAGAAGATTATCTCCGACCCTAAGTCGGTGTTCAACAAAACAAACTGCGCTTACTTGGTTGACTACGCGACTCTAAGCGTGGAAGAACAAAATGTTATTTCTGAAAACACCCTCTACAAAAACAAGGATTCTTTTGTTGGATACGTTACGTCAGGTTCAAACATCAACACCATTAACTTTTCAGTTTTAAGAGATACTGGTGGCGAGGCAAACCAAATATCTGAGGGTTCTGTGCTTAGAACTACGATATATGGCAACGAAACTCTCTATCAGGTGATAAACGGAAACACCAAAGAAGAACACCTTGAGAATTTTGATACTCACGGTTTCGTGGTGGGTATCGCAAGGAAACTCGGTAAATACAACCGAACACTTAAGACGCTGGACGTTAGCAAGTGGGTTCCCTCCATATACTCACCGTTATTTTTCGCCAATAACGCTGTTGTAACTCCCGCAAAGCTTAGGGAAATTGCCCGAGACTCTGTTGGTAGATTGCCGAACTCAGATTACGAAATACCGATTAACGATATAAATTCTATTGTTACGCACAACACCGCTATCCTAGGCATATTGGGTATCGGTAAGTCGTGCCTTGCATATGAACTCATAAAGCGCGTAACTGACGAAAACATAAAGGTTATCGCCATAGACATAACCAACGAATACAAAAAGGAACTACCGCCTTATATACCTACAGCGGGCGGGATAGTCTCTGATGATGAAAATGCTTTTAACGACATAAATACCCGTTACGAGTTCATTCATACAGAGGGAGCAGGAGCGGCGGCAAAAGAGAACCCTGATAAAAGCGGTAACCTTGCTGAGTATAAAGTTGCGGTACACAAAGACCTCTGCCAGTTTTTGTTCGGAACAGACGAGGTACCCGAGAACAAGGACTTTGAAGATACTAAGAAAGTAAGAATTTATAACGTTGACTATCACAAGGCGTCTAGGGGCGAAAAGATTGGCTATAAGGTTCTTACAACCGACCTAACTCAAGCTGAAAAGACTAGGGTTATAACCGAGGAGCTTTTCAAAATCCTGATGAAAATTCCGTTGGCAGACGAGAAGAAAGCAAAAGTATTCGTGGTCTTTGAGGAGGCGCACTCGTTGATACCTGAATGGAATTCAGTCGCAAGTGAGGGGGACAAAACAGCCGTAAACGGAACGGCCAAAGTAATCTTGCAGGGTCGCAAATACGGTCTCGGAAGTATGGTTATTACCCAAAGAACTGCGAACGTAAGCAAAAGCATTTTGAATCAATGCAATACAGTGTTTGCTCTACGCGTCTTTGACGATACGGGAAAGGACTTCTTGGCAAATTACATAGGTAGGGATTACGCAGATACTCTCGCTACTCTTGAGGAAAGGCACGCAATTGCTATAGGAAAGGGTTTGAGGCTAAGACAGCCAGTCATTGTTCAGCTTAACCAGAGAGAAAATCTACTTCCCGAACCTACGCCTGAACCCGAGGGAGTAGTCTAGGAATTCAGGTCGTAAAAGTGATAAAATAGCTTTGGTTCTACAAGCCTAACCCCTAAGCAATGAGGCCTAGGGTATGGCACATAAATTCCCACGCAAATAGAAGCGGCCACATAAGCCGACATTCATTTGCGTGGGTCTGTATCCGAAAGGTTACAGGGTAATTTCCGAAAGGGAGTTGCCGTCGGTCTTGTGTGGCCACTTCTGTTTCCACGCTAGGCTCTTTACTAGAAAACCCACGCAAACAATATGTTAGACCAAGTAATTATTAGCGGCCTTTCTGGTGCGCTGATTATCGTGTATTTTTTTGGACTTGGAATTATCTTTAGGATTTTCCGAGACCACCGAGACAAGGGCTTGAGTTGGAAAGAAAGCTTCAAGAGCAACGTTAAGGGGGTTAGGAGTTGGATATTCTTCTCTTTTGCCGCTCTCGTTACCTCAGTAATTGTTCTCGGCATTGGAACTTCTATCCTAGATAGTATTGGTTTGATTTAGGTAAAGAAAATGTCGGAAAATGTCTGTTCTGGGAGGTAGAAGATATAGGAAAATATCGGTTTTTGACGCTATAAAAATGGCTGATAATGGCTGTTTTTAGAAACCTCCAATTGGTGGAAAATGGCGGAATTTTGGTGGTATCTCAACACCATTTAGTTACGCGTGTTTTTAAGCAAGCTATGCAAAAGCTGTTCATTATCAACCTCAATTGAGGAAACAGCGATATTTATTTCACGCCCCGTCTTTAATTTCAGCTTCTCCATTTTGTTGGAGTAGTAATAAGTTGGTTTTTCTCCCTTTGGCGTACTTGTTCCGACTATCACCTCTAAACCAGAGCCGAAATCAAAATCACGCTCAAGCTTGGCGATATTTGCCTCAGTAAGAGGTCTTTTATCCTTATTGGCGGTTCGTTTAAGCTTTGCTGTTTTCATAGCGTTTGTTGGCAGAATTTACCCTGTAGGCGTGAATTCTCCGTATTTGCTTATCAATATCATAGCAAAATAGAACTAGATTGTGATTGAGGCTTCTCTGGGGGTTCGGGGTATAGAATGATGTCTCACAAAGTTAAAGAGGAGTACCATATGAGGAATGGAACCGCTCGCCGCCAGGATACGCCCACGGAAAATAGACGATGTCGTCGGACAAGAACATCTTGTGGGCGCAGGGAAACCGCTTCGCATCGCGATAGAGAAGAAGCACAGGTTCTCATTTATCCTCTGGGGTCCTCCAGGAACAGGGAAGACAACCATCGCGCGCATCTATGCCCGCGCGCTCGATGCCGAGCTCTTCGAGCTCTCGGCAGTGTCGGCAGGGAAGGATGATATACGGAAGATCATCTCGACGGCAGCAAACGGAAAAGAAAAAGTCCTCTTTCTCGACGAGATCCACCGATTCAATAAGAGCCAACAGGACTTCCTCTTGCCGTACGTGGAGAGCGGAGAGCTCACTCTCATCGGTGCGACGACCGAAAATCCGTCATTCGAGGTCATCTCCCCGCTCCTCTCACGTTGCCGTGTGTTTGTGCTTGAACCGCTCTCTGAGGAGGCGCTCCGAGCCATCACCAAGCGAACCAAGATCAAACTGAAGAAAGATGCCTTCGATTGGCTCATGGGGTACGCGAATGGCGATGCGCGCAAAGCGCTCGGCATGATGGAGGGAGCACAGAGCTTGTATGGGGAAGTGACGGTGGTGACACTGAATGAAGCGCTCGAATCGCCGCATCTGCGTTACGACAAAAAGGGAGAGGAGCACTACGATACCATCAGCGCATTCATTAAGAGCATGCGTGCATCGCAGGCCGATGCGGCGCTATATTATCTCGCGCGCATGGTCGAAGCAGGGGAGGACCCGCTCTTCATCGCGAGACGCATGGTGGTCTTCGCGTCAGAAGACGTCGGCCTCGCGCAGCCAACCGCTCTCGTAGTGGCAAATGCCGTTTTCCGCGCATGCGAGACAATCGGGTATCCGGAATGCGCTATCAGCCTCGCCCATGGTGTCGCGTATCTTGCACAAGCGAAGAAAGACCGATCTGCGTACGACGCGCTGCGTGCGGTGCAAGCCGATGTACGCACACATGGCAATCTGCCCGTGCCGAAGAAGATACGTAATGCCCCGACGAAGCTGCTGAAAGAGCTCGATTACGGCAAAGGATATGAAATGTATGCCGACGTCGAATCATATCTGCCGGACAAATTGAAGAAAAAGAAGTATTTGAGATAGATAGCAACCGCAAAAGGCACCGCATTGCGCTCATGGTATTCTCGACATATGTTTCCAACGATTACCCCGGAAATGGCATCTCTCCTCATCCCGATTGGCGGGCTTGTCCTTATCTCAGCCGTCGCACGAACTATCCATTTCGAACTCTTTGAGAAATACTTCAAGCTCACGTTCGCGGATGCACCGGTGTGGTCCCTGTTCTATTTCGGCATATGGACGGCGCTCGTGGCACTCCTCTTCCCGGCGCAGGCACAGGCGCTCTTCGCCGACGTCTCGATCCTCGGATACCTCGTACTCGCGTTCATGCTCATCGTCGTCTTCCCGATGCTCTACCGCGCACTACGCGAGAGAGACGGAAGCCCTGAGTGGCTCATTGCTCTCTATCCGGATGAAGGGATGCTCACACTCGGCGAGCGCTATATCCTGGCGAAGATAGCTGATGTCGCCTTCCAACAGCTCATCAGTGGCATCCTTATCCTTACTCTGTCTACGGCCGGTGTATCGTATCCGGCCATCGTTGGAGTGTTCATCGGTCTTTTTGCCGCGGCGCATTTGTATATTTTCCGTACGGACGGTCTCCTCTGGGGTCTTCATTACACGACCTATGCTGCACTCGGCGGTTTCGCGTTCCCATTCCTGATTCTGTTCGTTCCTGGGGGCATCGTGTACGCCATCCTTATTCATATGTTCTTCTACGTTTTTTCCGGTATCTTCTTCGCAAAGTTGCCGCGACCAAGTACAACCATCGCCCACGAATTCAGCGGGACCTGACGTCTAAGAAAGCGACAGGTAGAAACAAACGCGGCGCCAAAAGGCGCCGCGTTTGTTTCTACGAACTGTCTTACCTTATTTGACCGCGTCCTTGAGAGCCTTCGCTGGGCGGAACTTCGCCGTGCGTGTTGCTGCGATCTGAATCGTCTCGCCAGTGCGGGGATTGCGACCCTGGCGTGCTGGACGTGCCTTCGTCGCGAAGATACCGAGACCAGCGATCGAGACTTCGTCACCCGACTTGAGGCCGTGAGTGATGGAATCGATAACAGTCTCAACAGCGCGCTCTGCATCGGCCTTCGTCGAGCCGAGAACGCTGTGCACCTTATCGACAATATCTGCTTTGTTCATGAGTGTCTGCTACTTGGTAATCCCGCGGACGCGGAGCGCGAGAGCGGTATGCCACAAAGTATAGGAAATGAGCCATATTGCGCAATAGGGCTTGCCAAGCACGCGTGGATAGCGCGAAATCCTAGAAACTAGCGGGCGAATTCAACAACGCGGTTCTCTCTGATGATGTTCACCTTGATCTCCCCCGGGTACTTCAGCTCCTCTTGTACGCGTTTCGCGATGTCACGCGCAAGTTTGTGCATCGCGATGTCAGAGATCTTGCCCGGGTTCACGAATACTCGTATTTCACGCCCCGCAGCAATCGCATACACCTTCTCGACGCCCTCGAAGGTCGCCGCGAGACGCTCGAGCTCGCCCAATCGCTCGAGATAGCGATCGACGGTGTCACGGCGAGCGCCTGGGCGACCACCAGAAATAGCATCCGCCACCTGCACGATGACCGCTTCTGGCGTTTCATAGGGATACTCCTCGTGATGCGACTGCATTGCGACGATGACGCGCGGGTCGACACCGAACTTCTCGAGAATGCGTCGCCCTATCTCGACGTGCGTACCCTGCACTTCGTGGTCAACGGCCTTCCCAATATCGTGCAGGAGCGCTCCAGCGCGTGCGATAGCCACATCAGCACCGAGCTCCGTGGCGAGCATACCGGCGATGTGTGCCATCTCGACTGAATGCTGAAGAATATTCTGTCCGAAGCTGGTGCGGAAATGCAGACGCCCCAAAAGAGCGATGAGTTTCGGATCGAGACCGACGACTCCCGCCTCATACGCCGCCGCTTCGCCCTTCTGTTGCACGAGCTCGGCTATTTCTGCACGCGTCTTCTCGACGATTTCCTCTATTTTTGCCGGTTGGATACGCCCATCAGCGATAAGTTTCTCAAGAGATATCTTCGCGATAGCCCGGCGCAGCGGATCAAACGAGGAGAGGGTAATCCTGTCCGGTACATCATCGATGAGCACGTCGACGCCAGTCGCTCGCTCGAATGCCTTGATATTGCGACCTTCTTTGCCGATGATCTTTCCCTTCATCTCTTCCGAGGGGATAGTGACCGAGAGCGACATCACATCGGCATTCACCGCATTCCCGAGACGGTGGATGATCGTGGTGAGAATATCGCGTGCTTTATCCTCGAGGCGTTCCCGACCATTCGCTGCGAGCTTCTGAAGACGTAGCAGGATAGATTCTTCGTGAGAGCGCTCAATCTCAGCAAAAAGCTCTTCGCGAGCCTTGTCTTCTGAGAGGTGCGCTATTTTCGCAAGCTCCTTCGAGCGTTCTGCAGCGAGCCTCTCCGCCTCGCTTCTCGCGCGAGTGGCTTCCTGCTCCCGAACACGCACTTCAGCCTCTTTTTCATCGAGGTCGCGCTGGCGCGAATCGATGAACTCCTCGCGAAGAGCGAGACGTTCTTCGCGGAGAGAGATCTTTTCCTCCCGTTCCTCGAGTGGTGCAAGCCGTTCAGTTTCTACGACCGCACTCCGGAATTCCGCATCCGCGAGTATCTTCGCCGCCTGCTCCTTCGCATGGAGCATCTTTTGTTTGATATCGAGCTCAACTGAACCGCGCTGTGCGAGACCGATGAGGACGCGGAGCACATAGCCGAGTACAATGCCGCCTACGCCCGAGAGCGCCAGCATGATCAATATGATTTTGAGTGACATACGCCCGTTTTAATTAAGCCCGGCTGTCCTATGACACGCTCGGGGGAAGGATTCTAAAGAAGGAAGAGGGGCAGACAATCGGTCAGAGCGGGTGGGCGGTAGAGCAGTATGGGGAGACTCTAGCACAAAATCCCGTATGGCGAAGCTGGTAGATTTCTTGCCTGATTTGCATTCCTGATGCGTAGGAGTAGTGTTGCATACGGACACCAGACCTTTGGTGAATACGGCTTTCGCCGGACATATCAGGAGACTGAACATGAAGTGTACGAGTATATCGACTGGCAGTTCCAGCGACGACCGCCTTACGCTGGAACAATTCAGCGGGAGCGAACATGCGGGAACCCCGCTTGGCAAGCTCCTCACCGCTCTCACCGGGGAAGCCGTCTGGTCAAACGACTACACGGTCTACGCTTCCTTCGGCAGCGGGAAGCCCTTCTTGCAAGTCAATCATCGAACCTTCCTCTCTGAGGAATCGCTCATGATTTACGACGATGCGAAAACCGTCCTGTCTGTTCACGGCGTGGAGGACGCTGTTCGGGCGCTGATTCGCGACTCGCAAAAGGCGATGCATTCTTCGATCAACCTCTTGCAGTCCCGACGAGACGATCTCGGCCGTGTATCCGACAAGATCATGTGGGACAAAGCACGGGCGGCAATCGTGGCAGCCTTTCCGCAAGCTGCTGACGCCACACCGAGTCATGTCGGAATGGAGAATGACCTCTACGCCTTCTCTGCAAACAAGGGCGAACGCAAAGGACCCATCTTCGTCGCGCGAGCAATCGACCGCGAGTTCATCGGCGGCACAGCTTGCGTCGAGTGCAACGGTTTCGATTGGTACAAGGCCGGTAATGGTGTCGAGAAAGGCCAGCGGCACTATCTCTTCTGGGCGGCACTTGCACGAGCATTTGCCGCGCATAGGCACGCTATCCCGGAAACGGATCTGCGGTGCGAGAGGGTTTTCGCAAGCGAGAAGCCCTGGGAATTCCCGCAACCCGAGCCGTACATCGTCGAGAAAGTGGTCTTCGACCTTTTGTGCGAGGACGAGAATGTCGTCATCGAGGTCAATTTCGGAAGCGACAACCTGCCGGAAAGAGCGTTCATCCAGCAGAAGGAATCTGCCACCAGCATCTGATCGGCATTCACCGCGCCATTGCAAAGGGCGGTTCGCGAGACTTCGCGAACCGCCCTTTTTATTTTCTTGCTGTCTCCTTATTTGAACACCTGATCGACAATGCCGTACTTCTTGGCTTCGTCGGCGGTCATGAAGAAGTCACGCTCGACGTCCTTCTCGATCTTCGCGAGCGTCTGGCCGGTATTCTTCGCGAGAATGCGGTTGAGGTTCGCACGCAGCTTCAGAATCTGCTTCGCGGTGATCTCGATGTCGGTCGCCTGACCCTCGGCACCACCATGCGGCTGATGAATCATGATCTCAGCATTCGGGAGTGCGAAACGCTTGCCTTTCTGACCGGCAGAAAGGAGAATGGCACCGCCTGATGCCGCCATACCGACGCATACGGTCGAGACATGCGGCTTTATATGATTCATCGTGTCCACCATAGCGAGGGTCGCGGTGACCGAGCCGCCCGGAGAATTGATATAGAGTGAGATATCCTTCTTCGCGTCCTCAGACTCGAGGAAGAGGAGCTGGGCGATGACAAGATTCGCGACATCGTCGTCGATTGGGCCGCCGAGGAAGATGATGCGCTCCTTCAAGAGGCGAGAGTATATGTCATACGCGCGCTCGCCGAACTGGCTCTTCTCAATGACCATCGGGACCATCATTGAGGATTTCGTCTGGGTGTATTTCATACGTAAGGCTTTCTAGGCGATTAAATTACTCTGCCGTTATCGGGGCGAGAAGCTCCTGCTCCTGTGCGATGCGCTTGCCCCACGAATAGAACGCGCCGATTATGATCATGAGCACGATGACGACGATTGAGATCATCACGCCCCACTGCTGTTGGCGAACAGAAGGGATACCGGGCTGAGGGGCTTGTTCTCCTGGCATGAGAAGTTTTTCGTCTTCCATATTATTTAGACGCTTCGTACAGCTTCCGGCCCTTCTCAAACGCCGCTTCGGCTTCGGCCCTGCCGTCGAAACCATTTATCGTGACTTCCTTGTTCTGAAGCTGCTTGTACGTGGAGTAGAAGTGCTCGATCTCCTTGAGCGTGTGCTTGTTGATATCTGCGAGGTCAGCAACATCCTTCCAGCGTGGGTCGTCGGCTGGGACTGCAATTACCTTGTCATCCCCCTCGCCGCTATCGATCATGTGCATGATAGCGACCGGACGAGCACGCACCAGGATGCCCGGCACGAGTGGGTAAGTCGTGAGTAGAATCACATCGAGAGCATCACCATCGTCCCAGAGCGTCTGCGGCACGAAGCCGTAATCAAACGGGAAGCTTTGGGCAGTGTACGCCACACGATCAAGGGCGATGAGACCCGTCTTCTTGTCGATCTCGTATTTATTATTCGAGCCCTTGTTGATCTCGACGATCACGTTCATTTCTTCTTTCGTACCCGGATCAATGTCGTGTAGTAGGTTCATATGATCAGATTATACCGCACCGACGATTTACTCGTCTTTCGCTTTATCGCGATCTTCTTCTCGATCCGCGACCGTCTCATCGCTTGCAGGAATGCTGGCGAGCTCCTCCTCTGCAGAGAGTCCGGTTACCTGCGGCGCATCCTCCGTAACGACTTCAATACTCTCGGTCGGCATGACGCCCGCTGCCTCAGCAGGATCCTCTTCGAGGTCGGCGATAGCGACTGATTCGCCATTCGATTCAGCTACTTCTTCACCCGCGGCAGAGACAATATCGATGTTCCAGCCGGTAAGTTTGGCAGCGAGACGCACATTCTGTCCGCCGCGACCGATAGCGAGTGATTGTTCATCCTCCGCGACTGTGACGGTAGCGCGATGACCTTCCTCATCAAGAACAACTTCGAGCGGCGTAGCAGGGGAGAGTGCTTCCTTCACAAATTCCTTCACATCATCATTCCACTCGATGATGTCGATGCGCTCACCACCGAGCTCGCTCATGACCGTCGAGACGCGTACGCCGCGCTGACCAACCAATGAGCCCACTGGATCGACATGCGGATCAATCGAAGAGAGTGCAATCTTGGTGCGACTACCCGGCTCGCGAGCAAGCGCCTTGATCTCGATGGCTCCAGACGCAAGTTCCGGTGCCTCGAGCTCAAAGAGCTTCACGACAAATTTCGGATGTGCACGGGAAAGGCGCAGGTAGACGCCGCGGAATCCCTCATCGACGGCATACAGATAGGCACGAATGCGCTCACCCATGCGATAGCGCTCGCCTGGAATCTGCTCCTCATAGGGGATGATACCGGTCGTGCGGCCGAGGTCGACGAATATCGCGCCGCGCTCGATGCGCTGCACGATACCACCGACGATTTCTCCCTTCTTCTCGCCGAATTCTTCCATCATCGAGAGCTTCTCGGCTTCGCGCACCTTCTGGATGACCACCTGCTTGGCAGTTTGAGCGGCGATGCGACCGAAGTCGTCCTGCGGCTCAAGCGGGAAGATGATCTCTTCTCCCACCAAAGCACCGCGCTTCATGAGCTTCGCATCAGAAAGGAGGATGTGCTTTTCGGAGTCGAAACGAGGAAGCTCGCCTTCCGCGAGGTGCTCTTCTTCCGCATGGAATGCATGTGCATGAGGATGATCTTCAACCACGTCTTCTCCTTCGATAGGAAAGCGCACCGTTGTCTCATCGACAACGGTCTTCACCTGTTCGAAACCGATAGTGCCAGAATTGAGGTCGAGTTTCGCACGGACGACCTGTCCGCGCTTGCCGTATTCGCGCTTATACGCGGTCGCCATCGCATTCTCGATGGCATCGACCATCGTCGCGCGACTAATACCTCTGTCTTCAAACTCTCCGAGCACTGCATTGATGGTTTTCAGGTCAATCATATGGAATATGTATGTCGCACTTTTATAAAGAAAGCCCCGAAGGGGCATTCGCTTAGGGGGAAGTATACCAGAAGCTCTGGGTGCGTCAATAGGATGATTCCCAGAGAAAAGTGCTGCGTCAGCTTTATTCTCATCGCACAACAAGCTTCACAGAATTGTGTGCAATGCCCACTTCGCACGAGGCGAAGCACGCTATACTCATATGTATATGCACGTTTCAGAAGGGGAACTGAAAGAATTCATCATCGACTCCGGACTCGTCGCAAAGAAGGAGATTGATGACGCGGCAGTTGAAGCACAGAAGCGAGGTCAGTCGCTTGGCGACATACTTGTCTCGCGCGGATCACTCACCGAAGACGCGCTCCGGCGTATCCAGGCTTATGTGCTCGGTATTCCGTTCGTCAGCCTGAAGGACCACCGCATATCGGTCGACGTCCTCTCTCTTATTCCCGAGCCGATCGCCCGGACGCACAACATCATCGCCTTCAAGAAATCAGGAGACTCGCTTGAAGTGGCGATGCTTGATGTTGAAGACCTCGCGTCTATCGAGAGCATTAGCAAGAAGACCGGGCTCAAGATCTTGCCACGATTGACCGATACGGAGAGCATCAAATCTGCGCTTCTTCAGTACCAGAAATCACTCAAGGATGAGTTCGGCGATATTATTTCAGCCGAAGCAGGGAAGATCCTCGTCGTCGGTGACGCGGGGAAGGATCTCTCGGGTGATGATCTGAAGAAAATGGCCGAGGACCTGCCGATCGTGCGCATCGTCGACACACTCCTGCGCCATGCGGTCGTGCAGAGCGCTTCCGACATCCATATCGAACCGATGGAGGACCAGGTGCTCGTCCGGTATCGCATCGACGGTATCCTGCACGATGCGATGACACTCCCGAGATCGGCAGCGGCCGGCATCATAGCGCGTATCAAGGTGCTTTCTAACCTCAAGCTCGATGAGAAGCGTCTTCCTCAGGATGGCCGTTTCAAGATGGAGACGGAGGCGGATCGTGTCTCATTCCGCGTATCAATCCTACCTACCTTCTTCGGAGAAAAAACTGTTATGCGTCTCTTGCGCGAGACGGGCGAAGGTTTTACGCTCGAGGGACTCGGATTCCATGGCGAGAATATGGAGCGCATCCACCACGCGCTCAAGCAGACGACCGGTATCATCCTCATCTCAGGACCAACCGGCTCGGGTAAGACGACAACACTCTATACGATGCTCGATATCTTGAACCGGCCGGACGTAAACATCTCCACCGTCGAAGACCCTATCGAATATCAGATGAAGCGGATCAATCAAACCCAGGTGAACCCACAGATAGGCTTCACGTTCGCCTCTGGTCTCCGCTCGCTCGTGCGCCAGGACCCGGACATCATCATGGTTGGCGAGATCCGCGACAGCGAAACCGCTTCGCTCGCAATCAATGCCGCTCTCACCGGCCACCTCGTGCTCTCAACCATCCACACGAATAGCGCCGCTGGGGCGATACCGCGACTCATTGATATGGGTGTCGAGCCTTTCTTGCTCGTCTCGACCATCCGAATCATCGTCGGCCAGCGACTCGTGCGCAAGCTCTGCGAGAGTAAAGAAGCCTATTCGCTGAATGCCGCAACACGCGGGAAAATAGCGCCAGCTGCCGAATTCGATATCGCTTTCAAAGCTCTCCATGATGAAAAACTAATAAAGGCAGAATCGACGATTGATGATATTCCGTTCTATCATCCTGTTCCGGCAGACGAGTGCGAAGATGGTTACAAGAGCCGCATCGGCATCCACGAAGTCCTTTCAATATCTCCCGCTATCCGGGAAACCATGCTTCGTTCGAGCACAAGCGACGCCATAGAGGCGCAAGCGAAGAAGGAGGGGATGCTCACCATGTTTGAGGATGGCTTATATAAAGCAGCCCGCGGCATCACCAGCCTTGAAGAGGTCCTGCGAGCGGTCAGCGAATAAAGATACAGATGTTTCAAAGCGTCAATAAGAAGTATTGACTTTATATGTGTTTTGTTATATTCTGAAAATGGACTGGAATTTGTCCAAAATGCTGTTTCATTGAAATCAACTGAGGGAGTCAACCATGAAAAAGAGCATGTTCTTGGCGCTGTTTCTGGCGTTTGTAGCCACTGCCGCGCGTGCCGACGGCGAAGTGTATTTCCAAGGGAACAACAGTTTCGGGGCGTCGGTCTTCTCGGCCGGCTCTGCGAACTTCACCTTCGGATCCGCGAATGGCGGACCTGCAGTGTTCTCGGGGAACGCCTTCACCGCGACCGGCGTATCGCAGATTCAAGGCTTCATCGGCTTCCAGGCCAATGCTTTCGTGCCGTCTGGCACGGTAGGCACAGCCTCGGCAGGTGGCTACGTGTCGCACGTCTTCGGGGCGGGGCATCAGGGTGGGACATCCTATCCGTCCTACAGCACCCAGGTGCAGACGTGGTCCAGTTCGTCCGGCGAGGGGAGCGCGAGCTCCAATGTGAACATCGGCGGCAACGCTGTGTTCCATCCAGTACAGATGGGCGGCGGGAAGGGCTGAAGAAATGAAAACCCTTACCCTCCTTCTGTCTCTGCTGGTCGCCTCGCCCGTATGGGCGCAGACGGCCAACAGCACTGGCTCAGCGACATCAGCGTCGGGGAATGTGGTGAACGACCTCGTGACGAATTTCAACTCTTCGCCAACGCCAGCCGCGCCGATGGTATCGACACCGTCGCTCATGCAACCGCAGATTTTCGGGGCACTGCAACGTACCCCAGTCGGCGCAAGCGTAGGCGTCACGGCAGGGTATTTGAAAACCTGCCAGGTGAAGTACACCCGAGCGACTCTGCCGGAAGTACGGTCGAGAGAAGGAGGGTCGGGGCACACCACGCTGGTATTCGCCCCTCACCCGACATATCTCACTCTCGAAAGGGAGCGGGAGAATGTGCAGGTGGAAGAAGTAACACCACCTACATTTTCTCACGAGGCCGTGCCCAAGGTCGTATGCCTGGGCACTGTAACGGCCTTCTCGAACGACGGCGCGACAACTGGATTTGAAACCATAGTCGCTGATATCGCGCGGTTCCCCTTCGAACACATGCGGGGAATTCGCGAGGTTGTCATCGTCGCGATGCCCGCAGGTATCGCCTCGGCCGGAGGGGTGTCCTCATCTGCAAAGTCGTTTGGCCTCGGTACCGGCGTGTCGCACGTGATAAGCGCAATGACCGCCGGTGTTATCGCCCCCAGCTTCTCAGGTGGGGGCGGTGAGAGTCGTCCGCAAGAATGGGTCGGCGGAACGTTCATCCTCCTCGGCGTTGCTGAGGGCGGAAAGGATATTCTGCCGAGCGACTTCGCGGCACTCTTCAACCCGACGACATCCAACGGCAGCTCCAGCAACAACGGAGCGAAAATGGAAGCGGCGAAATAGTTCTTGTGTGCCGATTGCACGCGCAGTCTTCTTCGAAAGAACTGCGCGTGTTTTGTTTTCTTCGTGGTACGATTATTTTGAATGAAGTTTCGCGCAACGATACAGAAAGAAGGGGTGCCGAACCAGGAACGAATTATTGAAGCGCCATCGCGTTTTGCTGTCTATGAGCAGATAGAAAAAGAAGACGAAGTTGTCGTCAACCTTACTGAACTTTCCGGCGCGTTTGCCCTCCCTTCATGGCTTTTCATATCATTCGGTACGGGCATAAAACGTTCAGAAATAATCCGCATGGCAAAGAATCTTTCTGCCATGCTCGGCGCAGGACTCTCGCTCGCGCGTGCACTCTCGGTCATTGAGCGTCAATCAGACAATAAGCATTTGAAAGCGGTCGCGCTCGGTCTTTCCGAAGCAATCAAACGAGGCGCATCCTTCCATGAAGCTCTCGCGGCATACCCGCATGTATTCTCGGAATTGTTCATCGCTATGACGAAAGCAGGGGAGGAGTCCGGAGGATTGAACGGAGCGCTGCAGATCGTCGCATTGCAAATGGAACGCTCGGAAGAGCTGGTCCGTAAGGTCCGCGGGGCGATGATTTACCCAGGAATCATCATCACCGCGGTCGGCATCGTCGGCGTGCTCATGCTCATCTTCGTCGTTCCCACCCTCACGAGCACGTTCACCGAGCTCGGCGTGGAGATACCGCTCGCTACACGAATGATCGTCAGCCTCTCTGATTTCTTGGCAGCGCACGCATCTCTTGTACTTGCCTTCATTGCCCTCCTCGGCGTGGGAAGTGTCGCGTTCGTCCGATCAAAAACTGGCGGCAACATCATACTCGCCATTGCCCTCCGAGCACCGGTCATAAAAGAGCTCGTGCGCGAAACGTACACTGCCCGCGCGGCACGCACTCTCTCGTCCCTTCTTTTCTCCGGTGTGCCGGTGCTTGAAGCGCTTGCCATAACAAAAGAAGTCGTGCATGCCAGGGTTTTCGCGAATGTGGTTGAAGAAGCATCGACGCATGTGCGGAAAGGAGAGCTTCTATCCGCAGCGTTTTCTAATCATCCAAAACTGTATCCTATATTAATGAGCGATATGCTTGCCGTCGGCGAGGAGACAGGGAAAGTCACTGAGATGTTGCAACAAATTGCAGAGTTCTATGAAGAAGATGTTGCAGAAAAGACAAAGGATCTATCGACCATCATTGAACCAGTGCTCATGATTGTCATCGGTATCGCGGTTGGTATCTTTGCTGTCTCCATGATTTCGCCGATATATTCGCTCTCGGGAGCGATATAGAACTCCTTAAAAACTACCTCACAATCGCGTACGTCCCAGGCAAGACCGCCCACGAACCGCCCGGTCCATTCGAGAAGCTCGCACTCTGCAATCCGCTCACATACGTTATCGTCGCATTATTCTGCAATTCCAAGCGCTTGGCGGTTACCTGATTCGCCGTCGTGCCATTACTGATTTCTATGCCGCCATAGGGCGCGTACAATATGACGCCGGATGTATTGTTCGACATTTCAATAGCTTCTGATCCGGTGTTCGTGCTTATGATCATCGGGAAGCTGCCTGCGCTTCCATTCCCCTCGATAACGACATTGTTCGAAATGGAGACCCTCCCGGTCGTCGTCGTGGCATTTGTCGCATCGGCAATAAGTACCGCACCACTCGTGCCGACGCTTGGCGAGACGAGTAGGGAAGCGTTGTTCGAAAGGAAGATGTTCCCATTCACCCACACCGGGCCTGAGAGAACGAGGGTGGCACCGTTCGAAATACTGAGATCTCCATTTATCTTCGCCGGGCCGAGCGTCCGGGAACCTGAGTATGAATACGACCCTGATATCACTTGTCCTGCGGCCGCAGTTTCCTCCCAGTCTGCAATCTGAGCGTCGGAAATGGGAAGTGGTGCAGGATTGGCGTCGGCAGTTCCCGGATATGAGACCCCCCCAACCGAACAGCTGGAGATGACCTGATAGGAGGCAGTCCCCCCGACCGAACAGCTGGAAAGCGTGTGTGCCCACGCGTTTCCACCAACAGTCACGCCACTCAGCGAAGTTAATATCCCATCCCGATAGGTCTTGAACCCGAGGTCACCGGTGATACTCGTCCATGTCGGATTCTGGATGTTCCAGTTACTACTGGATTTTGCGGCTCCTCTCGAGTATGAGCCGTTGCTATCGCGCGCCCAGACGAAATAATTGCTCGCATTCACCGATGCAATCGCAATAATCCAATACGTCTGATCCATCGTGAGGGTAGGGGTGCTGTCGAGGGTCGCTTCAGCAAAGCCGTATGAGGTGGTCACGAGGGACGCAGGAATCGTACCACTCGCAAGTACGGTCGTCCCCGGCTTGCCGCCATTATCTGTCACTATTTTCAAGATAAGATTGCTGGGATTCCCTGTTTTCTTCACGTTCAAACTAACTCCTGCGAGTGCTGCGCTCGCCGATGGTTTAAACGATTGAGCAACGTCCGCGTGCGCCGATGTATCACCTATATTGAAACTGCTGTTCTGCACGGTCATCTGCTGATCCGCAACCGTGTCCGTGCCTACGGCGACAGTCGCATCGCCGGTTATCGTCCCGCTTCCGGAAACATTGCCATTAGAGAACAGGTTCCCATCTATGCGCGAACCGTTGTTCATAGTCACACCGCCACTCCCTATCTGAACGCCATAGCGGAATGAGACGATCGACGAGTTTATCGTCGCGGTCACTCTCACAATTCTCGTAGCAGTCGGATGCACACTGTCTGGAACCGACCCAGTTACGGTTATGTGTTTCGTATTGCCGTCGACGCTCGCGACCGAGACGCTGAACACACCATTGCCGAGCGGTGTATCAATCTCTCCGGAATAACCGGCATCCTGGTTGAGCTCATAAATGGCTTTGTCTATGCCCGCATCGGCAAGCGCCTGCGCTTGCGCCTCAGCGAGCGCGGAGCGTTCAGCATGCACCGCGCTTCCATAATAGTTGAAGAAGCCGGTTGTAACGGTCATGACAACGGCACTCACAATAAGAGAAAGTATGAGAATGTACCCTTGAGAAAGTGCTGTTGAGTATCGTTTCATAGGTTGCGCAAATAGATGTGTTCACGAAGGTGCGTCTGTATGGTCTCACTCCTCACAATCGCGCTCGTCGTCGCATCGACAATAATGTTTGTCACGGAAGGGAAGCTTTGGGTATCGTACACGAAACTGAGTGCACCGAGAACATTCGTTAATCGTTTCTCCCCGGACAGACGACTACTTCCTGGCGCCGCATCGATAAGCCGATACGCGACGGTACTCGAAGCGTGGATGCCAATGTAATCATAGGCGCCGGCAATAATAGCGCCCGAGGCATCGACGGAAGGAAGTTCAAAGAGGACGGTTGTTGTGCTGGAATTATAATTCAAACCGGAAAATGCATGCGTCGCAACAATCTGTCTGGCCTGTGACCCTGCATCACGCACGGCATCCATGATGTTATTTCCGCCAAGCGCGACTTCGATTGAGGATTTTTGGGAAATGATGACGCGCCCATACACGACATAGAGCTTCTCAATGGCGAGTATGAGGATCACGGAAAGAGCGATGGTGATCAGCACTTCGATGAGCGTAAAAGCGCTATGAGTAGGTATTTTTTTCATACTCATATGCCGCCCGTTCGAGTGATAAGCGTCGTGAGCGACACGACCCGATCGAGGTTATTGGCACCCCGCCAGGAAACTCCGACCATTACCTGCTTCGTATCCGCGTTCAGAGCGGTCAGGCTCGTGCTTGCTGTTCCTTGCGGCAAACTCGTCAATTCGGGGACAGAAAAAGAACCTCCTGCAGGGAGCGCCTCATATCCTCCTGCGCGCAGTTCATCAAGTTTCGCACCTGCAATATGAAATGCGACGCTCTCAAATGCCGCATCGCGAGTGACTTTTATCGTCCCCGTTACGATTGTCACGAATCCGGCCGCCACACTCATGATGAAGACCGCAATCAACATCTCGATCAAGGTGAATCCTCTCTTTCTCTGCAGGGGCATCATCTGGAAGTATAGCAAGCTGACAGCTCGACGAACTTGCTATACTACACAGCATGCTCATTGTCGCTAACTGGAAAGCCTATATTGAGGACCTGAACAGAGCCAAGAAGCTCTTACTTGCGAGCAAGAGGCTTGCGAGCAAGACGGGATGCGATATCGTCGTCGCACCTCCTGCTCCTTTCCTCGGTATACTCGCAACAAAAAACAAATCACGAATCGCTTTTTCCGCGCAGGATGTCTCTATCACGCTCGGAGGGGCAGAGACCGGCGAAGCAACCGCTGCGATGTTTAAGAGCGCCGGAGCCACGTACGCAATCATCGGCCATTCTGAACGACGAGCGCAGGGCGATACTAACGCCATCGTCGCAGAAAAGCTCGCGCATGTCCTCGCGCGCGACCTCATTCCTATCCTCTGTGTCGGCGAACAGGAGCGTGATGGCGAAGGTCGCTATCTTGCCTATGTGCGTGAGGAGATTACCTCCGCTATCGCTCCGCTCACGCCGAAGGAGCGTACGAGAATCATCCTGGCCTATGAACCGCTCTGGGCAATCGGCAAGACGGCTGATCACGCCATCGGTCAGACTGATCTCACGGAGATGGTCCTTTATATACGCAAGATTCTCGCGGAACTTATCCCCGGCAAGCACTCCCAACATGCCCTCGTGCTGTACGGGGGATCTGTCGAGCCTGAAAACATTCGCGATCTCGCGCGTGCCTCGCTCGTTGATGGATTCCTCATCGGACATGCTTCCGTCGACGAAACCATGCTCGCCGCACTCGCGGGTCAGCTTGCTTCGGCATGAGGACGATTCGCGACATCCCTCATTTCGAGAATATCCCGATCCTCGTACGGACAGCTCTGAATGTCCCTGTCGGAGCAGGGGGTGTCGCAAATGATTACCGTCTGCGACGAGCACTGCCGACAATCCGATTCCTCTCTGAACGCAACGCGCGCGTTGTACTCATAAGTCATATCGGAGAAGAGGGGACTGAGACACTCTCCCTAGTTGCAAGCGCGCTCGGGAAGCTTATCCGCCGTGTCTCGTTCTCAAGTGAGACAATTGGAGAACGGGCCCGTGACGCGGTTCGCAATCTCCTCCCCGGGGAGATTCTCGTGCTTGAGAATTTGCGTCGTCACCGAGGAGAGAAGATGAATGACCCTTCTTTTGCCCACGAACTCGCAGCGCTCGCTGATATATTCGTCGAGGACTCCTTTGATGCCTGCCACCGAACACATGCTTCCATTGTCGGCGTCCCGAAACTTCTCCCTTCGTATGCAGGACTCCTCCTTGAAGAAGAGGTTCAGGAACTGAGTAAGGCCCGGACTCCCTCGAAGCCTTCGCTTGCCGTCATCGGCGGTATGAAATTCAACACGAAAGAACCGGTCGTGCGCGAACTCTTAGCAACGTATGACCATGTGTTCGTCGGTGGTGCGCTCGCGAATGATTTCTTCAGAGCGCGAGGGTTAGAAACGGGGAAGTCATTCGTCTCGGGTGCGACGAGTAGTGCGATAGGGGATATTCTCAAGCACCCGAAACTCATAGTGCCAATAGATTCAATCGTTGTTTCCGCGGAGTATGTCAACGCACCGGATGCTCGCGCTCGAGCGCGCATCACGGATGTCGAACATATACGGACTGATGATGTCATTCTCGATCATGGGCCGAAAACAAGTGCTCTGCTCAGCAGTCTCGCGCAGGAAGCGAAGACTGTTCTTTGGAATGGCCCTTTGGGAAATTATGAACGCGGGTTCGTCGATGCGACCGATGCTCTCGCCCAGAGTGTTGCGGCATCTCGCGCGTATTCAGTAGTCGGCGGCGGAGATACGGTCGCGGCAATCGAGCGTCTCGGGCTTCTCTCACGATTCTCGTTCGTCTCTACGGGCGGCGGCGCGATGCTCGACTTCCTCGCGAAAGGAACCCTCCCCGGCATTGACGCGTTAGGCTAGTGCGCTACGGAGATTCGTAGCGTTTGTCTCGAGTTCGTTCTTGTCGCCGCGTGCCTTCTCGGGAGAAGGGAATACCCACACGTGCGCATGGGGAACTTCTTCTCCGATAACCTTCATCTGGACTTCGTCCGTACCAGAGATTTTCTGCAATGCTCGAGCGATTTTCTGCACGACTTTGAAATACGAGCTCGTGTCGGGAACATCCCACACCCAGCGATGATGCTCTTTTGGGATGACGAGTGTGTGTCCGGTCGAAAGCGGGCGGATATCGAGAAAGGCGAGGAAGTGTTCGTCTTCATAGACCTTATGTGCCGGTATCGAGCCGGAAACTATCTTGCAGAAAATACAGTCATCCATTGTCCATAGGATACATCAATCGTTTCCTGATACAATCGGCAGACTATGTTCCCGCTTCACAGTCCTCTTGATGAGACACTCCGTACAGAGCTCGCTTCGTATGATGATCTCACTGCGTCACTTCTCGCACGTCGCGGCATTATGACGAAGGCGGAGGCAGAAAGATTCCTCAATCCTTCGTACGACGAACATCTCCATGATCCACTTTTGATGATTGACATGCCGAAGGCTGCGCGACGTTTCGCCGACGCGATAATAAGCGGGGAGAAGATAGCGGTCTGGAGCGATTACGATTGCGATGGCATCCCAGGCGGTGTCATCCTTCATGATTTCTTACAGAAAGCGGGCGCTGATTTCGAGAACTATATCCCGCACCGACACGATGAAGGGTATGGAGTAAATATCGAAGGTATCGAGAAGCTCGCGAAGGGTGGTGTGACGCTCATCGTTACGGTCGATTCCGGCATCACTGATGTCGAACCGATCAAGCGCGCGAAAGAACTCGGCATGGATGTCATTGTGACCGATCATCATTTGCCCGGCACGACATTGCCCGATGCTTTCGCTGTCGTGAATCCGAATGCGCGACCTGATGAGACCTATCCGTTCCACGATCTCTGTGGTTCTGGTATCGCATGGAAGCTCGTTTGCGCGACGCTTGCTGTGGAGCCGAGCTTGCGCGAGAAGATTCCGGTCGGCTGGGAGAAGTGGCTCCTTGATATGGTCGGGCTTGCGACCGTCGCCGACATGGTGCCGCTCACCGGAGAGAACCGGCTGCTCGTGACCTATGGACTGCTCGTGATGCGCAAGTCACCACGCATCGGACTGCAGAAGTTGTGCCGCGGGATGCGTACTGAGCAACGCACCATTACTGAAGACGACATCGGTTTCATGGTGGCTCCACGCGTGAACGCAGCGAGCCGCATGGGTGATGCGAGAGAAGCGTTCCGCCTCTTCACGACGACGGATGAGGATACTGCTACCGAGCTCGCGAAGAAATTGGAGCGAGCGAACCGACAGAGAAAAGCCGAAGCTGGTGCGATAACGCGCGCGGTACATGCGCGACTGAAAGAGCGCGGCGAGGTACGCAGCGTGATAGCGCTCGGGGACCCCGAGTGGCGGCCCGCACTTCTCGGACTCGTCGCGAACACCATCGCCGATGAATACGAGCGCCCGGTATTCCTGTGGGGGAGAGAGGGGAACTTGCGTCTCAAGGGCTCGATGCGGAGCGGCGGACCAACTCATGCACTCGAACTCATGCGCGCCACAGAAAATACCTTTGCTGATTTCGGCGGACATAAAGCGGCGGGCGGTTTCACCGTACTCGATGATGCCATCTTCTTCCTCGAAGATAAGCTCGTTGAGGCACATGCTCGACTTGAAACGAAAGAGAGTGATTCGTTTGCAGCACATGCTGATGCGGTTCTCGCTCCCGAAGATGCGACACATGCGCTCTTGAAGAAAATTGAGCGCCTCGCCCCGTACGGCATGCAGAACCCGAAGCCGGTATTTCTATTACGTGAGATCGTCGTGCGCGACATCTCTCGTTTTGGGAAAAGCGAAGAGCATCTGAAATTGAAGATCGACACGAATGAAGGGCAGGGAAGTATCGATGCCGTCATCTTCTTTGTGAAAGGAGCTATCGCGCGCGCGACAGAAGCACTCACACAAGGAAGCCGTGCGAACATACTTGTGCATCTTGAGCGCGACACCTTCGCTCGCGGCAACCCGGTACGCCTGCGACTTCTTGATATCCGCTTGGTATAGTGAGCGACATGACTCATTTCACGATCCATGCCGATGGGGGTTCACGAGGCAACCCAGGACCGAGCGGGGCGGGTGCGATGATACGCGACGAGCACGGTAGCTCGATTGCGAGCGTGTCGCAATTCCTCGGAACACGCACGAACAACTTCGCAGAATACGAAGCGGTGATCCTCGCATTCGAGACGCTCGCGAAACTCATCGGGACGAAGAGTGCGAGCACGGCGAGTGTGGAAGTGAAGATGGACAGCGAGCTCGTCGTGAAGCAGATGAAAGGCGTCTACAAGGTGAAGCACCCGACGATGAAGGCGCAATTCTCACGGCTCATGGAAGCTGCGGCACTCTTCAAGGAAGTGTCATTCACGCACGTCTTCCGCGCAGAGAACTCAGATGCCGATGCACTTGCGAACGAAGCGATGGATAGGGGTGCATAAAAAATTATTTGATGGGAGCGCTCATCGCCATCGTATCTGGATTCGCGAGCGGGATATTTTTCCGCTCGCTTTTTTATTTCGGATGGGAGCTCATCGTGTTCTTGATATTTCTCGCTCTGCTTTTCGGCAGTGCTGCATTCATAAAACCGCGTGCGCTGTATTCTCTCTGCGCGATCTTCTTCATTTTCGTAGCACTCGGCATGATGCGTTCATCAGCAGCTGACACGCCGTTGCCGGAAACATTTGCGACACAACTTCGGCATCGCGTGTCATATGACGGAGTCGTGGTATCCGATCCGGATGTGCGCGATGCGAACCAGCGCATCGAAGTGCGTGTCTCGAATGAGTACGAATCAACGAACCTGCTCGTCGTCGCACTGCGATCCCAGACCGTTCGCGTTGGTGATCATGTCTCCGTCTCTGGCACGCTTCTCGTACCGGAACCTTTCGATACCGAAAGCGGTCGTGTCTTTCGCTACGACAAATATTTAGAGCGCAGCGGCATTCGTTTCATTCTTAATTTCGCATCCATCCGCGTCACACAACCGGCGCCATGGTATTCGGTCTCGGCGGCGCTCGCACGAGCGAAGCATGCATTTCAAGACGGACTCGCGCGAACTGTTCCTGAACCCTTCGCATCGCTCGGCGGCGGTATCGTCATCGGTGGAAAGTCTGGTCTCGGAAACGAATTGAAAGACACTTTCACTCGAGCAGGTCTCATACACATCATCGTCCTCTCGGGCCACAACGTGATGGTCGTCGCAGAGTGGATTATGGCGCTTCTCGCTTTTACGAAACTCTCGAGACGCATGAGCTTGGGAGCTGGGGCATTCGCCATCCTCGTATTCGTCGGTATCGCGGGAGCGTCAGCGACGGCCATCCGTGCCATGTGTATGGCTCTCATCGCACTCTATGCGCGCGCAACAGGGCGCTCTTATGCGGCTGGCCGGGCACTCTTTTTCGTCATCTTCCTTATGCTGCTCTGGAATCCGCTCTATCTCGTCTTTGATCCCGGTTTCGGTCTCTCGATTGCCGCGACCGCAGGACTCATCTGGCTTGCACCACTGTTAGAGACGAAACTTTCTTTCTTGAAAAATGCATTCTGGAAAGACGCCATTTCGACAACACTTGCGGCGCAGATATTCGTACTTCCCATACTCCTCTATAACACTGGAAATCTTTCTATCGTCTCGATACCAGCAAACCTGCTCGCTGTGCCGGTCGTCGCTGTCTCTATGGGATTCTCGGCGTTCGCCGGATTCGCGGGGATGCTCTTCGGCACGTTCGCTCCGCTCGTGGGCATCATGCTTTCATTGCCGGCATACGCTGCGAACGCGTACCTAATCTATATCGCACAGAAGGCCGCCGAACTCCCGTTCGCGGCCTTCATGCTCCCACCTTTCCCATTCTGGCTCGTACTCGTGAGCTATGCGACGCTCATTTATATAGTATCTTCGAAACGCTTCTCGACGACAGACCAATTGAGGTTCGCAAGGAACGCATCGATATAACCCTTCTTTTCAGCGGGCACGTAGTCCACCATGAATGCGTGTTCCCAGAGATCGAGCGCGAGGATGATAGGGAGCCCAGCGAGCTGGCCGAGCTCATGATCAGCGACAAAGGTGGTGTGCAGTGTACCAGCGCGGGGATCGGCAAAGACAACGACCCAGCCAATGCCACGACTCCCTGCAACTTCTTTAATATGTGCGATGAAGTTTTCACCGCTGCCGTATTTCTCTTCTGCAGCCTTTGCGAGCGCTGATTCACGACTTCCTCCTTTCTCCCCCTCGAACTGCTCGAAATAGTATTCGTGCATGCGCATGCCATCGAATTCGAACGCGAAACGGCGTCGCAATTCAGCAATAAGGTACGCGTTGCCTTCAGCATCGGCCTCTTTGAGAGCTTGGATCTTCTCCCCAATGAGATTCGTGTGCTTCACGTATCCTTCATAGAGGGCGAGGTGCACCTTGATCTGCTTTTCCGAGATTCCCTCGAGCACCGGTAGATTGAATGTTTTTGTTGAGTAGGTCATAGAGATAAAATGTATCACATGACACGACTGCCGGCCTGGTTCTATCCGACACTTCTCGGCGGGCTCATTGTGGCAAATATCAACATCTATCAGGCGCTCGTCGCACCCTCCGTCCTCCGGGTAACCGTGCTCGAGGTGGGGAGGGGTAGTGCAGTCCTCCTACGCACGCCGAGAGGGACGACGATACTCGTCGACGCCGGACCAGATGCTGGCATATTGCGTGCGCTTGGCACAACACTCCCGCCCTGGGAGCGCACGATCAACGCTGTCATCCTCACAAGTACGAAAGCGGCCTTCGCGGGAGGACTTCCGGATGTCCAGAAGCGCTATACCGTCGCACACTCTTTTCCCTCAGGGTCTCGTTTTGCGGCTGACGGTGTGTCTATCGAGGTGCACTCTGCAGGCGTATTTGAAATCTCTCACGGCAAAGCATCATTGCGTATCTCGTCTACCACCCCGAAGGGGGATTATGTCTCAGACGGGAGTGTCCTGCAAAAGGAAAACGCCAGCACACCCTAGGGTGTGCTGGCGTTTTCCTTTGATTAGATGACGCCCGCCTTCTTGAGCGACGCGAAAGGACCGTTCTTCTTGAGAGTCTTGAGCCCCTTCATAGAAAGGTCGACGATGACCGTCTTCCCGAGCTCCGGGACGTAAATGCGACGCTTCTGAAGATTCGCCTTTCGACGGACCTTGCCGGTAGGGTTGAACTGCGTCGCGCGGACGCGGTTGCTGTAGCGCCCGCCAACTTGCGTGCTCTTTCCAGTGATTTCACAAGCTCGTGCCATAGTCCCCGCATGGTACCATAGGCTACAAAACGAGCAACTATGGCCATCTTCCTCTCTCTTGTCGTCCTTATCTTGTCTGTTATTGCCCATGAAGTAGCGCACGGCTATGCCGCCGACTCCCTTGGCGACCCTACAGCGCGACTCTCTGGGCGACTGACTATGAACCCAGTGCCACATATCGACCCTATGGGGTCTGTCATCATCCCGGCGCTCCTCGTATTTTCCGGCTCTTCACTGCTCTTCGGCTGGGCGAAACCGGTGCCCTACAATCCCTACAACCTAAGAGGGAAGCGATGGGGAGAAACCTTCGTCGCACTTGCAGGTTCAGCGACCAATTTGCTCCTTGCTCTCATCTTTGGACTCATTGTTCGCTTCGGTGAAGCCGATCTCCCCGCTGCCGCAATCTCTCTTGCTGCGACAATTACATTCGTCAACCTCTTCCTCGGCTTCTTCAATCTCATCCCGTTCCCCCCATTAGACGGCTTCACGGCGCTCCGTTCAGCGCTTCCATGGCATCTCTCCGTAGGGTTGCAGCGTTTTGAACAGCAAGTCCGCTCCGTAAGCATCCTTTCGCTCATTCTCTTTCTCTTCATGTTCTCCCTTGTCCTGTCGGGGCCATTCGTCAAGTTCATCGTCTGGATCTTCCGGGTCATCACAGGGGGAGGCGCGTAGCGACATATAGAAAAGGCTCGCCGAAGCGAGCCTTGCAATTCGATTGGACCCTCATACGTCGTACTCTTCCGGACCAGCGTGGCACGGGAAAATGTGCCAGAACTGAAGCACGCCGCTTTTGTCTATCGCCGAGAATACGCTGTATTCATTCCGAAAATCCACCACCTGCCGACAGACCTGGCAGACTTCGGGGCGTTCTCCCGCTTTCGATGCTGTTGGTTGTTCGTTCTCCTCCGGCTTTACTAACACCGGGGGAAATTTAAGCCTCATGTCCATGGCGTCTTCCCCCAAACAAAGAGCTCATCTGAGCTGATGTGAGTATATATCACAATCACAGCGTGTTTTCCGTTATGCACTACTGCTATACTAGACACGATGGAGTATCACGTACCGCAGTTCATCGAGGTCGAAGATAAGATCATCGGGCCGTTGACCCTGAAGCAATTCATCTATATCGCCGGTGTCGTCGGCCTCTGCGTCGTCTTCTTCTCGTATCTGCCGTTTATCTTTGCACTCCTACTCTCACTGCCCATAGCGGCACTTGGTATAGCGCTCGCTTTCTATAAAGTGAATGGCAAGCCTTTTATTCAAATGCTCGAAGCAGGTTTTAATTACTACATAAGCGAAAAGCTTCTCCTCTGGAAGCAGGAAGCGCCTTCTCCGCAGGAGAATGGTGCGGCAGCAGCATCAGCCGCCGCAGCAGATGCTGCCGTACTCGCTGCGCGTAACACACCGAAACTTACTCGAGGGAAACTTTCCGAACTCGCATGGTCGCTCGACGTGAAGTCGGCCGAGGAGGTGACAAAAAAAGAATCATGAGTACCACTGCAACAGAAGCGGGGAAGACCCAGCAATTCGTCCCTATCAAGGAGATTCGCAATGGCGTCATCGTCCTTAAGGACGGAGGATATCGCGGCATACTTATTTGTTCGGCGGTCAACTTCGGCCTCAAGTCCGCTGATGAGCAACATGCCATCACCGTTGGTTTTCAGAACTTCCTCAACACGCTCGATTTCTCCATCCAGATTGTCATACACTCGCGCAAGATGGACCTGCGTCCGTATATCGCGCTTCTCGAGGAGAAAGCGCCTGGACAGAAGACCGAGCTCATGCGAATCCAACTTCGGGAATACATTGAGTTCGTCCGCTCCTTCACCGATCAGACAAACATTATGACGAAATCATTCTATGTCGTTGTCTCCTACGCGCCACGCATCACGGTCGCGCACGCGACGAGCTTCCTGCGACATGACAGCACCGCGACGAAGAACGCTGCGAACGAGACCTCGTTCGAGGAAGATCGCGCACAGCTCGAACAGCGCCTTTCACTCGTCATTTCCGGACTTGCCGGTACTGGCGTTCGTGCAGTTCCGCTTGGCACCGAAGAGGAGATTGAACTCTTCTATCGCTCATTTAACCCAGGGGAGCTCGAGAACCCTATTCGTCTCGATTCATAAATATGGCCTTACTTGATTTTCTCAACCGCAAAGATAAAGAGGAAGCGCCAGCAATCATGCCGGTGCTGCCGAAAGATATCTACAAGCAGAGCTCGCTTGATCTCGTTGATACCATCGCGCCGACAGCGCTCAGAATAAGTTCACGCGAAATCGAACTCGGAGAAAAGTTCGTCCGTACGTTCTACACCGTCTCCTATCCGCGTTTCCTCTCTGACAGTTGGTTCTCTCCGGTCATCAATCTCGACAAAGTGCTTGATGTCTCTCTGTTCATCCACCCGATTGAGACCGAACAGGCACTTCGTAGCTTCCAGAAAAAGGTTGCCGAGGTCCAAAGCCAGATAAATGAAAGGGAATCCAAAGGACTCGTCCGCGATCCACTCCTTGATACGGCATACCAAGATCTCGAGAGTCTTCGCGACAGCCTACAGCAAGCACAGGAGAAGCTTTTCGATGTCGGTCTCTACCTGGCTCTCTACGGCGACACCAAGGAGGACATATCGAAAACTGAAGGGGAGATACGCGGCATCCTGGATGCGAAGCTTGTCTATACCAAACCGGCCCTCTTCCAGCAGGAGCAGGGATTCCGTTCTTGCTTACCGCTCGGCTCCGATGAACTTCTCGTCAATTCGAAATTGAATTCATCGCCGCTCTCATCGATATTCCCCTTCGTTTCCTTCGATCTTACGAGCGATCGCGGCATCCTCTACGGCATCAACCGACACAACTCTTCACTCATCTTGTTCGATCGTTTCTCTCTCGAAAACTACAATTCCGTCATCTTCGCAAAGTCCGGCTCGGGTAAAAGCTATGCGACCAAACTTGAGATCCTGCGTTCACTCATGTTCGGCACCGACATCATCGTCATCGATCCTGAGCGTGAATACGAACAGCTGGCTGAAGCGACAGGCGGACGCTCTTTCAATATCTCTCTTTCATCACTCAACCACATCAATCCGTTCGATCTCCCGCCGGTCAAGGAAGATGAGGATCCGAAAGACATTCTACGTTCCAATATCATTTCTCTCGTCGGTCTCTTCCGCATCATGCTCGGCGGACTCTCCCCTGAAGAAGATGCAATTATCGATCGTGCTGTCAGCGAAACGTATGCGCTCAAGGATATAACTGGGGATACTGATTTCACTGGAGCCGAACCGCCGCTTCTTTCAGATTTCGAGCAAGTGCTCTCCGGCATGGAAGGAAGTGAGTCCCTCATCAAGCGTCTCTCAAAATACACACGCGGGACCTGGTCAGGATTCATGAATCAACCTACGAACATCGACCTGAAGCAACAGTTCGCAGTGTTCTCCGTACGCGATATGGAAGACGAGCTGAAGCCAATCGCGATGTACATCATCACGCATTACATCTGGAACGCCGTTCGTCATGACATGAAAAAACGCCTTCTCATCATCGATGAGGCATGGTGGATGATGAAGAGCGACGACACTGCGTCCTTCCTCTATTCGCTTGCAAAACGCGGACGTAAATACTATCTCGGAGTCTGTACCATTACTCAGGACGTCGAGGACTTCTTGAAGAGCCCGTATGGGAGGCCGATCCTTACGAACTCCTCTCTGCAACTTCTCCTGAAGCAATCCCCAACGACGATTGATGTGCTGCAACAGACGTTCAATCTCACAGACGAAGAGAAATACCTCCTGCTTGAGGCAGGGGTGGGGGAGGGGCTCTTCTTCGCCGGATTAAAGCATGTCGCCATCAAGATCGTCGCGAGCTATACCGAAGACCAGATCATCACGTCCGATCCCTCGCAACTTCTCGCGATAAAGCAAGAGAAGGCTCGGTATGCCGCAGAACAGAAATAACACAAAGCCGCCTGAGGCGATGACATGGTCGAAAGCGGCGCCAATGATTGTTGTCGCTGGTGTCTTTGATCTCGTGCGAATCTTTTTTGAAATGTTCTGGTTCTTCGGCCCAGCGCTCGTCGCAGTATATTGCTCCATGAGCGTGGGCGACTGGGTCGGGTCTTTATGGGGACTGACTGAAGCTGCGTGTACGACGGCTGCCGGTATCGCTGGTTTCTATGGTGCGGCGATAACCATACCGTTCGGAACGACGATGGCGATGGCCACCGGCCTTTTTGGCTACCTTACACTTGGGTTGTGGATTCTCATGAAGAACCCGCGGATATTCATAGCCAACGCGAGCGGATCGCTCTGGCTTGCTGGCAGCTTCGGCGTGAGTGTCGTTCCACTTATTGGCGCAATACCGGCCTTTTCGCTCGTTCTCTGGCGCCTGTACCGGACACAGATACACGTCGAGAAGGCGGCGTTAAAGAAATGGGAGAAGGAACACGCCTCGGAGAAGCTTCAGGAACGACAGAAACAAACGGCTGAATTCATGCGTATGCAGCAAGAGGCGGCACATGCTGCCGAATATGAGCAGGATGACGAAATCCCCGAAGAAGTGCGTAGCGCTGCGTAAACACCATCCAGAGGCTATATACTAGGAGCATGCGTTCTAGCCTCCTCATCATCTTCGCTTTCATACTTTTATCGCCGCTTACGGCAATGGCTCAGTCGCTCGATAGTTTGACCGGAAGCGGCGAGCCTTTCTCCGTGTCAATAAACCCTCGCTATCCAACTCCCTATAGCCAGGCGACCATCTCATTACTTTCGTCTACGCTCGACCTCACAAACGCCACTCTGAATGTCTCGATGGGGAGTAAGCGCGTATACCAGGGGAACGTGAAGCCAGTCGCCATTCCGCTCGGTAGGGCAGGAAGTGTCGCTTCGGTGTCGGTAACTGTGACCATCGACGGAACGCCATATTCGCAGTCATTCGTGATACAGCCTCAAGACGTCGCTCTTGTCATCGAACCGAAAGCATCGGCACCTATCCTCTATCGAGGAAAGCCTCTTATCCCGCTCGAGGGAAGTACGCGCGTGGTCTCGATGGCGAACATGCGGGATGCGGGGGGGAAAATAATCCCATCATCATCACTCGCGTACACATGGACGGTCGATGGTACCCAGATAGCGAGTGCTTCGGGTATCGGCAAGGAAGCTCTTATCGTCGCTTCACCGCTTCAATATCGAGATCGCTCCGTTTCGGTCGTTGTTAGGAGCCAGAACGGATTACTCGTAGGAGGAGCCTCCATTTCTTTCTCTCCAGCCGATCCAATGGTGCGGGTATATAAGAACGATCCGCTACTCGGCATCCTTTTCGATCATGCTCTTTCTGGTACCTATACGATAGCCGACACGGAGGCGACGATCTATGGAGTTCCGTATTCTTTCCCGCTTCTGAGTGGTACACCTCGAATCCAATGGTTCCTGAACGGCAACCTCGCGCAGACCGGCGATTCAATAACCCTGCGTCCATCCGGTAACGGGGAAGGGAATGCTTCTCTCTCGGTTAGCGCCTCAGCCGGTACGTCAGCGAGTGCCGTGACGGAACTGTTGCTTTCTTTTGGTGCGAAAAAGTCATTTAACTTCTTTGGCTTATGAAAAAAATAATCATTCTGAGCGTTTTAGCATTCTTCGGCTTCGCGGCGCACACGCTCGCAGCAGAAGGATTCACGGCGCTCGCTCCTATCACCGGACTCACTGATGCCGGAGCGACAAGCGTCATAGACGCGGACTCGCTCGCTAACTTCTTCAATAATCTCTATAAATACCTCATTGGACTCGCCGCGACGCTCGCCGTCATTGAGATCATCTGGGGCGGGCTCGAGATATCAACGAAGGATTCCGTCAGCAAGCAGAGTGACGGCAAAGAACGCATCACCCAAGCCATATTCGGCCTCATACTCGTCCTGTCACCGGTACTCGTCTTCTCCATTATCAATCCAAGTATCCTGAACCTTTCTCTTAATCTTCCCCCGCTTGATACCAAGGCCGGAACGTTCACCGGACCAGCTCCAGAAACCTCAGGGACGGCGACTGGTCCTTCATTCCCAACATCCTCCTTTCAACAAAACTGCGCCCAGTATAATGACTCAAGTCACAGTATAATATCTCCGCCATCCTCAGACAGTTGTTCTAAATATGGCGGAACGGATATTGATGTTGCCTGCTGCTTTCCTAATGGAGGAGTTGATACAAGTAAATTCCACTGTTGCGTGACACCCAAACAATAGCCATGCGCCGATCACTCATCATCTCCATCGTCGTGCTCGTCCTCATCACGCTCAGTGCGGGTGTATACGTCTATCTTTCAACAACCTCAGCTGGTATCACGGTCGCACCGGTCGGGGACACCAGCTTCCCTGTAGCGGGGCAGCAGGGTTCTCCGAGCACCAGCACTGGAGCGTCTGATGCGACCGATACTCTTCCCGGAGCACCCGTCTCCGTCTCTACGCGACTGGTACAGATAAGTGCTGGGCCCGTTGTACCAGGAGCGGTCGTTGTCGACATGAAAGCGAAAGACGCGAGCTCGACGCCGGAAGTTGCCGTGAATTATATCGAACGGGGAAGCGGGAATGTCTTTTCCTACCTCACCCGAGCGAAGACGCTTACCCGAGTGAACAACAAGACCATTCCAGGGATACAATCTGCACAGTGGCTTCCAAACGGGTCGTTCTCATTCGTACGCTATCTTTCAGGGAGTGATTTCTCGACTATCAATACCTACGCGCTTGCGGCGACGAGCTCAAGCGGCTTCTTCCTTCCCCAAAATCTCGCTGACATTGCTGTTTCTGCCTCTGGGGTCCTCACGCTTTCCTCAGGCGTGAATGGATCTGTCGTTTCGCTCTCAAGGGTCGATGGTACGCGAACGACGACACTATTCACCACACCACTCTCATCGCTCCGCGTTTCTTTCTTGGGCAAGAATCAGTATCTCGCTTTTACGAAACCTTCGGGAACCCTTTCGGGGCATGCTTTTATCGTCGATAGCGCCGGGCATTTCTCCCGTATCGCCGGTCCAGAGAACGGTCTCGTCGCCCTCGCGAGCCCATCAGGGAAGTGGGTGCTCGTAAGCTCTACGAAAGGAAGCTTGATGCAGTTGGAGCTCATCGACACTACAACCGGCAGCTCACTCGCCCTTCCGATTGCGACCATTGCTGACAAATGCGTATGGGCAGCTGACGATGCTTCTGTTTATTGCGGTGTTCCTGTAAACCCGGATTCGGCATATGTGTATCCTGATGATTGGTATCAGGGTGCCGCACATTTCTCTGACCGCATATGGAAGATACAGGTCGTGGGACGGTATGCGCAGCTCGTACTTGATTTTTCTGAGGCGAAGAGCGGCAATCTCGATGTTGAGTCAATTGCCATCGACCCAGCTGGAGCGGCGCTCGTCTTCACTAATAGGAACGATGGTTCCCTTTGGAGTTACTCGATCTGATGAGGACTATCAGTGATAATCGTGCGGCGGACGTGCCACTCCTGAAGTGAACCAGCGAGGTTCGTAGCGATGAAATAGAGCGCAACAGCGCCTGACGTCGTGTAGGAAATAGCGGCAATAAGGAACGGGAAGACGTATTTGAGTTGCAGGCCGATAATCCTCTGGAAATCTCCTTGCATGCCACCGTTTTGTGACGGTTTCATTGTGCCCTTGAGCGCCATATGCGCTTGAAGCAATTGCGTGAGGCCGGCGCATGCCGCTAAGAAAATACTCTTGCCAGTGACTGAGATGATTCCGAGGAATTCAAGGGATATGGTATGCGGGACGGGCGTGAGCGCATAGAGCCGTGCGAGGTTTATAGCCGGAAATGGCTCGTAGTAGAAGACCCAGTAGAGTGCGAGGAGGATAGGAATTTGGATGAAAACCATAAGGATGCTCGCGAATGGATTTACTTCCGCTTCCTTATAGAGAGCAAGTGTTTCAAGAGCTTCTTTCTCCTTATCTCCCTTGTGTGTCTCCTTCAGAGCTTTTATCTTCGGTTCGAGCTCCTTCATCGTGCGCTGTGTGCGGGCTGCGGAAAGGGAGAAGGGGAGGAGGAGGAGGCGAATCAGAATCGTCAGGATAATAACCGCGATACCGACGTCAGAGCCTGGGACAAGAGCGACAAGAGCGACAAGAGCATTGTAGATCGGATTATAGAAAACAGTGTGAAAGAAAGCTGAAATCACAGGTGGGGTAGTTAGTCTTTTATACTTGAAACAAGGTTTATAAGCTCAACCTTGAGGTCTTGGTATCTTACACTACTTGCGGTTGATCGTGGGAATACAATCAAAGAGGGAGGGAGTGGAAGTGTGCGTAGTACCTCAAGCACTTGGCGCTTCAGGCGATGCCTTCCAGACGAAAGTCGGATGACTTTCTTAGGTATAACGACTGCATACCCATGAGCTTCTTCGGGAAGCACTATAACAAAATGGGGTGAGGAGAATCTCCTACCAGCCTTGAGGGCGGCCGGGAATTGGGCGCGAGAGAGCCGTTCTCGACGTGAGAACACAGAAAATCAGACGGCGAGGCTTGCCCTCCCCACGCGACGACGCTTTTGGATGATTTTTCGGCCGGAAGCCGTCTCTGAACGCGAGAGAAACCCGTGAGTTGTGGCGCGTTTACGCTTTTTTGGTTGATAGGTTCTTTTCGTTGCCATACAGGATGGAAATTAGGTTGTACCCATGATACTAACAGTTTCTCCACGAAACGCCAGTGTGCGGTAGATTCTGAATGAGCGTATACTCCAAGGAATATGGACAAGGGAAATACGCGTGAACTCTGGGAACACATACTGACCCAAATCGAACTTTCGATATCGCCCGCGAATTTCAACACCTGGTTTAGAAACAGCTTTATCGTAAAGATAGGAGAAGATGGTGTTGTCTATATCGGTGTGCCGAGTCAGTTCTTCAAGGATTGGTATCTTAAGAAATTCCATACACTCCTTCTCAAGATCGTTCGTGAAGTATCATATGAATTCCGCAATATCGAATATCTCATCGTGAAAGATGAGCATCGAAAAGTTCCAAAAGAGAATAAGGTCACACGGGGAGCACTTGAGCTCCCGCTTGAGGATTTCTATATAAACAAGAGCGATAATCTGAACCCTCGCTATACCTTCGACACATTCGTTATTGGTTCTTTCAATAATCTCGCCTATGTGGCTGCACAAGCAGCTTTGAACCGCCCAGGAATCACCTACAACCCTCTTTTCATCTACGGCGATACCGGCCGCGGTAAGACACACCTTATTCAAGCAATCGGGAATCAATTCAAGAAGCAGTATCAGGGTAGGAAGGTTTTCTATCTCACCTCGGAAAAGTTCGCTATCGACTATACCGATTCCGTACAGGCAGGAACGGCGAACCGTTTCAAGGATAAATATCGCCAATATGATCTTCTCATTATGGATGATGTGCAGTTTCTTTCGAAGAAAGACAAGACCCAGGAAGAACTCTTTCATCTCTTCAATGCACTCTATGACACGAATAAACAAATTATATTCTCCTCTGATCGCTCCCCAGCATCGATTCCTGATATCGCTGAACGACTAAAGAGCCGTCTTGGAAGCGGTATGGCGGTCGATATTAGCGAACCAGACCCTGAATCCCGTATGGCCATTGTGCAGAAAAAGGCTGCGTTGCACGGTATTATCCTGTCGGATGAGGTTATTGAATATGTTGCAACAACACTTTCGGGATCAATTCGCGAACTGGAAGGTATGGTGAATAGTATTGTTTGTCATGCACAAGTGAAAGGGAGTGCTCCTGATATCGCTGAAGTACGACAATCCCTTCGATCATTCACTCGTCCTCAGAAGAATATTTCTGTGAAGAATGTAGTTGATAAGGTCGCTGAATTCTATGGGATTGATGAAGAGAGTATTTATGAAAAGACTCGAAGGAGGGAAGTGGTCCGTCCTCGACAGATCATTATGTACATCCTTCGTGAAGATTTTAATATTTCCTATCCGACGATTGGTTCGAAACTTGGTGGACGCGATCATACGACAGTTATCCACTCCTGTGAGAAGATAAAGCGGGAAATAGTTGTTGATAACGATCTTTCAAAAGAGATTCAAGATATTCGCAGCCTCCTTGTATGATGTTTACTAAACACTTATCAACAAGTTTTAGTAACTCATACAAGGAAATAATCCTTTCATTTACTCATCATTTCAGCTTATCCCCATTACCAACACCCCTAATAAGAATCGTATGAATATTTTAATTGAAAAAAAAGAATTCTCTGAAGCTGTGCATATCGTCTCACGATTTGCGGAACGAAAGAGTGCAACGCTTCCAGCACTTTCTTCCATTCTTATTATTGCGGGTGATGATGGTATTAAGTTGCGCGCTACAAATCTTGAGACAGGTATTGATCTAAAACTCTCAGGGAAAATAACAACTCATGGTGTCGTTGCTATTCCAGCGACAATACTTCAGCAAATAGCTGGTTCATTCACTCAAGAGGGAGATATAACCCTCGAACATACGGGAGATATTGTTTCTATAGTGAGCGGTACAGGGAAAAGCTCAATAAAGACCGTCCCATATGATGATTTTCCCTCAATCCCTTTCCCAGAGAATCCTAAGAACAGAATAGTTATTCCAGGAATACTTCTTAAAAACCTATTCACTTCAATAGCTTCTTGCGCCTCTACATCAACCGTCAGACCTGAGCTTTCAAGTATTTATATATCAATAGAGGGAAGTGTTCTTACTGCGGTTGCAACTGATTCGTTCAGACTTGCAGAAAAGAAAGTACCTCTTTCAAATAAAGGGACGCAAGGAAAGTTCCTTATTCCAGCGAAGAATGCGCTCGATATAGCGCAAGCGCTTCCGGATAATGAGATAATTATGTCGTTCGATGAGCATCAGTGTGCATTCGTTGGTGAGATGGGAATGCTCGTCTCTCGGCTTACGAATGCTGTCTATCCTGATTACCGCCAGATCATACCAAAAGAATCAGTTGTGGAAGCAATTATCCTACGAAAGGATTTTGAAACCGCCCTAAAGAGAACGACAATATTCTCTGATTCATTTCAAAAAGTGCGTATGAGTTTTGATCCAAAAAAGAATCTCTTTGCATTCTTTGCGCGGAATGTCGACATAGGAGAATCATCAGAAACACTTCCAGCGCGCGTATCGGGGAGTGCTCTTGATCTCTCATTTAACCATCGATACCTTTCTGCTGTCCTCTCCCTCACTTCTGCCGAAAGCCTCTCATTGACTGCCGCTGGCATAGGACGACCACTTATTATAAAAGGGGTCGGAGATACTTCTCTCCTCTATCTTGTTTCTCCAATGAACCAATAACGCTTAGAATACTGAATCCGAAACAGGAGCTGATTTCAAAAGAGTCCCAAAAAATAATTCAGGATGAGAGGCGTACCACGCCGCGATACCATACTCCCAGTAGGCGAATTGGGGATCTTGACTAGGGTTTGCGAGAGCTGGGCCGCGTGGGTCATTCTTGTTCGTCCAATACAATAAGGAGTGAGGGGTGTAGATACCGATACTATCAGGTATACGCCACTCTGCTCGGAATATAGGTGATACCGAGGACGGAATTGTACTCGGTTCTCCGAAATAAGTCCGTGGGTATTTTGAGAGCGCATAGGCCATGATTTCATGCCACATAGGAGCAGCGATGAATCCAGCCACTGATTTCACCATGGGAGAATTATCGTTATTACCAGCCCACACGCCGATTGCGATGGAGGGGCTATACCCGACAATCCACGCATCACGAGTATCATCGGTCGTACCGGTCTTCACTGCGACGTCATATCCAGGGAAGGAAAGAGGGGAATTAAGAGGATATTCAGGCAAGCGTGCGACCGCATCAGAGAGCATTGCGGATATATCGTTGGCTATAAGCTCTGGGAGCACCCGTGAAGATTCTTGTGTGTAACGAGCAATGATACCTCCTTGGGGATCATTGATTTCAAGGATGCCAGTCGGCGTGTTGCGCTCGCCACTATTTGCGAAGACAGAATACGCACCAACAAGATCAAGGAGGCGTACTTCGCCACCGCCGAGCACGATCGTCAGTCCGTATTGAGAGGCACTTCCTAATGTGCTGAGACCGAATGATTTTGCGAGACTTATGACATTACTCACACCAGCCAAGTAAAGGACTTTAAGGGCCGGTATGTTGATAGACTGCGCAAGCGCCGTTTCGAATGTCATTGGCCCGCGGAAGGCACCATCGTAGTTCATAGGTGCGTAGCAGGGAGAGGCATTGTTCGCCGTCTCTGACGGCCTGCAGGCCGTTGAGAACTGTGTCGGAACGTCGAATATGACCGTATCACGCGTATAGCCGTGCATAAGCGCCGTTGCGTAGGCAAAAGGCTTCATCGTAGAACCAGGCTGTCGAAGCGCTAGACTGGCATTGTATTGGCCATCAATAGCGGTATCGAAGAAATCACGAGAACCCACCATCGCGAGGATCTGTCCGGTCGATGGCTCAACTGCCGCGAGCGCGGCGTTCGAGGCGTTGAACTTCTCGACATTTTCAAGCGCGAAGCGATTCAAGATGGATTCCGCCTTCACCTGAAGGTCAGCATCGAGCGTGGTTATGACCTTCATACCGGTGGTAAGAGCTTTTGGACCGTAGGTATTCTCAAGTTGTTTGAGGATGTAGAAGACAAAGTGCGGTGCGATGATGGACGTATGTCCTGCCGGGGCGAAATCCACCTGTTCATTCTTCGCACTCGTATATGAAGCTTCATCGATGAAGCCGAGCGTATGCATCCGATCAAGCACGAGATTTTTTCGCGCATCAAGCTCCTTCCGATGGGTGCCGTTTGGTGAATAGAAGGAAGGAGCTTGTGTCATAGCGGCGAGATATGCTGATTCTGCAAGGGAAAGGTCTTTTGAGGGGATACCGAAATAAGCCTCAGACGCCGCTTCTATGCCGTACAGAGTGCCGCCATACGGAATGTTATTCAAATAAGCCTCAATAATCTGGTCCTTTGAATAGATTTGTTCGAGTTTTATTGCAAGCATCCATTCATGAATCTTACGGGTGATACTTTTCTCGTTGGTGAGAAGCGTATTTTTCACGACTTGCTGCGTAATGGTTGATCCTCCCTGAGCGAGTGCGCCGCCGAGCGCATCGACAATTATTGCGCGAATGATAGATGTGAAGCGAATACCACCATGCTCATAGAAGCTCGAGTCCTCAATAGCTATCGTTGCATGGACGGCATTCGGCGCTATCGAAGCGAGGGGGACTATTTCGCGTTTCGCGTCTCGATTGTAATCATAGAGAAGGACTTGTCCGGTGCGGTCATATATTTTTGTCGATTGATCTACCTGTCGGCTCGCAAATGAGCTTATATCCGGTACAGGAGCTATCGCGACAGCAACAATCACACCACCGGCGGCTATACAAGCGATGCCGAGGACGACGAGCAGGGAAGCGATGAGGGTGTGCCGCCGTAGTAATTGCGGACGATGGACCATGATATCCATATGCTAACATGGCCGGTCTCGTTTTTAGCGAGACCGGCCATGTTTCTTCCATTCTTGTTTTCTAGAAGTCAGCCTCAGGCTCAAATTCGTCAGCTTCTTCTTCAAGAAGCTCGTCGTCTTCGCCACTATCGGCCAGTACTAAATCCTTATCATCGAATTCATCTTCGTTCATAGAGATACGGTCTACATTATGAGTTAATCCCCGCGGGGACCGTTCTATTTGAGCAAAAATCATACGTAATGCAAGTACTCTCACGCCGAGATGGGGATTAGTGCTTCCTCGGTCCTGATGCAAGTGCGCTGATGCCAACCGCTATAGCGTCCAGTTCATCATCGAGACGCTTCTTCTCTGGAAGTGTCAGCAGACGCGGCAGCATCTTTGCAACCGCTGATTTGTCCGCATTTCCATATCCAGTTACGGCGAGTTTCACCTGCTGAGGAGAGCATTCTATAACTGGGAGACCAGCGATCCCTGCTGCGGCAAGTACGACGCCGCGCGCTTCGGCAACACCGAGTGCTGTTGTTTTGTTCGCGCCGAAGAAAAGCGTCTCAATAGCGAGTGCATCTGGCGCATAGGTGCTGATGGTATCTGTAATAGCACGCGATATATGTGCAAGACGTTTTTCGGGAGTTCCTTTCTCTGGGAGTACACAATCGCTCCAGACAAGCACTGGTTTCGAAGGATTCCCTTCGACAACAGCGATACCGAGCCGATCGTAGCCCGGATCAATCGCCAGTATCCTCATAGCCACGCGCATTAGTGAAGACCTGTTGCACGTCTTCGTGCTCATCGAGTGCATCGAGGATGGTCATGAGCTTCTCCTCGTCAGCGCCAGCGATTTCATTCAGAGGCTCGTTCGGGATATAGGCGTTGCCGACCTTAGCGAAGGCCCAGCTTGCCGCTCCCGGGGCAGATACCTCGACACCTTGCTTCGAGAGGAGGTGCTTTATTTCCGGCGTCGTCCGGTTCTTATTATCAGTGAGGGCATCAATAATGATGGCAACACCATTCGGGCCGTACGCCTCGTAGACGACCTGTTCGAGGTTACCAGAGTCTTTTGAAGCACCTTTTGCGACAGCGCGTTCGATATTCTCCTTCGGCATATTCTCAGCTTTCGCGCGGGCGATAGCTGCCGAGAGTCCTGGGGCAGTGAGGATACCATTTGCTTTCTTCGCTTCAAGAGAGATCAGGCGTGCGTAGCGTGAGAAGACACGGCTCCGGGCGGCATCGGTAACACCTTTCTGCCGTTTGATCTGGGACCATTTACTATGTCCTGACATGCCTGCACTATAGCAAAAGGAGATTATAAAAGAAAAAGCCTGCGACGAGCGCAGGCTACCAGCAAGCTGGGTTTAAAAGAACGATTCAGTCGATGATCTTGAACTTCCCCGTGGCGACAAGGGCGTCCGCCTCGGCTTTGGTGATCAACCACCTGAAGCCCCCGTGGTAGCCGATCTTTCCATCGACAGAAGACCAGAACGTCACATTTCCGAATCGAACGAACATCTCATCACCGATCTTTGACGTGACAGTGGTGAGGCCGCATTCCATCCGATTACTCTGGAGGAAGCAGGCCTGTGCCAGCCCGGCGCTGATAGGTTGGATCTTTGAGATCTTTCCGTGGATGAGCCGGGAGCCTTCGTACTCGTCGGTATACATCAGCAAGCGATTGGCTTCACCTCTGGTTGTCTTGATTCCATGCGCGCCGCCTTCGTGAGTCGTGTAGATGGCGATTTCTTCACTCCTCTCGCTTTCATCTCGCTCATTGAGCGCCGCAAAGAGGAAAGCAAAGCCGACGATGACAAAGAGGATTGCCGCTAACGTTAACAGCCCACCAAGGTGACGTTTTTTCCACCAGAAAGCGAAACGCAGGCGCCAGTCTTCGGACAGTGCTTCGAGAAGCTTTTCTTCCGCGAACTCCTTCGGGTCTCGGGGTTTGGTGAAAAACTCTTCTTGCTCAGTGAACGACATGAGACCCTCGGAGGTGAAGGGGACAAACAGCTCGCAATTCTTCTCCTGCTGAGCGGCATTCGAAAGTCCATGCTTTACATATCCGGATCGATACTTCGACTCACGGTTGGAAAACACCAGAGTGTCTTGAACCCTGATCTTTCCCCCGATCGCATCACCGTACTCTTTCGCATCCTCGAAGTCGCTGCGTGCACAGACCGCGAACGTGTCGCCGACGTCATTCCAGATGAAGAGGGGCGTCTGCAGTTTTTCGTCGACTCGGTTTATGACCTTAATCACCACGACGATAATCACCGCGAGCGCAATCCATACAATCAATAACATCGTTGCCATTTCGTTCTCCTCGAAACTTTCAAAGAAATACTCAGCCCCTTTTCCCGTGGGAAACGACTGAATAATCAAGCAAGCCGTAGCAAGCGAGACGAGCGTATTCTACAAAATATGATGAATATGTCAAGTCTAAAAGAAAAAGGGGGACCGAAGTCCCCCTTGTGATCATCGTTTGTGCCGCAGGAAAAGGCTTTTCCGTATAACCCGACTCGTGTCTTCTGTGACATCGAGTCGGTCAGGGGTTTCTAGCCCCATCAACAGATTTTCCTTTCGACTTGTACCTGCCGTCCTTTGCTCGGTAAGACGCACCGTTATGTAGCTGTTATCAGCGCATACGTTTCTCCTCCTTCACATTACTCAGCCAACAATCTATAACACGTAAACGCAAATGTCAAGCACTCCATGGAGTCTAGCTCTGGAGATAATCGAGACCTCGTTTGGTAAGGACTCGCCCGCGCGGGGAGCGCTCGATGAAGCCGAGGCGGAGTAGATACGGCTCATACACGCTCTCCATAGTATCGGGCTCCTCATGGAGTGCTGCTGCGAGCGCCCGTACACCCGCTGGTCCGCCGTGGAAGCTCTTCTGAAGCGTATCGAGATAGCGTCGGTCGTCTTTGGTGAGACCGAAACTGTCGATGCCGAAGAGCTCACAAGCTTCATCAAGAAGCTCTGTCGAAAGGTTGCGTTCATGCACCTCAGAAAAATCACGGATACGCTTCAGAAGTGCATTGGCGATGCGTGGAGTTGCACGGCTGCGCGCAGCGATACTCTCGATGACCTCATCGGGGGCATTAAGATTAAGAAGACCTGCCGAACGGCGGATGATGTCTCGCAAATCTTCATCACTATAGAAATCGAGCTGGAACGTGCCGCCACCGAAGCGCGAGCGGAGCGGTCCGGAGAGGTTCGCGACGCGAGTGGTCGCACCGACGAGTGTGAAAGGGGGGAGCGCGAGCTCGACTGTACGTGCAGAGGGACCTTTACCAAGGATGATGTCGAGATGTCCAGACTCAAGTGCGGGGTAGAGGAGCTCCTCAATCTTGTGCGAGAGACGATGGATCTCGTCGATGAAGAGGACAGTATTCGGCTCGAGGTTCGTAAGGATGGCAGCAAGATCGGCAGCGCGCTCAATGGCGACGCCCGACGTGCTCTTCAGAGGGGATTCGAGCGTCGTAGCGACGAGATACGCGAGCGTGGTCTTCCCGACGCCAGGTGGGCCATAGAAGAGGATGTGCTCAGGCATGCTCCCGCGTTTCTTTGCGGCATCAATAGCGATGCGCACGTTCGCTTTTATCTGTTTTTGACCGACATAGTCGTCCCATCGGCTCGGACGGAGCGCCGCATCAAGCTCGACAGGAAGTGAAGAGATTGCGTCGGATGGGGTTGACATAAAAATGGGACAGTGCTAGCATACTAGCATAGTTTCTTGATCCTGTTCATACTCCTCTAGGCAAGGCTTGACGGCTTCGGGCGTTTCCCCAAGGACTTTCTGGTTCAGTACTTCGGTATTGTCGCTGGGAATCTCCTCAGGTGTCTCGTCCACCCAGCATTTATGCTGGTTTTGCCTTGAGGATTATGGACGGGATTTTCTGTTTTATACAAAAAACTAAAAAGCGAGCGAGCTTATCGTGGAAGGTCGACGGTCGCGAGGACTTCTGAGAGTGAGGTCACGCCAGCGAGAGCTTTCAGGATGCCGTCCTGCGCCATGGTGAGATACCCCTGCTTAGCGGCAAGTCTCTTTATGTCGTTTGCGGGCGGATTGTCACGGAGGAAGGTAGCGAGTTCGTCGTCCATGAAGATCGCTTCATAGAGCCCGACACGACCTTTATACCCGGTCTCATCTTCATCGGTCGGAGCAGGCTCCCAGACCGTTTCTATCTTCTCAGGGATCAAAGTCTTGTCCGTAAGCGATTCGAATACCTTTGCAATCATCGCCTTCTCATCGTCTGTGAGCGGGCGCTCTTTTTTCTTATCTGGATCAAGTCGGCGCAAGAGGCGCTGTGCCATGGAAACTGAGAGTGCCGAACCGAACGACTTCGGATCAGCACCGAGGTCGACCAGGCGGGGGAACGTGCCGGCGGCATCGTTCGTGTGGAGCGTCGAGAAGACGAAGTGGCCGGTGAGCGCGGCTTGGATAGCGATATTCGCAGTATCGCCGTCGCGGATCTCGCCGACCATGATGATGTCCGGGTCCTGGCGCACAATTGATTTGAGCCCTTCAGCAAAAGTGTATTTCTCCCCCTCGACTTGCGTCTGCACGATACCATCGAGGTGGTATTCAATCGGGTCTTCTATCGTGATGATTTTTATCTCCGGCGCGTGGATCTCGCGCAAGAATGAATACAGCGTCGTCGTCTTGCCCGAGCCGGTCGGACCGGTGGTGAGTAGCATGCCGTTCGGTCGCCGTATCTCTGCCTCAAGTCGTGCAAGGAGTTTCGGATGGATGCCGAGCTCTTTGTAAGAGACTTTCGTCGATTCAGGATCGAGGATACGCATCACGATTGACTCGCCGTAATTGCCAGGGATGAAGGAGACGCGCATCTCAATCTCGCCCGTTGCCCGCGTGATGCTGAAGCGCCCATCCTGCGCGCGGTTCGTGACGTTCAGTTTCGCACCGGAGAGAAGCTTAATGCGGGCATTTAGCTGGTGGTACGTCTCCGCATCAAATAGGTAAGCGTCAGCGAGGAGTCCGTCTATGCGTAGGCGCAAGAGAACACCATCTTCTCTTGGTTCGAAGTGTATGTCGGAGGAACGGAGGGCGAATGCGCCCGCGAGGAGAACTTCGAGTATGTGCGAAACACGAGTCAGCGATTTTTCGGCGTTTGCGGCATCAAGTTCTCTTTTAAGAGCGCTTCGCGCGGCCCCTCGTTCGGTCAATTTCGTGTAGGTCTCATCGATGATGGAAAAGACGCCAGCCCTCGACTCGGTCGAGAGGGAGAGTTCACTGTACCGATCAAGCGCTTTCGCAAGACTCTTCCCAGAAACAAGAAACTGCTGCACGTTAAATCCGCGCTCCTGGAGATCCTCGATGAGTTTCGCGAGCGCAGGATTCTCGGGGCTGTGGACGGCGAGAGAAAGCTCTTTCGACGTCTTTGCGAAAGCTGCGGCTTGGGCAAGTCGCGCCTGCGGCTCAGGGATGATACGAAGAGCATCGCTATCAATCTCCTTAAGTGAGAGATCGACATACGTCATCCCATATTTCCCCGAGAGTATCTGGGCGACGTCTTCTTCTTCGCGCTCGCGTACTTCAGAGAGTTTCGAGTCAGTATTTTCAGTATCGAATGGCAATGGCATGTGCCCATGATAGCTGAGAAGTGGCGGGAAGAGCAGGGGGATTGACAAAATGGTGTAAATAGTGGTATTATTTTTCCTAGGATACCACTCACAGGAGACAGAAATGAAAACCACAATAGCTCTTTTCATCGCGGCATTGGTTGCCGCTGGTTGCTCCTCGCTCCCTCCGTCTGGGGGAACCTATGTGGGGACGTATCAGGAGCCGGTCGGGAAGGTGTGCGATCAGACGGGCTGGTGGTGTCAGCCGGTCTACGCACCGGTACAACCAGCTCAACCGCAAAAGAAAAATGATGAGAAACCGTCGTCGAATGTGCCGGCACAAGCCCCGGTATCGTCGACGTCGACCGTCATTTATTTCCAGTCAATCTGGTCAACTCCTCCGTTCTACTACACACCATCATCCAGCTCGTGCTGCTGGAACGGGAACAAGAAATGGTGGCGTTGGTAGTCCAGAGCCACACAGGCGCTCATCCTTACCGGGTGAGCGCGCTTTCATTTTCAGCGGTACAATTATGTCCATAATGGAAAAGACGGTCAGAACGCTTACAGAATTTGAGGAGGAAGCGGCGCGTTTCGCAATGTCGCTTTCGAAGTGTACGGCAGGAGCTACGCTCGTGACGCTCTCCGGAGAGCTTGGAGCGGGGAAGACTGCGTTCGTGAAAGCGGTCGCCCGAGCGTGGGGCATCAGAGAGATAGTAAACAGCCCGACATTCGTGCTTGAGAAGGTATATCTGCTTAATAATGGCGAACCATTCGAACGACTCGTCCACATCGACGCCTACCGTCTTGAGTCAGGAGAAAGCATGAAAGCGCTTGGGTTCGATGCACTCATGCAGGACAGAGGGAATGTCATTATGCTCGAATGGCCAGAACGGGTACAGGATTCACTTCAAGAACCAACCATCCGGATTTCTATTGAAACGCATCCAGATGATTCCCGCACGATTTCCTATGGCTAAGAAACTCTCGGCAAGAAAGCGCATCGTACTGCTTGATAATCACGCGATCATTCATCGTGCGTATCATGCACTCGCAGCCGCGGAGCTGACGGGTCCGACTGGCGCACCTGTTGGAGCACTCTACGGTCTTGTTTCAATGCTTTTGAAGATCGTCACTGATCTCAAACCTGATTACATCGCCGCATGCTACGACCTGCCGAAACCGACCATCCGTCACGAAGCTTACGAAGGATATAAGGGGACGCGGATAAAGACCGAGGATGCACTCGTTATGCAGCTCAAAGAGTCTCGGAAAGTATTCGAGGCATTTTCAATACCAATGTATGAGCGAGAAGGGTTCGAAGCTGATGACCTGCTTGGTACCATCGCGCACGAGCTCAAGGAAAATAAAGACGTCGATGTCATCATCGCCTCGGGTGATATGGACACGCTACAGCTTGTCGATGACGAGCGCGTCCGCGTGTATACCCTGAAGAAGGGGATACAGGATACGATCCTGTATGACGAGAAGGCGGTCGTCGCCCGATTCGGATTCTCGCCCGCGCTCATTCCTGATTGGAAAGGCTTGCGTGGGGATCCGTCAGACAACATCAAGGGCGTTCCTGGCATCGGTGAAAAGACAGCGACGGAGCTCGTCACGAAGTTCGGCACTGTCGAGAAGATTTATGCCACTCTTGAGAAGGGCGACGAGGCCTTCCTTGCGGCAGGCGTGAAAGCGCGAATGATTGCTCTCCTGCGAGAACATGAAGAAGAGGCACGGCTCAGCAAGGCGATTGCAACCATTCGTCTTGATGCACCAATCGCTTTCGCCCTTCCCGAGAGTAAATGGCATGAACATGTCGATGCACAGAAGATGCTCGCCATGTGCGACGAGTTCGGGTTCAGATCGCTCAAAGAGCGCATCAAGACATTATTTGAAGCGCAATTCGATGGTTCGCGGGAGCGTGCACCGCGCGAGCCCGTGCAAGAAGAAGAGATCGACGACACGCGTTTCTCGGAAGCTCAAGCGATGCTCTGGCTCATATCCTCAGAATTCACGAACCCGTCACTCGACGACATTCTCGCGTTCACGAAAGAGCGGACATTTGCCACCGCGTATACGACGCTTGAAACGAAACTCGCCGAGCTCGATCGCGTGCAGGATGTATACGAGCACATCGAGAAGCCGCTTATTCAGGTCGTACGGAAGATGGAATCACGCGGCGTTCTCGTCGATCCTTCTGTGCTCGATTCGCTTGCACAGAAATATCGAGCTGAACTCGAGAAGATTGAAAAAGATATCTACGAAGCCGCAGGGCATGAGTTCAATGTAAGTTCGCCGAAACAGATGGGTGTTGTGCTGTTCGACGAGCTCAAGATCATCCCTGAAAAGCAGAAGAAGACGGCGGGAGGGCAGCGCTCGACGCGTGAGAGTGAACTCGAGAAGATTCGCGATGCGCATCCTATCGTAAATAATATTCTCGAATACCGCGAGTTGAAGAAACTCCTCTCGACCTATATCGAGAACCTTCCGCCGCTCCTCGATGCTGAGCATCGCTTGCACGCGGAATTCCTTCAGACCGGGACGACAACTGGCCGCATGGCTTCCCAGAATCCGAACCTGCAGAATATCCCGCTCCATTCTGTGCGCGGGCAAGCGATACGGCATGCGTTCGTCGCCCCTTCAGGGTTTACGCTCGTGTCGCTCGATTACTCTCAGATAGAATTGCGTCTTGCTGCAATCCTCTCAGGTGATGAAAAGCTCTGTGCGATATTCCGGAGTGGTCGAGATGTGCATAGGGAAGTCGCTGCGCGAGTGTTCCATGTCGAGCCTGAAGCGGTCGATGCTGAGATGCGTCGCCGGGCGAAGGTTATCAACTTCGGCATCCTCTATGGCATGGGTGTGAATGCGCTCCGCGCTCAGCTTGGTACCACGACTGCCGAAGCCCACCAGTTCCTCGAGGAATACTTCTCGACATTCTCGACGCTTGCCGAATATCTCGAGAGTACGCGGGGATTTGCGCGCAAGAACGGATACACTGAGACCTTGTTCGGCCGCCGCCGACAGTTCCCAGAGATGAAATCGACGCTACCGTATGTGCGGGCGCAAGCGGAGCGTATGGCCATCAATGCGCCCTTGCAGGGCACTCAGGCGGATATCATCAAACTTGCGATGGTACGCGTCAATCAGATGCTCGAAAAGGAATCCGCATCGACAGACGCATATCTGTTGCTGCAGGTGCACGACGAGCTCGTGTATGAGATTCGTGATACGCGCATTAGTGGCCTGAGCGAGAAGATACGAGAAATCATGGAATCTGTTCTTGTCGATAAGGAGACGCATGAGGTGCCAGTCATCGCTACGATGAAGTCAGGACGAGATTGGGGTAACATGCACGAGCTATGATCTATCTTTTTTACGGCACGGACACTGAGCGAGTTCGCACCAAAGCATTTGAATGGGTCGCGAAAGCGCAGGAGAAAGAACCAAATCTCGCCTATGTGCGGCTCGCGCGCGAGGAGCTCACGGATGCTACGCTCGAAGACGCCGCGCTTTCAGGCGGCCTCTTTGTGAAGAGGCTTTTGATACTTATCGATGACCCGTTCCCGTCGGCTCGTGCGGCGACCGAAGAGGATGTGGGTGAAGAAGAGGGAGTGACAAATGTTTTCGAAGAGCATATTGAAGCACTTGCTGCGTCCGATAACGCGATTGTCATCTTGGCGCCGAAGCTCGCTGCGGCCAAGGCAAAGAAGCTCTCAGCGAAGGCAAAGGTCGAATATAAATTCGATGCTCCTGCCGCACGCGAAACAACGCGCGGCTTTAACGGGAACTTAGTTAATGCGCTCGCCGCTCGCTCGCGCGCGAACCTTTGGCTCGAAGTCAATCGTGCGCTCGCCGCCGGTGATGCGCCTGAAATGCTCCACGGTCTCCTGCACTGGAAAGCGCGCGATCTCATGGAGAAGGGGAGTCGAACATGGAAACCAGAGGAGACACGCCGCCTCTCGCTCAATCTTATCGAACTCCTGCAGGCGTCTCGTCGCGGCGGCCTCGATCTTCCACTGGCACTTGAGAAGTTCGCGTTGTCTATCTGATCAAATCAAGGTTTCCATCCAAGAGCACTGGCTTCACGCCATAAATTTCTTGCTTGTAGGAAAGCTCAGAAGAAATAGGATTCAAAATATAAATAATCTTTTTCAAGTAGAACGCGAGGCCGATCTCAATAAGGGTATTTCCGCCGATATATCCTTCCACTCCTCGCTTCTCGCGGTTCATAACGATGATGGCGTCAGCCCATTCTATTTTCTTGAAGTGCTCGTTGAGAGCGTCGTGTTTCGCCGTCCAGATCGGGTCGTGCGGAGGGAAGGCGTCAATACCGCCATTATTCTCAATGTATTCCATGAAGTTAATCTTCAGGTCATTACTATATTGAGGGACGATTTTATCGAGACGCGGGATGGCGACTTCATGTTTTCGTGTCTCGAGTTCTTCCTTAAGCTTTTCGATTTCAGGGTAGAACGCGATACTACCGCAAACAGTTATTTTCATAGGTGCGCCCGGCAGGGAACGATCCTGCGACCTTCTCCTTAAAAGGGAGCTGCTCTACCAGCTGAGCTACGGGCGCGTGTATCTAACTTACTCTTTTTGCTCTCTTTTTTCTAGTAGCCGAAAGCATCTACGGTCTTGCCGCTCGCATCAAGGAGCTTCACGATCTCGTGCCGTGTGCGCCACATTGAGTTCGATCGGTTGAGGTAAATACGCCATGCGTCTCCCTTGAAGTCGACGTCTTTCTGATGTGCTTCCATGCACCCGTTGTAATTGAGGTATTTAATCATGAAGTCCTGGCACGATCCAGAAGCACTGACAGGAGGCGAAAGTGCAACTTGGCAGCGTGAGAGTTTATTCACGTACTCAATACACGCCACGTCACGAACATAACCGGCACCATAGAGTGAGGTGAGCTCGTCAGACGGCATCGGACAGTTCTCGGGGAGTGGCGGATAGAACTTCTGGAAACTGCTGAAATAGCCGATGCACTTATTTTCTCTGAATGAGGCACCAATCGGCGAACGGCCTGAGATGATGATTGCCCGAGTGCCGCCGCTAAGGAGGATGTTTTCAGAAGCGTTTATGGTTCCTGAGATAGGCACCTCAGTGCCTTTCGGCAGGGTGACGGAATTTCCCGTTGCATCGCTCTTGATCGTCCATCCAGAGAGATTGATAGGGCTTCCTGCATTTCCCGAGACGCGGAGCTCAATGTATTCATTCTGAGGATCTTCCGATCCCGCGCCGGAGACGTAATGATTCATCGTTACCACACCGCGATATGGTGAGATGACGCCAAATGCCGTACCGCTTATAAGGGAAGGATAGGTCGTATCCACTCCTCCTATCGCTCCACCGCCGCTTGTGGATCCAGGGAGCGAGACATTCGTTCCTCCTATGCCAAATGGCGCTCGCGGAAGCGAGAGATACGTGCCGCCGCCGAGCTCCTCAGGTTGTGCCAGTTTCGGTCCAGAAAATGCGAGCGGGTGTATTGGGCCGCCGGTGGCGATCCATATAAGGAAGATAAAGACGAAGACGCCTATGAAAAACCACGCATCATGCTCCATACGGGAATAGTATCAAACTTCTCTAAGAAGTCGCTCAAGTTCCTCGCGGACAACCTGCGCATCGCTCCAGGGTACTTTCGACCCTTTTGGCCCCATGATGAAAGGATCAGTACCTTTACCAGAAATCAGGACGGCAATGCCCTGATTCCCAGCATCCCGAGCAGGGCCGAGAGATTGCGCACTCTTCGACATGCTCAGGGCAAGCCGCAGTGCCGCGCGGATAGCAAATCGACGGTCCAGAATAATCTCTGGTGCGCGCTTCATTCCTGCTGCCATCGCATCGACTATTTTCTGAGGGTCTTCATCGTAGGGGTCTTCATCAGTGAGGAATACCTTGTCACAAGCGTCGTCGGCAATGCGCCCCATTTCCGGGCGTTTCCAGGTATCACGGCCGCCTCCTGTGTTCCCGAGCACGCAGATTTTCCGCCGCTTCGGAAAGGCGCTATAGAGTGCAGCGAGGGAGTCGGGCGTATGAGCGTAATCGACGATGGCAAGAAAATCTTGTCCAGCGAGAATGCTCTCGACACGGCCCCGCACAACAGGAAGCTGTGCGAGTGTTACCGCCGCCGTCTCAAGCGGCACGCCAAATGCTCCACAAAGCTTCACTGCGGCGAGTGCATTCATCGCGTTGAATGTGCCCGGGATAGGGAGGGAGAAGTGCATTCCGGCATAATCGAAATGGACACTTGTATCATCTCCGGAGACATTTTCCAGTTCACGAGCGCCAAATCCAATTATCAGCGTGGCTGGGACAGAGAGAAGTGTTCGGCATTCAGGAATGTCTTCGTTCACAACGAGGACGCGCGTGCGTTTCGACGAGCGGGCAAGCGCGGTAACAATGACTTTTTTTGCAGCGACATATTTCTCGAATGAGCCATGGCTCTCAATATGTTCACGCTGAATGTTCGTTACAACGAGCCCATCGAGATTAAGAAACCAGTGGCGGTATTGCAGCACGCTTTCAGAGGTCACTTCGATAACGATGTGAGTACAACCCGCTCGAAGCGCTTTGCGCATGAATGCCTGTGTAAAGCCGCGACCCTGGAGCGTCATCTTGTAGCGATTCGGCTCAGACGCATCCTCGATTGCGAAGCGTATGGTCGAAAGGAGGGCAGTCTTGTGTCCGGCGGCGCGTAGGATGGCGAAGAGCATTTCAGCGGTCGTCGATTTGCCTTTCGTACCGGTGACGCCGAGGACGACGAGCTTCCGAGCAGGGAAGCCATAGACAAGCGCCATGAGGAAAGCGAGTCCTGCGTGGTAGAGCGGTCGAAACGGTCGTACGACTGGCTCAGGCACGATCTTTTTCAGTATGCGGATGATGCGATCTATAACTTCATACATATCTTACTGTCGAGCAGAGAGCGCTGCTTTGAGTCGATCTTCTTTCCCCATAATACTTTCTGGGATTCCTTGCAGCGCTTTGCGCGATTCGCGTTCGGTGTATCCGAGCGCGACAAGCGTATCAAATACTTCATCATCGGTGCTGTCATGTGCGCGCGGTCCGACCTTGTCGGCGAGCTCAACGAGCATTTTCTCAGCGCTCTTCTTGCCGAGCCCGACGACTTTAGTGAGATAATTCAGATCGCGCTTGCCGATAGCCCCTTCAAGCGCCTCGCGCGGCGCGCGGCGCAGCACGGAGAGTGCGGTCTTCGGCCCGACGCCTGAGACGGTGAGAATGAGCTCAAAGAAGTCGCGGTCGGCGGGGTCAGCGAAGCCATAGAGCTCGATACCGTCCTGTTTGAGCACCATGTGCGTCGCAAGCGTTGCCTCAGAGCCGACAGAGAGAGCTTCCGGTGTGCTCGTGCGCACGTCGATGCCGAAACCAGCGACTTCGATGACAGCGCTTATCGGGCTGAGCGAAAGTACTTTCCCGCGGATCTGTCGAATCATGGGTCTATGGTACTACCATTTGCCAGCGAGCGGGAGATAGCGTATATATAGGAGACATATGGCAATAACCAGTTCAGCAAAGAAAGCAATCCGTTCATCGGCGAAGAAGCATGTCTTCAACCTGCGCCGCAAGGACGCTATGAAGGATACGACCAAGTCACTCACCAAGGCGCTTACCGCCAAGGATGTGAAGTCAGCCGAGAACCTCCTCCCGAAGGCGTATGCCGCGATTGATAAAGCAAAGAAGCGCGGTGTCATCAAGGCGAATACTGCCGCTCGCAAGAAGAGCCGTCTCGCTCTCGCAATCAAGAAAGCGAAGGCATAAGGAAAAGAAAAACACGCGCCACTCCGGCGCGTGTTTTTCTTTTAGTGCCCTCGACAGGAATCGAACCTGTACCACCTCCTTCGGAGGGAGGTATTGTATCCATTCAACTACGAGGGCAATGCAATCCCGAACACCATAATCCTAACCCTAAAATCGATTTAGTGCCCCCGCGAGGAATCGAACCTCGATTACGAACTCCGCAAGCTCGCGTCCTATCCGTTGAACGACGGGGGCAGTACCTACCTGTATATCAGAATCCGAGCCACGCCGCTACCAGGTCAGGGAATGAGTGGTGGTGCTCGAGCTCATCAACATGCTGTACTAAATATCCGTAGACGACATCGACATCGACTCCTTCGAGGGGAATCATTAGGTGCGGCGAGTGCCATGTCTCGGTTTTTATAGAGAGTACAGGGGGAAGTTTCCCCTCAATATCCTCCAGGACAGAGAATGACATCATGCGTTCGAAGGGATGAAGCGCGTCGCCGATCATGAGTCCGGTCTCGACGATGCGGAAGCGGTGGACCGGAGGTTTTTTGGTCGCGTGGAGCGCCATCGCCGCGACGGCGATGATGATAAGAATCGCAAAGAGGTAATTGCCGAAAAGTGTGGCAGCGACCGCGCCGGCGACAGCGACTATGCCGAGCGTCCAGTACCAATCAGAATCCTTCGGCTCGTGATCGTATTCGCGCCCCTCCCATTCGATAATGACGTTCTGTGCCATACAGGAAGTATATCACCGTGCATATGCACGGTGATGAAATAAAGTGCGGAGAGGGTGGGATTCGAACCCACGGTCCCGTTTCCGAGACTCCAGTTTTCAAGACTGGTGCATTCGACCGCTCTGCCACCTCTCCAGGTTTTTTAGTTACGCCTTCGCTGATGAATCATGCGCAGGCGCATGAGACGAGTGCGAGCGGCGTCGCGCATGAGGGGAGCTGGGTCGGAACCAGACGAGATAGATGATTTCGACGATTCCGAGCGTGTTGAGGATAAGGAGGGCAATGAACCACTCTTTCTGGCTGCTACGGGCAGCATGCCAGAGAGCGAATCCTTTGAGGACGGTAGTCCAGATAGCCACGATGATGAGGAAGGGAAGGACCGCGCTCATGAATCCAAACGCAAAAGGAGACTGCGCTGCAGAGGAGTAGAAGGGCGAAAGGTAGTGCATATGCGCGGATTATACCATACACTGCAACCATGCGGTATCTCGGTATTGATTATGGGAGTTCGAAAATCGGCCTCGCAATCTCTGATGAGGCGGGTACGATGGGGTTTCCGCACTCAATTGTATCGAATACGCCGCGCGTCGCTGATGAGCTCTGTGCCCTTATCGCGCGAGAGCATATCGGCACGGCAGTTATTGGTGAATCGCGGAACCTGGCGGGCGGTGAGAATCCAATCGCAGAAGATGCTCGCGTCCTCGGTTCCCTGATTGCCGAGCGTTCTGGCATACCGGTAGCGTATGAATCAGAAGTGTTCACGAGTGCTGAGGCACGTCGCGCGCCGGAGAAGCAGATGAAGTCGCGTGCGCCGAAAGTGCACAGGAACGTAGATGCATCAGCGGCAGCCCTTATTCTTACTAGTTATCTTTCACATACCGATCATGAATAAGCCGAAGATTTCAATAGACGAATTCAGTAAGATAGAAGTGAGTATCGGCACCGTGCGTTCGGCTGAGCGAGTACCCGAGACAGACAAGCTTATTAAATGCATCGTCGATTTTGGTGAGGAGAGTGGCTCGCGCACTATCGTCTCCGGTGTTGCGGAGTACACTATGGCTGAAGACCTTGTTGGCCGACAGCTCGCCTATGTCACGAATCTCGAGCCACGCGTTATCAAAGGGATCGAGTCGAACGGCATGCTTTTTGCTGTCGGATCAGGCGAGTCTTTTGCGTTTCTCACACCCGATAGGGAGGTACCTCCCGGCACGAGTGCACATTAATCGCATCAAGGTGCACTCACGCGCGTTATACTGAATACATGTCTCCCGTGTTCAGTGAACGATTGCGCGCAGCATTTGCTCCGCCGCAGTACATAGCACTTCCGCTCTCCGGAATCGACCTCTCGACAAGCGGTGTCAAAGCCGTGCGTCTTTCCGCCGGCGTGCATGGTCTCACTCTCGCGAGCTACAACGAAGCACGGTTACCGGCAGGAGCGTTCACTGACGGCGATATTATCGATCGCGAAGCAGTTACCGAGGCGATTACTATCGCTGCGGAAGCAGCTGGTATAGACGCGGCGAATGTCGCCTTGCCTGAATCAAAATCATATCTATTCGAAACCGCCGTACCAGGTGATCGGAAGGCCGAGTGGCGCACGTCCATTGAGCAGAAACTCGATGAGTTCATACCACTCCCGCCGTCGGAGATCGCTTTCGACTTCGTCACTACCGGACGTTCTGAACGCGGGGAAGCTCTCATTGCCGGTGTGGGTCTCGCGCAGCGCATCGTCGGCGAAACGCTCTCAATATTCGATGCGGCTGATATTAATGTCCGCTCCCTTGAAGGGGAGACATTCGCTTCCTCGCGCGCGCTTCTTCCGTATGGCGACGAGTCGACCGTGCTCATCATCGATGTCGGTAAGACGACGACGAAGATAGCCATCGTTTCTGCGCGCATACCGCGTTTCGCGACGACGATCAACATCGGCGGGCATGCACTCACGCTCGCCGTCCAGAAATATTTCGGTGTAACCGAAGCAGAGGCTCGAAAAGTGAAATCAGAACGCGGCATTGTGCCAACAGTAGGGAATGAGGAATATCTCGCTGCCATGCTCTCGACAGTCTCTGCCATCCGCGACGAAATCTCTCGGCACCTCAACTACTGGCAGGGACGATCTCTGCCGAAGGGCATTCACGAACCGGTGTCCCACGCTATTCTGGTCGGTGGCAATGCGTCAGTCCGCGGACTCCCTGAATATCTGGAAGGTTCACTAGGTATACCGGTTACGCCCGGCGATGTGTTTACGAATCTCGCGTCACGCGATACATGGGTCCCGTCGCTTGACTACACAGAGTCGCTCGCGTATGCCACCGCAATCGGCCTCGCATTGCGTGATCATATCCCGTATGTCTGACGAGCTTACCAATCTGCTTCCTTTTGAGCGTAGCCACGCAGTGTCCCGTGACTATCATTTCCGGCTTGGTGTCGTGGCATTGGTGTTCGCCATCGCTCTTATCTTTACGGCCGCACTGCTTCTCGTCCCAACCTATGTATTTCTAACAGGAAGCGCAAAAATAAAAGGAACGCAGCTTGCGCATATAAAAGCGACCCTTTCGGCTTCAGACGAGACTGCGCTCTCTGCGCGTCTCTCGGCACTTTCGAATGATGCCAAGGCGCTCATTGCACTCTCGAATAAGCCTGCGGTGAGCAAGCTGGTGAGTTCCGCGCTTGGTATCCCGCGGCCCGGAATCGCCCTTTCTAGTCTCACGTATACACCGGCGGCAGGGAAGAATCCTTCGATGCTCGCTCTATCGGGTACAGCGGCCACTCGAGATGCTCTGCGTAACTACCAACTCGCGCTCCAGGACGCTCCCATCGCGAGCGCGGCGAATGTGCCGGTTTCAGCCTATGCGAAAGATACGAATATATCCTTCACCGTCACCATACTGCTCACACCATGAAATCTCCCACCATACATCTGCTGATAGCTCTCGCTGCAACGGTTATTGCACTTTCGGGATATACCGTCTGGTATGGAGCCGTTTCCGATAAGAGCAGGGAAGTAGCCGGTCTACAGAATCAGATCCTAGCGGCGTCTGAGACGGTGAGCCGCGTCGCGTCGGCGCGCGCGGCGCTTACTGAGATCGCCGGCGACGAGATGAAGGTGCGGAGCTACTTCGTGCCGGAGTCGGGTGTTGTCGCCTTCATTAACGATCTTGAAGCCCGCAGTATCGCTCAGGGATCGACAATCGACGTCTCCTCGGTCTCGACCGGGGGAACCCCATCGCGTCCGGCGCTCATGCTCTCCATTACTGTTAAAGGTACGTTCGATTCAGTCATGAGGACCGTCGGTTCGATAGAGTATGCCCCCTACGACGTTCTCGTGTCGTCATTCTCGATTCGACAGGATGTCGAGGGTGTCTGGAGCGCTAGCCTCGGACTACGGGTCGGTTCCGTGCCTATAAAATCGGCAACCAGCACACCATGAACTTTTCTCACCTTCTCGATGCTTTCTTCCGGCGCGCGCGATCATTCTCGGGCATTGATCCCGCCCGTGATTGGCTCTTCTTGCTTATAAGCTCAACGCTCGTTCTCTCAGGCATCATCGTATGGAATGCGTGGGCATTCGACACTGTCGCAAGCGGCGGGACCATCGGCTCGTCGGCAACGAGCACCGCTCCCATCTTCGACCAGGCTTCACTTGAAACCATCCATGTTATTTTTGCCGAGCGTGCTGCTGAAGAAGAGAAGTATATGTCGGGTGTCTATCAGTACGCCGACCCTTCGCAATAAGCGGACACATGCGCTAGGCTAAAGAGGTGCGCGCCCCGATAGTTCAATGGATAGAACAGCGGACTTCTAAGCCGTTGATGTAGGTCCGATTCCTGCTCGGGGCACAGCTGGCATTTGCGAGCAGCGGGCATGTGGCGGAATTGGTATACGCGTACGTCTCAGAAGCGTATGTCGCAAGACTTGGGAGTTCGAGTCTCCCCATGCCCACTAAGTGTTGTATGATGCGAGAGCGCACCCTTAGCTCAGTTGGTAGAGCAACTCATTTACACTGAGAAGGTCGGGGGTTCGAGTCCCTCAGGGTGCACTTGAAACGAAACGAGATTAGCCTTAGTTTCTTATAGATATGAACGAAGCTTCGGGAGCCGCTTGCGTGGGCATTATCATGGATGGGAATCGTCGCTGGGCGCGAGCGCACAGTCTCCCTGTCTTTGAGGGGCACGCCGAGGGCTATAAAAAGCTCCAAGAAGTATTGCGCTGGTCGCGCGAGGCTCACATTGAGCACGTCGTCGCCTATGCGTTCTCCACGGAGAATTGGCAGCGTCCTGAAGAAGAGATTGGCTACCTGATGGGACTGCTCCGCTCCATTCTCGAGAAAGAGACGAAGAAGATGGTTGATGAACGAGTGCGCGTTCGTTTCATCGGCGACCTGACGCGCTTCAATGATGACGTCCAGACACTCATGGCGGATATGGAAAGAGAAACAGCCAAGGTGTATGACATCACACTCTACCTTTTGATGTCGTATGGCGGTCGCGCCGAAATCGTCGCGGCAACAAACGCACTTCTGGCCGAAGGAGCGGCTTCGGTCACCGAAGATGTTCTGGAAAAGAAATTCTGGTCGTTTCCGATGCCCGATCCTGATCTCATCATCCGTACGGGAGGCGACAAGCGTCTGTCGAACTTTCTTCCCTGGCAATCGATCTATAGCGAACTGTTCTTCAGCGACTCGTTCTGGCCTGACTTTTCGCGTGGAGAATTCGATTCAATCCTTGCGGAGTTTAGTGCTCGCGAGCGTCGACATGGCAAGTAGGGAAGTGTACGCTTGAGGTAATGGAACCATCTCTTATTTATGAGGACGAGAATGTTCTCGTTCTCAATAAGCCCGCTGGGCTTATTGTGCATAGCGACGGACGGACGGAGGAGTCATCAGTGGCAGGATGGGTCACCAAGCATTATCCGGCACTCGAGCAGGTTGGCGAGTCGTGGACGAGTCCGCAAGGGGAAATCATTCCTCGTCCAGGCATCGTGCACCGGCTCGACCGCGACACTTCTGGTGTGATGATCCTGGCAAAGACATCCGAGGCCTACGCTTTCCTCAAGGAGCAATTCCAAGACCGAACGACCGAGAAGACTTATCAGGCTTTCGTCTACGGACACCCCTCAAGGGATCGTGGCACGATTGAAGCGGAGATTGTGCGACTTCGCACCGTACCGCCGCGCTGGGGCGTTGCACGCGCAGGGGAGAATAAGAAACATCGTGTGGCCGTAACCGATTGGCGGGTGCTCTCCCGAGCCATCGATCCGGAGACAGGTCAAAAGATCACCTATGTAGAAGCACGCCCCAAGACCGGCCGCACGCACCAGATCCGTGTGCACTTCAAACATCTCGGTTACCCGGTTGTCTGTGACAAGCTCTATGCGGCTACTCGCCCTTGCCTCCTTGGTTTCTCGCGCCAGGCGCTTCACGCTTCCTCGCTCGCTATCACACTTCCTTCGGGCGAACGCCACACCTTCGAGGCTCCGCTCCCTGGCGATTTCACTGTCGCCCTCGAGTCTCTCGGCGTGGCTGGCTAAGGATTTGCCCTCCCGTGGGGTGCATGCTACAGTGCGCGCACATATGCAGAAGATCATAACTCCAGTTAATGCTGAAGGGCGCGCGAAGCTCGGTATCCGATCGGGTGATACGGTGCGTGTCGTTCAGAACATTGTCGAACTCAAGAAGGGTCGCGGTACCGACAAGAAAGAGAAGACCACGAAGAGCACGCGCAAGCAGGTGTTCGAGGGTCTCGTACTCTCGACGAAGCATGGTACCGAGAGCGGCGCGATGTTCACGGTGCGCGCAACGCTTTCCGGTATCGGTGTCGAAAAGACATTTCCGCTGTACACGCCCTCCATCGACTCGATCGAGATTGTGAAGCGTTCCGAGGTTCGCCGCTCGAAGTTATACTTCATTCGCGAGAAGGCTGCGAAGGCCGTCCGCCGCCAGCTGCGCAATGCGCGTATGCTGCACCTGAAGAGCGACGAGACGATTGCTCCTGTCGAAGTCGAAGCAGAGGCAGAAGCAGTCGCGACGGTCGCTGAGGAGAAAACAGAAGCTGTGGTATAGTGTGCTTTCTTGCGCAGGTGGCGAAATTGGTAGACGCACTACCTTGAGGTGGTAGCTCCCGTTAAGGGAATGGAGGTTCAAGTCCTCTCCTGCGCACCAGAGTTCCGTTTTTGACCCCTTTCTAGCAAGGCCGCGAATCCGTCGCGTGCTTTATAGCTTTTGAGGGATCTGTTCTCAAACACGAGTTCGGTAAACATTTGTGCTACTAGATCGCGCTTCTCATTATCGAGCGCGTGGCTGAAGTATCTGCTCGCGTTGTGTGCCAGCTCCGAAAAGGTTAGGACATAGCGCAGCATACCCTTAGCGGACTCCCCGTGAGCCCGTATATCGTTCTGTACGGCCGCTATGGAGCCATTCAGGCGCTCTGACTCGGTCCTAATCTCATCGGCCGTCATATCCCCGGTGCGGAGCAGGGTGATGCGGTTCTCGGTAATGTAGGCAAGGTCGGCGGTGAGCTTCTGCTGCCTTCCGTGAAGATCTCCAAGCTCTCGGTCGCGCCGTGCTGCGATCTCCTCGATCTGGCTCTTCCCTCGCGCCTCAATGTCGCGCAGCTCATCCGGTGTGAACGAAATGCCATCCATGAGTTTCTGCACTGCCGCATCAACCTCGGTGCTGTTAAGGTTCGGATCGCAGTTTTCGCACGACTCAGAGCACCGGCTGCGGTAGTAGATGATCCCTTTCTTCGTGTAGGGCGAATACAGTCGGCCACAAGAGCACCGTAGGAGCTCGCGGTAGGTGTAGAACTCTTCTTCGTCATAGTGCATCGATAGCGTGCGGGTTTTTAAGACGCGCTGAACCTTGTTGAACAGTTCCGTATCGATAAGAGACTGATGAACATTGCTCCTGCGCCACTCGCCGGAAACGAGTTTCATCTCGCCCAAGTAGAAGCGGTTGCGCAGTACGAGCTCGATAGTTTTACGGTCCACGGGGCGCGCCGCTTGTGGCATACTATCCGCCTCAACATTGTTCGCGAGCTCCTCTTTCGTACGGTTGCGACGGCGCGGCTTCTTTGTAAGCCCTTGTCCGACGGCCCACTCGGCAAGATCGGTGAAGCTCCACTCACCGGTGGAATACAGGTCGAATATCCTCTTAACTATGGGCGCGCGTAATGGATCAAGCGGCTTGTCGCTCGATCCATTGTCCATATAGCCAATCGGTGTGAGTTGGGTGCACTTGCCCTCGTCGTGCAGCTTCTTATATGCCTTGTGTACTCCGTCAGAAATAACGCGCGAGTAGTGTCGAGCAAAGGCACCATCCATGTCCTTATGGAAGTCGCCGGTACTCCCATCGTCGTAGCGTGCCTCCGTAAACCAGATCTCACAACCAAGGCGCTCAAGCTTTTTTATGATCATGTCATCGTGCTCGTTGCGGCTGGCTCGGTGCCAGCAGAGGAATATGACGCCCTTAATCTTCTTCTCTTTAAGCAGTTGTATCAGCTGGGCAAACTTCGGGCGCAAGATTCGATACTGCGTGGCGCCATCCGGCAAGAGAATGAATTCGTCCTCTTCTTTGAAGGCTGAATGGCTCTCGTCGATGATGCCGTTCGTGCACAGGCCCGGAATAGTCAGCTTTGCTATAGTGAATCCCTCCCTCGCGGCATATTCGACGTTTCGCTGGCGCTGATACGCGAGTGAATTCTGCTGGTTCACCGCATCATCGGTGCTTCGGCGGTTATATATCAGGTAATCGTTTTCGTACTCACGCTTGATCGCTTCTATAGTCATTTTTATTGTAGTTAAGGAACGGTTAATTAATGGAGACCGTAGCGTCTTTACTCGCTGTGTCTGCTGGTCGAGTCGTAGGGGCCTTAATGGTCTCTCGCGTAATCTCGTATCCTTCGATTGCTAGGCGCGTATGTATTCGCTTCAACGTGTCGAAGAACTTGGTAAAGTTTCCTATCTGCCCATCGGTGAAGATCTGTTCTCGCTGTTTCTGAACCTGCTCTGCTTCCATAAAGTCATGTCTTCTTGGGCGCGGGGGACTGCGTGCATTCGCTCGATTGCGCATCCGCGCTAATAAATTTCATCGCCGTACAGGCGGGGGGACAAAAATGCGGACGACCGCCAGGCAAAGAAAAAGGCCCCTGCTAGCGAAAAGAGTCGTGGCTTACCACTCCTTTCGTTACTAGGGGCGCTTGTTCCGTCTGCGGTATGCAAACGTTGGTGGGATTCTAGCGACCGATTCACCACCTCTATTCAAAAAATTTAACAGTCTAGTAGTAGAACGATGCGGTCGGCAGTCCCGCACAAGGCCATTGTGCTCTTCTGGTACCCCAAGTCAACCCCTGTAGACAGGAAGAACAGGTATTACAGGCATTGTGGGTAGCTTGCAGGCACAAGCTCTCAATCCATCTGTTAGTAAAGAAGTAAGGGTAGAGGAGGTGTGTGCCCGCTTCGCCTGTGGCGCATCCTTCGGTTCACACCCACAAGACTTCTATAACGCCTGTAATGCCTGTTACGCTACCTTGCGGATTGTCACTCCGCGCCCTTCGCGCTCGATGAGGTAGCCCAGCTCTTCGAACGGCGTCTTGAGGCGGTTGAGCTCGCGCATAAGAGTCGAAGGATTAGCCGGAAGTCTATTGTCCGCAATCTTCTCGTCCAAAGCGCGATCCTTAAACGCCTTGAACAGCTGCGAGGGACTATCGCACGAGAACATTCCGTCATGCACATCCACGATATCGCGCAGGAGCATTGCAACTGTGTTGTCATCGATCAGCTCGCTGCTCTGGTGGTTGATGTTGCGAAGGTATGCATCCATGAAGGCTTTCTGACCTATACCAAGCGCCTCAGCGATGGCGCAACCCCACAGTGCGAAGTCGGCCATGCGTGGCAGTTCGTCTACCTCGATTGACGGCCTTAGAGCCATTGCCTTCGCGACAACGTCGAAGACGGCACCAAGAATTCTCGGGCGCGCTAGCTCGAAGTCGGTCATGAGCTTGTGCTCGCTCTTGCGTTCTTTCATCCGCTCGAGTTTTAGCAAGAGGCAGCGCTCAAGCAAGTCGGGTCGGTTTGAAGCAAGGTTAATCCCGTTTATAGCTATACGGGACAAGATGAAACGAATGACGTCGTTGTCGTTGGAATACAACTCACGTTTTGAAAAACCGCCACCAGTTATCGCACGACAGAGCAAGTCTGCGACCGTGTTAGTTACCTCCGATACATTGTCAAACGATAGGAAGGCGTGGTGGCCGAGCTGCTGCGCAAGCTCCTCTTCTTTTTTTGTCAGGCTCACCACCTCTATGCGCGACGGGTCGATCAGCATGCGATCAATTCTGCTTAGCGTTGACTTGGCTGATCCCTGCGTTCCGTACACGTACAAAGCCGGGTGAGCCCATCCTTCAAGAAACGAAGCGACGAGGTGTACGCGAAAAAGAATCTTCTGATCTTCCTCGGTTATATTAACGAACCGCAACACCTCATCTACTGAACCACCTCGTACTGGTTCTACCTGTGGGGCTAGATGCGAGAAGCGACGGAATAGTAACGGGACGTCCGTTTCTATGCTCCATCCTTCTTGTGTTATTCGGACAGCGCGCCATTCACTGTCGGCGAGGTCGTACCACACAGCATCAGGTGTCTGTGCTATGCGATTAAAGAGTCGATGTTCTTCGCACTCGTTGATGGCGCGGCCTTCGAGCAAACCCACGGCGTCCTTAATGCTTTCGCGCGAGGCGACGGTTTTGCCTTTAGTGATGCGGTAGAATTCGCTGCCGATCCATCGTATGAACGCCGTGCTGTCGCATGGCCAAACTTCCTTGTGACAGCTCACGGGGAACTGCGCGTGCGCTACCGAGTATTCGTCTCGGAACAGAGTAATTTCTCGGTTGCCAGACACCATGTTAACGATCCGAGTGGCTAGTGAGAGGCCTTTGTCTTCATTGTTTTTGCTGTCGGCGTGGGCCCCCGTTCTCTGTAGAATTTCTGTGGAGGTTCTTGCAGGTGTGTTAACCGATGCCAAGAGATGCATGGTAGTGCCATCAGGCAATGGGTGTAGGGCGTTCTCTATCTCCGTTGCCTCCCCGCAGCCGACACGCTCGTCAAAGACTTCTCGTAGCTCCTCCTCATCATACGGAACCACGACTGCTATCGATGCTACGAAATCATCGATCGGGGTGCCGTCGTAGTTCGCATTCCACCGCTGGAATTTGCTCCACAGCGATGCTTTTGATTCCTTGCCATTGTGAGGAATTGCCTTAAGCAGTTCGTCCAGGAACTGCTCCGCGGCAGCTTCTCGCACTACCTCCGGAGGATTTGAGATCTCAAACTTCGGATCTTTGGCGATGAGGCGTATCTCCTTATCGGAGAGGTGGGCATAGTCCCAGTCGTTTGGTTCTGTAATCCATTCACCTTCACGAGAGGGTATTACGACGAGATCGTTTTCCCCGTAAACGTCAGTGAGCGGAAGAACCTCCTTCGCGCTTGGTACAGTCACGAACTTGCAGGATGGGAAGCCGGGATGCCAGTAGATGAAGTATGTGCCTCCATCCGATGCCTTGAACTCCACGGTGGAGGGCCATTTGCTTACATCACCGCCCGGTCTCACATGTATTGCGATGAGGCCTGACCTTCTGCCTGTTTTAATTTCTTTCTTATCAATTGGAGAGCTGTTCTGTTCATGCACGTTAGCTGCGGTGTTCATAACAATAAAAGGTAATGCCCACAGAAGGATGGCGAGGCGATATGTGCAGTAACTCCGTCAAGAGCTCGGTCGCCACCCTTCACTAGGCGCTACCAATTATTTTTTATTTACTCTTGACGGAGGAAGCACATATGCTTCTGCATCCAGCTGTGGATGACTGCACGAGCGTAGCTCGTGGTGTCTTCGATTCAAGGCCGCGAGAGCGCGGCAGCAGGTGGCTAGAGAGACTAATGATTACCGAACCCTGCTAGCGATTTGCATTTGCATTTGAGGTGCCTGACGTGGAACTGTGTCCGTCGCCCGCCCATTACATCCCACGCTACCACAGTTCTTCTCATCCTGTCAAGTGGTCTTCGTAGTTCGTTATAAAAGCCATGCACAGCGAGGATATCAGTGCTGAAACTCCTCTTCTTGCGGATATCAATGATGCCAGTTCAGTACCGGAACTGGATGTATTTTCTGATATGCATGGGGTCCTTGCAGTGATAAAATTACGAGGTGCGGTGCTACACACGAATAAGGCCTGTAATGGGCAAAACCTAAACCGTTGGCGACAGCCACGGCATGGTTTTAAGTCGGATCACGCGCAGAGAACCCGTCACGGGGTTCGGCGTGATCCGCCCTTGGGGGAAACCTCATTGCCCGTGGCGGGCTCTCTGCGTCTACCTCGGCATTATTAGACAGCCGAGTGACTATGGAACCAGAAACAAAATGGGCTCATGGTGAGACTACCCAGGGGACAAAAAGTATTTCTAAGGAGACCGCCCAGAATCTTTTCGATGAGTTCGTGAGAAGCCGTAAGGTCCCGCTCGATGAATCATTTAGATTGAAACAGCAGAATTTTATCGACCACTGGGATGAGCTTACGCCCGAGTCCCAACAAAATTACACTAATACCGTTACATCTATCACTGCGAAGCCGCTACCTGGCTGGGAAGAAAGGATTAGAAATAGACCGGTAGGACCAACTCCCCACCAAGAAAGTGACTGGGGGCTTCTATGGGTGCTTCTCGGTCTCGTATGTATTTTTGTGTTCATTATCGGTCTAGTCGCCATCTTTAGTGGAGGGCTCAAAAACTAAAGTGATACGCATTCCATCTAAGCATTACTTGTCGGCCGCACTTATATTCATTGCGGTCATTGCTATGACAATAGGGAGATGGAGGGCCAACCAAGATCAAACTGTTCTAGCAGGCCAGAAAGTGTGTGACGAAGTGAACATCGAGATGGTAAAGACGGGAGGCCGTATCGAACCGCCTCTTACACTAGCTGACTGCATTGAGGCGAACAAAGACTGTGAGAGACGTTGGGGAAAGCGTTATGTCTGGGCTGGTGCGAGCGATGCGGATAACGTTCCGATCTGTGAGCAAACTGACTGAAAGCGACATCGCCGAGCTGGCCTTGTTCTTCGATCTCTTAGCCAAGCATGATTACGAGGATCATCTCAAGGAGACAGCTCAGCAAAACGGGGCCGCCTGTGCAGACGACCCCATTCGCTGATCGCTCTGACGGATGAAAGGCTAACACTCGTCCTCCTCTTCGTCATCCGCAAGACCGAACCTCTCCTCCTCACCAAGCACATCATCCAGCGCCTGTATGTCACGGAATATGTGATCCTTTGGCCCATTGTTCTCTTCGAAGTTTCGCTTCTCATCGTTATACAAGTACTCCACGATGCGTGTGAGTGCTTGGTGCTCAGACCGGTACATAGCTATGCGACAGGGAACATCTTCCAGTGTGCCTCTGTCAGCGCATCGTCTCTAGTCTCTCCGAACCCAAGCACTGCTCCTGTGAGCTTGCTTACGACGCGATAGCCCATTAGCTCACCCTCGCCCCACTCCTCTTCTTCCTCACTAACGAGTGCCCTGTATACAGGCTCGATAATCATTTGCATTTTGTTCTTACTAATAAGCGCCCAGTCGTCGAGTCGTGAAGAGGGTACCGGGGAGTGGTCGGATTGGGACTCCGGCGGCTGGAAGAGAGGCTCTAAGTACGGTGGTCGCACGGACTTTTTCATGAAAACGCATCGCTAACTCTCTGTACTTTTTTCAGGCAGTCCGTATTGCTGCGGATTATCGATATGCTTGATATACTGAGACAAAATGAGGTCTACATTTACAACGGTTGATCTTTTTGCCGGCATAGGCGGGATTAGAAAGGGATTCGAGCGGGCCGGCTTCGAGACGTTGTACGCTGCCGACAACGACCTGTACTGCAAGCAAACCTACGATCTCAATTATGCCAAAAATGGCTCAGCGCTATCCATACAGGATGTTGCAAAGATTGATCCTGCGACACTGCCGCAATTTGATGTGCTGCTTGCAGGATTTCCATGCCAGTCATTTTCTGTTGCCGGCAATAAGAAAGGCTTTGATGACAAGGGAAGAGGGGATCTTTTCTTCGAGCTCGTGAGGATCCTTGAGACGCGCAGACCACGGGCAGTGTTCCTAGAGAACGTTCGCAATCTAATCACGCATGATGATGGGAGGACGTTTGTGACCATTAAGGAGCTGCTCGAGAAGCAGGGCTATCAGGTTCGCTTCACTCCACTCAACAGCGCTGACTATGGGAATGTCCCACAGAGTCGTGAGCGAGTGTATATCGTCGGCCTTCGTGAACCGGATGCTTTTAATCGGTTTGAATTTCCCAAAAAAGTTGAACTGACGAAATCAATAGACGATATCCTCGAGCCTGACGTGCATGACAAATATTATTATCGAAGCGGTTGGCTTTATGATCGCATTAAGGACGCGGGGATGCAGCGTGGGCTGGTTTATCAATGGCGACGCATATACCTGCGAGAGAATAAGAGTGGTCTCTGCTTCACGCTGACAGCGAATATGGGCACGGGCGGGCATAATGTGCCCCTCATACGCGATGGGAAAGGGTTGAGGCGTCTTACTCCACGGGAGTGCGCGCGACTGCAAGGGTTCCCAGATAGTTTCAAATTCCCTAGTTCGATTCCTGAGTCGCGCATGTACAAGCAGATAGGGAACTCTGTGACCGTGAGTGTTATTGAGCGTATAGCCAGAAACATACGCAAGGCGTTAGAAGCTCCGAACACTCAAGACGGGAGTATTTTTGAGGAAGAAGCTGAGCGAGATACTGTCGGGCAGACGCTCGCAACGTACGTCGCCTGAGCCGGCGGTCTTTGGCCGTCGTCGCGCCAATAGATTCTTTCAGAAAGCGCTATAAAAAGCGCCAGGTTTGTACTATATAGATTTACCCGCTAAGGCGGTGGAAGACTATTGACAAAAAGTATGGGTAGACTAATCTACGCAAATACGACTCGCCCTTATGAAGGATTCAAAGAAAAACGAAAATAAGCAGGAAAAGAGGAAGCGCTTCGAGCGACTAGCGGTATACCGGACTAATGAAGTGCTACGGAAGCTAAAAGTCCTGAGCAATTGCGGTAATAGGAGCGCCTATGACTACTCGGAAGATGAGGTGAACAAGATATTCTCCGAGATTGAGCGTCATGTGAAAGACGCTCGCGCAAAATTCTCATTCTCTAAGCAGCAGAGAGAATTTAAGCTCTGATATGGCTAAGAAAGAAGCGGCAAAAGACTCATTGTGCTGGCACTTCCCGGATCTGCAACACGCAGACTCGGAGGGGCTCAATGATCCGCTTCTCCAATATTTTGGTGGTGACTATAACTGGTATATCGCCCGGGAAGTCATACAGAATTCCATTGATGCTCACGACGATACTAATGATGCTCCAGTCGTAGTGAAATTCGAGAAGCTCTCAATGAAGACCTCGGACATTCCCGGACTCGACGAGCTCAAAGAGCACCTGAGTGTTTGTCTTGCGCAGGCGAAGGCAGAACAAAATGACCGAGCCGAACGCTATTACGCAGATGCTGTGCGTGCCGCATCTGAGCCGAAGACGACCGTCCTTCGTGCCTCAGACAGAAACACTACTGGACTCACGGGCGCTGACCGAGATAAGAAGGGGAAGTGGCATAGGCTTGTCCGTGCTGTCGGTGAGAATCAGGCTACTGGCGTCGGTGGTGGCTCTTACGGCATAGGTAAGGGGGCTCCCTTCGTCGCGTCGCGATTGCGGGCAGTCTACTACTCGACCAAGAACGAAGCCGGAGAGACTATTTTCCAAGGAAAGGCCCGTCTCATGAGCCATGAGCTCAAGGGAAAAGAATATCGAGGCGTAGGATCCTTTGGCGTGAAAGGCTATGAATCTGTGCGTGATGCCAAGCTCATCCCGCCGGAGTTTCTTAGGGAAGAGCAGGGGACAGATATCAACATCATTGCGTATGGCGCCATCCTCGCATGGGCAGATGAACTCGCGACTTCTGTGGTCAAGAATTTTTGGATGGCCATATACTCAGGCCTCTTGGAAGTCGTAATTGTGCAGGGTCTCAGTGAGATAGCAATTAATCGAGAGACATTGCGGGCGTGTCTCGAAAAATACTCGCGTGATGAAGCACTTGTCTATTACAGAAGCGTCGTAGAGCCGACGCGCGTGTTTGAAAAGCCGCTACCACTCCTTGGGTCGTGCCGTCTATTCATACGAATCGAAGAGAAATTCCCTCGCAAGCTGGCGATGATGAGGCGTCCCAAAATGACGGTTGATGAATGGAAATTCCCTAAAACGCTCCAGGAGCCCTTCGCTGGAGTCTTCCTATGCGACAACGTTGAAGGGAACATGATTCTTCGCGGGCTTGAACCGCCAGAGCATGACAAATGGGATCCGAAGCTCGACGATGGGTCGGGTAAGGAAGCTGTTGATGAAATCCGGGACTGGATTCGGGGCAATCTCATGGAACTCGCCGAAGAAGAGAGTGGAGATCCTGAAGAAATTCCCGAGCTCGAGAAATTCCTGCCTTATGACGAAGATTCAGACCGGGTTTCCGAGTCGAATAAAAGCCGGAGCAAGCCATCTGGCCTAACGAGTGCCGAAGAGAGTGGCATGGAAGTTGGGGCAGATCGCGACGAAAAGCTAGAGGAAGTCGAAGAATTTGTGAGCAAGCCTTCTTCACGAATCCGTGACGGAGGGGATGGACCGAGCCCAGGCGGACAAAAATCAAAAGGGAGTAGCGGTGGCAATGGCGGGGGTGCAGGAAATGACGATGGGCGAGGGGTTGCGCGTATTAACACATCCGCTGCACGGTTCAGAGTTATTTACGCGGGAACTGCAAAATCCGGGATGGCCGAGTATTGCCTGATAATCGAACCAGCCGCAGATATAGAAGGTTCTCTCGGCATTGTAGCCATTGGGGATGATTCTGCCGTCTATCCGGTGAACCTTTCCTCTGTTGAAGAGTGGGGCAGTAAAGGCAAGGAACTCAAACACTCAGGATCGTTCATCGAGGAACTGAAACTGAAGAAGAGCAAGGCCGTGCGGCTTCGGGTCACTACCAAGTCAGGGTCTCGCTATGCCCTCGGAGTTGAAAATTATGAAAGCTAAAAATATCTCATATCCATATCCTGTTCTGGGAAATGACGACGATGTCGCCGGAAGCTTCGATGTCGCGTTCAAACACGTCCTAAAAAGGGATTCAGTAATTTTGCGTCCCACTTATCGCCTCAAGAATAAGACGCTAGAGCGACTAATCAAGAGCAAGGCGGCTGCGTTCACGCTCGAGCTTGAATGTCCCGGCACATTTTTTCGGAAGACCTTCCACTGCTTCGAGAGCGATCCTGAGTTTTCGGTAAGCTCCAATACACTTAGAGAGTATGTCGTCGTCGCCTTCTGTGTCCGCGCTACACAGACGATTCCGAAGTATGAGATGGAAGGTTGCCACCCTGACTATGCTGGTTTTACGTTCGATATAGGGGCGGGAGATGTATTGGCGATCGGAGGGTTTACATCTTTCAACGCCGAAAAAGATTTCGATCCAATGCAGCCGGCCGTTTCTTCGCTCATAGCCATCAAGCCGGGAATTCATGAGTCCGGGCCAATGGTCATTGATTACAGCCAGGACAAGATCCTCATTAAGCTGTCCGTAGCCGATTATAAAAATTATGCAGCTGTGAAGGGGAGGGTTTCAGTGGCTGGAATTCTGCATGCGTCGATTGTCTTGCCCGTACTCGCCGATGCGATTCAGCTCATAGCGCTGAATGACCAAGAGCTTCAGAATACGCATTGGTATAGACGGCTTGAGATCATTTTGCGCCAGCAAAGCCTGCCAATAGAAGAGCCTCTCATTGCGGCGCAGAAAATACTTAGAAGTCCGATTGAGAGAGCTTTAGCAGGTCTTGCAGACGATAACGACGAATAAGATATGACAAACCAGAACATATTCCGAGGCATGTACGTCGCAGAGCTGCGAGACAAGGTTCATTCCGGCGAGTCTTTGCGCAGCTACTTCCAGCGAGATGTCGATTACCCCTCTTCGGCGGTGATAGAGTCGACAATCAAAGTAAACCCGGAGAGCCTGAAGCTGAGGTATGCCGAAAAAGAAGAGTCCGTCTTGGATGATCTTGAGAATGCTATCGCTCTCTACGAAGCATTCCCTGGATTGAATGAGACGCAGGCATCTGACACGCGACTGTGGACGTACCTTACGCACGTATCGCTACGCGATTATGTCGCAAAGCGCTGGCCGCTCTCTGGAAGCTTCGAACAAGTCTCGAAAGATGCGAAAGCGAAGGAAGCGGCAACAAACTACATTCTTAGCCACTGGTTCGCGACCGGCGGTAACGACCGTTCTCTCCGCCGAAACGCTGTCGCACGTTTGTGGTGGGCGGTCCGACTGACAAGGGCGCCATGGGAGAGGGATCCAGAATTTTTTGCAGACCTCAATAAGGAAACTGACCCGTATCATTTCACTCGCGTTCTCTTCTCTACGCAGGACATCTACCAGCAGGTGCTCGAACGAGCGCTTGGACGTGATAACCGCCTGCTCGTCACGATTCTTGAGTTTATTGCCGAGCACCCTGACATTAAGCGTGAAGAGATTCGTGACTTTATGAAGGAACTCAATCTAGCGCTCTCCATCAGGAATTTCTCTCTGTTAGACAGACAAGAAATGCGCAAGGCGGTCTTTAGTATCGGGAAGTCTCAATTGACGACCGAACACTCGGCAACATAATTTTCCTCATATGTACCCATATAAACTCTTTATCAGCCATTCCTGGTCATACAGTGATCAGTATGACGGATTGTTAAAACTGCTCAGAAATGAGCCACGCTTCGACTTCCGAAACTATTCTGTTCCAAAAAATGATCCGATCCATAATGCACCAAATTCTGCTGCACTCTCGGAGGCGATCAGAAATCAAATGGTGTTCTGTGACGTCATTCTTATCGTGGTCGGGGTTTATTCAAGCTACAGCAAATGGATAATCAAAGAGATTGCCATCGCACAGTCCTTCTCCAAGCCGAAGCCGATTCTAGCCATTGAGCCGTGGGGAAGCTATCGGACTTCGTATGTGAAGGAGCATGCGGACGCCACAGTTGGGTGGAACGGAGCATCCATCGTCTCTGCAATAAGGAGTCTCGCATAATATGAGTCCTGAGGAGATTGATTTGAAGCTTTTCACTTCGCCAAACGATCAGTACGGCGATAAATATACTGAGCACCTGCTTGAGCAGTACAAGAACTATGTAGCTGCGACGGAGGCAGTAAGTGATAGGCGTTATAAGACAAACGAATTTTTCCTGGCCGTTAATACTGCTCTCGTAACATTGCTTGGGTTCATCGTGGTTCAACAAACTAGCCACCACACGAGTATTCTAGCCCTCTCTTCAGTAGCGGGGATTGCTCTGGATTACCTCTGGTATCGAATCATACGTTCGTACCAAGGTTTGAACAGCGGGAGGTTTAAGGTCATCAGCATTATTGAACGGCGCCTACCTCTTGCTCTTTACGATACGGAATGGGAGGTACTGGGTAAGGGCAAGAACAGAAATTTGTATTGGCCCTTTACACAAATAGAACGTGGCATACCTTGGATTTTCATCAGCATTTTCCTGGTACTGCTATTCATAGTCACTTATCCACTTGATCACAGCATCTGGCTCCATGCTTATTCTATTGTGACGACTGGTCACTTTAAATAGCTTAGTCTCGCCATTTTCTTGGTACTCGCTACGCATTTCCCATAGATATGGCTCAGTTCGGAAAAGAGGTAATCGTGGGCACAAAGTAAAAGCACCTGAAAGGGTGTTTTTCTTTTTAGGCATCTGCTAGTATTGTCGATGGAACAGTCCCGTAGTTAAACTGAGATCGTGAAGGAGCCTTTCTTATGCCAGTGTGTTTCAAGATTAGGACAGCGAGCGGAGTGCGGAATCCACGTCCTTCCCCAAGGGAACGAACCGGGAGGCCGCAGTCGCGGAATCAGGACGAAATCGATGCAGGAAAGATTGCTCGTTTCCGTCGCAAACAGCGGCAAGCGCGCCGCACAGAAAATCCTGCCGAATAACCCCGGCTGGGTAAATCGAAAAGGCCCGAACGCAAGTATCGGGCCTTGGTGTTGCAAGGCAGAGGTATACTGAAAACCATGCTTTATACCGGGAAAGGGGATGGAGGGACGACGACGGCCTTCGGATGTAATCAGCAGCGGATATCGAAGTCATCCGAACTTCCAGAAGCACTAGGAGCGCTCGATGAGTTGAATGCTTTTCTCGGCTTCGTGAAGATGCGTGCGACAGAAGATAAGCGTATCGCCGGTACGGTGCGCGACGTGCAGGAGACCCTTTTCATTATTCAGGCGGGTGTGGCAGGTGCTGACAAAAGAGTAGGGGAGAATACTGTGAAAGAGGTGGAGGACATGGTGAACGGGATAGAAAAAGAAATCCCTCCCCTGAAAGGCTTCTCGATCTCAGGAGGCACAGAGCTGTCCGCGCTTCTCGATGTGGCGCGGACGCTTGCCCGGAAGGCCGAGCGGCGGCTTATCGCTGCGCATGACGCTGGCGCGTGTGCTCTTCCGTCCGAGACGAAAGCCTATATGAATCGGCTTTCCTCACTGCTTTTTGCGCTCGCGCGGCTTGCGAATCATCATGTGGGCATCGCGGAGGAGAATCCGCGGTATTAATCCGCTCCTCTCGAAGTGAGCATTCTTCTCGTTTTCGTGTTATAAAAAATCTCGTGCATGGCGGCTATGGTGTAATGGTTAACACTGGAGCTTGTGGAGCTCTCGATCAGGGTTCAATTCCCTGTAGCCGCCCTTGATTTTCGCCCGCGCGTGCTACTATCCGGTTATGAAAAATGTCGTGATGGGTATATTGCTTATCGTGCTTATCGGCATCGGCGGACTCGTATATCGAAACGCCGTCGAACATCCTTCGCGCCCGATCGCGTGCCCGCTCGATTCAAAATCATGTCCCGACGGATCGCTTGTTGCGCGCTCCGGTCCGGCGTGTGAATTCGGGGCATGCTTGCCGCCGAACGTGTCGCTCACGGATGCGCGCATCTTGTTCGCTCTACCGGAAAGTTTTGTTCCTGCTGAACTTCCTGATGCTACGAGCATTGCCGCATACGAGGCCTCTGTCGCTTCTTCGACCGGAAGCTCTCGGATCGTCGTCCGGCGGTACGCGATAACGGCCTCGTCGACGGCACTCGCCGCCATCCAAGAGACGGCTATCGATGGCACGGGGCAGCCGATCCCGGCGACATCGTTCTCCTCGTCAGTGATCGGCGCGCGGCGTTTCGCTATCGTATCGATAGGGCGTTTCGGGGGAGTCGTACATACCGCGTATTACCTCGCTCGAAATGCCGATGTCCTGCGTTTTGATGCTATCGATACCAGTGTGTCGAACTGGAGTGATAGTGAATTGGACATTACATCTCTACCGGCACATGCGGCGCTGATGAAGCTTCTCACGGCCATGCAAATGTTATAATAGGGGGTATCCATAACCATTAATCATCTCCGCCATGAATGACAAATCTCTATCAGAAATATTCGCTACCGACGGAGTGCGCATCGCTCTCACGAGTGCGCTCGTTGTCCTCACGTTGTTCCTCATCGCACAGACCATGATGCTTGTCGGAAGTTTCGGTCGCTCGGGCATCCCAGCGACGGATACGATCACCGTAAGCGGTGATGGACAGGCAACGCTTCCTCCTGACGTCGCGAAAGTAACCTTCACTGTCCAGAATACGGAGGCAACGGTCGTCGAAGCTCAGGCAGCAACAACGAAGCAAGCAAACGCCGCTCTCGCCTTCGTGAAAGAGCAGGGCATCGCAGATAAGGATGTCCGGACACTCTCCTACAACATCTATCCGCAGTATTCATACCCGAACCCTTGCAGGAGCGGCGTGTGCCCTGCGTATAACGACGCACCGAAGATTATCGGCTACCAGGTGTCTGAGACAGTCCAGGTAACGATACATGATCTTGCCTCTGTGGGGGCATTCCTCGGCGGTCTCGGCAAGCTCTCGGTGCAGAATGTCTCCGGACCAGAATTCTCTCTTGACGATACGACGGCTGGATACGATGCTGCTCGCGCTGACGCCATCGCGAAAGCGAAGAATCAGGCGACCGAGCTCGCTCGCCAACTCGGGGTCCGACTCGGCAAGATAGTTAACTTCAGCGAATCCTCAGGCAATCGTCCGTACCCTATGGTGTATGGCATGGGTGGGAGCATGATGGACGCGAAAGAGTCCTCGGTGCCGAGTATTCCGGCAGGAGAGAACACCTACTCGTCGTCTGTTTCCATCACCTACGAGATTCGTTAGGAACGAGGTATACACAACCGCCCGTCCTGTCTCAACAGGATGGGCGGTTGACTCGTTTTTGACCCCGTACTATACTGCGAATGTTGAAAGCCCGCAGGGCTTTTTTATTTGACCAACGATACTTCCATGACCTCACCATTCACCTACCTGAAGCACGTTCGCGAAGAATTCACCCATGTCGTCTGGCCGAGCAATCGGACAGCAGTCGCGCACACTCTTGTTGTTGTTGGTATTGGCATGATTATTGCGCTTCTCGTCAGCCTCCTCGATTATGTTTTCAAGACCGGCGTGAGTAGCATTATCGGCGGGTAACTTTCTTACTATGAACGACCAGGATTTTCACAGCGGCGAGGCGGACCTTCCAGAGGAGGTTGGCATGGCTGATATCGCTCCGGAAGTGCGTAAGGAGATTCGCGATGAAGTGGCGCCTAATCCGGAAGATGCGCGCTGGTACACCATTCATACCTATGCTGGCTACGAGAATGCCGTCGAACGCAACTTGAAGCAACGCATCGAGTCTTTGGGCATGGAAGGAAAAATCTTTGATGTCATCGTCCCGACCGAGAAGAAGATTCGTGTGAAAGGGGGCAAGCGTGTTGTCGAAGAAGAGAAGATTTATCCAGGCTACATCCTCGTGCGTATGATTGTTGATGATGACTCGTGGTTCGTCGTGCGCAATACGCCGCGCGTCACTGGTTTCGTCGGGAGCGGGAACACGCCGGTTCCGATGGAGGAGTCCGAAGTGGCTTCTCTCATGAAGCGCATGACCGCTGAAGCGCCGAAGCACCGTATCGATCTAGTGAAAGATGATCATGTGGTCATCGCCGACGGTCCGTTCAAGGACCTGGAGGGCAAAGTGGGCGAGATCGACGAGGATCGTGGGAAGGTGAAGGTCATGGTCTCGATGTTCGGTCGCGAGACTCCGGTCGAGCTCGACTTTTTGCAAGTTAGGAAGTTATAGCGTAAAGTCCCTTATATTATGGCTACAATCGTAAAAAAGATTAAATTGCAGATCCCTGGCGGCAAGGCAACGCCTGCGCCTCCGGTCGGCACCGCACTCGGTCCTGCTGGTGTGAACATCGGTCAGTTCGTGACTCAGTTCAACGACGCGACCAGGGACAAGATGGGCACGATCATCCCGGTCGAACTCTCAGTCTTCGACGATCGCACATTCACCTTCATCATGAAGAATCCGCCGGTGTCTCGGCTCATTCTGAAGGCGCTCGGGCTCGAGAAGGGCTCCAGCAAGTCGCAGAAGGAGCGCAGCGTCGGAAAGCTGACGAAGGCACATATTGCGGCCATCGTCGCCGAGAAGATGCCGGACCTCCGAGCAAACAGTCCCGAAGCGGCCGCAAAGGTTATTGCAGGGACGGCACAAAGCATGGGCATTGATGTTGAATAAACCTTTCTCACGAAAATAAAGAACGGCACCCGCAAGGGTGCCGTTTTGTTCGTCACGGACTTCGTCAACAAGGAACGCGTTCGTAGATATGGAACGATGTTTGATGCTCGTCCCCCGGATGTTTCCGTGCTGGGGATGCGTCTATCTGTCGCCACGAAGGCCAGCGCATTTGAGGGAAGAACGCGTCGCCCTCGACTGGCACATGGACCATCGTGATATACGCCTTTTGCACGAGCGGGAGGAACAGGCGATAAATCTCCGATCCTCCGATGACGCACGCTCGTCCGCCGTGTGATGCCGCCACGAGAAGCGCTTCGTCGATGGATGACACCATCTCAAGCGATGGCGAGAGACGTTGCGAGCAGTCCCTCGTGAGGACGATGTTGTGTCGCTCTGGGAGCGGTCGGAACTTCTCCGGCAGCGACTCCCACGTTTTGCGGCCCATGATGACAGCGCGTTCCTGAATAGTGATTTTCTTGAAGCGCGCCATGTCGCTCGGTAAGCGCCAGGGTATCGAGTTGTCGCGTCCGATGACTCCTCCCGGGGTCATGGCTACGATGAGTGAAAGAGCTAAGTTGTTCGGTAGCATGGTAGGTCTCCCGTTGGTTGTGATCTGACGACATTCTCTGCTTGTGCCGGCCAAGCGTCAATATTGCGCCATCTCGGCTTCGAGCGTACAGTGCTTCCGGGTCAATCCGACCAACAATCAGGAGGACGTGATGGAACAGTACCTTGCCTTAGAACGGCTCATTCTGGATCACGGGCACACGAAGGCCGACAGGACGGGCACGGGGACGCTGAGTATTTTCGGACACCAGATGCGTTTCGATCTTGCCGCCGGCTTCCCGCTGCTCACCACCAAGAAGCTGCATCTGCGCTCGATTATCCACGAACTGCTCTGGTTCCTGAGCGGCGAAACCAACATCCGCTATTTGCAGGAAAACGGCGTGACCATCTGGGACGACTGGGCTGACGAGAGCGGCGATCTCGGTCCGGTGTACGGCCATCAGTGGAGGCACTGGCCGAACTGGGTTTTGGTTCCTGGACACGGGGGACCGACCGACTGGATACCGGATCAGATGGAAAATCATCCCATCGATCAGATTACCGAATTGATTGACGGCCTGAAGAAGAATCCGGACTCGCGTCGTCATATCGTCACCGCATGGAATCCGGCCGATGTGCCGAAGATGAAGTTGCCGCCCTGTCACTGCCTCTTCCAGTTCTATGTGGCGGATGGCAAACTCTCGTGTCTGCTCTATCAGCGGAGTTGCGACGTCTTCCTCGGCGTGCCGTTCAATATCGCGTCCTATGCGTTGTTCGTCCTGATGGTGGCGCAGGTCTGCGGACTCGCCCCAGGTGATTTCGTGTGGACTGGCGGCGACTGTCACCTGTATTCGAATCACCTGGAACAGGCACAGCTACAGCTCACGCGCGAACCACGGACGCTTCCCACGATGAAGATCAATCCGGACGTGAAGGACATCTTCGGCTTCAAATACGGAGACTTCACTCTGGAAGGATACGATCCGTGGCCGCACATCGCGGCGCCGGTCTCGGTGTAATCCGGTTTCCCCAGTTCTTTTTGCGACGGTTTCGACCGTCGCTTTCTTTTTATAGGAGTTTGCTTTTTGCCTTTACGGCGCGTACAGTTTGCCCGGGTTGCACCATTCACAATCAATCAGGAACCAGACAGAAAAGGAGGTTCACCATGCCAATCGACGGCAATGCAGTCGTACTTTCGGACGCGGATTTGTCCGCCATCATCACTGGCGAAGCCCCGTTCATCACCACGAGCGAAGGTTTCTCGAGCGATCAGATTCAAGCATCATCGCTCGATCTCACCATCGGGTCGCAAGTGTTCGGCATGGGGGTCGCCTCTCTGCCGCGTGCTGGCGGTAGTATCGCCGACCTGGTCAGGGAGTGTCAGTATTCGTTCAATCGCGACCAGCCCGGTTTCCTTCATCGGGGATACACGTACATCGTGCCGCTCAACGAAGGCCTCCTGCTTCCGGAAGGATTCTCGGCGAAGTTTTCGCCGAAGAGCTCGACGGGTCGTACGGACGTGTTCGTGCGTATCTTGGCCGATGGCGTGCCGCGCTTCGACTACGTGCCGGAAGGATATCGGGGAAACCTGTACCTTGAGATCACGCCACTGTCGTTCCCAATTCTCATTCGCCCGGGCTTGTCGCTCGTGCAAATGCGGATTCGTAACGGCGATGCCCGCTTGAGCGGCAAGGAGATTGCGGTCATGCATTCGCACAAGGGCATCTTCATGGACAAGGGGGGCAAGGCGATTCTCACGCACGACCTCAAGCTCGGCGAGCATGGCGTCTACATGCACATCGACCTTGATCGCGATGTCGTCGGCTTTGTTTCGCGCAACAACGTCGCCAGCGCCCTCTCGCTCTTCGAAGAAGATACTCATGATCCGCTCGAGTTCTGGGAGCCCATCAAGCGCCCGCGTAACGGACTCACCCTCAATCCCGATCGGTTCTATCTTCTGCCGACGAAGGAACGGGCACGTATCCCGAACGACATCTGCGGCGACATCGCGCCTTACGACGCTTCGACCGGCGAATTCCGCACGCATTACGCGGGATTCTTCGATCCAGGCTTCGGTGGCGAGAGTGGTATCACTGGCGTACTTGAAGTCCGTGGGCGAGAAGTACCGCATCGGCTATTCGACGGCGACCCAATCTGCCTTATGAACTTTGAGCGGGTCAGCCCGGTCACGAAGCCGTACGAAGGGCACTATCAGAACCCTGGCCCATCACTCTCGAAGCACTTCAAGGATCGTTACGCAGTCTGGGAGTCCTGATTCATCGATTCGCCCCGCGACGGCTATGCCGTCGCGGGGTTCTTCTTTTGTTTCGGCCGGTTTGATGTAGGATGACTCGGGATTAACTATGGAGGATTCTGTCATGAAAGAAGCAAAGAGTAATTGCATCTGTACGAGGGTATGCGACTGCGAATGCCCGGAGCCTCAAAAAGGTGTTGCCTTGGTGAGCCACGAGTGTCCGGTACACAATGAAAATCCGCGGCCCCGTCCAGATTGTCGCGCGACCGAGCACTACGCGGCACTTTCTACGTAATTTCGTCATAGCACGGCGCGCCACTGGCGCGCCGGTTTTTCATTTCTGCTACACTCCTTTGCATGGAAGACCGAATCAGAAAGGCGGTGAACGAGTATCTCTCCACGGCAGGAGCGGCGGATGCTCTCTTTGTCGTCGAGCGGCCGGGTGAGGCTGTGCACGGCGATTACACGACAAATGCCGCGCTTGTGGCAGCGAAGCAGCTGAATAAGAACCCACGCGAGCTTGGTGATGAGCTCTCTCGTCATCTCATCGACTCGCTCGGTGCAACAGTTGCAAGCCACGTCTCGGTTGCCGGGCCTGGCTTCGTGAATATCACGCTTGCGCGCGAGGCAGTAGTGCTCGCAGTCGCTGAAGCTGATGCGAAGGGGACAGAATGGGGGAAGGGTAGGGCGGATGCGGAGCAGCGCGTGATGGTCGAATACACCGACCCAAATCCGTTCAAGGAAATGCACATCGGACATTTGATGAGTAATGTCATCGGCGAATCGCTCGCGCGACTCACCGAGAACGAAGGGGCAAAAGTCATCCGTGCTAACTATCAGGGGGATGTCGGACCGCACGTCGCAAAAGCAATCTGGGGATTACGAAAAGCTGGTATCACGGAACCCTCGACGGCGCGTGAGCTCGGCGAAGCGTATGCCGCTGGATCATGCGCTTATGAAGATTCTCTTGGAGCAAAGGCAGAGATCGATGCGCTCAACCAGGCAATCTACGCCGGTACTGACCACACGCTCCGCGAAGAGTGGCGCAAGGGACGTGACGTGTCGCTCGCGGCATTCGAGCAACTCTACAAGATCCTCGGGACGCATTTTGATTATTATTTCTTCGAAAGCGAAACAGCTGAATCCGGGACACGCATCGTCCGAGACGGACTCAATAAAGGCGTGTTCGAAGAGAGTGAGGGAGCGGTCATCTATCGCGGCGAGAAGCAGGGCCTCCATACGCTTGTCTTTATCACGAGCAAGGGTACGCCTACCTACGAGGCGAAGGACATCGGTCTCGCTTTCCTGAAAGAAGAACGTGCGCAGACCGACCGCTCGATTATCGTCACGGCCGCTGAGCAGATAGGACACTTCAAAGTAGTGCTTGCGGCGCTCGGCGAGATAGCACCGCTCATTGCAAAGAAGACGATGCATGTACCACACGGCTTCCTTCGGCTCACGACAGGAAAGATGTCCTCTCGAGAAGGGAATGTGATTACCGCCGCCGAGCTCATTGGGGAGCTTATCAAGAAGGCGAGCGAGAAGAATCCAGACCCGGTCATTGCAGAGCAGGTTGCCATTGGCGCCATCAAATACATGGTGTTGCGCCAATCACCGGGGTCGGACATCATCTTCGACCCGGAGAAATCGCTCTCTTTGGAGGGGGATTCCGGACCATATCTGCAATACGCGCTCGTGCGTGCGAAGAAGATTCTTTCGTATGAGTCCGAAGATGAGAATGGTACGGTTGTGCCCTCTACACCGTATGCTATCGAGCGACTCATCCTCCATTTTCCTGAAGTCACAGCTCGCGCTACCGCCACACTCGCACCGAACCTACTCGTGACGTATCTCACCGAGCTCGCCGCCGCATGGAACGCTTTTTATGCAACGGAACAAGTTCTCGGCAGTCCGGAAGAAGCGTATAAACAGCGGATCGTCCGTGCCTTTATGAACACAATGACGAACGGTCTCGCACTCCTCGGTATCCCTGCACCAGAGAAGATGTAACCATGCGACCGGTTGCGTAAAGCCATTTCTTGAGCTAAATTCTCAAGCGGATTGCACCATCGTGCGTCACTCAAGAAGAGGAGTTCAAGCATGGCGAAAAAAGGGAACGGATACGATGAAAAAGCGGCGGTCGGGGAGGCCATACGGAGATGCAGGTGGACGCCCCAGAAATTCTTCGCCGAAGCAAAGAAGCGCGGCGGGGTGAATGGATTCGATGCGCTCGCCGCCTCGGAGAAATTCGCAGCTTTCCAAAAAAACCCGGCAGCGCATTCCGATATTGCCATTCCACGGCCGGTAGTCACTTTCGCCGACTGGGTCCTCACCAAGGACATCAAGGATCTGCACGCCAGGCTTCACGACCCCTCTTCCGGCGCATGACGCGCGTTTGACGACAGACACAGTCGCGGTTTTCCGCGGCTGTTTCATTTTTAGCCTGTAAACGCTACGATAGGCAGATATGTCCGATGTTCCAGACAAATCAGAGGCGGCGAAGCGCGAAGAGGCTGTGCTTGCGTTCTGGGAACGTGAGCGCATCTTCGAAAAGTCGCTTGAAAAGGAGTCTCCTAAGGGCGATTTTGTATTCTACGAGGGCCCGCCAACCGCCAATGGCAAGCCGGGTATTCATCACCTTGAGGCGCGCGCTTTCAAGGATGCCATCCCACGCTACAAGACGATGCGCGGCTACCGGGTGAACCGTCGTGCTGGTTGGGACACTCACGGCCTCCCGGTCGAGCTCCAAGTCGAGAAGGAGCTCGGCTTCACTGGTAAGCCTGATATTGAGAAGTACGGCATCGCGCCTTTTAATAAGAAGTGCCGTGAGAGTGTGTTTACGTATATCGACCTGTGGGCGAAGTTCACGAAGCGTATGGGCTACTGGGTCGATGAGACAAAGGCGTACTTCACTTTCGACAGTGCATACATGGAGGTGCTCTGGTATCTTTTCGCGCAGACGGCGAAAGATAAGCGGCTCTACAAGGACTACCGAATAGTCCCGTGGTGTCCGCGCTGTGGGACAGCGCTCTCGTCGCATGAGCTTGCGCAAGGATATGAGGACGTGAAAGATCTGACGATTATGGCGAAGTTTGAAATTGTCGATGAACCTGGGACGTATCTCCTCGCATGGACGACGACACCATGGACGCTCCCAGGGAATGTTGCGCTTGCGGTCGGGCCGGCGATTTCTTACGGAAAGTATGAAAAAGAAGGTGAGCACGTCATTCTCGCTGATGCGCGTGCGCAGGCTGTACTTGGCGAAGGATGGAAGCGCAGTGAAGATGTTTCAGGGGTGTCGCTCATAGGGAAGACCTACAGACCCCTCTACGACTTCGCAAAGAACCTCGCACCAGAGGGTGAGAAGGCGAAGTTCGATAAAGCATTCCAGGTATACGCCGCAGACTTCGTCACGACGGAGGACGGTACGGGCATCGTGCACACTGCCGTGATGTACGGGCAGGAAGACTTCGAGATGGGGAATACGATCGGCTTGCCGAAGGTGCATCTCGTGAATCCCGAAGGGCACTTTATTACTGGCACCGGCTTCCTCGAAGGTCGTTTCGTAAGTGATGATGACGTGACGGTCGACATCGTGAAAGATCTTGCCGGACGCGGGCTGCTCTTCGCGAAAGAGAAATACGAACACTCATATCCATTCTGCTGGCGCTGCAAGACGCGACTCATCTACTACGCACGCGACTCGTGGTACATTCGCATGTCTGATCTGCGTGAGAAGCTTGTCGCCGAGAATCAAAAGGTGCATTGGGAGCCGGGGTACATCCGCGATGGGCGAATGGGCGAATGGCTCGCGAATGCCAAGGATTGGGCAATCAGTCGTGAGCGCTATTGGGGAACACCGATGCCGATATGGCAGAGTGCCGATGAGAGCGAACAGATTGTCATCGACTCGGTCGATATGTTGAAGCAGTATACGAAGAGAAGCGGCAACACATATGTCGTCATGCGGCACGGAGAAGCGGAGAGCAACACAAAAGATATCGTAAGCTGCGACCGGGAAGGGAATCATCTCACCGAAAAAGGGAAAGAAGAAGTACACCAGACGGCCTCCAAGATGAAGAGCTCCAGTATCGATGTGATCTATACGTCTCCCTTGATGCGCGCACGCGAAACGGCGGAGATTATGGCAGACTCGCTCGGCATCCCGCGCTCGGCAATCATCGTCGACGATCGTCTGCGAGAACTTGATTTGGGGGCGTTTTCAGGTAAGCCATTCGCGGAATTTGCCGCCTATCGCGATACCGCTGCCGTTAACTTCACCGAACCCTTCCCTGGAGGTGCGAGCTATGCAGATGCTAAACGTCGTTTTGGCGAGTTTTTGTATGAAGTTGAATCGACGGTGCGGGATAGTCGTGTACTCATCGTGACGCATGGTGTGGGATTGGATTCTCTTGCCACGGTATGTGCAGGTGGCGATGCTGTCGCCCTAAGAGAGACCGTATACGGGAATGATTTCAGGAATGATTCCCAAACGGCAGTCATACGCGAACTCGATTTCACTCCACTTCCGCACAATGATGAGTACGAGCTCGATCTGCACCGGCCGTATATCGACGATGTTGTGCTTGTTTCAGAAAAGGGAACAGAACTGCACCGAGTGAAAGAGGTGATGGACGTGTGGTTCGATTCCGGTGCGATGCCATTCGCACAAGCGGCGAAAGAGCGCGGTACTAAGTCACTCGATGCCTTCATCAAGAGTGTTGAATACCCAGCGGATTTCATCAGTGAAGCTATCGACCAGACGCGCGGTTGGTTCTACACCCTGCTCGCAATCGGGATGCTCTCTGGAAGGGGTGCAGCGTTCAAGAATGCGATCTCACTCGGGCACCTGCTCGATGCGCAGGGACAGAAGATGAGCAAGTCGAGAGGCAATGTCGTCGATCCGTGGGATGAGATCGAGAAATGGGGTGTCGATGCGCTCCGATTCTGGATGTACAGCGTGACGCAGCCGGGAGATTCGAAGAATTATGACGAGAAGACCGTAAAAGAAGCGGCAAAAGTGCTCTCATGGCTCGACAATAGCGCGAAGTTCTACGAGATGTTCAAGGATGTTCCCCAAAAGGAAACAGTCACGGCAATCATCGACCGCTGGATGCAGGCACGAACAAACGAGACGATAGCGGACGTGACCAAGCATATGGACGAGTATCGACCATTCGAAGCGACGCGCACTATCGCCAGACTCTCTGAGGATCTCTCGCAATGGTATGTCCGCCGTATCCGCGACCGCGTACGCCTTGGCGACGCAGCTGCGCTCAGGACGCTTCGTGAGACGCTCCGTACCATTGCACTCCTGCTCGCGCCGTTCGCGCCATTCCTTGCCGAAGATATGTATCAGAAAGTGAAGAGCGAGAATGACCAAACGAGCGTACATCTTGCTGATTGGCCAGTCGCGAAGTCTCAATTCAGTATCACTGCCCTCTTCGGTAGTGATAAGGATGAGACCCTTATTGTTCACATGGCACGTGTGCGTTCCCTTGCCTCAGAAGCGTTGCAGTTACGTCAGAAGGCAGGTATCAAGGTGCGTCAGCCGCTCGCGAAGCTTCTAGTGCCTAATGCACTTACGTCCGAGCTTGCGCAGATTCTCGCTGAAGAAGTGAACGTGAAGCAGGTTGTTTTTGGTAGTGCTGCGATTGAGCTCGACACAACGCTCACTCCAGAACTTATCAAGGAAGGAGATGATCGCGAGATGGCAAGTGCGATTGCTCAAGCGCGCAAAGCCGAAGAACTATCACCATCCGACATAGTGCATCCGCGTATGCATGAAGGAGGGAAGTATGGTGCGTCGCTCTCGACCGGCATGGTGAAGTTCGATCTCGAGCGCGATGCGGCATAAATACGATACTCGGGGAGTAGTGCTCGCACGGACGCATGCGGGCGAGGCAAATACGTTTGTTACGCTGCTTACGCCCGATCTCGGTCTCGTGCATGCGCGGGCACAAAGCTTGCGGAAACCCGGCGCAAAGCTTGCCGCGGGACTCACGACCCTCGCGGAAAGTGAGGTCATGCTGGTGCGCGGGAAGGAAGGGTGGCGCATCGCCGGAGCTCTTTTGGGAGAGAATTGGTTTGCGCGTCTCGGGTCGGTGTCGGCACGGGATCGCGCATCGCGCGTCTCCGGACTTTTCTTACGACTCGTCGCAGGCGAGATGCAAAACCCGGAACTCTTCTCAATTATGAAGGGGTTCCTCGAGGCACTGGCAACCCTTCCCGAGGATAAACATGAGGCCATCGAGATACTCATGGTGCTCCGTACACTCGCCGTACTCGGCCTCGATGCGGGGGATATCCCCGGCGGCGATGAGATTTCTTTCGCGCCGCCTATTCTTGCGGATATACTCAACGCCCGGACGGGCTACGTCGCGCGCATTAATAAGGGGATCACTGCTTCCGGTCTCTGAACTCTTGTATACTGACAGTCATGTATCAGCGTCCTGAAGGAGAAGACGATAGAGGCTCGCTCGAACGCGTGCGCGAATCTCTGTATGGCCATGACGCTCCTACGCGCGAGCGTGTGCCATACCGTGCGCCAGACGAGGAAGCGCACCAGCACGAGTGGGAAGAGCAAGAGCTCCCGAAAGTGTCAGAGCAGCACGGGAAACGGCACGTGCGTCTCGCGAGCATATTCTTCGGTGCGGCGGTCGCTTTCTTCCTACTGTCGCTCGCCGTGGCGGGCTACTTTTTCTACTTCGGCAGTAACTCGGTTTCGGTAGACAAGATCACGATTGATGTCGTCGGCCCAACGACGATTGCCGGTGGGGATACCGTCCCGCTCTCTATTACCATCACGAATAAGAATCCGGTCGCGCTGGAGAATGCGATTATCGAGATTGATTTCCCTGAGGGGACACGCAGTGCATTGAATAAGCTCAGTCCATATCCGCGCTACATAGAGAATCTCGGGACGCTCGCGAGCGGGGAAACGATAACGCGTTCGGTGAAAGCAGTCGTGTTCGGTGGGGCAGGACAGACGCTTGTCCTTCCGATCACTTTTTCTTTCGGTACGACGAATTCGAATGCTATCTTCGAGAAGAAGTCCTCCTATCCGCTCACTATTTCTTCAACGCCGCTTTCGGTCTCGGTAGATTCGCTTACAGAGACCGTCTCTGGAGAGCCGATCACATTCATGCTTACGGTCCGTTCAAATGCAACGGTACCACTTGCGAATGTCGTCCTCTCCGTGCCGTCTCCATTCGGGTTCTCGGTCACGTCATCATCGATTCCTCTTAGTGATTCGGTGCTCTTCATCGGGACGCTCCTACCGGGCGCAAGCAAACAGATAACGCTTACCGGGACGCTCTCCGGACAGAACAATGAACAACGTGTCTTTCATTTTACGGTCGGCACGGCGAAGTCCTCTCAGGACCATGAGCTTTCGGTCGCCTACATGACCCAGGACGCGACGGTTTCGATTGCCGCTCCCTTCATTACGACGACACTCGCGCTGAATGGGGACACTTCGAAAAATGTCGTCATCACACCGGGAAGCCCACAAAGTGTCACGCTGTCGTACTCAAATACATTGTCGACAACCGTGACGAATGCCTCAATCGTCGTTACGGTTTCAGGCTCGGCAATCGATTATGACAGCATCCGGACGACGAACGGGTTCTATAACTCATCGGATCACACGGTCGTGTTCAGCAGAGAAACTGATCCTGCGCTCGCATCACTTGCCCCTGGTGCTTCTGGTATCGGCACGTTCACCTTCCTCACACTCCCGGTCGGCACACTCACGCCGACAGTCACGCTTGCCCTCTCTGTCTCTGGCACGCGCGTGGGGCAATCGAATGTACCGGAGCAAGTGACCGTCTCTGCTGTGAAGACAGCAAAGGTCGCGACGACCGCCGTCCTTTCGGCGTTCTCCTCCCATACCGCAGGTGCGTTCGGCTCGAGTGGGCCGATTCCTCCGCGTGCTAATCAAGCTACTACCTATACGGTCGTGTGGAACGTGCAGAATAAAGGGAGTGCAATCGCTGGAGGTACCGTGTCGGCGTCATTACCAAGCTACGTCTCGTATACCGGAAAGGCCTCTGGGACCGGTGCATTCTCGTATGACGACGTGTCTCGTGTAGTTACCTGGAATGTCGGAGATCTTGCACAAGGAGCGAGTACACAGGGCATTTTCCAAGTCTCGCTCACGCCATCGACCTCGCAGCGTGGAGGCATCGTATCTCTCACTGGTGAGGCCACGTTCTCCGGTCATGACCGTTTCGCGGGCGTGACGGTCACCGCAGGAGTTGAGCCGGTGACGACCGAGACGAAGGGCGATGTAGGGTATGTCTCCGGGAACGGAATTGTCCAATAAAGTACAGTAACGTATAGTCATCCCATGAACGATCAGAATCTGATGGAGAAGATTGTTTCGCTCGCCAAGCGCCGCGGCTTTATATTCCCTGGGTCTGAGATCTATGGCGGTCTCGCCGGTACCTTCGATTACGGCCCGATGGGCGTCGCCCTCAAGGAGAACGTGGAACATCTCTGGTTGCAGATGTTCCGTGATGACCGCGACGATATGTATGGTGTCGACGCTGCGATACTCATGAATCCGAAGATATGGGAGGCATCTGGTCACGTATCCGGATTCTCCGATCCTCTCGTCGAGTGCCAGAAGTGTAAGCGGCGCTTCCGTGCGGATCATCTTGAGGATAAAGACAAATGCCCCGAATGCGAAGGTAATCTCGGGGAGGCGCGTCAATTCAATATGATGTTCAAGACGCATGCCGGCGCGATGGAGGACGAGTCTGCCGTCGTGTACCTGCGTCCCGAAACTGCCGGAGGTATCTTCGCTAATTTCAAGAATGTCGTTGACTCGCTCCATCCGAAGCTCCCGTTCGGCATCGCGCAGATAGGGAAGGCGTTCCGCAACGAGATCGCACCGCGCGATTTCATCTTCCGTCTCCGCGAGCTCTCGCAGATGGAAGTCGAGTACTTCGTACCTCAATCTGAATGGGAGCAGGCATTCGAGGAGTGGCGCAAGCTGATGCATCTCTTTGCGGCCGCAATCGGCCTCCCTGAAAGCATGGTGCACGAGCTTGAGGTCGAAGCTGCGGATCGGGCACATTACAGCACGCGCACCATCGATTTCGAATTCGACTATCCTTTCGGGCGGAAAGAGCTCTGGGGCCTCGCGTATCGCGGTGACTTCGACCTCTCGGCCCATGAGAAGGGGGCGAATGTATCGCTCGGCTATCTTGACGAGGAGACGAAAGAAAAAGTCATTCCGCATGTCATTGAACCGTCGCTTGGTGTTGATCGTACGGTTCTTGCCATCCTCGCGAGTGCATACCGTGAAGACGAAATTGGCGGGGAAGTGCGCACTTATCTCGCCCTTGCGCCGAGGGTGGCTCCCGTGAAGGCGATGGTGTCGCCTTTGTTGAAGAACAAGCCCGAGCTTGTCCTAAAGGCACGCGAAGTACGTGCTGAATTGAAGAAAGTGCACCCAGCCATCGCCTGGGATGATAACGGCAACATCGGCAAGCGTTACCGCCGCCAGGATGAAATTGGGACACCGTTTTGCATCACCATCGACTTCGATACCCTCGGTGAGAATCCAGACCTAAAGGATACGGTTACGCTCCGTCATCGCGATACTGGTGAGCAAGAACGCCTCACTATTGCTGAGGCTGCCAATCGCATCCGTCAGTCGATTTCGTAACTCCTTGTGCTCACTCGTCGCGGCTGTCTGGCTGGTATTTTCATGCTAGGATGCCGATATGGATAAAGAGATTCGTGTCTCTATTACGTCGGGTACGGTCGCCACAGCGCTCTTCATAATCGCCGGCGCGTATGTCCTTTGGCTACTTCGCGACCTGGTGCTCCTCGTACTTACGGCTATCATCATTGCCTCGGCAATCGAGCCTGAGATTGCCTTCCTCATCCGGCATCGTATACCGCGCTTTTTCGCGGCCATCCTGATGTACGTGATTCTTTTCGGCTCTGTCTTTGCGCTCCTGTACTTCTTCTTTCCTCCGATTATTGCTGATGCCGCCGAATTCCTTTCCGCAATGCCGCGCTATATCGAAGCGATAAACGCATCGAGTTCCTTCTCGAATATCACAAGCGCATCGAACCTCGTCGGAAGCTCGCATGACTTACAGTCGTTCGTGCAGACGCTTTTCTCACTCCAGTCTCTGTTCACAGAGAGCTCGGGTAGTCTCGTGCAGTTCATCGTCACCTTCTTCGGTGGCATCTTCTCACTCCTTCTTGTCATTGTGCTTTCCTTCTACTTTGCCTTGCAGGATACTGGTGTCGATGATTTCCTCCGTTTGGTAATGCCCGTGGCATACGAGGACTATTCAGTCGATCTCTGGAAGCGCGCGCAGAAGAAGATCGGTCTCTGGATGCAGGGACAGATACTTCTCTCACTTCTTGTGGCGGTGCTCGTCTATATGGGCCTGCTCATCATCGGCATACCGTATGCGCTTCTTCTCTCCGTCTTCACTGCGCTCGCAGAGATCATTCCTATTTTCGGCTCACTTCTCGCCGGAACGGTTGCGGTCATCGTCGCCTTCTCGAATGGAGGCGTCGCGCTTGGCGCCATCGTGTTCGGACTGTATGTGGTGGTGAATCAGTTCGAATCGAACCTTATCTATCCGCTCATCGTGAAGAAGGTCGTCGGCGTCCCGCCACTCCTCGTCATCGTCGCGCTTATCGCAGGCTACACGCTTGCGGGATTCCTCGGTGCTCTGCTCTCAGTGCCAGTGGCGGCGGTTATGCTGGAGCTTATTACTGACTTCGACAAGCGTAAGCGCAAGCTGCATGCTTAGGGGTATATGAATCGCTATATCACTACCACGCTGCCGTACGTGAATGCTGATCCGCACATCGGCTTCGCGCTTGAAGCGGTGCAGGCGGATGTTCTCGCTCGTGCATGGCGGGCGCAGGGCGATACAGTCTTTTTCTCGACTGGTACGGATGAGCACGGGCAGAAGATATTCGAAGCCGCGCAGAGAGCGGGGCAGGATACCAAAGCGTACGTCGATCACTATGCCGCTGAGTTCCAGAAGCTGAAGGATGCCCTCAATCTTTCAAACGACACGTTCGTCCGCACGACCGACCCGGCACATGTCAAAGCCGCACAAGAGATTTGGCGACGCTGTGCAGAGAATGGGGACATTTATAAGAAGACCTACACCGGCCTCTACTGCGTCGGTTGCGAATCATTCAAGACGGAGAAAGAGGTCATCGATGGGAAGTGTCCATTGCATCCGAACGCAGAGCTCAAGGAAGTTGCGGAAGAGAACTATTTCTTCAAGTTCTCTAACTACCAAGAGAAGCTTCTTGCATATCTGGCGCGACCGGACGTCATTATCCCCGAATGGCGGCGCACGGAGGCAATCAATTTTGTGAAAGGCGGTCTTGAAGATTTCAGCATTTCGCGCGAATCATCGAGGCTGTCGTGGGGCATCCCGGTTCCTGGCGACGAGTCGCAGGTGATGTATGTATGGTTCGATGCACTTACGAATTACATCTCGACCCTAGGGTGGCCTGAAGGTGCCGATGGAAACTTTAAGAAGTTTTGGGAAGACGGACGGACGCTGCAAGTGGCAGGGAAAGACCAGGTGCGTTTTCAGTCTCTCATGTGGCAGGCGATGCTCATGTCTGCGGATATAAAGAATACGGACTCCGTCTTCTATCACGGCTTCATCACCTCGGGCGGACAGAAGATGAGCAAGTCACTCGGAAATGTCATCAACCCACTCAGTCTTGTCGAAGAGTACGGTGCTGATGTTGTGCGCTATGTACTCCTACGGCACGTGAGCTCGGCCGAGGATTCCGACCTGACACTCGATGCCATCCGCGAGCACTACACCGCGCATCTCACGAACGGCCTCGGCAATCTCGTTGCGCGCGTGATGAAGCTTGCCGAGGCGCACTTGGATGAGTCTGTACGGATCGAAGCGATGCCTACACCTCGTGAATTTATACATGCGATCGACTCGTTCGAATTCAATAAGGCGATGGATATCATCTGGTCGCGCATCACTGCGCTCGATGAACGCATCACGAATGAGAAGCCGTTCGCTGTCGTGAAAGAAGACGAAGAGAAGGGTCGTACCCTTATCGGCGAGCTCGTGGTTGAGGTGTATCAAATCGGATGGCTCCTTGCTCCTTTTATGCCAGGCACGAGCGAAGAGGTCATGAAGGCGGTCCTAATCAATAAGAAGCCTGAGAATCTTTTCCCAAGACTGTAAGGCCATGGACACACGGTATATCGACGCGCATTGCCACCTGCAGTTTGAGCAGTACGATGACAACCGGGAAGATATAATCGAACAGATGCGCGAGCAGGGGATTGCAGGGGTTGTCGTCGGTTGCGACCTTGAATCGTCAAGAAAGGCCGTCGAGCTCGCGGAAGCGCATGAGCATCTTTATGCCTCAGTCGGCCTGCATCCTAGTCATGCATCCGATGAGCAGTTTGATGCAGCGGCATATCGTGCACTCGCACAGAGCTCGAAGGTCGTCGCGGTCGGGGAATGCGGTCTCGATTTCTTTAGGCCGCTCGCGCTTACTGACGAGGTGAAAGAGAAACAAAGGATGCTCTTCACCGAGCAGATCACTCTTGCCGCCGAATTGGGGTTGCCACTCATTGTCCATGCACGACCATCAAAAGGGACGCAGGATGCATATCAAGAAGTCATTGCGATCTTGCGAGAAGCAAAATTGAGATGGCCAGACCTACGTGGCGACAGTCATTTCTTCGTCGGTGGGATACATGAAGCGGAGGCGCTCCAGGCGCTTGATTTCACTCTTTCCTTTACTGCGGTTATTACTTTTGCTCGCGATTATGATGCAGTCATCCGCGCCGCATCTCTTTCGAATATTCTCGCAGAAACCGATGCTCCATATGTCGCTCCTGTAAGCCGCCGCGGAGAGCGGAATGACCCGCTCGCTGTCATCGAAGTCGTCGCCACGCTGGCAGAAATACGTGGCGAAGACATAGAATCGATCCGGCTCGCTCTTCTCGAGAACTCTCGTCGCATGTTTGTGCTACGATAACGTCACCATGGGTCTCGAGTTCCCGCGCGCAGAGGATAAGAAGGACATCTCTCAAAAAAAGATGAGTCTTCTCAGTGCGGCGGCATTTGCGGCTACGCTCTCCGGACTCGTTCCGAACGCTGCTGAAGCAGGTGGATTTGCCGAACAGAAAGTGCCGGAAGTCGCTCGCGTCGAACAGGATCTGCATGCTTCCGGCTTGCCTGACGTACGGCTGAAGTTCGGGAAGTCGATCGTGCCCCAGATCACCCTGTTCAAAGGGAACAGGGAAATCGATTCGAAATACGGTAATCCTGCGGAGACGCTAAAATTCTTCCAGAATCCTCGTCGTGTCGCATTTGAGGTAGGGTATAAGAATCAGTACAAAAAGATTATGGACGACGTCTCCGGGACGGAGGTCTATATCAATGACTATGCTCTTGCCGTCATGAAGCATCTCGGGGTGCGCTACTTAAACGGCGTCATCTCCCTTCAGCACGGTTTCCCGATTGACTTGCACGGAGAACCTGGAGAGGAGAACACGAAAGCGGAATTGTACGGTGTCTTCCTCGAAGACCGTCTCATCGCTTGCGTCGTCGAGAAGAAGACCGAGGCTCCGCGCGCGTACTCAATCTCTGTCGGCGGGAAGGGGTTTTCAGTAGAAGAACAGTCCATTGCCGAAGCTCGACGCTCTTGCTCGGGTATGTCCGAATCGGAGCCTAAGAAGTGAAGCTTGTCTTCGGTTTGCTAGCGTGCTAGGATGCGGGAATTATGGCTAAGAATCAAGACGGAGACGTACTCGTGGAGGACACTGAAGATACCGGCGCGGAGGCGAGGGTCTACGAACTCGGGTTCCATCTCGACCCAGAACTTCCTGTCGAGGAAGTGAAAAAGGTATATCAGGCAATCCGCGAGACCATCGCGGGGAAGGGTACGATTGTTGCTGAGGTCGAGCCGGAGAAAATACAACTCGCCTATACGATCTCCCGCCAGGAAGTCGCTGGTCGCCGCGATTTCAACTCGGCGTATTTCGCGTGGATCGTCTATGAGATGCTCGCAGTCGACCATGCCGCGGTAATCACCTCGGCAGATGCGAACAAGTCGATCGTCCGCTTCATCGATCTTCTGACGACGAAGGATCAGGCCCGCCACGCGCTTGAGGTCCATGAGCTCTTGGCGAAGGTGCCTGAGTCGGAGTCTTCTCCGGAGGACGTTCTCGCCACTGAGCTTGATGCCGCTCTCGAGAGCGCTGCAGCATAAACAAAACATGTACCTCAACAAAGTCCTTCTCTACGGCAATCTCACTCGCGACCCTGAACTGAAGGCGCTCCCTTCTGGAGGACAGGTAGCGAACTTTGGTCTTGCGACGAACCGTACCTTCAAGGATAAGAGCGGACAGAAGCAGGAAACGACCGAATTCCACAACGTCGTCGCGTTCGGCCGCACTGCTGAAGTCATCGCGCAGTACTGCAAGAAGGGTCGTCCGATCTACGTCGAAGGTCGCTTGCAGACCCGCTCGTGGGACGACAAGGAGACTGGCAAAAAGAATTACCGTACTGAAATCGTTATCGACACCTTCCAGTTCGGTGCTGATGGCGGCAAGGGAGGTGCGGGATACGATACATCCTCGTCGAGCGCGACTCAGGAGCAGCCTTCTTCAGGCGACGAAGGAGAGATTAAGTATCCCGAAGAAGAGATAAACCCGGAAGACATTCCTTTTTAATTACCGAATATGGCATACCAATCTGAACGTGAAGAGATAGAGCTCAAGAAATTCATCGACTACAAAGACGTCGTGTACTTGAAGCAGTTCACCAGTCCGCACGCGAAGATTCTCGCGAAAAAGCGCACTGGCATCCCAGCTGGCAAGCAGCGCGAGATTACGCAGGCGATTAAGCGCGCACGTTTTATGGCGCTTCTTCCGTACATCGCTGTCTAAGAAGCTGTTTGAAAGCAACAAAAATCTCCGCCGAAAGCGGGGATTTTTGTTGCTCCTGGGGGCCTCTTATGACTTCGTGACGCGCTCGGTATATTCGGCGTTATCGGTATTGATGCGGATGATATCGCCTGGGTTGATGAAAAGCGGGACGTTCACCTTCGCACCCGTTGAGAGGGTTGCAAGCTTAGTACCACCAGAGACCGTGTTGCCCTTCACGGCTGGTGGCGCATCCGTCACCTCGAGATCGACCTTGACCGGGATCTTGATCGTCATCGGCTTCTCCTCATAGGTCAGCACCTCGACGACGGTGTTCGGCGCGAGCCATTGCACTTGGTCGTGTACGGCACCGGCGGGGAAGGAGAACCGATTCTTTGCATTGCCTTCCTCGGCGAACCAGCTCTCTTTCGGGTTGCTGTACAGATAGACGGCGTCCATGCGATCCGTCTCGGCCTCGTTCACGGTCTCGCTCGAGTGGAACGATATTTCGAGGACCTGTCCGGTGACAAGATTGCGCAACTTGGTCTGATTGACCGGCTTGCGCTTCTGCATGCGGAAGATATGTGCCGAGAGCACCTCATAGGGCGCATCGTTGTAATCGATAATGGTCTTGGGAAGAATTTCGTTGTATGACAGTACCGCCATGTTCTTGAAACTAGATGCTGATAAATCTCGTTATAAAAAGTACCGCCAACGGCGGACTAAGGGTATGATACAGGGCATTATGAGTTTTTCAACTACCGACAGCTTTGCTGAGCTTCCTGACGCTGAGATTCTTGCCCGCTCCCGGAAAGAGCCGGACCTCTTCGCCACCCTTGTCCGGCGTCACGAAGCGGCGCTTCTACGGCGCGCCCGCACGATACTCCGGAGTCCGGAGGATGCCGAAGAGGCGGTACAGGATGCGTTCACAAAAATGTACCTCTACGCGGACCGGTACCACGAGCAGGAAGGAGCGAGCTTCTCGTCGTGGATGTACACGATTCTGAACCGCGTCGCTTTCACTAAGTACGCCGCACGCAAGAAAGAGTGGGGGAGGGTCGCCGAGCTCGAACCGGAACACTATGAATCACTACCGGATGCCCGCGCGGAGTTTCTCGAAGATCTCTCAATACGCGACGAGGTTGTCGCGGCACTCGCGAAGATACCTGACACTGCCGCGCGATTCCTCCGACTACAGTTCATCGAGGGGAAGACTCAGGAAGAGATAGCGGCAGCGGAGCAGCTCTCGATTCCCGCTGTGAAGACTCGTGTGCATCGCGCGAAGAAAATGTTTAAACAAGCCTATGACGAACAACACCATGACTGACACCCACACCGACATCGAACGCATCGTGATGCGCCGCGTGCATCTCATCCGCATATTGAAGCTCATCATATCGACGGCCGTCTTTGCCACTCTCGCGTTCGTCGCGACACTCTGGGGTATCGGGCAGGAAGTCTGGGTCGCGCACGTGTTCGAGAACAGTCCTGATGGATTCTTCGGTCGTCTCGGCTACCTCTGGTACGCCTTCGTGCATACCAGGCTTCTCGTCCAGGTGCTCATGACTCTCACTCTCACTTCGCTCGGCTTCCTCATTCGCGAGGTCGTCCGCCTTTCTCTCAATCTCTTCGCTCCCTCTCGTGTGTAATTTTGCGTTGCGGAAGGTTTAACCTTCCGCGAGCTTCGCTCTGATCTGCTTCAGAAGCTCCTTCGATGCGGCTTTGTCTTCGCGGAGTGTCGTACGCGCTGCATCGTAGCCGCGGCCGAGCGCGATATCACCGAACTTGTAGGAAGCGCCTGATTTCTGTACGAGGTCGAATTTCTCGCCGAGTGCGAGAAGCTCGCCCTCCTTGGAAATGCCCTCGTTATAGAGAAGGTCGAACTCGGTTGTCTTGAACGGCGCAGCGACTTTATTCTTGACCACCTTCACGCGTACCCGGCCGCCGACGACTTCTTCGCCTTTCTTAATGGAGGCTATGCGCCGGATATCGAGTCGTACTGAGGTATAGAACTTGAGCGCTTTGCCGCCTGGCGTCGTCTCGGGATTTCCGAACATGACGCCTATCTGCATGCGTATCTGGTTGATGAATATCACAATCGTCTTGCTGCGTGCGGCGATGGCCGTGAGTTTGCGCAGAGCCTGACTCATGAGGCGTGCTTGTTTGCCGACGTGTTGCTGGCCCATCTCTCCCTCAATTTCATCTTTCGGTGTGAGGGCTGCCACGGAGTCGACGACGATGACGTCGACATTTCCGCTTCGCACCAGGCTTTCGACGATGTCGAGCGCTTGTTCGCCGGTATCTGGCTGGGAGATGAGCATCTCGGAGAGCTTTACACCAATGCGTCGGGCATATTCAGGATCGAAAGCATGTTCAGCGTCGACGAATGCCGCAATGCCACCTTCTTTCTGTGCTTCAGCGACTACATGTAATGCGAGGGTCGTCTTACCTGACGATTCTGGACCGAATATCTCAATGATGCGTCCGCGGGGGAGGCCGCCCACGCCAAGTGCTGCATCGAGCCCGATAGACCCGGTCGGAATCGCTGGGATCTTCTGTGGTGTGCCGGCACCGAAGGTGGTTATGGCTTCATCACCGAACTTGGTGCGAATGTCCTTGAGTGCCTGATCGATCGATTTCTGTCGCTCATCCTTATCAGAGCTTGCTGCGGTGACTGTCTTCAACACTTTTTCTTTTTTTGGTTTTCCGAATGCCATACGAATGGTACTAAGTTGTAATAAGAAGAATCAGGGGACAAAAATGGTACGGGTTGTGGTGATACTCCTTCCGAAACGGTCGGTCGCTACGAAGGTAAGTATAGACCCTCCTTGCGGAAAGGTAAGTGTCGACGAGAACGACCCAGTTTCATCGTGAAGCAGGGAATGGCCATTAAGTGTGAGCTTAGCGATGCGTGCCGCACTCCCTCGTGCCACGACAATCCCGTCTGGGAACGGAGCCCCATCTCGTGGGGATTCGACCGAAAGGGAGGGTCCCGCGATAAGAGGCCATGCTTCTACGAGACCGTACGCCGCAAGGAGGAAGAGGGCGACGGCGATCAGATAGCGGGTCATGGAGGGAAGTTAGAAGGTCTCGTCGTCGGTGGTGTCTGTGGGCCTTCCTGCGGCGGATAGAATTTCGCGTGGTTTCGATCCATCCGCCGCGCCGATGACACCCTTCGATTCGAGTACATCCATGAGTCGTGCGGCACGTGAATAACCAATTTTCAGTTTCCGTTGGAGATACGACGTCGAAGCACGTCCAGCTTCTTCGACTGCCTGCTTAGCATCTTCATAAAGGTCATCGTCGATATCTTCATCATCATCGAAGCTGCCGTTCACGAGCCCGATGACGTCATTCGGTTCCATACTCTGAACACCGGTCGTGCCAGGGCCACCGAAGTCGATGCTTGAGAGGTCCCCGGCATTATGGCTCTTGATGTAGCCCACGACTTTCTTCACCTCGTTCTCGCTGATGTACGCGGTCTGGATGCGCACCGGCTTCTGCATGTCGCTCGAGAGATAGAGCATGTCGCCTGCGCCGAGCAGAGTCTCCGCGCCCGAACCATCGAGGATTGTGCGTGAGTCTATCTGGGAGGCGACCTGGAGCGCCATACGTGTCGGCACGTTCGCTTTGATGAGGCCGGTGATGACGTTTACTGACGGTCGCTGGGTGGAGAGGATGAGGTGGATGCCCACGGCGCGGCTCATCTGGGCGAGGCGGACGATGGATGCCTCAAGCTCGCGCGGATAGCTCTGCATGATGTCGGCGAGCTCGTCGATGAATATCGCTATATAAGGAAGCGCTTCTGGTATATCTTCGCCGCCTTTCTTCTTCGCCGGCTCGAATATGGAGGAGTGATAGGAATCGATATCTCGGACATGGTTCGATTCGAGGATGTTGTAGCGGCGTTCCATCTCTTTTGCGGCCCACTTGAGTGAGAATATCGCCTTCTTCGGGTCGGTGATGACCGGAGTGAGGAGGTGCGGGATACCATTATAAAGAGTGAGCTCGACACGCTTCGGATCGATCATGATGAAGCGTAGCTGGTTCGGGCCATTTCTATAGAGCAGGGAAGTGATGAGCGCGTGGATGGCGACCGACTTTCCGCTTCCAGTCGCGCCAGCGACGAGGCCGTGCGGCATCTTCGCGATGTTGATGTAGTGCGGCGTGCCGGTGATATCGCGGCCGAGTGCGGCAAGGAGCGGCTTGGTGCTATCGGACCACTCAGGCGTTCCGAGTAGACCGCCAAGGCCGACCATAGCTTTCACGGAGTTCGGTACTTCAATACCGACGAGCGACTTACCCGGGATAGGTGCTTCGATACGCACCGGGTGCGCTGCAAGCGCAAGCTCGAGGTTATTCGCGAGCGAGACGATCTTAGAAAGACGCACTCCCTCGGCCGGCTTTACAGCATACCGAGTAACGGTCGGTCCGACTGATACTTCGTCCATCTCAAGATTGATACCAAAGTTCTGGAATGTGCGTTTGATGATGTTCGCATTTGCTTTTATATCGCCCACTCCTGGCTTTCCCTTGTCTGCACCGAGTATGGAGAGCGGGGGAGCCTCGTATTCGGCATCAAAATTGGCAATACCGCTTCCCGTTGCGGCGCCCGCGCGGTTGAAGACATTTATGACCGGTTCGTGTTCAGGTGTCTGGACAGGTTCCTCGTCCTCCTCCTCGTATTCCTCATCATCAGATTCAGGGACGCCGACCACGTCGTTGAACTCTTCATCCCCCTCAAGTTGTTCTTCTTCGCGTCCTGTTCGTGCTGTCTTTATGCGTTCCCAGAGGACAAGTACGTTCTCGCTCATGAGCATGACGAGTGCTTCGATATCGCTCACTATCGCGACACCAACAGCAATAGCTGCGATGAGGAGTACGAATGTTCCCCAGAATCCAAAGAATCCAGAAAGCATTGCACCGAACCATGCTCCCGCTTCGCCACCGAAGTCAGCGCCAGGGAAGAGTCCTGCAAAAGCGAGTACCGATGCTGCGATGAGGAGCGTGCCGGACGCCGTGAGAGGCTCGATAGTCGGACGACCGAATCCTGCGTAGAGGCCGACAACTATGAGAGCGATGGGTAAGAGAAATGATCCGATCCCGACGATGGCGTAACTTGTCGTGAATACGGCGGAGCCGACAGGACCTGCTGCTCCAAATATTGAAAGTGCAAACAAGACTCCCGAAGCGAGAAGAGCAATCGTCGATGCATACCGAATGACAGCATCGTATTCTTTGACTTCTTTCTCGCGTGTACGGGCTCGTCGCGTGCCGTTGCCGTTTCTGCTTTCTTTGCGAGCCATGATGCACATATTATACATCACCATCTGACACAGTAGGGTCTCACCTCAAGACAGAATTGGAAGAACCTCGAGGGCGGGCGCTCATTGCATAACATTATAAGTACCATGCGAAGTCATGGACACGCCAGGGGAGGTTTAGGACAAGCTTGCGAGGGAAGAGTGCGAGAGTATACTGTCTCATACGATATGAGACATGTTCAATCAGACACGGGACAGAACACAAAAATACAGACCCATGTTACGAATGGGAAGTACGCCAGTAATGAGGATTTTGTCTTAGAAAAAAGCATATTTAATAACATTTTTGAAAAGGACATACGGAGAGTATTTATTTATAAGAAGGCAGAACGCTTGGCAAAAGCGCTCCACCTCATCGTCCCAGCGTTCATAGAATCAGACTCTTTGCGGAACAGGATCGATGCAATCGCGATCGGTCTCGTTGACGCAGCGGTGCTTCCTCCCGGTATTGCACGCACAGCGCTTGCACGCGAGCTCCTCGCGCTCTCGAGCGTCCTGTCCATTGCGCGGACAGGAGGGCTTCTTTCTACGATGAATGCCGAGCTTATTACTCGAGAAGCGCATATTTTGCTTCAGGAAATCGCCGCATATGAAGAGCCTCGGCTTTTTCTCGATGAGTCCCCGACACTGTCCGGTATTGCAAAGAGTGCACTCAAACGGGACGTTCTTCAGAGTGCACATCCAGGAGCGATGAAGCGGATCGAACAAAGACCTGTTGCAGCGAGGAAGCACTCAGCTGGCGCTAAAGGACATGTAAAGGACATCAAGAGTGCCACACATGCGCCAGTAAAGGACAGACAAGAGGCTGTACTGTCCGTTATACGGAATAAAGGGAGTGTGAGTATAAAAGATATCTCCACGATCATACGCGGCGTATCCGAGAAGACCATTCAGCGCGAGCTCATGGCACTCATTGATTCCGGTATTGTCGTGAAGCAGGGGGAGCGCCGTTGGAGCACTTATTCTCTCGCGTAATCTGGAGTTCTGGGAGGGGAGACATGGCCCTCTTGGCAGAATCGGTCATTTCTGCTACTATCTTCTTGTGGTAGCGACTAGGGCATAGGGGTGAGAAAAAGACCGGAAACGGTCTCTTTTCCGTACCTTATTTCCGTTCGTTATCCACACATCAGCACAAGGGAACGGTAGATTCGCTATATACTTAGCGATAGTCCTTACGGGGGCTCTATTCGTTCCCGAAGGGCGTACTTTGATAACTGAATAGCGGCTTTAGCTCGGCCGCATCAACTCTTGCCAACTAACCCATGGCGCACTGGTCGATACCGTGCGCTGTGGGGTAGTGTGAAAGTGCGCAGTGCTCTATGTGTGCGAACTCAAATTGATTAACCATGTGCTCCTTAAAATAATTAACAATTGTTATGACTACAGTAACTACAAAAGCGATGGCGAAAGTCGCAGCGGTAGCGACTGGACTCGCGATGGCGACCTCGATGCTCTCGCTTGCGCCTATGGCGCATGCAGCAGCGTTGACCGACGCGCAGGTCTCGTCGATCCTCTCGCTTCTCACGTCGTTCGGTGCTGACGCATCGACGATCGCAAACGTTCAGGCATCGCTTACGGGCGGTACGCCGACGAGCACTGGTTCTGGCTCGACGTCTTCTTCTTACACCTTCACGCGCGACCTCACGGTCGGCTCGACTGGTGCAGATGTGACGGCACTCCAGAATGCCCTTATCGCTAAGGGACACGGCATTGCAGCAGGCGCAACTGGCTACTTCGGTGCCCAGACAGTCGCTGCAGTGAAGGCGTGGCAGGTAGCAGCTGGCATCACGCCAGCAGCCGGCTACTTCGGTCCTAAGTCGCGCGCAGCCTTCGGTGGCGGCGTGTCGACTGGCGGCACCACGACGGGTGGAGTAAGCGCAGGTACGGGCACTGGCCTCAAGGTCTCGCTCGCATCTGACTCTCCGAACAACGTCGCTTTGGTTCAGGGCCAGGCAATCGGTGCACTCGCAAAGTTCACCTTCGCGAACCCGACCAGCTCTGACATCAAGGTCACGAACGTCGGCTTCAAGCGCATCGGTGTCAGCAATGACTCCACGCTTGTAAACGTCTACCTCTACAATGGCGCAAAGCGCGTCACTGATTCGGCAGGCTTGAGCAACTCGGCGTTCAACTTCAACGACCCGACGGGCGTCTTCACGGTCCCAGCAGGCCAGACCTACTCGGTCTCGGTCCTCGCTGATATCGCAGGCTCCACGTCTGGCCAGCAGGTTGGCGTACAGCTCGTCTCGGTCACGTCGACCGGTACGCTCGATTCCTCGGTGTCGTTCCCGGTAAACGGTTACACACAGTCGGTCTCGGCAGCTACGCTCGCAACGGTTGACTTCAACACCACAACGCTTCCTTCATCTTCATCCGTGAATCCTCAGAACGACTACGTCGTCTGGCAGAACTCGGTGACGATCGGAACGCGCGCAGTGAAGATGTCTTCCTTCCAGCTCCGCAATGTCGGTTCTATCAAGAACACCGACATCAACAACCTCCGCCTCTACGTAGACGGCGTGCAGGCTGGCAGCGCAGCAACGATCAGCTCGGTTGATAGCACGGTGACGTGGGATCTCTCGGCTGCTCCGCTTACGCTCCAGACTGGCGGTCGCGTTGTGAAGGTCGTCGGCGATATCGTCGGTGGCTCGAACAGCACGTTCCAGTTCTCGCTCCGCCGCGCATCTGATGCGTCGATGATCGATACTGATCTCAATCAGCCGGTCCTCGCAACGGCAAACGGTTCTACCTTCAGCGCACGTTCAGCAACTTCGGCTACGATCGCAGCAGGTACCGTTTCCTCGGTAAAGGCGAACAACTCTCCTTCTTCCAGCGTCTCGCTTGGCGCGACGAACGTGAAGTGGGCGAGCTTCGAACTCCGCGCAGCTGGCGAAGACGTGAAAGTTGAAAACATCGATGTTCAGGCGAACACGTCGCTCGACCACGGTCTCGACAACGGTAAGGTCTTCCTCAATGGCGTTCAGGTCGGTTCTACCAAGGACCTCACTGATGCTGCAGACGTGAACTTCACCTTCGGTTCTTCCTTCATCTTGAAGGCAGGCACGACGGCCGTTGTTGACGTCTACGCTGATGCGAAGACTTCGACGGGTGCTGCGTTCACCGACGGTGATACGGCAGCGATTACTCTCGGTCTCGGCGCCTCAAACGGCCAGGGCCAGGTATCGCTCACCAGCATCAATGTCCCGACATCTGACGTGACGGCAAACACCATCACGATCACCTCGTCGACGGCAACGCTGACGAAGTACTCGGGTTACGCAAACACGACCATGATTGCTGGCACGAACAATGCCAAGCTCGGTTCGTTCACGCTCTCGACCGGTGCTACGGAAGGGATGAATGTGAACACCATCACGGTCACGCTCTCCACTGCTGAGGCAGCAACTGTTACCGACCTCAAGCTCGTCGACAATGCGACGGGTGCACAGATTGGTTCGACGAAGCCGACCGCAGCGGATAGCAACTCGTTCTCCGTCAACTTCGACATGCCGGCATCTGCGACGAAAGTCGTGAACATTGTCGCTAACGTCAAGTCTGGCGCAAACGCAGGTCCGTGGGCAGCGTTCGTCGATGGTTCGGGTACTGGTTCTTCAACTGGTTCTTCGATCACCTTCGGCAGCTCGTCCTCGAACGCGCTTCAGACGATTACGATCGGCTCGGCTGTTCTTACAGCAGTGTCCGGCGTATCGCCTGACAACCAGAACGTGATTGCTGGTGCTTCGATGGTGAAGGTCGGTACATTCGACTTCACCGCGCAGTACTCTGGCTACACGATCGACAAGATCAAGGTGAAGGTCCTCGCAGATGCTGCGACGGCAGTCTCCTCGATCACGCTCAAGTACCCAGACAGCACGGGCACCTCGGTGTCCTCGTCACAGAACGTCACGGTCTCTTCGGGTGCTCAGACACACGCAACGTCGACCTTCGAAGGTCTCACGTTCTACGTCCCTGCTGGCACAACGAAGAAGCTCGACGTGTACATGAACCTCAGCGCTATCCAGGCTGACGGTGATTCGGGCAAGTCAGTTACGGCAATCCTCGACTACAACGAAGGCTTCCACGCAACGGATTCCTCCGGTACTGCAGACGAGTCGCTCACTGCCTCGGCTGACCTCGCTTCGACTGACACGTCTGGCAAGGGTACGCTCGTCGTTCGCAAGTCGATTCCTACCATGAGCGTCGGCAATGCCGCCCTCGTTGGTGGAACGCTCACGAACGGATCGAACAAGGCAATCGCTAGCGTGAAGATTACGGCAGATGCTGCTGGTGACGTGAGCTGGAACAAGCTCGTGTTCACGGTCAGCAAGACCGCCGCAGTTACGCTTGGCGCAACCTCGACAATCGCTCTGTGGCAGGGAAGCAACCAGGTCGCTGGTAACTTCGCAACTGTCGCAGGTAGCCTCATAGCACAGGCAGGAACGGATCCTTGGGGCGCTAGCTCGACTGGCGGCACCTTGGCCTTCCTCCCGTCTGCAGAACAGACCATCCTCGCAGGTGAAAGCGCAACGTATGAGCTCCGTGGTACCGTGGGCGGCCTCTCGGCTTCTCAGGGCTACTCGCTCGACATCTCGATTGCAACTGCTGCTTCCTCGGCAACGACGGGAGCATCCACAGCAACGGGTGCAGCAACACCTTCGTTCATCTGGTCTGACAAGTCGTCAGTCGCTACGGTGCACAGCACCTCAACGTCTGACTGGACGAACGACTACCTCATCAAGACCCTTCCTCTTACGGTCGGAAACTTGACGGCGTCGCTCTAATCCACGTCTTAGCCTCTCGCGCGAAAGCGCTTGAGATTCCAGCTAGGAAATTGGCCTAGCAAACAAGAAAACCACCCTTCGGGGTGGTTTTCTTGTTTTAGCTCGCGCAGCCCCTTTCACAAAAGCCGTCTCACTTTGGCGAGGCGGCTTTTGGCATGATATGCTTCTCTCGTATGAGCAAAAATCAATCTTTCCTTCTTATCGGTGTTCTCATCCTTGGTGTCGTTGGTCTCGTAGGGCTCTTCTTCCCGCGGCCAGCGGCGTCCCCGACGCTTCCTTCTGAGGAGGGGATCATCGCTACGAGCACGCCAGCAGCAGTGGAGGAAATCACTCCGGTCTCCGTCAAACCCATAGCGGCAGTCCAGCACCCGCTTCCTCTTGCGTCGGGCGATACGATTACCTCATGGGACTTCAAGGGCGCGTACACCGGCAATTCTGAGCTTGTCGCAAAGGCGGAAAGCGAGATATCTCGTATATCCGGCCTGCTTCCGACTGCCACATCCTCGAAGATGATCCTTTTGATCGCTGTCGCTAATGAATATGAGCTGCTCGGGAAAGGGAAGGAGCAATATGACTATCTGGGGCGCGCGGTGCGGGCAGATAGCGGGAACGGTCTCCCATGGCACAATCTCGGCGTGCTCATGGAGCGGCTACATGCGTATGAGACCGCACGCATCGCGTATAAGAAAGCAGCGACCCTGCAGCCGCAATTTGATCTCTATCACTTCGCGTATATCGAATTCCTCATCCAGAACATGAAGACGCGCACGGATGTCATAGAGGACGCCTTCACTGCAGCAGAGAAGAGTATCGGGAAGGTTCAGTACCTTGCTGACCTCCGTGCGATGCTCGAGCAATCATGACGGACTTCTTAAAACGGGCGTTTCCCTATCTTCTCCTTGCGCCCGCGGTACTCCCGCTCGTGTATGTGAGCGGTCTCGTGTTTCCGTATGTGGCGGTCAAGACGTTCTCGCTCTGGACACTCGGTATCGCGGCGAGTGCGACATTTGCGTACCTCGCGCTTTCTGGGCACCCGTTCTTCTATGGGCGACTGCGGAATCCGCTTGCCTGGATTCCGATTGCTCTGCTCGCAGTCGAATACATCACGTCGCTATTCGGCATCGGTTTCTATCACAGCTTCTGGGGGCTTTTCGAGCGCGGGGACGGCCTCCTGACCTCTACGGTCATCACCGCTTTCTTCTATCTCATCCTTCTTTCCGCTGACCGAGCGTTTCTTGAGCGCCTTGCGAAGACGACCGCGGTCGTGGCAGGAGCGGTTGCTTTCATAGCCGTGCTCCAGTGGGCCACCGCATCGTTCGGCGAGAAGGCGTGGTTTCTCCCGCCAGTCTCTGGGCGTATCGGAAGCACTCTCGGCAACGCTGCTTTCCTCGCGGGATACCTCGGCACCGCACTGTTCGTGATTCTCTATGCACTGCGCGATGCAACCGGTGCATGGCGGCGCATCCTCGGTATCGCGGCGCTCTTCTCGGCAGCAGCAATATTCTTCGCAGCGACACGCGGCACGCTCCTCGCCGTCGCCCTCGCCGTTCTTGTCGCTCTTGTGTATGCCGCGATGAAAGGAGAAGGGAACCTGCGGGCGCGCAGCCGCATAGGGCTTTTCTCTCTTGCGTGTCTGACGATTCTCTTTTTCATGTTCCGAACCGAGCTCACGCACGCACCGTTCGAATCAGTACGGCGCATGGCATCCATATCGTTCTCTGAAGTGACGGTCAGCAGTCGTCTATTCGTCTGGCAGCATATCGGAGAAGAAGCATTGAAGCGCCCGTTCTCCGGATATGGAGCTGAACAGGTCGCCCATCTTTTCGATAAAGCCTATGATCCGAGCGCTATTAGCGAACAGTGGTTCGACCGTTCGCATAATGCATTCCTCGATTATTTCGCGCAGTACGGACTATTCGGTCTCGCGCTCTACCTCGCGCTCATTGGCGCATTCGCGGTTTCTGCATTCCGTCTCTCCCGCCGATTCCCATCGAACATCACGAACCCCGGAGTTCCTTTCCTACTGCTTATCCTCACGTATGCGGTACAGAACTTCTTCGTCTTCGATACTCCTGCCTCGCTCTGGCTGATGTACGCGCTGTTTGCGACGCTCCTCGTCTCAATCTCTGATACGCAGGAGACACGACTCACGGAGAAGAGAATGCCGCATGTCGTTCCGTACGTCGTGGCAGGAGTAATCATTCTCCTCCTTATCCCGACGGTTATCATGCCGCTTCGAGCGAATGTCCTCCTTACGAAAGGATATCTGCTGCACTTGGTTGACGTCGAGAAGGCAAACACGTACTTCAAACAAGGTCTTGCGCTCAACACCTATGCCGATTTGGAATACGGATACCAGGCCTATGATATGTATACCGATCATCAGGTGGTGCGGCTTAAAGGGGAAGATCTCGTCACAGCGTATGAGTATGCGCTCTCTGTTCTCGTTGCGAATTTCGAGAAGTATCCGTATGACGCACGCACCGCGACATATCTCGGACACGTCATGGACACCGCGCCAGCAGGCGTCGCCATAGACGAATCGCTTGATCGACAGGCGCTCGATCGCGCCATCGCGCTCTCGCCGCTCCGCGCGCAGGCATGGTATATGACGGCGAACATCGCACTGCGTAAAGCGGACGCACTCCCTCAGAATGATCCTCGGAGAAGGGAATACTTCCAAGAAGCGCTCGGCGTTCTCGAGCACTATGCTAGCCTCGAGCCGACACTACCAGTGCCGGGATATACGCTCGCGACCCTTTACTACAAGATTGGCGATAACGTGAATGCGAAGAAGTGGGCAGACAAAGCGTATCCGCTCTATACGACCCCTGATACGGCTGCGGCGGCTCCGGCGGTGAAATACTATCTAGCAATCGGGGATTGGTCGCATGCCGCCCGATTCTTGGCTGATCTCGTGGCAGAGAGTCCCTCCGATTTCGATGTCCTGTATGATCTTGCAAAAGTGACATATCTTGCTGGCGATCCGGCTGCGGCATCGCGAATCGTGGCACAGCTGCGCACGAGCGCGCCGGGGTTGGTAGAGACCGATCAGAACTTCCTCGCCGCCATCAATGCTTATGAACAATCGAGAAAATAGAGAGAGCTTGCGCGACCGGGAGCGACGGATGTTGCCGTTTGTCGTCGAGTTTGTGAAGTTTTCTTCCGGTTTCGCTATGCTCATCGCGGTTGCTTTGTTTACGCTCCATATCGCCAGTGCCGCGATGCCGTAGGCGCACCTCCAAGGAGGTTGCATTTCGACCCTATTCTGGTAGGGTTTGTCTTGTACGAACCGAAGACAGTGGGTACGGCGAAAGCTGATAAATCCTGCCGAGGCGAGACCTCCCACTATTAGGGATAACGGTCGAACTCTCCTTTATTTCGTTCGTGCGAAAAATCGTATGGCAATATCAAAAGACAAGAAACGCGAGATTATCGAGAAGCTCACGGACGCTTTCAAGGAAGCGTCTGCCATCACGTTCGTCGGCTTTACGAAGCTTACGGTCGCTGATTCCTCGAAGATGCGCAATGAGCTCGCGCAAGCGGGCGTGCGGCTCTTCGTTGCGAAGAAGACGCTCATTCGTAAAGCGCTTGAGACTCGTGGATATGCCGGCACCCTGTCGGAACTTCCTGGCGAGGTCGCCGTTGCATGGACGACGGCAGATGTCACGGCGCCGGCGCGCGGTGTGCATGAGTACGGCAAGAAGCTGAAGGGCGTTCTCACGCTCCTTGGTGGTGTATTCGAGAATGCATTCGTCGATGCTTCGCAGATGGTCGCGATTGCGACTATTCCGCCTATGCCGATCCTGCGTGGCATGTTCGTGAATGTCATCAACAGCCCGATCCAGGGACTGGTGGTTGCACTCGATAAGATTCGTGAGAAGAAGGCTTAATAGAAATTTGTAATCATCACATTATGGAAGACACAACTCCAGAAGTCGTCGCTGAGGCAGCACCTGCAGCAGCTCCCGCAGCTGAAGAGGCCGTTGAGGTGCCGAGTAAGTTCAAGAAGCTCGTCGAGGAAATCGAGACGATGACCGTCATCGAGCTTTCTGAGCTCGTGAAGGTGCTCGAGAAGAAGTTCGGCGTGAGCGCCGCAGCAGTTGCCGTTGCCGGTCCGGCAGCAGCAGGTGCAGCAGAAGAGGAAGGGAAATCGACAGCTGATGTCGAGCTCACCGACTCCGGTGCTACGAAGATCGCAGTTATCAAAGTGGTGAAGGAGGCCCTTTCCCTCGGTTTGAAGGAGGCAAAGGATCTCGTCGACGCCGCTCCTTCGATGCTCAAGCAGGGCATGAAGAAGGAAGATGCTGCCGAGCTCGCAAAGAAGCTCACCGACGCAGGTGCGAAGGTGACGTTGAAGTAATCGAACAGAACCCTGTGTGTTTCTGCGTTCGCAGAGCACCGCAAAACGCGCTCTCGTCAATGACGAAAGCGCGTTTTGCTTTTGGTGGGCAGAACCTCTACACTAGCGGCATCCATGGAACCTCTCGCAAAGATCTTCGGTTCGCCTGCCCGTCTCAAGATGCTCAGGCTCTTCGTGTTCAATCAGAATGCTAGCCTTACGCTCGCCGAGGTAGCGCTCAGGACGAAGCTTTCTGTCGAGATCGTGCGGCGCGAACTTACTGACCTCACCCTCGCCGGCCTGCTGCGTAAGCGTGGAGTACGGGCAGCAGCTCGTTATCAGGTGAATCCTCGTTTCGAGAACTTGTCTGCGCTTGATAGTTTCGTCCGCGATACGACGAGCGTACGTCCACAGAATATCCTTGCTGCACTTCGGCGTGCCGGCACACCGCGGCTCATCGTCCTCTCAGGCATCTTCGTCGGTGTTCTTGATACGCAGATCGATCTTCTTATCGTGGGGGACCGTCTCGATGAACGCGTACTCGCAACCGCCATCCGCTCGCTTGAAGCGGAGTTTGGGCGTGAGGTCCGCTATGCTTCCTTCACAACCACTGATTTCCGCTACCGCTTGGGGGTCTATGACCGCCTCCTGCGCGACGTTTTTGATTATCCACACCGCGTCCTTATCGATAAGATAGGGCTCTAAAAATGCTATACTTGTGGCAGACGCTCGCAGTTGAAAAAGGCGAGATATTAATCGTATAAACAACGCATTATCTATTATGGTTTTCACCACATGGGCAGAAGTATTGAGTCAGTCTTTCCAGAATCTCTTCTACGGGTTGGTGACATTCGTCCCTAATCTCGTGGTCGCGGTCGTTATCTTCATCGTCGGCTGGCTCGTCGGCGTCGGTCTTGGTCGTGTCGTCTCGCAGATTGTCACTTCGCTTCGCGTCGATCAGGCATTCAAGGCAACCGGTATCGAGCAGGTGTTGTCGCGTGCAGGGTACGGTTTCTCTTCTGGTAAGTTCCTCGGATTCCTCGTGAAGTGGTTCTTCATTATCGTCTTCCTGGTGGCAGCACTCGATGTGCTCCATCTCGCAACGGTTAACCTCTTCATCAGCGAGGTCGTCCTCGGTTACCTGCCTCAGGTTATCGTCGCCGTACTGATTCTTCTTGTGGCAGCCGTTATCGCAGAAGCAGCTCGCCGTGTTGTCGAAGGTTCGGCAAAGGCAGCATCGCTTCATGCCGCCGGCTTCCTCGGCAAGGTCGCGCAGTATGCCATCTGGATATTCGCGCTTCTCGCTGCGCTTGCTCAGCTCAATGTCGCAACGGCCTTCGTACAGACCCTGTTCACGGGTGTCGTCATCGCCGTCTCGCTCGCGGTCGGACTCGCGTTCGGCCTCGGGGGACAGGTAGCAGCAGCTCGCTATCTCGAGCATCTGCACTCAGAGATTAAGGACTAAATCAGCCAAAGAGGCTGGTATTCCGCCAAAGAAACACCCTCCGAAAGGAGGGTGTTTCTTTATATAAAACGAGGAGTCCTCATATGCTTGACGCCCCAGCGTCTGTCGTCTATACTCGCTTTACGTGTCTACGAACCGAAAGAACTCAACTTTAAGGAGCGGATAGGCCGTAAGGCCCGCGCGTGTAAACGCGAAAGAACCGCTTCTGGCGGTTCTTTCGTTTCTGAAGACACTGAATCTTTGACATACGAATACGCAAAGGTAATTGAAGGCTCCGCGGCTCACCGCTGCGGAGTATCAAAGTGCAGATAGATAATGATTGTGGTATGTAGGTCTCCGTACGAGAGACATAAGAGTGCACGGTGGATGCCTTGGCCTAGGATGGCGAAGAAGGACGCGACTAACCTGCGAAAAGCTTCGGGGAGGCGGTTTGTAGCCTGTGATCCGGAGATATCCGAATGGGGAAACCCTACCTGCTATAAGCAGGTAATCCGCGGAGTAACGTCTGCGTGAAGCAAACCCGGGGAAGTGAAACATCTCAGTACCCGGAGGAAAAGAGAACAATATGAGTCGCGTTCTCTTCAAGCGTATGTTCGTTTGAAGGGAACGCGACTCTCGTGATACCCCGAGTAGCGGCGAGCGAAAAGGGAAAAGCCCAAACCTCTTTCTTCGGAAAGGGGGGTTGTAAGATGCGAGCATCGTACTTGTACGAAAAGAGTTATCAATCGTCTTTATAGCGGAAGCTGTTGGGAAGCAGCGCCCCAGAGGGTAATGGCCCCGTACGCGAAATGAAGTCGACTCTTGCTTGTATTCTTGAGTAGCTCGAGACATGAGTAGCTCGAGTGAATCTGCCGGAACTAACCGGTAAGGCTAAATACATCCTATGACCGATAGTGAACCAGTACCGTGAGGGAAAGGTGAAAAGTACCCCGAGAGGGGAGTGAAATAGACCTGAAACCGTGTACTTACAAGGGGTCGGAG
>CAZDPG010000002.1:0-11340 GCA_964507275.1 uncultured Candidatus Saccharibacteria bacterium
CGATCTCATTCCGAACTCGGCAGTCAAGCCTCCTAGCGGCGATGGTACTCATCGTAACAGGTGGGGAGAGTAGCTAGCCGCCAGAACCGAATACTTGAGGTGTTTTTGTTCTTTCACGTCGGGGTGTAGCTCAGAAAAGTCTTGTGTCCTGCACAAGGTGAGGTAGAGCTCCAGTTAATTTCATCAGGTTTGGTATCTTAAACAAGCCGCAACCACTGCTTCGGTCCGGGTGTAAACGTCCGACAAAGGCCGAAGGACTGCTGACGACAAGTCGGAGGAAGGCGTGGATGATGAGAGTGGGATACTGGGAGGTCGCTGGTTCAAATCCAGTCACCCCGACCACACATGCCGTCGCGGGAGGATCACTTCCGCGGCGTTTTGCTATACTGTCGCTATGTCCTGGGCATCACGGCGGCGGTTTGTCATCATCGGCATCCTTGGTGCAATCGCACTCGCTTTTTTCGTAATCATATTTATCACTGTTTTTTATAACGCTCCATCCTGTACCGACAGGGTTCAGAACCAGGAAGAATCGGGTGTTGATTGCGGCGGCCCGTGTGAATTCCTTTGCATCGGCGAACAGCGTCCACCGACCGTGCTCTTTACTAAGGTGGTCTCGACCCGTAACGGGCAGACGGATGTCGTCGCGCTGGTAGAGAATGTGAATGTGGGTATCGCCGCAAAAAACGTGCCATTTACTCTCACCCTTTATGGGACGAAGCAGGTTTTCATACAGGAAGTGACAGGAACATTCGATTTGCCGCCACTCACGACCGTACCGATCTATGTGCGGGGCATCCCGTCAGGAAAGCAAGAGAACGTCCACGCGTTCCTCTCGATCGATCCGCTCGCGCCGCAATGGTTCTCCATGCCTGCTGATGCTCGTGCGAAGGCGGTCGTGTCCAACACAACGCTCGGTGGTACGGAGTCGTCGCCGCGCATCGATGCCGTGCTCACTAACGCGAGCGTGTCAGCGCTTTCCGATGTACAGGTCATCGTCATTATTCATGACACGCAGGGAGAGGTGATAGCCGCATCGCAAACTATCGTGCCGGATATCCCTGCCCAAGGGAAAGCGACGGCAACCTTCACATGGAACAGTGCGTTCGTGCGCGTGCCAGCGGCGATAGAAGTCGTACCGATTACGCCGCTCCACTAACATGATGAGCGTGCCACGCACTTTATCGCGCGCATCCTTTGACTGGACGCTCTTCTTTCCTGCCGTCGCGCTCTCACTTATCGGTATGCTCACTATGAGCACGTTCGGGCAGGGAGCGTCGCTCGCTTCACGCCAGATGCTTTGGCTTGCTATCGCAAGTGGTGTCTATTTCGTCCTCTCGATGCTCGACATGCGCTTCATTCGTCGTGCATCAGTTGTGATAGCGCTCTATGGAGTCGCTTTCGCGCTCCTCGCTCTCGTCCTTCTCGTCTCTGATCCAGTGATGGGTGCACGCGCCTGGTTCTCTCTCGGACCAATCTCGTTCCAGCCAGCCGACCTTGCGAAGTTCGCGATTATCGCGCTCCTTGCGAAATATCTCTCGCGACGACACGTCGAGATCGGCGACTTCCGGCACATCATCGTCTCGGGCGTATATACCTTTATCCTCGCACTGTTCATACTCATCGAACCGGACATGGGGAATACCATAATCTTCGGCTCGCTCTGGCTAGGTATGATGCTCGTCTCGGGCATATCGAAGAAGCATCTTGCCTTGCTTGGCATCATTGGCATCATCGTGGCTTCAGTCTTCTGGTTTGAGGGCTTGAAGCCATATCAGCGGACACGCATCATCTCATTCGTGAATCCTGCGAGCGACATCCATGGCGCTGGGTACAACGCCTATCAAGCGAAGATTGCCGTCGGATCGGGAGAGCTGTTCGGTAAAGGCATTGGGTATGGCACGCAGTCAAAATTGCGATTCCTCCCTGAATATCAGACCGACTTCATATTCGCTGCATTTGCTGAGGAATGGGGCTTCTTCGGCGTCCTACTCCTCCTTTCGTTGTACGGGCTTCTTCTTGCACGGCTGGCGCAGATTGCGCGCGCGGCTGCTACGAACTTCGACGCCTTCTTTACGCTCGGTGCGCTCATCTTGTTTGCAGCGCACGTGGCTATTCATACAGGCATCAGTCTCGGACTTCTGCCGGTTACCGGTACGACGATACCGTTCATGAGCTCCGGAGGGTCGCATCTTGTATTGGAGTTCGCACTGCTCGGTATCATCACGTCGCTTGCTCGGCACGGCCGCGGTGCGACGCGCGACATAAGTCAGAACGAGTATTTGGGGGGCTCGTAGGAACGACCCCACTTGGATTTTTATAGTCGCTCCGCTCCTTAAAAATCTCGGCGGTGGTTAGCGATAGAGCGTAGCTGTTTTCTGTATCATCTGCTCGAGTGAAAACTGGCTCATATCTTTTGCATCCAAAATCTCGCCCACGCCGCCGACGCGATTAGCAACAATAGGAAGCCCGGCGGCCTTCGCTTCGAGTAGTACATAGGGCAGACCTTCTTTGAGGGAGGGGAGTGCAAACACATCAAATCCGCGGAGTACCGAGCCCGCAAGTTGGAATCCGAACAGCTTTACACGCTTCTCCAGTTCATACTCTCCTATCTTTCTTTTCAGATAGAGACGGTCTTCGCCGTCGCCAACGATGGCGACATAGAGAGACGGATCATTTTTTGCCTGCTCAATGAGCGAAATCTGATTTTTATTTCTCGTAAGTTCACCGATGGTGCCAGTAATGCGTGCTCCCGCTGGGAATGAATGACGTACGATATCTCCTGATTCGAGAGCGATATTAATGTCGATACCATTGTAAACCAAGTACATTTTGGAACTGCAGAAAGGCAACCGCCTCCCGAGGCACAGATCATTTTTCGAAACAGCGATTACTGCATGGGAAAGCATAGCGGTCGCCCACGATCCGAGGAGTGCGAATAATCGCCAGACAAGGTTTCTCTTTTCCGCAAAGGGCCACCCATGAGCGGTGAAGATGATTCGGGGCACTCCCGCGAAGCGCGCGGCGAGTGCCCCCACACCAGCGGCCTTAGAAGAATTAAGGTGTACGACATCGGGCCGCTCGGTACGGAAAAGTTCCAAGAGCTCGAAGAAGCTTTTCACGTCCGAAATCGCCGAGAGGTCGCGCTGAAGGCTCGAGATCGGATAGGATGTGATTCCGGCCGCCTCTAATTTCTTGGCGAGCAGGCCCGGCTGTCCGAATGCGACGCTGACTTCGAATTTTTCTCTGGGGAGGGTCGTAGCGAGGTCATAGACGTACCGTTGCGCTCCACCCCAGTTTGACTTGGTGATGACGAATAGGATCTTCTTGCGGGAGAGGTCTCTCATGGGTGCAACTGTACAATAGATTCCCGCGTTATAGTATCTATATCTATGGCATTTGACCGTCGCGAGACAATTCTTCTCTTGATAGGGGATTTTTGCATATTGGTGGCGTCTCTCTGGTCCGCCCTTCTTCTTCGAAACCTCGCAGTGCCGCCCCTAGGTTACTTCGAGGCGAACCTCGTGCCGTTCCTGCCGATGTTCCTCATTTCTCTCGTCGTGTTCTACATCGCTGGCCTTTATGAGAAGCAGACACGTCCGATACAGCGCATCATGGGCGTGCGTATCTTCGGCGCACAGGCTGCGACGGTCGCCATTGCGGCGATTCTCTTTTTCATACTCCCGCTCTCTATTGCCCCGAAGACGATACTCATGCTCTATCTCGCGGTGTCCGTACTCGCCGTGAGTGCATGGCGTTCCTATCGCATGACCCACAGGATGGGCGAGGGTAATCGCGTGTCCGCGGTCCTCGTCGGCAACAGTCCCGCGATACTCGAGTTGTTCGATGAAGTGCAAGGGAATGATCGCCTGCTCGTTCGTTTCATTTCTCGCGTAGGCAGTGTCGACTTGGTGGAGGATGAGGTGCTTGCTGGCATCGCATCTGCGAGCGCGTCTGGGGCGAGCATTTTGGTGGCTGACTTGTCGGACCCTCGAGTCAGGAATGGTCTGCCCAAGTGGCGCAGCCTCATGTCCGGAGAGGTACTCATCAAGGATTTCGCTGCACTCTACGAAGAGGTCTTCGACCGAGTGCCGCTCGAGCATATTGATACGGCACAGATGCTCGAAACGCTCTCGAAGAAGCATGTGTTCTATGATGGCGCGAAGCGTGTTTTCGATATCGTCCTCGCGCTCGTCGGAGCAATTATAGCTATCCCGCTCGTCGGCATCGCAGCGGGCCTCCTCTATCTGGAGAACGGAGCGCCGTTTCTGTACCATGAACGCATCGGTAAGAGCGGCCGTACGTTCCGCATCACGAAACTGCGTTCTATGCTCTTTGATGATCATGGCAATCCTGAATTGCAGAAGAAAAACCGAGTGACTGCGCTCGGTCGGTTCCTGCGCAAGACGCGTATCGATGAGCTGTCGCAGCTCTGGAACGTGCTCAAAGGGGAGCTTTCTTTCATCGGCCCGCGACCAGAGCTCCCGAAGATTGCGGAAGTTTATGAGCGCGAGATACCGCAATATTGGATGCGTCATTTGATCACTCCCGGGCTCTCCGGATGGGCGCAGATTCGTGATTATGATGCGCCGCGCGGAGGAGCGGATGTCGAACGTACGCGCCGCAAGCTCTCGTTCGACCTGTATTACTTGAAGCATCGTTCTTTCGGACTCGATCTCACCATCGCGATGAAGACCTTGCGCGCATTACTCGCTTTTTCTGGAACATGAAGACAAAAAACAAGAAGGTTGTCGTGACAGGTGGTGCAGGATTCATCGGATCACATCTGGTCGATGCGCTCGTGAAGGAGGGATATGAGGTGTCGGTCATTGATTCGCTCGTCGCTGGGAAGAAAGAGAATGTCCCCGCAGGGGTGCCGTTACATGTTGTGGATGTACGCCAAGCAGACGCGCTCCCGGAGCTTCTTTCAGACGCGGATATCGTCTTTCATCTCGCAGCACTCCCAAGCGTCGAGTACTCAATCAAGAACCCGGTCGAGACGCATGCAGTAAATGTCACCGGAACCGTGAACGTGCTTGCTGCCGTAAGGAGCGGAGCGCGTGTCGTACTCGCCTCAAGCGCGGCAGTCTATGGCAATACCGACGTACCAGTCGTCTCCGAAGATCTTTCGGCAGCTCCAGTGAATCCGTACGGGCTGCATAAATATGTGAGCGAACGATACCTTGCCCTCGCGACTGCTCTCTATGGTACGCAGACGGTATCGCTGCGCTTCTTCAATGCGTATGGCCCGCGCCTCGACCCAAGCGGCCCGTACGCTGCTGTCATCGGCCGTTTCCTGAAACTCAAAAAAGAAGGGAAGCCGCTTACGATCGTCGGTGACGGGAATCAGACGCGAGATTTCGTTCATGTGTACGATATCGTCGCGGCGCTTATGCGAGCGGGAGAGAGTTCGTCAGTCGGCAAAGGAGAAGTCATCAACGTTGGTACAGGCCACGGGACGTCGGTCAATGAACTTGCTGCTGTATTCGGTGGCGAACGAGAGTATTTGCCACCTCGGGCAGAGATTCGGACCTCTTGCGCCCTCGTGTCTCGGGCAAAGGATCTGCTCGATTTTACCGCGTCAGTTTCGCTTGAGGATGGTATTGCTGAGCTGAAGCGGGAATGGGAGATTGTATGATTATCGACGGACGCACCCTTGCGAGAGACATACTTGCGCGCACGAAAGTGCGTGCGGAAGCGCTTGGTAGTCAGCCACATATTGCGGTTGTCGTGACGAGCGAGACGGGAGCGACGAAGTCCTACCTCAAGATTAAAGAGAAGCGGGCACAGGATGCTGGGTGCGTGCTCGATATCGTGCGATTCCCCGAACACACTCCCGCAGAAATACTCAGTGTCATGCTCGGGTCGCTTGTCGCCGATACCGTCCTTGTACAGCTACCGCTTGCTTCTGATATCGACACGAGAAAGGTCTGCGATGCCATCCCGCTCTCGAAAGATGCGGATGTCCTCTCAACTCCCGCTCGTGAGAAATTTGAGCGAGGCGATGCTGATGCTCTTTTACCGCCCGTCGTCGGTGCCGCGCGCGAAATATTCATACAGAATAGTGTGGACGTAAAAGGGAAGAAAGCCGTCGTGCTCGGCGCGGGATTCCTTGTCGGTGCACCGGTGGCGACATGGCTTGAACAGCAGGGAGCGGAAGTTGAAGTCATCACGCTCGAGTCAGGGAATCTCCGTGAGGCACTCGCCGAAGCGGATATCGTCGTCTCGGGCGCCGGCGCTCCGCATATCATCACTCCCGATATGCTGAAAGAGAATGTCGTGCTCATAGACGCAGGCACATCGGAATCGGGAGGGGAGGTTGTTGGTGATGCCAGTCCGGATTGTGCAGAGAGATGCTCGCTCTTCACTCCCGTTCCAGGTGGCATCGGACCGCTCGCGGTCGCATGTCTCTTCGAGAACGCCGTTACGCTCGCGGAGCGCGCAATGAATACCTGAAGAGCGCAAGACTTCGCTTTTTATTAATTTCCGCTATAATCCCCGCATGACTCGATACCGGGTGTTCGCTGCCATCGCCCTCATTGCAGGGTTTTTACTTACGTATTTCGTGTGGACGACTGAAGTAGACCCTGCGAGCCAGTACCGCTTCAAGCTAGGGCTCGACCTCGCTGGCGGCACGGAGCTCGTCTACAAGGCCGATATGAGCCAGACGCTCGAGGGTGATCAAGCAGATGCTCTTTCGGCGCTTCAGGGTGTTATTGAGCGCCGGGTGAACCTCTTCGGCGTCGCGGAGCCACTCGTTCAGACGGAGCGGGCAAGCGCGCTCTCAGGCACGACTGAAGACCGTCTCATCGTCGATCTTCCGGGTGTGACCGATATCAAGGCAGCCGTCGCTGCTCTCGGCGAAACGCCAACACTGGAATTCCGGCTTGAGACGCTAACGACCGTCGGTACTTCGACGGTGGGCACGTATGCACCGACCGGTCTCACAGGGCGCTATCTTTCGAGCGCAACTCTTGGTTTCGGTTCTGGAGCAACCGCCGGACTTTCTGCACCGCAAGTCGTTCTTAACTTTGACGCTGAGGGCGCAACGCTCTTCGAGAAGATCACGAGTGAAAACGTCGGTCGCCAGCTTGCTATCTTCCTCGATGGACAGCTCATCTCCGATCCAGTCATTCAGGAAGCAATTCCGGGCGGACAGGCGACTATCTCCGGCAAGTTCACAGCAACTGAAGCGCGTGATTTGGTGCGGAACCTCAACTTCGGTGCTCTCCCGGTGCCTATTGAGCTTCAGAGTAGTTCTGCCGTCGGTCCGACCTTGGGAAGCGTCGCCATCTCCGCAGGCGTCACTGCTGGTATCATCGGCTTCGCCATCGTTGCGCTCTTCATGATTGCTTGGTATCGCCTCCCGGGCCTCATCGCTGCGCTCGCGCTCGCTGAGTACCTCGCATTCATGCTTTCGGTCATAAAGGTCATCCCGATTACCCTCACCGCTTCCGGCATCGCAGGGCTCATCATCTCCGTCGGTATGGCAGTGGATGCGAACGTGCTCATCTTCGAACGCACGAAGGAAGAATTGCGCGATGGCAAAGATCCTCGGGAAGCTGTGCATATCGGTTTCGCTCGCGCATGGACGGCCATCCGGGACGGTCATCTCACCATGCTCATCTCAGGTGTGATTCTCTTCTGGCTCGGAACGTCGATCGTGCAAGGATTCGCGCTCGTCTTCGTACTCGGCGTGCTCGCTTCCTTCATCTCTGCGGTGTCGCTCTCCCGAGTCTTCTTGCTCGCCATCGTCCCCGAACACAAGGAGGGCGTGTGGAAATTCCTTATGGGTTCAGGAGCGCATAACGCATAACGTATGTACATCATCAAACATCGATCGCTCTTCTTCTGGATCACGGGAATCATTCTCGCAGCATCGCTCGGTGCGATAGCTACGTACGGCCTTCCGCTCGGTCTTGATTTCACCGGAGGTTCGCTTATGCAGGTGAGCTACAAGGACGGTCGCCCACCGCTCTCAGTCATTCAGGAACAGATTACCCCTGTCTCGCTCGGTGCAGTGTCCGTTCGTACCGTAGGCGAGGACGCCATTGCCATCCGCTCTCGTGCCCTGACTCCGGTCGAACATGAATCGGTCCTCTCAGCTCTCTCTGTAACTGCAAACACGACGGAGCTTTCTTATACGTCCGTCGGACCAGCACTCGGAAGCCAGTTCACCAACAAGGCGCTTTGGGCTATCCTCGCAGTTGTCATCGTCATCGTGCTCTATATCGCATTCGCTTTCCGTAAGGTCTCGCGCCCGGTGCCAGGATGGGGATACGGCATTACGGTCGTCGCCATGCTCGCAATCGACATCATCGTGCCGACTGGTTTCTTCGCGGCATTTGCGCACTTCACTGGCGCTGAAGTTGACTCTCTCTTCATCGTCGCGCTCCTATCACTCCTCGGCTACTGCGTGAACGACATCATCGTCATCTTCGACCGTATCCGCGAACATCTCGCGAAGAATGAACGGATGAATAATAAGGAGTCGTTCGAAGATACGATAGGGAAGTCCATCGATGAAACGATGACCCGCTCCATCAACACGGCGCTCACGGTAGTGCTCGCACTCCTCGCACTCATCTACTTCGGTGCTGATACGACGCGCAACTTTGCTCTCGTGATGCTCGTCGGCGTCGTCGCGGGTACCTTCTCTTCCATTTGCCGCTCTGCACCGCTCCTCATCCCGATTGCCAAGTGGTTTGATAAATAATAAAGAGAGTTAAAGGAAACAAAAAATCGCCAGAGGGCGATTTTTTTTGTTTCCTTTAGGAAATTACCGTTCCGATAAACGGTTCTCCATCAAGATAGTTTGAAAATTCTTCGAGCCTCGCGCCATTGATGATGGCGACCTCGAGGCCGATCGCTTCGGCTTCCTTCGCGGCGATGGGGTCAAATGGGGAAGAGAGCCCCGGGTCCCATTCTTCTGGAATCAACTTCCTGAACTCCGCCCAGGAGGCCTTTTCTATCTTCCGTGCCTTCGGATTCTTCCGCGGATCGCTGTCATACACGTAGTCGATATTCGAGAGGTTCACGAGACGTGTCGCGCCGAGGTTCTTGGCTATGAGCACCGCGTCATAGTCGGTCGAGCAGCCAGGCTGCCAGCCAGCAGCGATGATGATCGGTTCGTCGGATTCGATATCGATCGTCGGGTTGGTAATAATCTGTGGATGCGCGTACCCGACGAAGACGTTGCGCAGGAGCTGGCCGTTCAGGCGTGTCGCGTGGATGCCGATCCAGTCGAGGTCTTGCCGAGAGAGAGGAGTGACGATGTTTGCTGCGCTCTGGTATTGTCGCGCGGTCTTGCCACCGCCAGCGATAATGGAAAACGTGAATCCTCGTTGAACCTTTTCGAGGATGAGCGATTTGAATCGCGCAAGAAAATCAGTATCTATAGTGTCGGGAACGATGCAAGAACCTCCGACTGACACAACGATTCGCTCCCGCGGAGTGGCGTTCATAAGGCAAGGGTGACGGCTTCAAGTATTGTACGCTCCTCTACCATATACGCAACATTGACGATGACTATGGCTCAGTAGTAATAATGATGCGTACGTTATACCGCAATCTTTCTATGCCCGTGCTCATTTTTTGGGTATTGCGTGTATCAGTTTGGAGGTTGATAATGTGTACATTCGATATGATTTCTCTTATTAATGCTATTCAAGCACGGCGTGGATTCATTCTCGTTCAAGGCACTCTGGAAGAGTGTCTCGGCGGGCACCGCGTACTTGTCCCGAAGGACACTGTCTTCGCCGTCCTTCCCGAGGAACGTAAAGCGTTTGAAGATCCAAAAGAGCAGACGCTCTGGCGTGTCGGGGCTGGGGGCGGACTCATGATGCTTCACTGCACCGATTGTTCAGTCGCACTTATGCGTTATCGGGACAAAGATGCTCCGAGCTACGGTGACCACTGGACGCTCGGTTCGGGCCTCACGGCCTCGGTCGAAGAAATCATCAACCCCCTGCTCGTCGCCGTCCGCGAGTGCGTCGAAGAATTTGGCGTGGTCACTCCGCGTGGAATTATTCTCCCGACATTCAACGACGATGAGCTCGATGGTGCCGTGCGTGGCGCGGTACGTTCAAGCGCCTTCCTTCATCAGAGAGCGGCTCTCTCGGGTCTCGTCACCGATGCGTATCTGTCAGTCGACGCGTCTTTCGGAACAGTCCAGGGAGAGGAAACGCTTACGGTTGCTTTTGAAAGTGCGGACGAGACAAATACGTTTGGCATTGTGGCGATTGATCCGAACACTCGCGGTATTGATTTGCTGAAAGTCATCAACGTGAAAGTGCCGTACCGTCTTGAAGAAATCGCTATTGTCGACGGAGAAGAAGGCAGGGATGGGAAGGCTCTGAATGCGCCGGTTGGGTGTATGAATATCGACAATCTTGTCCCCGGTCGCCAATTTGATGCTGTGTTTCAGCATGGCGACCGACAAGATCCGACAGGATACGTATTAAAGAATATGACGCCCGTTTTGCAGACTGTCATCGAGCGGCTAGTTCCATAGAAAGTAGAAACAATCCATGCACCACAGGTTCTTTTCAATCATTGTTCCTGCTCACAACGAGGAACTTCTTATTGAGAGGACGCTGCGTTATCTTGAGAAGCTCGATTATCCGAAAGACAAATATGAAATCATCGTGGTCGAAAACGGTTCGACTGATGCGACGTATAAAAAAGCAAGACAACACGAGGCGCGCAATATCAAAGTCTACTCCACAGAGAAGAGGGGCGTCTCGTACGCGAGAAATCTGGGGCTTTCAAAGTGCTCCCCCAGACTTGAGTGGGCCATCTTCATGGACGCCGACGTCTCCTTACAGAAAGATTTCCTTGAGGAGCTCGACGACTACCTTGAGACTCATCCAAAAGTTGGATATGGTACAGCGACGGTTTATCTGGACAGTAATACCCGCATAAGCAATCTCTGGTCGCGCATCAACAGCTTCTTTTATTGGGTGTTTAAGGTATTGTTCACGATTCATATCGTGAAGAAGGAGTATGCGTCGAAAGCCTCATACGACGAATATCTCGTCTCGGGAGAGGATATTCAGTACGGCAGAATTCTTGCGAGACAACATGCGAGATTCTTCTTAATGAGGACCAACAAGGTAAAAACGTCCGATCGGCGATTCAAGAAAAAAGGGTACCTAACGATGTTTTTCATTAATTTCTATCATGGCCTCATCAACTATATTTTGCCGAGAAATGTCCTGAAAAAGATTGATTGGGAAGTCATTCGGTAATGGTAATCGAGGCTCTCTCAGCCTCGCTATTGACGCCCCTCCGCCCCTCCTATACTATGGCTCTTAGCGTCCTGCTCATGCAGGACGGGGT